>JAGCPH010000054.1 GCA_017645275.1 Bacteroidales bacterium | reverse complement strand
GCAGTTGGTGCCGATCAAATGACCAACGGCTACGGTATGAAGGAGCTTATCGCCGACAAGCTGCCCGAAGTGGAAAGCGTGACACATTTCTCATTCTCAAAAGAACAGTCTATCAAAATTGGAGACGAGTTGTATGTAAGTGATTATTTGTACTGCGACCGCGAATTTTTCGATTTCTTCCCTGTAAAATTTAAGGAAGGCGATGCCGACAACTTTACCAAATCCAACATTGCCTTCATCTCAGAGAAATTAGCTTCAAAAATAGAAGACGAAATCATTGGCCGTCAGCTGATTGCAGGGGGAGACACCCTGAATGTGGCGGGCGTTTTTTCCACCTTGGGCAGCTCACTGTTGCTGGATGCCGATTTAATCGCTAATATCGCGACCTGCAAGAATGTGAAACCATTCAGAGAGTATCCGATATATAATATGACTTATATCCATACTTTCCTGAAGGTAAGTCCTAATGCCGACCGCGAGCTGCTGAATGATAAAATCACTGCAATCTGCAAGGAGACATACGGCGGACAGTTTACTGTTTTCTTCAAGGAAAAGTGTGTTTCCATGTTCCGTATGGATGAACTGTTTTTCAGCGGAACAAAAATTCACTTGCAACAAGGTGACAGGTCAATGCTTCGAACAATGATTGTGATAGGGCTTTTGCTGCTGATATCGGCTCTCATCAACTATGTGAATCTTAACGTCGCCCTTACGGGAAAACGCGCCAAGGAGATGGCTTCAAGGCGGCTTGTGGGAGCGCAGAGGTCCGATATTATCTGGAAATTTCTCTGCGAGTCGTTCGCATTTACCTTGTGCTGTTTTGTGGTCGGTTTGGCAATAGCTCATGCCATGTCGCCTGGAATCAACCGTCTGTTGGCAGCCGATATCCCTGTAAAGGTGCCATTCTCAATAAGTTATGTCGTCGCTTATCTGCTTATAACAATAACTGTTTCGCTGTTGGCTGGATTTATGCCTGCAGCTATTATCGCCAAAATCCGTCCCATCGACGTGGTGAAAGGCACCTTCCAATATCATTCGAAAAAGACCTTGTCGAAGGTTTTCATAGTTTTGCAGAATGTGATTGTGATTATTCTGATTGCGTTGGTCATTACTATGGAACTTCAGATGCGTCACATGGTGGAGCGACCCATCGGACTACATACCGACAACCTTTATTTCATCAGTTCGAAATTGGACGTTTCCAGACAAAGTGAAGCCTTTGCCGACGACCTTCGAGCTTTGCCGTGTGTTAAGGAATTGGCAAAAACAAACAGTATTCCGACTTTTACATCTTTTACAGTACTCATGGCCAAGAAAGGAGAGTCGGTTAATACAACAAATGTCAATTTCTTCACATGCGACACTGCGGCATTCAGGATGTTGGGCTTTCAGGTGGTGGAAAAGTTCCATGAGCCCGAGGAAGGTAGCGGCTGGATAACGGAAAGCACCGTTGTAGGTATGACAGGATTGCCTTACGGCGATTACAACTTCGATGAGATTATGTCGTGGGCAAATGGTAAGGGAGTCAAAGATATCTGTGGTGTCATCAAGGATTTCAATATGCTTGACGCGCTCCATGCCACCGATGAAGATTATTCCATCGTCTTTGCAAACGGTCATTGGTTATTTCCCCAACCGTTTCATTTCCTGTTGGATATTGTTGGTAATCACGACGAGGCAAAACGTGCCATCGATGCAGTGTATGAGAAGCATTGCAAAACCGTCTTTGGTGCCTATGTGGAGCCTTACAATAACGATTTTGTGAAGAATGTCATTGCCAAGAAATACGACAAGACTCGACGCCAGATGCGCCTTATCGAGTTGATAATGGGCATCTCGGTGATGCTGGCATTGCTTGGCTTAGTCGCTATGAGCACCCATTTCGCCTCCGAGCGCGAGAAGGGCATCGCCATCCGCAAGGTGTTTGGCGGCACCATGCAGAGCGAGATTCGCCGTAACCTCAAGGAATACATCATTATGATGCTGATAGCCAATGCGTTAGCAATACCTATCGCAGTGTGGCTCTGTGGGCGCTACCTCGAGGACTTCGCCTACCGCATCCCGACGTACTGGTGGATATTCGCCATCGCAGCAGTGCTGTCGTTCATCATCGCAATCGGCTCGGTTCTCTGGCAAATAGTGTCAGTGGCAAAAGTGAATCCTGTCATGGCATTGAAAAAAGAATGAAATTAAAATATCGTTAAACAATTTAAATATTTAAAATTATGATTAAAGTAGAAAACTTAGTGAAGATCTTCCGTACGGAAGACATTGAAACCCTCGCATTGAACGGCGTTTCGTTCGAAATCAACGACGGCGAGTTCGTCGCCATCATGGGCCCTTCGGGCTGCGGCAAGTCAACATTGCTCAACATCCTCGGACTGCTCGACAACCCTTCGGAAGGCAACTACGAGCTCCTCGGACAGCAGGTCGGCGACCTCAAGGAGAAGGACCGCACCAAGTTCCGTAAAGGTAACATCGGCTTCGTGTTCCAGAGCTTCAACCTCATCGACGAACTCAACGTGTATGAGAACATCGAGCTGCCGCTGCGTTACATGAACATCCCTGCCGCCGAGCGTAAAGAACGCGTAACGAAGATCATGGAGCGCATGGCTATCAAACATCGTGCCGAGCACTTCCCGCAGCAGCTGTCGGGCGGTCAGCAGCAGCGTGTCGCCATAGCTCGCGCCGTCGTCGCCAACCCGAAGCTCATTCTAGCCGACGAGCCTACCGGTAACCTCGACTCAAAGAACGGCCGCGAGGTGATGGACCTCCTTACCGACCTCCACAAGGAAGGCACCACCATCGTGATGGTGACCCACTCGCAGCGCGACGCCGGCTACGCCGACCGCATCATCAACCTCTTCGACGGCAAGGTTGTTGAGGACGTGCTGGCACAACTGTAGTTAGGGCTTGAAAACGAAACTAATTGATATGTGCAAAACAATCCAAATAATGGTTAAGGGCGTTGAGCGTTTCCATGTCGTTAGAGAGGAAAGCACCGCAGTAAAGCTCTCTGAACCGGCAGAGCTCCCTCAAAAGGGCTTTGCGGTTTGGAGAGCCGTGTCTGCCATAGGCGATGGTGAGGTCAACGAGCTCCTGCATCCGTTCAAAGGCTTTTTCGGCGTTGTCGCGACGGCCTTTGGCGAGCCATTTGGTGGCGCGATAAGTCTCGCTTCCGATGTTGGCCATCTGTTTGGCAAGTGGCATATCAGACCATGCTCCGTTACTGAGGGTTTCGTGCTGCATTATTCAACAAATTGTGAAACGATGTCTTTTATTCTTTCTCTAACTTCCGGATTCTCAACATCACGGCTGCGATTTCCCTGCCAGGCACGGATGTTAATCAAGGAGTCATATTCAATGAAATCGTCTCCCGTCTCTTCAGGATACAGGTTGAATCCCCAGAGGTTATCCTGCTCTGAACCGTTCTCAAGCAACATTGATTCCAAGTCGGCATGGAGTTCGGCATCGACAGCGAGGAGTCCTTTCTCGACATCGGCAACACATTTTATCATGTCAACAAAAGTATTGGCAGCCAACGCTTTAAGTTGTTCCCTTGATATTTTTTCAGTAAGAATCTGCATAAGCCAATTTTTTTGCAAAAATAATAAAGATAGTTAATATATGAACAGCTACATCAAATTTTTATCCCGAAACAAGCTTTATACCGCCATCGAAGCGGTGGGCTTGGCCGTGAGCCTTGCTTTCGTCATCATCATCGGCAGCTATGCGTGGCAGCAGTACAGCATCACGCGCGAAAGCCCCGACCGCAAAAACATTTATGTTTTTGGAATGCCGGGCTATCTCGGCTTGACCTACGCTTTCGTGGATGAGGTGACCGACCGTGTGCCCGAGGTGGAACTTGCCGTTCGGTATTGCAACGAGGCCAATCCACCCACGATGCTGGTCAATGGCGAAGAGGTTGAAGTTTCATACGCCGCCGTCAGCAAAGAATTTTTCACGATGTTTCCTTACTTCAAATTTGTCGAAGGAAGGCCGGAAGGCATTGAAGTGCCTTCGAATATCATTGTGAGCGAGAGTTTTGCAAGAAAATATGATTTGAAGATCGGTCAAACTATCGACTTGATTCTTGACAAATATGTAATCATCGGCACCATTGAGGATTTCACCAACACGGTGTTTCCTCCTGTGGATGTGATTGTCAATGAGCATGACCGCATCAACAAGGTCGCGTGGGACATGCCATACGACCGCTACGGCACGACCATTCCTTTCATCAAGTTTGCCGAAGGCATCGATCCGCAAGTGATTTACGACAAGGTGGAGCAGGTCTGCAAGGAGATTTATCCCGACATGTACGGTCAGGCCTTTTTCGAACGTTTGGACATGACCCGCTTCGACCAATTGTTTTTTAAGGACTTTGGTGGGGCTAATAAGCAATTGAAGCATGGCGACCTGAAAACGCTGAAAATGTTGGCCATCGTGGGACTGTTGCTGTTACTCTCTGCGGTGTTCAATTACATCAATCTTTCGTTTGCCCTCACGGGAAAACGCGCCAAGGAGATGGCCACGCGCCGCTTGCTGGGAGCGCAGAAGTGTGAGATTGTTTGGAAGTATATCGCTGAATCATTGGTGTTTACGTTGGTTTGTTTTGGCCTTGGATTGTTGTTGGCCTATCTGTTTGCGCCTTCGGTCAATGACTTGCTCAATAATCCGGATATCCCGATTCAAGTGCAGATGAAACCATCTTATATTTTGGCTTATCTGGCTGTTATTGTGGTGGTTGGTGTTTTGAACGGCATCATTCCGGCCTTCTTTGCCAGCCGTGTGGAGCCTATCGATGTGGTGAAAGGCACTTTCCGACGCAATACAAAAATGGTGTTCAACAAGGTGTTTATCGTCATCCAAAGTGCCTTGGCGGTCTTCCTCATCGCTATGTCCATCGTGATGGAGGCGCAGTATCGCACCTCATTGAACCGCCCGATGCACTGCAACACAAAAGACTTGTATTATCTATCCGTATTTGGCTCTTCGCCACAGTCCGACTTGTATGAAAGACTTGAGAAATTGCCTTGCGTGAAAAAGATGGGCCGAAGCAGATACGTTCCAGGATGCTTATTTGGTGGACAATACAGTTTGACTCGCGATGGACAGAATATCGGATATCACCATCTACAGATGGATACCGTAGCTTTCAAAATGTTTGACTTTGAAATAATTAAAGATTACCAGACTCCGCTTTATAATACGGTGTGGTTCGGCGAGCGTGCCTTTGCCGCCACTGGGCTGACCGAGGAGGATCACGACATCCCTGTTTTAAGAGAAAGGACAAACAATTGCGAGCAGGTGGCCGGTGTGATTCGCGATTTTCCCGTCGCATCAAGCAATATGGGGGAGGAAGAGTACCAGATTGTCAGCATCATGAAGGCGGAGGACATCAGATATGGAGGATTCGTGATGGAAATCGAAGGCAACCATTCCGAAGCCAAGAAAGCCATTCATGAGGTGGTTGATGAATGGCGTGACGGTGAATTGTTGCAACAAGTCGCTGACGGTTTCATTGATGATTTTTATCGCGATGCACTGAAGCCCGCCAAAAACAATATGCGTCTTATGGAAATCTTCATGCTTCTCGCCGTACTGATTTCGCTCTTAGGACTTATCGCGATGAGCACCTATTACGCAGGAGAAAACGCCAAGGGCATTGCCGTGCGTAAGGTGTTTGGCGGCACTGTCAGCAGCGAGACTTGGCGCACCGTCAAGGAATACATGGTTTTGGTCGCGGTGGCTTGCGTCATCGGTGTCCCGATAGCTGTCTGGGCAGCCCAACATTACATCGAAGGCTTCATCGTCAAACTCGAAAATTACAATTGGATTTTTGTCGTTGCCGTACTCATCTCATTGTTGATGGCCTTTGGCTCCGTCCTCTGGCAAACCCTTCGCGCCGCAAAGACAAATCCAGTTGATGTTTTGCAAAAAGAATAATATTATGACCAGATTTAAAGACACCCTAATTAAAATTCTCTCCCTTGGCATCGGCCTCGCCATCGGCATAGTCCTCATCGCCAAGGTGTGCTTCGAGCTGTCGTACGAGAGCTTCTACAAAGATGTGGACCGCATCTATCTTATTGATACTCATTATGAACAGCAAGGCGAGAAACACGATTTCTCCCAAACAAGCGGCGCCATCGCCCCTGGCTTCAAAGCCGAAGTGCCTGGCGTGGAAGAGGCGACACGCTATACCTTTTATTATAGCAGCGAGCGTTTCGTCGATGAAGACAACAACGTCATCTCAGGCCGCATGATACTTGCCGACTCCTGTTTCTTCAAGGTGTTCGACCGCCCAATATTGGCTGGCGACCCGGCAAAAGCTCTCTCCAAACCGCTCTGTGTAGTGGTGTCGGAGACTTTCGCCAAGAAACTCGGCGGTGTGGAAGAATGCATCGGAAAATACATCTCCAATGAGGACGACCCTAACCGCAAGTTCACCGTCGAGGGCGTGTTCAAAGACTTTCCCGATAACGGCGAGTTCCACTTCAGCATCCTGGGCTCGTTGGTGACGCTCCCCTCGTGGAGCACTGAAAACTGGTTCGGCAATGACCGTTATTTCGGCTTTGTAAAGCTTCAGCAGGGCGTTGATTATAAATCACTTGGCGAGGCTATCCGTAGAATGCAGGAAGCGCATCAGCCTATGGAGGAGCTTGAGAAAAACGGCACGGTGCTGTGGTATTATCTCGAGCCTTTCAGCGATGTTCACACCTCCGAATCGTATGTGCGCTCAATGGTGATTCTGCTGACAATCACCGCCGCCTTGCTGATAACCATCAGCCTACTAAACTACATCCTCGTCGTGATATCGTCGATGGTGCGCCGCGCGAAGGAGATAGGCGTGCGCAAATGCTATGGCGCCAATTCGTTCGACATCCACTGGCTGCTGGCTCGCGAGGCATTCCTGCATCTGATACTGTCATTGGCGTTGGCTGCCGGTATTATCTTTGCGTCTAAAGGATTGATAATTAACCTATTGGATGTGCCGTTCGAAACCTTGCTCATCCCACGAAGCGTCTTCGTCATCAGTCTGGTGCTGATATTCGTGTTGCTCGTGTCGGTCTTCGTACCGGCTCAGCTTTACATGCGAATCCCAGTCTCGGTGGCGTTCCGCAACTATACCGAGAACTCTCGCCGTTGGAAGATAGGTCTGCTCGGCGTGCAGGTGTTCATCAACGTCTTTATCGCCGTGATGGTCATCGTCGTTGCTATGCAATATCGTAAAATGAACAATTCCAACCCTGGCTACGAGCCTGAAAACCTTTATTATATGAGTTTTTATAATGGTAATAAAGGCACAGAAAAGATTGTGGCTCAGACACTTATGCAATTCCAGGGGGTTGAAGGCGTGGAAGCAAGCAACTCGCTGCCTTTCATCGGCTTTGGTGGCGACAATATCATGCTTCCTGGTGACGACCGCCAGCTTTTCAACGTGGCTGACGGCTACGAGGTCACTCCTGGCTATTTTGACCTGCTTGGCATCGAGTTTATCGAAGGCCATGAACCTACTGATTTGTCGGAAGTCGTTGTCTCTGAACTCTTTGTGAAACGAATGAACGAGTTCGCCGACTGGAGCGACGGCGCTGTCGGCAAGATTGTGAACATCACCGGTCATGAAGACGCGAATAAGATAATGGAACTGAGAAGTTTTACTATCTCTGGCGTGTACCGCGACATCCGCATCGGAGACCTCGTCTATATTGATGAGAGGCCGAGCGTGCTGTTCTACGGCACCCTTGATGACGACGAGTCGTATCTGCCGTTCCTGATTTTCCGTACCAACGAGAAGATCAACGATGCCACAATGCAGAAGCTCACGAGTGCTGTCTCCGATGCCCTCAACGGGAAAGAGGTGGAGATATTCTCGTGGAAAGAGTCGATGCGCAAAGCTTACGACGGCAGCCTCAAAATGCGCAACACCGTCCTCATTGGCTCAGTCTTCGCCCTGCTGATAGCGATCATCGGCCTCATTGGCTTCGTCCGGGACGAGTCGAACCGCCGCAGCAAGGAGATGGCAATCCGCAAAATCAACGGCGCCACAGCCTCCGACGTGCTTCGCATCTTTGCCTGGGACGTGCTGCGACTCTCGCTGATAATGTCAGTGTTAGCTTGCATCTTCACCTATTTCGTTGCCGACAAATGGCTCGAGCAGTTCGCCGAAAAAGTCGCTCTCTCGCCACATTACTTCATTATCGGCGCAGTGGCAGTCTTGCTTGTCGTGACTGTGGTAGTCGTGTTGAGCAGCAATAGAATAGCAAGAATGAATCCAGTGAAGTCGCTGAAAAATAATTAGTTTTTTGCCGCAGGTATCAAAATAATTATTATCTTTGCAAATGCTAATATTTAATCATTTAGTGTTTTAAAATGGCTGTAATTGATAATATATTATCATTTGATACAATATCACCCGAAGGCAAAGCGAAAGCTTTGGCGGAACGTATAAAAACTCGTCGCCTGGAGATGAACCTCACGCAGGAAGGGCTTTCTGCTCGCTCGGGACTGCCTCTGGCGACATACCGCCGCTTCGAGCGTACGGGCAAGATTTCTTTGGACGGACTGCTGAAAATCGCTTACGCCTTGGACGCCCTGAACGACTTCGACCGCTTGTTTGAGTCGCATAAATACTCCACCTTGGACGAAGCCCTTGAGGCTGGCAATAATAACAGAAAGAGAGGTAAACGCAATGAGTGAGAAGGTAGTTGATGTGACGCTTGGTGCCCGAAAAGTCGGGAGATTGGCTCTGGACCGGGAGGGACGTGCCTTGTTTGAATACGATTCTGACTGGGTTCGCAACGGATTCTCTATCTCGCCGTTTCATCTGCCATTGGAGTCAAAGCTGTTCACCGCCGACACTAAGCCTTTCGACGGTAACTTCGGAGTGTTCGACGACAGCCTTCCGGATGGCTGGAGTGCCTTGGTCCTTGACCGTTATCTTAGGTCGCAAGGCAAGTCGTTGGCTTCCTTGAACCTTTTGGAACAGCTGATGTTTGTGGGCACTCGTGGACGCGGCGCTTTGGAATATCATCCCGACCTCAGCACTGTCGAAGAACAAGATATCATCGACCTCGACCGCATGTCAGAGGAGTCGCAAAAGGTTTTAAACACTGACTATTCCGAAGATTTGGATGAAGCTTGGCGACGTGGAGGCTCATCCGGCGGCACACGCCCCAAAGTGTTTGTGCATTATGACGGCGCCGAGTGGCTGGTGAAGTTCCGCGACCGCATCGACCCGCCCGAGGTGGGCAAAATCGAATACGAGACCTCGCTTATTGCCCGCGAATGTGGCATCGAGATGGCCGAGACCCGTCTTTTCGACGAAAAATATTTCGGAACTAAGCGTTTTGACCGCACCGCCGACGGAGGGAAGTTGCATGTCATCAGCCTTTCCGCCCTGATGAACCTCGACTACCATCTGCCAAATGCCGACTACGGTCATCTGTTCTGGGCTTGCAGCCAGCTCACGCATTCCGTCAAAGAGCTTTGGAAGGTGTTTCGCTTGATGGCGTTCAACCTCATCATTGGCAACCACGACGACCATGTGAAAAACTTCGCTTTTATCCGCCGCAACGATTTGTGGCAACTGGCTCCAGCTTACGATGTGCTGCCCTGCGAAGGACTTGGCGGCTTCCATAGCCTATCTGTGAACGGCAACTACAAAGATCCAGGCAAAGCCGATGCTGTCAACCTCGCCATAAAATTCGGCCTCCCCAAAGACGAGGCTGAAAACATTTTTGAAGAAATCAAAGAAAAAGTAAAAAACTTATAAGTTATGTCTCTCATTAAAGCGAAAATCCTAGTCCTCGACGACAACGCCGGCATCCGCTCCGCGCTAAAGATACTGCTGCCGATACGCTTCTCCGACGTCCAGCTGATAGAATCGCCGAAAAGCCTCGTCAGCACCATGCAGACGTTCAAGCCCGACGTGCTGCTGCTCGACATGAACTTCGACACCGACATCAACACCGGCAACGAAGGACTGTTTTGGCTTTCGGAGATTAAAAAACGCTTTTCAGATGTCGAGGTGGTGCTTTTCACCGCTTATGCCGACATTGCGCTGGCCGTCGAAGGCATGAAACGTGGCGCGTTCGACTTCATCGTGAAGCCTTGGGACAACGCCAAACTCATTGACACTCTTGAGAAAGCGGCGAAGAAACACCGTCACATCGCTTCCGCAGATGAGGAACCTGTCAGGCAGTTTATGCAATGGGGCAGCAGCGAAAAGATGGTCGAGCTGCATCGCATGGTCGAGAGGATCGCTCCGACCGAAGCCACCGTGCTCATTACTGGCGAAAACGGCACGGGAAAAGATGTGCTGGCTAATGAAATCCACAGATTATCAACGCGTTCCGCAAAGAAAATGGTCAGCGTCGACATAGGCGCAATCACCGAGACACTCTTCGAAAGCGAGATGTTCGGCCACGTCAAAGGTGCCTTCACCGATGCGCATTCCGACCATGTCGGTAAGTTCGAGCAAGCCAACGGCACCACACTATTCCTTGATGAGATTGGCAACATTCCGCTTAGTCAGCAGGCAAAACTGCTGAGGGTGCTGCAAAACCGCACAATCACAAGGGTGGGGGACACCAAGTCAATCCCTGTCGACATACGTCTGATTTGCGCCACCAACATGGATCTCGCCGAGATGGTCAAAGAAGGCCGCTTCCGCGAAGACCTCTACTATCGCATCAACACGATGACGCTGCATCTGCCGCCGTTGCGCGAGCGTACCGACGAAATCGCTTCATTATCAATGCTTTTTGTCAAAAGTTTTGCAGAGAAATATCACCGTCAGGCGAAAAATATCTCGGATGACGCACATGAATTATTGCAAAACTGCCAATGGAAAGGCAACATCCGCGAGTTGCAGAGCCGCATCGAGAAAGCTGTAATCATGTCGGATAACGAGACTTTACTTCCTTCTGACTTCCAAATTGCTGATAATGAATTACTTGGCGTGATGAACTTGCGCCAAAACGTCTCTCTGGAAGATGCAGAGGAGCAGGTTATCCGCGATGCGATGAAGAAATACAACGGCAACCTCTCACTCGTGGCTAAAGCATTGAAAATCAGTCGTCCTACATTGTACAACCGCCTCAAAAAATACGGAATATGAGCACCTGGATTTGGATCTTGATAATCGTGGCTGCTACCGTCATCAGCGTCCTCGTCACAGCATGGCTCGTCAAAAGGCACGACAACCGCAAAATAGCATATATTATCGATTCAATTGACGACGATGTGCTGAACTTCCGTTTTCGTGAAAACACCAAGCTGAACCGCACCTTGAACCGTGTTCGCAGCGTCTTCGAGCGTCGCCGTGCCATCAACGAAGAGGCATCGTGGAGCAAGCTGTTCCGCGTGATGACGCACGAAATCATGAACACCGTCGCGCCTATCGCCTCGCTGAGCGACGCCCTCTCAAAAGACGAAAACCTCGACGTGAAAGCTGGTCTCGAGACAATCTCAGCTTCATCCAAGGATCTCATTCGTTTCGTGGAGTCGTACCGCAGCTTCACCAAAGTGGCTCAGCCTGTCCGTAAGGCTGTGATGGTCAATGAGTTGATCGATAGAGTGCTGCGTCTCAATGAAGCCAACTGCGCCGCACAAGGAGTAACACTCACTTACACTGCAAAAACTGATGATTTGCTGGTTTATGCTGATGAAGGCCAGATAATTCAGGTGTTCAACAACCTCATCAAAAACGCTATTCAGGCTGAAGCTAATTCCATCCGCATCAGCGCGGCGCTCAACAAAGACGACCAGACTGTGATTTACGTAACAAACAACGGAAAACCAATCCCGCTAAGGCAAATAGACGAGATATTCGTGCCGTTCTACACTACCAAACAAACCGGCTCCGGCATCGGACTCAGCGTTTCCCGCCAAATAATGACAAAACACAACGGAAACCTTACCCTCGTCCAAAGCGACAGCTCTATGACAAAATTTGCAATTATCTTTAAATAAAAATGAGACGGTCACCAAACCGTCTCAACTTTAAACTCTCAACTTTAAAACTACTCTCAACTCTACACTCTCAACTCTAAACTCTAAACTCTAAACTAATCAATCCCCTCCCTGATACATTCTTGTAATCACATCTTTGTATCTGTCAAGAATAACAGAGCGTTTCACCTTAAGAGTAGGAGTGAGGATGCCGTTTGCCGTTGACCACTCATCAGCGATGAATTTGAATCGCTTGACTTTTTCGGTGTCGCCGAAGAAAGCGTTGATTTTCTGAACTTCCTTTGTCAAACGGTCTTTCACCTCTTTCATGTTGAGCATCTCCTCGTTGGTGGTGTATTTGATCTCGTGTTTTGTGCACCAGTCTTTCAAAAATCCGAAGTCCGGCACTATCAAAGCGGCGGCGAATTTCTCGTTTTCGCCAAGCACCACCACGTTTTCGAAGAATCCTGACTCGGTGAATTTGTTTTCGATTATATCTGGGTTGATATATTTTCCTAAAGAGGTCTTGAAGAGGTTCTTCATGCGGCCAGTGATCTTCAAACTGCCGTATTGGTTGAACTCTCCGAGGTCGCCGGTGTGGAACCAGCCGTCTTTGTCGATGACTTCAGCTGTCAGCTCCGGCTGTTTGTAATAGCCCATCATCACGTTGTGTCCGCGGCAGATAATCTCGCCGTTTTCAGCGATTTTCACCTCTACGCCTGGCAATGCAGGACCTACATATCCGGCTTCGCGACCATGTGGCACGTTGGAGCTGGTGCAGATGACAGGTGAGCATTCTGTCATGCCGTAGCCTTCATACACTGGCATCTTGATGGCTGAGAAAAATGCACTGATCTGTCGTTGTATACTTGCAGCTCCCGACACTATGATGTCGAAGCAGTCAGCACCGAGTTTGTCTCGTATCTTCTTGTAAACCAACGCATCAGCGATTTTCAGCTTCTGGTTGTAGAACCAGCTGCGTCCGTCGACGGTGTATTGCTCGGCAAGGTTCATTGCCCAGTAGAATATAGCCTTTGCCAAGCCTTTCTGGCTCTGTCCAGACTGTCTTACCTTCAGATAAATCTTTTCCAGCAAACGAGGCACGCATGTCATCATCGTAGGATGAATCTCTTTCATGTCGTTGGCGATGGTGGCGACGCTCTCAGCGTAATACACTGACATGCCAAGGTATTGATACAGATAAGTCAACGTTCTCTCGTAAGCGTGGCAGATAGGGAGGAAGCTCAACGCGCGTGTCGAAGTCGGCGACGGCGTCTGACGCAGGTTCTCGATCTGGCTCAAGATGTTGTAATGCGACAGCATCACGCCCTTCGGAGTGCCTGTGGTGCCTGAGGTGTAAAGTATTGTGGCACAATCTGTTGGCTTGACGGCTGCTTTTCTGCGCTCAAGTTCCTCAGGATCTTGGTTGTCGCGACCCATCTGAAGCAAGTCGGCCCAGATAGGGTAGTCACCGCGTTTCACGAAGGTGTAAATCATCTTCAGCGACGGGATGTCGTTGATGATATCCTCGATTTTGTTCAAAACGCATAACCCCTCGACCATCACGAACTTAGCCTCGCTGTTGTTGATGACAACGCAGTAGTCTTCCTTGCTGATAGTAGGGTAGATCGGCACTGTGACGGCGCCCACCTGCTGGATAGCCATGTCCAAAATGTTCCACTCTGGACGGTTGCTGCTGATGATAGCCACCTTGTCATCTTTCTGTATGCCTAACTTGATAAGCGCATAGCTTATGATGTTGGTCGTCTCCACATATTCCTGGATGCTGTATTTCTTCCATTCGCCGTTGTCTTTCTTGGCGAGAGCCACCTGCTGGTCAGGATGTTTCTGTAAATAAGTCGTCAGAATGTCAAAAATGCGTTTCTCTTCCATCTTTACTGCTTTAAAAACGGTGCAAAAATACGTAGTATTTTAACCCATAAAATTTTTTGGGGTGAGTGGGGTGAAATTTGGGATAAAAATGCCTATTTAGGGGTGAATATGCCGTTTTTAGGGGTGAATGAAAATTTTTTACACCCAGTTTTGGGGTGAAAGTGCCGTTTTTAGGGGTAAAAATTTCGCCCCTAGGGGTGAAATTTAGGCACCAAAATCGTCGAAAAGTATGTTTTCCTTCGGCACACCGAGACTGTCAAGCATCGAGAGCACAGCCTGCGTCATCATAAGCGGACCGCAGAGATAATACTCTATCTCCTCAGGCTCTTTGTGATTCTTGAGGTAATTCTCCAACAGCACCTCGTGGATATTGCCGACGTAGCCGTTCCAGTTGTCTTCTGGCAACGGCGACGACAGCGCTATGTTGAATTTAAAGTTCGGGTTGTCGGCTTCAATCTTCTTGAAATCGTCGATATAAAACAGCTCACGTAGCGAGCGTCCACCGTACCAGAACGAGACTTTGCGCTGTGTGTGCTTGGTGAGGAACAGGTCGAGGATATGCGAGCGCATAGGAGCCATTCCAGCGCCGCCGCCGATGAAGATAATCTCTTTGTCGGTGTCTTTGATGTGGAACTCGCCGTAAGGCCCGCTGATGGTGACCTTGTCGCCTGGTTTGAGCGAATATATATATGATGAGCAAACGCCCGGATTGACTTTCATAAACCCGCCGTGTTTCCTGTCAAAAGGCGGCGTGGCGATACGCACATTGAGCATGATGATGTTGTTCTCGGCAGGATGGTTGGCCATCGAATATGCCCTGAACTGAGGCTCAAGATTCTTCATCACGAGGTCGAACATGTGGAACTTCTCCCAGTCGTTGCGATACTCGTCTTCTATAGCAAAATCTGAATATCTCACGTTGCACTGCGGCACATCAATCTGGATGTAACCGCCCGACAGAAAGTCGAGATGCTCACCTTCCGGCAGCTTCACCACGAATTCCTTGATGAATGTGGCTACATTTCTGTTGCTCACCACCGTGCATTCGTATTTCTTGATGCCGAAAATCGCCGGATTGATGCCTACTTTAAGGTCTTCGCGCACTTTCACCTGACAGCCTAGCCTCCAATGGTCAAGCTGCTCTCTGCGGCTGAAAAAGCCTTTTTCGGTGGGTAAGATGCTGCCTCCGCCTTCAAAGACCTGACATTTGCACATCCCGCAGTTGCCTTTGCCACCACATGCCGACGGCAGGAAAATCTGCTCTTCTGCGAGGGTCTGCAACAACGAATTGCCTGGTTTCACCTCCAAATCGCGCTCCTCGTTGATGTTTATCCTGACATTGCCCTTGGGCGTAAGCTTTTTTCTTACAAAAACGAGCAAAATCACAGGAATCAGCACTGTGACTAAGAAAACGATGACGGATGTTATGATGATTGATGTCGTGCTCATTTTTAAAAACTAATTCCAAGGAACGCCATGAAGGCAATTCCCATTAAACCTGTGATAATGAATGCGATACCAGTGCCTTGCAAGCGTTTTGGTATCTTCGAATACCTGATCTTTTCCCTGATGGCAGCGATGCCTACTATCGCGATGAGCCAGCCAATTCCTGAACCGAATCCGTATGCAAGTGATTGACCCACAGAGGTGAAGTGTTTCTCCTGCATAAAAAGGCTCGCGCCTAAAATCGCGCAGTTGACGGCTATCAAAGGGAGGAAAATGCCCAACGAATTGTATAATGATGGGCTGTATTTCTCAATCACCATCTCCAAAATCTGCACTATGGCGGCGATGATGGCGATGAAGAGGATGAAACTCAAGAAATCTAATGATACATCGGCAAATTTTGGACTCAGCCAGGCTAACGCGCCTTCCGACAAGACATATCTGTCGAGAAGGTAATTTACTGGTACTGTGACGATTAGCACGAAGGTGACAGCCACGCCGAGTCCGAATGAGGTCTTCACGTTTTTCGAGACGGCAAGGAATGAGCACATCCCGAGGAAATATGCGAAAACCATGTTGTCGATGAAAATCGAACGGAAGAAAAGTCCTAGCGTGTCCATCATTTCTCCTCCTCAGGTTTTTGTAGCCAGATGATTATTCCAATGATTATCAATGCCATAGGTGGTAAAATCATCAAGCCGTTGTTCATATATCCAAAATCGTAAAGTCCTTGCGGGATAACTTGGTAGCCAAACAATGTGCCGGAGCCCAACAGCTCACGGAAAAACGCCACAATGACGAGAATCATGCCGTAACCCAAGCCGTTGCCTATGCCGTCAAGGAACGACTCCCATGGCGAGTGCGACATCGCGTATGCCTCCAGACGTCCCATTACGATGCAGTTGGTGATGATAAGTCCAACAAACACAGAGAGTTGTTTGCTCACGTCGTACATGAAAGCCTTCAAAAACTGGTCTACCAAAATCACCAAAGTGGCGACTACTATGAGCTGCACTATGATACGTATCTTCGACGGTATTCCCTTGCGTAACAATGAGATAACGAGGTTTGACAGGGCTGTCACCACCGTCACCGACAGAGCCATCACTATAGCGGGCTTCAGCTTCGCCGTGACCGCCAGCGAGGAGCAGATGCCCAGAATCAGCACCGTGATCGGGTTGGCCTTGCGCAAAGGAGCCGTTATCAAGTTCAAATTCTTACTCATTGCCTTTAAAAACTGGCTTGTAAGCCTCTAAAGTGTTAGTAATCATATTCTTAACTCCATCCGACGTGCGTGTCGCACCTGCTATCGCATCGACTTCGACAGAGTAGTCATCTCCGCTTTTTTGCATTTTTCGACCTGAAAACTGGCTCTGGAAATGCTCAGAAGTTATCTCGGCACCCAATCCTGGTGTCTCTGATTTGTGGTCGAAAACAGCACCTATCACCGTCTGATAGTCTTCCGAAAGCCCGATATAGCCCCATATTGGGCCCCACAAGCCGTTTCCTTGCATCGGGATGACTGTGATTTTGCCGTCTATTATATAATAAGGTAGGTCGCTGTCGTGCTCGGCAGTGCAGTGCTGCTTGTAAAGCTGCTCGGCATTTTTGTTGTCAACGCCAGTAATTCCTGCCGCTTTCAAGATGTTGATACGCTGCTCATTCTTCTTGTTCATGTCCTGATAAGGCTTCAGCAGTAAGGCCGCGCCCGAGAGGAGCACCGACACTATCAGCACCAGGATGATGATGTAACGGAAGATATATCTGTCGCTCATTTTGTCCTCCTTTCTGCTGCCGCCCAGCGTTTCTTGCGTTTGCGGATATTGATAGCTACCACGCACCAGTCGATGAGAGGGGCGAAGACGTTCATCAGCAGTATAGAGAGCATCATTCCTTCGGGATAGCCAGGATTTGCCACACGAATCAGTATCGCGATGGCTCCCACCAGAAAGCCGTAAATCCATTTTCCGATGTTGGTCTGTGCTGCCGTCACAGGGTCGGTAGCCATGAAGAAGGTGCCGAACAAAAATCCTCCCATCCAGAGATGATAGTAATATGGGACTTCCATGGCTGGCGTTGTGCCTAAGGCATTGAAAAACAATCCCATAGACACAGCTCCCAAGAATGTCGCAGCTATGATTCTTAAACTAACTATTCCATTGAGTATCAAGAATATAGCTCCAATTAAAATTGCGATTTTAGATGTTTCTCCAATGCTTCCAGGTATCGTCCCAACAAACATCTCTGTCAGACTTGGCAGGTCGTTGACGGTGCCTCCGTTGAAGATGGTTCCGAGTGGGGTGGCACCGCTGTAAGCGTCAGCTTTTTCAGCAATCCACACGCTGTCGCCCGTCATCTTGGAAGGGTAGGCGAAGAACAGGAACGCTCTCGCAAGCAACGCGGGATTCACTACGTTCATCCCGCTGCCGCCAAACACCTCTTTGCCAATGATTACTGCAAAAGCCACCGCCAAGGCAAGCATCCAGAGCGGCACTTCCACAGGCATGATAAGCGGAATCAGGAAGCCGGTCACGAAATAGCCTTCGTTCACTTCTTCGTGACGTATCTCCGCAAAAGTGAACTCGATGGTCAGGCCGACGATATAGCTTACAAGGTATAGCGGAATTATCTTCAAAAGTCCGTAACCGAATGTGTGCCAGAATGTTACATCTTCGCCAAGTGACAGATAATGCTGGTATCCGATGTTCCACGTCCCGAACAGGAAGCATGGAATCAAGGCGATGAGCACATAAATCATGTTACGTTTCATGTCGGCATAGTGACGGATATGTACACCTCTGCTTGTCACACGGTTTGGCGTGTATAGGAATGTCTCAAACGCCTCAAAAGTCGAGTGAAATTTGGCAAATTTGCCGCCTTGCTCGAAGTTTGGCTTGATTTTATCGATATAGTTTCTCAGTCCCATCACATCGTCTCCTTTCTGATAAATTCAAGTCCTTCGCGTATGATCTGTTGTATCGGCGTCTTCGAAGGGTCGATTACCTCACATAACGCAAAATCTTCAGCGTCAACCTCATAGATGCCGAGCTCTTCCATCTGGTCGATGTCTTTTATCAGACACGCCTTGATGAGCTGCATGGGGTAGATGTCGAACGGAAACACCTGCTCAAACTGCCCAGTCATGATGTACGGACGTGTGTCGCCGTTGGTGTTGGTGTCGGTGTAACGCTTGAAAACAGGCATCAGCCAGCCGAAAAGCTTGTAATGGTTGCCTTCGGGTATGGCCGTAACCTGACTGTCGTAAAAACACAGAAAACCGTCGTTTTGCGTAATATTGGTGCCCGTCAGCACGTTGCCGCTGATGATGCGGGCATTATCCTCAGCACTCAAAATATGCGTTAAATCAGCCCCAATACGTGTTTTATAATAATGTGGTTCGTCCACCGCCGAACCTGTAGTTGCTACGATTCGTGAGCTGTCATACTTTCCTGTGAGGAACAATCTCCCCATTGTGATGACATCTTGAGGATAGCAGTACCACACGACTTCGCCTTTATTTATTGGTGATATGGCATTTATCTGGGTGCCGACATTGCCCGCAGGATGTGGACCTTCAAATTCGGTAACGATAACATTTTGAGGCCATGTTGAGACGCACGGCCGTGCGTCTTTACGAATATTCATATACACATTCCCCTCCGTCAATTTCGCCAGCACCTCAACTCCTTTTGTCAATGCATCCAATTGGTTTTCAATGATAAAATCATAATCTGGTGCCAGCGGTGCGGTGTCGAACATAGAGACGAAGATATGTTTCGGCTTGTCGTCAGGATTGGCGATGGTTGCAAACGGACGCTGACGTAGCATCGGCCAGACGCCGCTTTGTAACATCTTTTCGATAGGAATGTCAATGTCGCTAAAATCTATTGCCTCGTTTTTGCCGTCGTTTTCAATCACGACTTGCTGTATCGCACGTTTCTCGCCGCGCACGATGGCTTTCACCTTGCCCGAGACAGGGGAGGTGAACACGATTTTCTCGTTGTTCTTGTCGTGGAAAAGCACAGTACCAACCTTTACGTCGTCGCCTTCTTCGACGTGCATCTTGGGCAAAACACCAATGAAATCGGTAGGTTTGATGGCACAATACGTTGGCTCGAAAACCTCCAGACGTTTAGCCGCCTCGCCTTTTATATGTATGTCAAGTCCTTTTCTTATTCTGATTTTATCCATTTTCCTGCCTCGTTGCCTACTTTCCAGAAATATAATCCCGACGGCCATGTCTCAGTGCTGATGGTCGTCATGCCGTTAGTAATATCTTTTTCTAATATTATTCTTCCTTGGAAATCAAATACTTGCAATTTAGCGGTGTTGTCATCCGAAGTAACGACGTTCAACACGTTTTTACCTGGATTAGGATAAATTGCGACGCTATTGCTGATGGCTGTTGTCTCTTCAACAGCGTCAAACTGGATGTGCATCGGCGGCAGTTTGATGAGGTCAAGTGAGGCTGAACCCTCATCGGCATTGCTCTTTCTCGAGAATACCCATTTAAACACATTCTCGCCAGCTGGAATAGGCAATTCGAAATACTGCCATTCAGCACCTGTAAGCTCGTATTTTACCGAATTTGTCTCGAAATAGAACTCGTCATCGTCATTGACAGAACCTTTGTAATAGAATGCGATTACGTCGTCAATCTCTGTCTCGGCGCCCATATAAAGCGTCGATTTCTTGCCTGATGATATAGATGTCGCAGTGAAGCAATACTCGCCTTCGTATGGATCGTTATTGTCTCTCACCCAAGGACGGCTGCTAGTGTTGTCCCATTCAAATAAGTCGTTAAGTTCTTCATTCTCAAAGTTTTCGATGCAGTTGCCTAACGCTATCTCCGAACTGTTTTGTAAAGCGTAGCCGTTTGTCGACAGGTTGTAATACTGCTCAAGGATTGCTCCGTCTGGAGCATAGTTCATCACAGTTACCGTAAAGGTGACATCCATGCTCTCGTTGACGTTGATGCCGTCGGTCTGTATTGTCAGATCCTGATAATTGATGAAATCAGCATTGGTTAAATAAGAGTGTTGTATGCCGTTGCTGTTGCTATGTCCTTGATTATGAATGGTAAACGTCAACAATGATGTTTCTCCTTTGTATAATCTGTCGGTAGGATTACCGTTGGCGTCAGCAATGCTGAAATTTGTCACTTCAAACGACGGAGCGTTGGCGATGATGTAGAAACTGTCTGTAAATGAATAAGTTCCGCTGCTCATCGAGAGGTCGAAATAAACTCTTGTCTGGTCAGGGACATCGTCGGTGAGTTTGATTGTAAACGCATTGTTTTTATTGACAATCTGACTCATGCCAATGGCATCATAAGTCGTTGTGCCAGAATTGATTATCGCGTATGGTGAGTCGCTTGTCAGCACCACATTGACGTCGCTGATGTCGACAAAACCAACGTTGTGAAGCGCTACATCAAGCGAGGCTTCTTCGTTGAAGTCGAGCAGGTTGTTGTTATTGTTGTCGACCACTTCAACGTTATCGATGATGAGGTATGGGCCTTCGTTAGGCATCACGTTGATAGAATGCGAATATCTGTAATAATTCTGCTTGGTGACAGTCAGACGCAATTCATTACCAACGATTTGTGGAGTCACTTCGATGGTCTGCGGCTGTCCTGTGGCTGTTGCCAACGCTGCTATGTTGCCGTTGCTGGTGATGCAGATGGTGGCTCCTTCGGTAGCCGTCAGTTCAAACAGTGTGTCGCCTTGTGTTATCACCGGAAGCATTGACACTTCAAGGTATTGCGGCATCTCGGTATACAGGTTCATATACACGTCACCGTGATGATGGAAGAGGTCGTAAGTGATCTGTCGGCCGTCGCCCCATGAGATCCAGTTTGACTGTTGCAGGAAATATTTGCCTGCAACGTTGCCGTAAGCCGGAAGCACGAACGATGTGTGGTGACTAGTGCCTTGTGCTGGCATGAATTCTGGCCACATATTGTCGTAAACACCCCAAACATAGACGTCGTTGAGGAACGAATACGACACCTGGGTCGCTGCGATAAGGCCTAATGCTCCGTGTTGATGGCGATGGAAAGCCTCGGCGAAGCATGTGTTTTCATGTCCAGTGTAGTTGAAACGTCCGGTAAGGCAGTTGTTCGACATCACGAAGGTGAGGTCCTGATTTGTAAGAGCGTTTATATTAGTGATATTGTAACTTGGTTCCCCCCACCGCTCTTCAGCTCCGTGATCACGGTGTTGGATAAGAAATGAGCCAGAGTTGATGGTGTTGTTAATATCCAGACAAGTGCCGCTCCAGTCGGTGAGGTGCGACATGGTCTGTGGGATGTATCCTGTTCCGTTGGGACCGAAATAATTCACCACGCTGTTAGTGTATTCGGCTGTTGACCACTGACTCCCAGGTGTGCCTTCATAAATGGCGTTGATTCTAACAGGATGTTTGCCAAGTTCGTTTTCCAAGAAGCCATGAACGACCTCTGAGCAGAGCTGGAACCAGCGTTCACGCTGATAACCCATAGCTGTGATAGGATGGTCGTAAAAGCCAGGATTGGTCGAAGGATTGCGCTCAAACTGCAGGTCCTTGTTAATCATGTGGTACATCTCGTCGTAATCGCGTCCTGTGATACGTCCCACTACCACATCCGGCAGATGGTCGTTGCCTGTGTCGGCATAGCGGTTGTCAGAGATGTATGGGTTATATCCGTTGCCACCAGGGTGGTTGTTCATAGTATGCGAGACAATGCCATAGGTTCCGTCAGTGTTATGGTCGCCGAGGATGAGTACCGCCGCCACCGGGATGTCCCAGTTGTTGTATGCGTTGATGATATAGTTGCGTATGGCAGTGTCGGTGTTGCCACCACATTCACTGACTGTCACGACATCGGTGAGTATGCCTTGCTGTGTGCGGAATTCCTTTATAGAGTCAGCCAACTGCACAAAATCCTCGTTATCTGGCGTGATGATGAGATACTCGCATCCGTCGTCGCCACGTGCCACGGCTTCTCTTATAAACTGTTGATAATCAAACGGAGGCAGCGTATTCTCATTGATGACCATATCACGGATGATATGCTCCCATTCGGTGCTGCGATAACGCGGGTCGCCGCCGAAGACACCGTTGCCGCCCTCAAAACTGACCTCGAGGTTGAGCTGGCGTGTCACCACGAGCTCCTTGCTGACAGGGTTGTATTGGAATGGAGTGACACTCAAGATCACCACGTCGACGTCACGAATCTTCATCGGCTCTGAGGTGATGATGGGTTGGGCAGGGTAGAAGGCGTTAGTGCTATAGACCTGCTCATCACGATAGTATTTCATTGGGGTGTTGTCGTCATCGAGAGGCAACTCCGGCGATGGCATAATGTCGATATCCTGAAGTGTCTCTGTCACCTGGTTTGTCACGTTGACGTTGACTGTGGCGCCGCGTGGGATTGCCACATAACGTGAAACGACAGGCAGGTTAGGCATTCCGGCCTGATTTGGCAGGAAAATGCCGTTCATGACTATTGTTTGGCCCTCAATCTCGCCACGGCTTTCACTCTGTAGACTGAAATCGTCGATCGTAAGGCTTAACTCAAGGTTGGAACGGGTGCTGTTCTCTACCTTGAATGTTTGTGCTTTGCCATTGACTGTCAATAACATAAGTACAAATGTTATTATCAGATAATTAAGTTTTTTCATGGTTGGTTTATATTTGTTTGTTTATATGGATTATATTTCTTCTTTCTGTTTTATCATTGCCGCTGCTTCCTTTGAACTTACATACCAAACCACATCTCCATTATTGAAAACAGTTTTGGCAGAAGGACTTAAGACAAACTCGTCGCCTCTTTGGATTGCTATGACCATGGCATCGTATTTGTCCTTGAACATGGAGTTAAGCAGCGAGACATGGCAAATAGGGCTCTTTTCAGAGATTTTCACCGAGTGCAGACTCATGTTATGGTCTTCGCGCTCTCGGATGAGTTCGCTGTCTTCAACCTCCAAAATCGGCTTCACCATATTAATATTGTCGTCGTTACCCACAAGTGTGACCTTGTCGTAAGGGTAGAACATTATATCTTTATCGGGTAAGTCGTAGCATTTGTTACCTCTTTCGATGCATACAACGCTGACCTTGTATTTGCTTCTGAATACGGTGTCTTTCAGCTGTTTTCCTACGATTTGGCTCAACGGGCTGACAATCGCTTTTTCAAGATGGAAATTCTGCTGTAGCACCTCTGGAACGACAAATGAGGCCTGCTTCTGGCGTTTGTTAAGGTTATCCATGAAACGGTGCTCAATCCTGTCGTAAAATTTCATTATGCCATTAGAGAATGCGAGAATTAACGATACTGCAACCGCTATTCCCATGGCCGCCCAGAAATTGAGCGGTATATAGTGCCTGATTATCATAACGATAAGACCTATCGCAATGAGATATCTGAGGATGAAAATTGCCCAGATGACATGACTTTCGAAAGCTGTTTTGCTGATTAAACGCTTGTTAGTCAATGAGATATTGTATTTGAACGCCATTGCCCAGATGAATGGCGAGACGAGTAAGAATGTGATGATTGTGGCTGTCACATCGCCCCAAATTCCGTGAATAAACCTTAAACAGAGAGGTCCGATAACCGAAAATGCTATCAGGGTGAGGGCAAAGATGATACAGCCGTAGATAACCATGTTTTTTAACTGGTTTATAATGAAAGTCTTGAAAGTCAATGTCTTATCATCGCTGACCTTGAAGCCTTCCGAGTAATTCGTCATGGCCTTTTTCCAACGTTCCGGTATTTTGGGGTTGAGCCAGTTATACAACGGGTCGGCAAGACGCATGATGTATGGCGTGAAAAATGTGGTGACGATTGATACCGTTACGATGATAGGGTAGAGGTATCCATCGATGACCTTGAAACTAAGGCCCAGTCCGGCGATGATGAACGAGAACTCGCCGATCTGACAGAAACAGAAGCCAGCTTTCATCGAGGTGTGGATGTCACGACCTGAAATCAGCATGCCGAAAGTGGCGCTTAACGTCTTGACAATCATCACGGTAAGTGCGATGATGACTACAGGCCATGTATATTCCACCAAAACCTTCGGGTTGACGAGCATGCCGACCGACACGAAGAAGATGGCTCCAAAAAGGTTTTGTATTGGTTTTATGAGTTTGTGAATGATGTCGGCTTCAAGTGTCTCGGCCAGGATAGAACCCATCACAAAGGCGCCGAGAGCCGACGAGAAACCGGCGTAGTTGGCAAGCATGACCATGGCAAAACAGAGTCCCACAGCGATGATGACCAGTGTCTCCTCCGTCATGAATTTTCTGATTAATCTCAGGAAAGAAGGGATGAGATAAATTCCGAAAATAAACCAGATGATGAGGAAAAACACGAGTTTCACCATGCTTAGGATGAGCTCGCCGCCGTCGAAACTGTTGCCGACAGATATGGTCGAGAGGATGACCATCAGCACGACGGCCACCAGGTCCTCGACAACCAATGCCCCGATGACATCGGCTGTAAACTTTTCTTTCTTCAACTTCAGGTCATCGAAAGCTTTGACGATGATGCTTGTAGAGGAAATGGAAAGCATACAGCCGAGGAAGATGCAGTTCATCTTCTGCCATCCGAACATTTTTCCGACAAGAAAGCCCGAGGTGAACATGATGACCAGCTCGGTGAGCACCATGATGGCGCCCGGACCTCCTACCTTTTTTAATTTCTTGAACGAAAATTCAAGACCGATGGCAAACAACAGAAAGACCATACCAATCTCGCTCCATGTCTTGACGCTCTCCTCATCGTGGATGTCAGGGAAATAGGAGAAATAATGTCCTATCAGGAAGCCTGCCACGATGTAGCCCAGCACCAACGGCTGCTTCAACCACTTGAAAATGACAGTGGTGATGCCCGCCGTGATGAGAATCAGAGCCAGATCATAGAATAAAGCCGGTACTCCTTCCATTGTTTGCCAGTTTGTTTGTTATCTCTTGATGATTCTCTTCATCCAGATGCCTTCTTCGCTTCTTACCTGAAGGATGTAGGTGCCGTTTGAGAGGTCGCCAAGGTTGATTACAGTGTTGAGACCGTTCTCAACTGATTCATTCTGTGTGTACACTGCCTGACCGACGCTGTTGTAGATTGTAATCTGTACGTTGGCGGTGAGGTTCTCAATGCTCACATTGATGATATCGTTGGTTGGGTTAGGATGAATGTTGATCTCAGCTGCGCTAATCTCGTTCACTCCGTGGCCTGTCAAGCTGATGACGAGGCTCTGTGAAGGCTCGCTGTCACCGCACATCTCGCTGTGACCGATGACGTAGAGCTGTACCTCTGTATCAGGCTGATCCATGTTCCAAGCGATGCTGACAGTGTTGCTGTTAGGTGTCATTGTGCCTGCTGTGGCCGGCTCAAGCACCCACTCATAGCTGTCGTACATTAGGTTAGCCTCGACGCTGTATTCTGTCATAGCTTCCATGTTATACACATCTGTTGGTCCCACTGGGGTAGAAGGTGTTGCAAACTCAGTGAAGATGACTGTCACATTGTGATAATATGATGTTCCTTGGCAGTCAGTGTATTCTGCAGTTAGAACTACGCTACCGTTATTGAAATCTTCCTCGGAAGGCGTGTATATCACAGTGGGTTCTGCTGGTGCTCCTAGGTAACTAATTGTTCCTGTTCCATCTGATGTCCATTCGACCATGCAGTTTTCAAAAGCAAATTGGATTTCAATAGGTTCAATTGAACAAGTGCTGTATTCATTAATACAATTAAATGAAGCCTCGCCCGTATAATTTACCACTAACAGATCTGATATTTCACCACATCCAATTGCTGTGATGGTGATTGCTACATAACCATTTGCAATATCTTGTGAGCCGAATGTGTAAATATCACCGTCAAAAATACCATCACCAGATGTCTCGTATTCAACGCCATCAGCATTTGTAACTACATACGTGTATGTTAAATCTATAACGCCCATGCAGGCTGTTGCGCCAACAATCACATCGATAGTTGTTGCTGCTTTGAATGACACTGTCATATCATCTGACATGGTCTCTGTGCCTTGGCTTGCTGTGATGGTAAGTGTCACACCGCCGTTAGCAATATCCTGTGTACCAGGGGTGTAGATAGCATCCGGAATTGTAACATCATTGAATGTTCCGTCACCAGCTGTGCTCCATTCCATCGATGTCTGGTTGTTGACGAAGCCTGCGAGTTGTGCTGATTCGCCTTCGCAGATTTCCATGTCGATACCTGCACTGACTGCAAGGCTTCTGTCGGCTGGCAGAATCACGAAGTCGAGCCAGCAGCAGTCACTGCCGCTTGTCACGCTGGTGTCTTTGCCATATGACCATTTGAAGGTGTGAGTACCTGCAGTTACAGCGTATTGTGCTCTTGACCACCCTATAGAGCCTGACCAGTTATCTTTTTCTTGATTGTCGATGTAGAAATGCATCTTGTCATAACCGGATTCAGATGACACTTTATAGTAGAATGCGATAGAGTCATTTTCAGCAACATCGTATGTCATCACGACATAAGTCTCTGAACTGTTACCAATAGAGCCAGATTTCAGACAGTAATTACCTTCGTAAGGCTCATCGGTGCAGAATGTCCATGGATATGCTGCGTGATTTGCCCACATTGACGGATCGAGTTCTCCTGATTCGAAGTCTTCAACATTGAGACCAATCTTCGATATGAAGTCTCTTGTGTCGGTGTATACGCCTGATTCTACGTTCAATGTGTAATTTGCGGCAAATCCTGATGGAGCGGCACCCACATAGATTGTGTATTCCACATTGGTAGTAGCATCAGCTGCAATGGTGTTCATTGTCACTGTCGGTTCGCTTGTGAGCTGCATGAACGAGTTGTTGATGACAAGGGTTGCATCGGTTGCCCATGAGTCAGCATTACCTTTGTTCTTGACAGGGAATGAGAGTGTGACTGTCTCACCTGGGTCGAGACGACCGTTACCATTACCATTGATTTCGGTGATAGAAACGTTGCCAATCTCAAAAATAGGAGCGTAAGCCTTCACAGTGATATGGCTCTCGTAGCTGTCAGAACCACTTGTTATAGTTACAACAAACTCAATGTTTGTTCTGTTCAGTACTGCATCCGACACTGTGAATGCAAATGCGTTGTTGATTGTTTCTGTAGCATTTGAAGCTATTGATGAGAAGTTGAATGTGCCGTTTGTGATAGTCACATATTCTGAATCTGTAGTGAGTGTTGCTGTTCCTGCTGAAGCCAGTGAGTTACCCACATTCTTGAGTTGGATGTCAAAGCCGGCATCTTCACCGAAGTTGATCTGTGTAGCTGCGTTGCTGAGCTCATATTCGTTGATGATGATGTATGGTCCGCTGGCTGGGATCACCTCGATGTCAGCCTCATAGCGGAGGTAGTTCTGACCTGTCACGGTGAGGTGCAGCACTGTAGGAGGGACTTGTGGCACTATCGTTATGTTCTGTGCGCTGCCTGTGGCCTGTGCCACTGCCACGATCTCCAAGTTAGCGCCTTCGCCTTTTGTCAAAGCTATTTCAGCACCCTCAGGAGCAGTGATCTGAAACTGGTCGAGACCTGCGAGCTGCACATCCATATGATTCACTGGCATGGTCTGAGGCACTTGGGTGAAGATTCTCAAGAAAGCGTCGCAGTGAGCGGTGAACATGGTGTAGGTGATGTTTTTGCTGTCAACATTGTATGGCCATGAGCTCTGAGCAAGGAAGTATTTTCCCGCCACGTTACCGAAAGCAGGCATCCAGTTGCCAGTCATCGGAGCTGCAGGCTGGAATGGACCGTATGTTGGCATGAAGTCGCCATCAAAGAGGTCATAAACACCCCATACAAATGCGTCGTTGACGAATGAATATGACACTTCAGTAGGAGAGAGGACACCGACAGCGCCGGCGTTCTGACCGTTGTATGTGCGGCGCATCCATTTCTCTGTGAAGCAGTTGCCGTTAGATCCAGTGTAGTTGAACATACCAGTCTCGCAGTTGATTGACATGACGAATGGAAGCTTGCCCACGTTGTTCATCTGGTCGACATGGTTGTTACGCACTGCAGGCTCACCCCAGCCTTCATCGAGACCGTGATCGCGGTGCTGTACCCAGAAAGTACCTGCATTGACAGCGTCAACGACTTGTTGTGGTGAACCGCCAGTCCAACCTCCCATCTCTGATGGAGTGGCAGGGATGTAATTCTGACCATTTGGTCCGAAATAGCTTACAACTTGTGCTGTATTCTGTGCTGACGACCATGAGTTTCCTGGTGTTCCCTGATAAATGCAGTTGATACGTTGAGGAGTGTAACCGTGGTTGCGCATGTAGCCACCAAAGACCTCTGAACACAACTGGAACCAACGCTCTGTCTGCCATCCTAAAGCCGTGATAGGGCTCTGATAGAAATCTGCATCCATGTTCGGTTGTGTCTCATAATCAATCTGTTTGCTTACGAAGATCGGAAGCTCTGCTTCATTCTGTGCCACGAGGCGTGAGAACACCATATCAGGAAGGTTGTCATTGCCTGCTGCGTCAGAATAGAAGTTATCTGTGATACAGCTGCCACTGTATGGGTGACTTGTTGTCTCAGCAGGAATACCCTGGCTCATGTTGGTGTTATGGTCGCCAAACAGACACACGGCTACAGGAGCGATCTCCCAGTTGTCGTATGCATCGTGGAACCATGTCTTCATCTGGGCTGTGGTGGTAGCTGGCATCTCATCGATACGGTAGACCTCTGTGATGATACCTTGTTTCATACGGAACTCTTTCAGCTGTTCGGCGTATGATGCCCAGGCGTCGTTGTTAGGAGTGATGATGATGTATTCAGCGCCGTCAGCACCGTCGCGGAGCCACTGCTGCATACGTGCTTCATAATCGATGACAGGAAGCTGGTCGTAGTTCATCAACTCGGCAGCGAGGATAGGATCCCAGTAAGGTGAACGCAGACGGTCTTCGCCGAAATGGCCGTTACCGCCTTCGTAGCTCAATGAAAGCTCGACATTAGTGAAAACCACGAGTTCTTTAGTCACAGGGTTGTACTGGAATGGGGTGATTGACACTGTTACGGCGTCGACACCACGGATGTACGAGCTGCTGACCTCAAATGGATTCTCAGGATAGTAGGCGTTGTTGTTATACACCTTCATGTCCTTCTTATAGTCCATCTCCGGCTCTTCGTTCTCGTTCTGGATGCGAAGGGCAGGAGCAATGTTTACGTTTTTGATGACCTGACGGTCGACATGAACCACATTCAAAGTGGCTGTTGAGCCTTGCGGAATAGCCATCAAACGGCTCTCTGTAGGCAGGTTAGGACAGCCTTCTGTGTTTGGAAGAACGATGCCTTGGATCTCAATCTCCGACATCTCTTCTCCGCGGTAGTTGAGCTGGCTGAGAGTGAAACTGCCAAGCTCATAGTTGATACGCATCCCGTCACGGGTCTTCTGGTTTACCGAGAAGCCCTGTTTTTCCTGAACAGGATAGGTGTAGGTCTGTGCCATCGTCACATTGGCCATTAATGCCAACAAACCGACGATGAGCAATCTACGTAAGTTTGATTTTTTCATTTGATATAATTTTAAAGGTTTATACTCTATACTAGACCTCCGAATCCCATGAATGCCATGGCGAGGATGCCTGCTGTAATCAATGCGATAGGTGTTCCTTTGGTGCCTTCTGGAGCCTCCATGAGGTCGATGTGCTCGCGGATGCCCGAGAAGATTATCAATGCCAAAGCGAAACCGATGGCGATACCGGCTGCGTAGATGACTGCCTCGCCCACGTTGTTGCCGTAGATGAAGCCTTCGCCGACGACCTTCAATGAGACGCCGAGAACGCAGCAGTTAGTAGTGATCAATGGTAAGAACACGCCGAGAGCAGTGTACAACGACGGGCTTATCTTCTTTAAGATAATCTCCACCATCTGAACCAACGCGGCGATGACGAGGATGAACGCTATAGTCTGCAAAAACTGCAGGTTGAGCGTTACGAGGACGTATTTGTTCAATAGGTATGTCACCAATGTGGCGAGCACGAGCACGAAGATGACGGCCGCACCCATACCGACAGCGGTGGATGTCTTCTTGGAAGTGCCTAAAAATGGGCATATTCCGAGGAACTGCGCCAAAATGACGTTGTTGACAAGTATTGTCGAAATAAGAATGATGATGATTTTCATGGCACTTTATTATTTAGTTTTCTTTAATCTGTTGACTATTGCGATGAGATATCCCAAGGCGATGAAAGCTCCAGGGGCGAGCACGAAGATTAAGATGGTCTGTGCGTCGTCAGCAAGGAAACGGTAGTTGAAGATGCTGCCGCTGCCAAGGATCTCACGGATAGAACCGAGAACCGTCAAGGCGAAGGTGAAGCCCAAGCCCATGCCGGCACCGTCGAGGATTGAAGGCCATACTGGGTTCTTCGAAGCGAAGGCCTCTGCACGTCCCAACACGATGCAGTTCACAACGATAAGAGGGATAAACAAGCCTAATGTCTCGTAGATATCTGGCACGTATGCCTGCATAACAAGCTGAACCACAGTCACAAACGAGGCGATGACCACGATGAAGCATGGGATACGCACCTTGTCAGGAATGAAGTTCTTCAGTAATGAGATTACTAAGTTCGACATTATCAAAACGAATGTTGTCGCAAGTCCCATCGACATGCCGTTGATGGCGCTCGTCGTGGTGGCGAGGGTAGGACAGCATCCTAACAAAAGGACGAGGATAGGGTTCTCCTTGATAAGTCCTTTGGTGAAAGTTTTCCAGTTACTCATTGTTTCCTCCTTTCATGAATTGGTCTTTGTTGGCCTCGAAGCCTCTCACTGCCAAGTCGACGGCCTCTGAAAAAGCTCTCGAACTGATAGTAGCTGCTGTGATGGCATCGACATCGCCGCCGTCTTTCTTCACCTTGAGCTTGAAATCGGCAGGATTCTTACCGTCGAACTGGCCTTTGAACTTCTCATTGACCATGTTGGCACCCAGACCAGGTGTCTCTGCCTGTGACAAAACCGACACCTTATTAATATTACCGTTGGCAAGCATGCCGACCATCAAGTCGATTCTGCCGCCGAATCCGTTCTTCGAATAAGTCTTTATAGCTGCTCCAATGAATTGATTGTCAGCGCCAAAGGCTAAGTTGTAGGTCAAGTCTTCAATGACTTGAGTCTCGATATGTGCAATAGCGACGTCGGTTTTCAAAACCTCTTCGATAGCCGCTTTGTTCTTGTTGGCCTCAACCTGGTCGATGGCAGGTTTCGTCAAGCCGTAGATAAAACCGAGTACTCCGCCCGACACTATGGTGATAACCATCAGGGCGATGAGCATATTCTTTAATGTTGATTCTTTCTTTGCCATAATTTTCAAAATTTAAGATTCAACAATTATTTAACAACACCGAAACGTTTCGGTTTGAATGCCTTGTTGATAAGCGGCACGACGGCGTTCATGATAAGGATTGCGAATGAAACACCCTCAGGATACTGGCCCCACAGACGGATGATGACTGTGATGGCACCGATGCCGATACCGAAAACGATTTTGCCGCCCGTTGTCATAGGTGATGTCACCATATCGGTTGCCATGAAGAAGGCGCCGAGGATGAGACCTCCATAAACAAGGTGGTACCAAGGGGCGATGTACTGTGTCGGGTCAACGAGGTAGCAGATGCCTGTCATAATGAACACAGTGAGAAGGATGCTCAACGGTGTCCAGATGTCGATTATCTTCTTGCAGATGAGGTAGATGGCTCCGATGAGCAATGCTATAGCGCAGACCTCACCGAAAGCACCGCCACGGTTGCCGAGCACCATGTCCAAAAACTCCATGTCGCCTGATTTTGCTAGTGTTCCGACACCTGATTCCTTCAAAAGGCTCAATGGTGTAGGACCTGTCACTGCGTCGGCGAAGAAGCCAGCATCGAAGATCGGCTGTGCCTTCGGCCATGTCGTCATCGCGACAGGGAAGGAGATGAGCATGAACACACGACCCACCAATGCCGGGTTGAACGGGTTCTTGCCCAAGCCGCCGAACGACATCTTTGCAATGCCTATAGAAACCACACTACCCACGATGACCATCCAAATCGGAAGGTTTGCAGGCACGTTGAAGGCCAACAGAAGACCTGTCAGGGCGGCCGAGCCGTCGTTGATGGTCAATGGGCCTTTGATGAGATATTTCTGGATGAGCCATTCGGTCAGCACGCAGGCAGCCACCGAGACGATGGTCAGACGCAGCGCATACCAGCCGAAATAATAAACGGCAACAAGCAGAGCAGGTATCAGTGCGATTATCACTGAATACATTATTTTCTTTACGCTTAACTCTCCGTGAACATGCGGAGAACCTGATATTGTCAACTGATTCATAGCTATTTCTGATTACGTGAACGTATTAATTGTCCTGTCTTCGTCTTGCCGTAACGGATGTAGTCGGCCAACGGGATGTTGGCAGGGCATGTGAACTCGCATGAGCCGCATTCGATGCAGTCCATGATATTGTGTTTCTCTGTCTCCTCGAAGTTGTTCTGACGTGCGAGACGGTTCAGGAGATACGGCTCCAGTCCCATCGGGCAGGCCTGCATGCACTTGCCGCAACGGATGCAGTTGCTGACCGTACGTGGCTGAGCGTCTTTCTCGTTGAGCATCAGGATTCCTGACGTTCCCTTGATGGTAGGGAAGGTGGTGACACTCACCGACTTACCCATCATAGGGCCGCCGTTGATGAGGTTCGCTGTATCTTCCGGGAGTCCGCCAGCTGCCTCGATGAGCATGTTGGCAGGAGTACCTATTCTCGTCAGGAAGTTCGAAGGCTTCTTAACAGATTTGCCTGTCACTGTGACAACACGGTAAACCAGAGGTTTGTTTTTCTGAACAGCTTCGTAGATGGCGAATGTTGAAGCCACGTTAACCACCACGCAGCCTGTCTCGATAGGCAGCTTTCCTGACGGCACCTCGCGGCCTGTCACCGACTTGATGAGCTGTTTCTCGCCGCCTTGTGGGTATTTTGTCTTCAACGGCTGTATCTCAATGCCCTCGAAATACTTGTCTTTCTTGACGATTTCGTCAAGCATCTTGGCCGCGTCCATCTTGTTGACCTCGATGCCGACTACGCCTTTCGGTGCGTTGACAGCCTTCATGATGACTTTCACGCCCACGAGGAACTCGTATGGTTTCTCAAGCAACAGTCTGTTGTCGCAGGTGAGGTAAGGCTCGCATTCCGCTGCGTTGATGATGACGTATTCGGCTTTCTTGTCCTTTGGTATCATCAGCTTCACGTATGTCGGGAATGTGGCGCCGCCGAGACCCACGATGCCGTGCTGTTTGATGCGTTCCACTATCTCTTCGCTTGATAGCGTTATATCTTTTACTAAGGTGTCGCTTGTGTCGATGCCTTCGAGCCATTCGTCGCCTTCCACGTCGATGAAGATGGCAGGCTTACGGTAGCCTGTGTGGTCCATCACCTCGTCGATCTTGTTGACGGTGCCGCTCACTGACGAGTGCACGTTGGCGCTGATGAAGCCTTTCGCCGTGGCGATAAGCTGTCCAACCTTCACCTTGTCGCCCTTAGCGACGATAGGCTCTGCCGGTGCTCCTAAGCACTGTCCGAGCGGGATGATCACCTGTTTCGGTATCTCAAATGTGATGATGGGTTGGTCCGACGAAAGCTTGTTTTCTTCCGGATGAACGCCACCTTTTGGAAATGTCTTAATTGGATTCATACCTATTCTTTACTTTCGTTTGGTTGTTCAACAATTTTTTCTTCTGAAGGAGCTTCGACTTTCGGTTTCCTTGGCGGGAAGTTGACCTCATGTATGCTTCCGCGTGGGCAAGCCTCAACGCATTTGCGGCATTGCTTGCACTTCGTGAAGTCGATGTAGGCGAGGTTACCGCGCATCTCGATGGCCTCGAAAGGACAAGTCTTGAAGCACTTCTGGCAGCCGATGCAGCTCACCTTGCAGTTCTTCATGGCGATGGCGCCTTTCTCCACGTTGTTGCACGCCACATACACGCGACGGTTGTTCTTGCCCTTGGCGCGAATCTCGATGACACCGCGCGGACAAGCCTTGGCGCACGCGCCGCAGCCCACGCATTTGTCTTCGTCGACCTCAGGAAGACCAGTCTCTTTGTTGATGTGGAGGGCGTTGAACTGGCATTTCTTCACGCAGTCGCCCAAGCCGAGACAGCCGTTAGGACATCCGTTCTCGCCAGCATACAAAGTGTTGGCGAAGCCGCAGATGTCGGCTCCTTCATAATGCACCTTCGACGGTGCGTTCTCACAAGTACCGTTGCAGCGAACCACTGCAATCATAGGCTCTGCCACGGTAGCGGTAAGTCCTAGTAATCCGGCTACTTTAGACATGTCGGAGCTCGGGCAGTTCAAACCAGCGAGACTCTGCTTCTCAGCAGCGGCCTTGACACATGCCTCGGCAAAGTTACGGCATCCTGCGAAGCCACAGCCACCGCAGTTGGCACCGGCAAGCACCGATTCCACCTCGTCGATGAGCGGGTTCTCTTCAACCTTGAATTTCTTCGCGACGAAGAACAGAATCACCGCCGCCACTCCTCCTAAAACTCCCAGAATCACTAGGGACCATAGTAAAATGTTACTCATAAAACAAAACATATTTTTAGCGGTTGCAAAATTACTAATTTTATATTAATTAAACAAGGAATTTTTGCAAAAAATGTAACTCGTTATAAATAAATAGCTTGCAAAAAAAAGAGGTGACAATCGTCGTTATGTCATTTCGACTGAAGCGTAATGAAATGGAGCGAAATGGAGAAATCCTCTAAAAACAAAAACTTATTTGACTTCGTACTTAAACTTGTCTCTCAACTTGTCTCTGAAAAAATACAGTATCACATAATAAACCGCCAGCGCCCCGATTCCGACAAGCGCCGCCAGCCATTCTTTGATCAGATTACTCAAAACCACAGTTAACACAATGATTATCAATGTCGGGATGAAGTAGGCGAGGAGCGCTGCCTTATTGCCTTGCTTGGCACTCATGATGATGCTAACCGGCTGACCTACAATGAATTCATTGTCTTGCGGCCTCGGCACGGTGATGCGCTTTTCTTTCATCTCCGACATGCCACATGCCGACTTTATTCCGCATGAGCCACATGAGCTCGCGCTAAGTATCTCTATTTCAAGGTCTTGCTCTCCAATTCCGACCACCACACCAGGATGTGAAACATGTTCTTCCATACAAAAATAATTTTATGCAAAAATAGTAAAAAAATGTCATTTCGACCGAAGTGGAATTGTATTTTTTATATTTTTGCAAATTGACTTATTAACTATGAAATTCGACATCGAAAAATATAAAAACAAAGCTATCTCGTTGAAAGACAAAGCAATAGCATGGCTTAAAGGCTTTACATTCCCGGGTTTTCACGGCAAGCCTTTCTACGATGTGCTGGTTTATTTCATCCAAGGCTTCACCAAAGGCTATCTCACCGACCGTGCCGCAGCAGTGGCATACAACGTCTTTATGGCTCTGTTTCCTGCTGTAATGGTGCTTTTTACATTTATACCGTATCTGCCGCTTGAAGGTGTGGAAGAGATGATGGTCGAATCAATCGAACAACTGGTGCCTCAAAATATAGCTGGAAAGGTTATTAACACCATCGACGAAATCATGTCGCATCAGCATGGGACACTTATGTCGATAGGTATTATCATGGCGTTTTACTTCAGCTCTGGTGCTATCAGGGCTTTCTTCCGCGGCTTTGCCATGAGCGTCAACAATACCGGAAAACTGTCAATGGTCAGCATGTACGGTGGAGGAATGCTTACAACTCTCATCTTGGGCGTGCTGTTGTTAGCTTCAATTGCATTAATAATCATTGGAAATGACGTATTGCCTTGGTTTTTCAACGAAATTCATTTCTATAACAGCTTTGTAATCACACTTATAGAAATAGGGCGTTGGCTGCTGACAGTATTCGTGCTGCTTGTCGCCATAGCAGTACTTTATTACTTCGGAAACCCCAATAAAGACAGGAAGTTCCGACTGTTTACTCCTGGAACAATAATGTTTGCGTTGCTGTTTATCCTCGGAACCACCGGTTTCAACTACTATATTACGAATTTCTCGAAGTATAATGCGTTATACGGCTCCATCGGCGGTATCATCATCTTCCTGCTTTGGATTTACGTTAACTGCATCATCGTTCTGATTGGTTATGAGCTCGATGCCTCGATTTTCAAAGCGGAAATGAAAGCATTGCCTGAGGTTTCCGAAGACCGTCTTTCATCAAAATAAAAAAATCTAAGGTCTTAAGTCTAAAGTCTAAAGTCTTTTTCGTATTTTTGCAAAAATTTTTTTAAAATGCGAAAAATTGTTTTCATCGGAAGCGGAGCCATCGCCACAGCAATAGGTGATGTCCTCGCTCAGAAAAATAAAGACGAGATATATCTGTTATCCATTGAGGATGAAGTGATTGAGATGGTCAACAAGATGCATGTCAACACTATATATTTCCCCAAATGCAAGCTTAACGAGAACCTGAAAGCCACTAACGACAAGAATGTGTTGCTTGAGGCAAACGTGATTTTCCTCGCAATCCCTTCGACGGCTGTGGTGGGCTATTTGCAGGAAAACAAGGATTATATTAACCCTACTGCCTTGCTAGTAAACCTCGCAAAAGGCTTTGGAAGTGGCGACCAGATTATCCCCGACAGTATTAAGTCATTTATTTTCAATCCGTTCATGACGCTGAAAGGACCTTCGTTCGCACGCGAGATAATCAACCGTCAGGATACAGGTCTGACAGCCGCAACTACCGACGAGGAGCTTTATTCAATCATCACCAATGTCTTTGACGGTACCACCATCCGCACCGATTTCACCACCGATGTCACGGGAGTGGAGTATGCCTCGATTTTGAAGAATATCTACGCCATCGTCATCGGAATGGTCGACGCCAACTTCGACTCGGCTAACCTCCGCTCGATTTTTATCACCAAGGCACTCAATGAGATGCGCCGCCTGACAATAACGTTTGGAGGCGAAAACAGCACCATGTATCATTACTGCGGATTTGGCGATTTCTCGCTGACTGCCCTCAACGATATGAGCCGTAACCGTACACTTGGACTGCTCATCGGCAAAGGATTCTTCAACAACTGCATGTCGGACAATGTGGTTCTCGAAGGTCGCATAGCTGTGGATATTTTCTATAAGAAACTTATTGATAATCAGATTGATACAAACGATTATCCGTTGATGTGCGAGCTTTACAAAGTGCTTAACGACCCGAATTATCCTACACGTAACTTCATCAAAAACATCTTGAAAAACTGATGGGAATCGTAGTACGACAGAGCATTAAGGGTACGTTGATGAACTACCTTGGCGTTGCCATTGGGTTCGTCACCACCTTCTTCGTGATGACCAAGTATCTCACGCAGGAGGAGATAGGCCTCACCCGTGTGATGGCCGACGCCGCCTTGCTGCTCTCCGGACTCGCTGCGCTGGGCACAAACACCTCGGCGTTGCGTTACTACCCGTATTTCAAGGACAAAGCAAGCCGCGACCATGGCTTCTTCGGCTGGACTCTGATTGTTCCATTGGTGGGTTTTGTCATTTTTACAGTACTGTTTTTTGTCTTTAAAGACTTCATAATCAGTAAGTTCAGCGACGAGTCACCTCTGTTTGTCGACTATATGTACCTCGTCATCCCGATGGCGTTTTTCATGATGTACATGACGGTGTTCGAGACAAACGCCAACGTGCTGATGCGTATCGTTGTACCCAAGATGGTGCGCGAGGTGGGAGTGAGGCTCTTCACCCTCGGCGACTACATACTGTACATCACCGGTGTCATAAGTCTGGATGGCATGGTGATAGGGCTCTGTCTGGCATATCTTGTGGCTACATTGTTGAATATCATATATTTACTCTGTCTTTCGAAGATAAGTTTCAAAATCGAACCGGGACACATCTCTAAGTGGCTACGCCGAGATTTCCTGTATTACACTCTCTTTCTGACGGTGGCAGCGGTGGTCGGCAATATCATCCCGAGTATCAACACTTTCTTCATCTCTGCCAAGATGGGACTGGCAATCACTGGAATTTACACCATTGCGGCATATATGGCTAACCTCGTCGAGATGCCATATCGTTCGCTGTCGGCAATATCACGTCCGATAATCTCGCAGGCGATGAAAGATAATGACACTCAACGAGCTACGATGATGTGCAAGAGCGTCTCGATGCACCAGCTGATAGCGGGAGCATTCGTGTTTTTCATGATTTGGATTAACATCGATCTCTTTTTCGAGTTGCTGCCAAACGGAGAGAAATACGTTGATGGCAAATGGGTGTTTTTCCTCCTGGGACTTGCCAAACTAGTGAATTCTTCATTAAATATTAGTGTTACAGTATTGAGTTATTCGAAATGGTATTACCTGCAGCTGATATTCACTGCGGTACTAACAATTAGTGCTATCATATTGAATAATAAGCTGATACCGATATTGGGAATGACGGGAGCGGCCTGGTCGTCAATCATATCATTCTCGATTTACTATATGCTTTTGCTCTCATTGATAATATGGAAGACCAAGATATCGCCATTTTCATGGAAAGAGCTGGTGGTGATTGCTGTTGTGATAATTATGTTCGTACTAAATTGGTTAGCAGTTGAATATATATCAAAATCTATAATTTACTTTAATGATGCGAGTATAGTGATGAAGATAGTGGAGGCAGTCGTTAGAACTGGCATTATTACAATTATTGGGTTGACAATAATATATTATACGAATATTTCAAAAGAGATAAATGAAATAATAAATAAGGTTTTTAAGCAATGAAAAAGGCAATTTTAATATCGGTTTTGCTGTCATTGATTACGGTTGCGTCATTAGCGCAGGTCAGTGGAGTGGTGAAAGACGCCAAAGGCAATGTGCTCGTGGGGGCCAACGTGGTATGGAGCGGCACTAACAACGGCACTATCACTGATGCAGACGGCAAGTTTGAACTAAAGCCGCAAGATTCTGTAAATGAAATAGTTACAACAAATGAAATAGTTACAACATATGTGGGCTATATAAACGACACCACGCAATGGAACGGCAGGAGTTTCGTTGAGATAACCATGAGCGAAGGCATCGACTTGGATGATGTGGTGGTGAAGGCACAACGTCCGATGGTGATGAAAGCCAAAGGTGCCCAAAACATTGATGTTATCGGAACTGCTGAGCTATGTCGTGCCGCATGTTGCAACCTCGGTGAGAGCTTCTCCAACAACCCGTCTGTCGACGTGAGTTATTCCGATGCCGCTACTGGCGCCAAGCAAATCAAACTGCTCGGATTATCAGGCAGTTACGTGCAAATGCTGACAGAAAATGTGCCTGCTTTCAGAGGTGCTGCGGCCCCGTTCTCGCTTGGCTACATCCCCGGCCCATGGATGCATTCGATTCAGGTGTCGAAAGGCGCGGCAACAGTGAAAAACGGCTATGAGTCTATCACCGGACAGATCAATGTGGAGTATCTGAAGCCTCAGACCGACCAGACAATCGATGTGAATCTATTTCTAGACAGCCATTTTAAAATCGAGGCTAACGCCGAAGGTAATCTGCATTTCAACGATAAACTAAGTACTGGATTATTAGCGCATTACGAGAATATGTGGATGGAGCACGACGACAACGGCGACGGCTTTATGGACATGCCGAAAGTGCAGCAATTCGACGTGATGAACCGCTGGACTTACAAAAATGACCATTATATTTTCCAGGCCTTGGTGAAAGCGTTGAAAGAGGATAGAAATGGGGGACAGACTACTGAAGCACATCATCATTCGATGCGGAATACCATTGATAATCCGTTATATAAGATAAATATCGGCACCGAACGATACGAGGGATTTGTGAAAAACGCATATATCTTTGACGAAGTCAAAAACACTAATATCGCTTTGGTTTTGTCGGGCGCATATCACAAAATGAACTCGCTTTATGGCGCTCGAATCTATGACGTGAACGATAACACCGCCCATGCTCAGCTGATGTTTGAGACTGAATTGACGCCACATCACAGCATATCAACGGGTTTGTCGTACAATCACGACGGCTATGACGAGCATTGGGTGCTGTGGCGCGACATTGTGAAAGCGCCTGATGAGAACGTGGGAGGAGCTTATGCCCAATATACCTATAATCTTGATGAGAAACTCGTGCTTATGGCTGGTATCCGTGGCGATTACAGCGATTTATACGGCCTGTTTTTCACTCCTCGCGCTCATGCGAAATGGATGGTCGCCGAGTTTATGAAATTGCGATTGTCGGCAGGAAAAGGCTATCGTACGCCACGTCCGATGCTTGATTATCATACATATCTGGCGAGCAGCCGCGATATTATCATCGACGATAACTTGAAACAGGAGGAGGCATGGAACTTCGGTGCGAGTGCGGCATTTGACATTGATATCTTCGATAAGTGCTTGGTTATCAATGTGGAATATTTCTACACCAACTTCATGAATCAGGTGGTCACCGACCTCGATACCGACCCGCATCAGGTGCATTTCTACAACCTTGACGGAAAATCATATTCGCAGACGTTCCAAATTGACGCGACATACCCGTTTTTCGAGGGTTTCTCTCTGCTTGGAGCGTTTAGGTATAATGACGTGCAGACTACCATTAACGGAGTGCTCCGCGACAAGCCTTTGACCAGCAAATACAAGGGTTTGGTGACAGCTACGTACAAGACTCCGCTCGAGATATGGCAGTTTGACTTGACATTACAGATCAATGGTGGCGGCCGTCTGCCTGACCCGTATGGCACATTCGACACCTATCCGATACTTAACGCTCAGATAACCAAATGGTTCCGTTGGGGTAACATTTATATAGGAGGCGAAAATCTGACTAATTTCAAGCAGAAAAACCCTATCCTGGGCTGGGAAGACCCATGGGGTCCAGACTTCGATGCCACCATGATTTGGGGCCCTGTCGACGGAATCATGGGATATATCGGATTAAAATGGAGATTTATAAAATATTGATAATATGAAAAAACTGGTTTTATTAGTATTTGCAGCGTTTTTGGCTGTTTTGGCAAACGCTCAGACAAGACAGGAAGTGGTGTTCAAAACTGAACCTGATATACATTGCGAGAGCTGTGTCAACAAGATAAAGAACAACATCCGTTTCGAGAAAGGTGTGAAGGCCATAAACCCTGATCTGAATACGAAACTCGTTACTGTTCAATATGATAGCGAGAAAACAGATGTTGAAAAGCTGCAAAAGGCATTTCAGAAGATAGGGTATAAGGTTACCGTTGTTGTGCCTGAAGATAAGAAAAATGTTGAGACGGAGGAAAATCCGTCTAATGATAAAACGAAATGAGGATAATCATCGTCGGCACATCTCATCCATATCGTGGGGGCATAGCAGCCTTCACCGACAGACTTGCCACTGAGTTTGCCAAGGAAAGTGTTGATATTGAAGTGGTTACATTCAGGCTTCAGTATCCATCGTTACTGTTCCCCGGCAAGACTCAGTATTCCGACGCTAAGGCTCCTGAAGGCTTCATTGTTGAACGTAAAGTCAACTCAATCAATCCGTTAAACTGGATAATGGTGGGGAAGGAGATCAGGAAAAAGAACCCCGACATAGTGATATTCACATATTGGATGTCATTCTTCGCTCCTTGTTTCAGCAAGATAGCAAAAATAGTTAAAAAGAACCGTCATACAAAGTGTATCGGATTGATACACAATATGATACCGCATGAGAAATCGGTGCTTGACAAAATGTTCGCACCTCGTTTTGTAAAGGCTATGGACGGCTTTGTGACGCTCTCAAAATCGGTTTTGGACGATGTGAAATCGCTTGATAATCAAAACAAACCGAAATGTTTTGTGCCTCATCCATTATACGACCACTTCGGTGAGATAATTGACAGAAACGAGGCTGAGAAGCATTTGGGACTGGATGAAAACCAACGTTACATGTTGTTCTTCGGATTGGTTCGCGCATACAAAGGCCTCGACCTTTTACTGGATGCTTTTGCGGATGAACGGCTCCGAAACCACCATGTAAAGCTACTTATTGCAGGTGAGTTCTATGATGACCCGAAACCATATCATGAACAGATAGAAAAACATGGTTTGAGTGATTTGGTAATCATTAAGAATCAATATATTATCGATGATGAAGTAAAGTATTACTTTAATGCTGCTGACATTGTCGTTCAGCCCTATAAATCGGCTACTCAGAGCGGTGTGACACAGATTGCGTATCACTTCGAGAAGCCTATATTGGTTACCAATGTGGGAGGGCTGGGTGAAATCATCCCGAACGGCAAAGTGGGCTATGTGGTGGAGCCGAATCCGTCATCGATAGCCGATGCTTTGGTCGATTTTTATGAAAATGAGAGATATAACACGTTTGTTGAGGGTGTAAAAGAAGAGAAAACGAAGTATCAGTGGTCAAACATGACTGCTGCGATAAAGAATTTGCTATGAAGAAGTTGATTGCTTTGTTTACGAAGATATTTCCGCGTCAGACGCTGATACGTTTCAGTGCGCTGTTCAGCTTCCTGATTCGGCCGTTTTATATAGGCAACAATGTAGAGTGTCCTGTGTGCGGCAAACACTTCCGCAAGTTCCTGCCATATGGCTATGGTGAGGCTATGGATAACCGTATGTGTCCTAAATGTTTATCGCTTGAGCGTCATCGTCTTATATGGCTTTACTTAAAGCAACGCTCTAACTTCTTTGAAGCCCCTCTGAAGGTGTTGCATTTCGCCCCTGAGCAGCCCTTTTTGAAGCGTTTTAAGGCATTGAAAAATCTCGATTACACTACTGCCGACCTTGACTCGCCGATTGCTGACCTGCATCTTGATGTCACCAATATCGACCTCCCAGATGACCAATATGATGTGGTTATCTGTAACCATGTGTTGGAGCACGTAAACGATGTGAACAAAGCGTTTTCGGAGATAAAACGCATCTTGAAACCAGGTGGTTGGGCTATTTTGATGGTTCCTATCAATCCTGACGTCGACACTTGGGAAGACCCTTCAATCACTGACCCGGAAGAACGCAAACGCTGTTTCGGACAGTATGACCATGTCCGCCAATTCGGCCGTGACTACGCCCAAGTTCTTGAAAATGCTGGTTTTACCGTCGATGCTGACCGTATTTATTATGAATTAACAGAAGAACAGCGTCAACGCATGAGGCTCGCCCGACCAGGAGAGGAGCTAATATATAGAGTGATAAAATAAAAAAGGCTGCCAACGGCAGCCTTTTTTATTTGTATTTAGCATTTATTTTGCTAAGAACGGATATCCGTACTCGGTAGCCGGCACGAATGTTTCCTTGATGGCGCGTGGGTTGGTCCAGCGGATGAGGTTCCACAAGCCACCAGCCTTGTCGTTGGTGCCTGATGCACGTGAACCGCCGAATGGCTGACATCCCACAACAGCGCCCGTTGGCTTGTCGTTGATGTAGAAGTTACCTGCTGAATATTTGAGCTTCTGGTCGGCGAGCTGACGTGCTTTGAGGTCGTTTGCGAAGATGGCGCCTGTCAATGCGTAAGGTGATGTTGTGTCGCAAAGTTCCAGTGTTTCCTCGTATTTCTTGTCATCGTACACATAGATTGTGATGATTGGTCCGAAGATTTCCTGAGCCATTGACTCGTAGTTCGGAACCTTGGCGAGGATGACTGTAGGCTCGACGAAGTAACCGACGCTCTTGTCGCATGTGCCGCCGAACACGATTTCCGCATCCTTGCTGGCTTTTGCTCTGTCGATGTAGCCTTTGCAGTTGTCGAATGAAGCCTCATCGATGACAGCATTGACGTAGTTGGTGAAGTCTGCGACATCGCCCATCTTGATTGTGCTGAGCATTTCGCCGACAATCTGTTTTACCTCGTTCCACATCGATGCTGGGATATATGCACGTGATGCTGCCGAGCATTTCTGGCCTTGATATTCAATG
>JAGCPH010000053.1 GCA_017645275.1 Bacteroidales bacterium | reverse complement strand
CTTGGAACGTCTGAAACAGGAACTCGACGCCATGGGTAAGATGAAAGCCGAGGAATACAAGGCAGTGGGCATCTTCTTCCTCGTGCTTATCCTCTGGATCACCAAAGGCACCTTCCATAATATCGACGAGACCATAGTGGCATTGCTTGGCGCTATCTTGGCATTGCTCCCAGGCATCGGCGTGGTGAAATGGAACGACGTCGACATCCCGTGGCACCTCATGCTCTTCTCAGCCGGCGCCTACACCCTCGGCTCAGGTCTCAACGCCACCGACCTCCCGAACACCATGGTCAACGCAGGCTTCGACAGCCTCGGCATCACTTCAAGCACACCGTTCTGGGTGCTTTACGTCATCCTCACCTTCCTGATGCTCTATTCAGGACTGGTGTTCCAAAGCAAAACCATCAGAACGATGGTGTTTGTCCCTATCGCTCTCGGCGTCGAGGCACGCTTCGGATTCCCGCTCATGAGCCTCTCTCTGCCAGTGGCAATGTTAATCGAACACGTCTACGTGCTGCCGTTCAACAGCAAACCGGCGGCGCTGCTATATAACACGAACATGTACAGCATGACCGACGCCTTCAAATACGGCATCACCATGATGACATTCGCCTGGGTTTTGATACTCCTCTGGGGCGAGACAGTCCTAAAATGGATGGGCATCACACCAGGTCTGTTCTAATAAAACCTTAAAAATATGATAGAGATCCAGACAAAAATACACGATAAGTTCTCCGTAGAGTTTAAAGTCGGCTTCAGCGGAAGAGAAGACGCCAAGATGGATTATTTTGACGTCAACTCTTGGATTTTTATCCCTAACGGACTGTATATCAACAAAAACACATACAGTAAAGACCGTTTCTACACCGACATGAAGTCGAACATCCGACTGATAACACCGTCGTTTTCTTTACGTCAGATGGTGGAAGGCGACGATGCCCCGATCAAACATGTCATAAATTCATTGGACAATATCAACGAGTTCGAGTTCCAGATGAAGCTCTTCGGCTCAATTTTCAAAAGTTCCATCCGCGATGCCTCGTCCGATATCATCAATGAAAAAAATCAAGATAATCTAAGCCGGAAATGCTCCGATTATATATATGATTTACGACTCGTTCTTCAGTCATATCGAAGAATTCATAACATGATTGACCCGAAAAACGAGACGATGCTGGCAAAATTCAGGTTCACAGACGAGTTCATCAGCCACCAGATGCAGATTCAGACTATGAAGGTCCTGAAAGCTTTACAACATCTCGAAGGCTTGCGCGACACCACCAATGCACTGATTGACACTCTGAAAGAAGAGACTGAATACAAGATTTCGAAAGGTTATAGCCACGTCATCATCAACGACGACGCCAACAACCGCAAGCTCGTGAATCATCACAGCAAACTGAAGAAATACATCGAGAGCGCATTATATCTCAACGTGAACACCACTCAGGACGGCCAGGCAGTGAAACAAATCTCTTTCAGCCTCGCCGCAGGTCTGGCAATGATGGTATACCTGCTAATCACCACACTGTTCCAGAAATATCTTGGCAACTACCCTAACCTGATTTTCTTCATCCTCGTCATCTTTTATATCCTGAAAGACCGTATCAAGGAACTCACACGTTGGATGTTCGCCTATCAGCTGAAAGACAAGTATTACGACAACAAAACTGTCATTAGCATAAAAGACAACAAAGTCGGAATCCTCAAGGAAGGCATGGACTTCATCTCAGAGGACAAGGTGCCTGACGATGCGATGAAGCTGCGTCGGCGCACACGACTCGAAGTCGAAAACAAACTTCTTGACGAGAAAATAATCCTTTACAGAAAACGTGTGGAGATTGACAACGTGACGCTGCACAACCAATATGACTATGAGTTTAAGGGCATCAACGACATCATCCGTTATCATGTCAACTACCTGACAAAGAAGATGGACAACCCCGAGACGCTCATCGACTGCCTCGACGAGCAAGGCAACGTGCAGACCGTCAAGGCGGAACGAATCTACACTTTACATTTCGTTTTACAATTCAAATGGGAAGACCAGGTTGAATACCGCGATTTTCACGTCAACGTGAATCGTAACGGGATTGTTGATATAAGCTAATTGCTTACGGTTTACCGTTTACAGTTATTATCAACTTCAACTATTTCTTCATCACCTCGAAGCCTTTTCCATAAACTCCCATAACCGTATTGACAGACACGAACGCCTTCGGGTCTTCTTGTTTCACTATCCGTATCACCGACTGACATTGTGTCTTGCGGACAACAGCCATCAAAATGTCATTGTCTTGTTTGGTATACCAGCCAGTACCTTTGATAATGGTGACACCACGCTGTATCTCGTTGCCAATCCTATCGGCGATAACCTCAGGTTTCGATGAGAAGATAAACAGCTGCACCGACTGTTTGCTGCCAGTAAAGGCTAGATCCATACAGTAGCTGCTCACAAAGTTGCCCACCAAGCTATAGATGATAAGCTCCACGCGCTCAAGGATTTCCATATCCTGAAACACGAAAAACGAGCTGCCGATAATGACGAGGTTCATAGCAAGAGTAAAGCGTCCGAGCGAGATGTTACGGTATTTGTTGACCACCATGGTGATGATATCCACGCCGCCAGTGCTGCCTCCAGAGAGGAAGATGATGCCGTTAGCGAAGCCTCCGATGCCGCCGCCGATGATAGCAGCGAGGAACTTATCGGAGATAACCGGCACGTCGCCAAACACATTTTGCAACAGCGAGAAGAACAACGACATCACCGCAATGCAGTAAATCGTTTTCACGCCGAATTTCCATCCTAATATCTTGATAGAAAACAAGATAAGTATCGCATTCAGAGTAAAGATGGTGTAACCAGTCGAGAGGCCAGTCACCCAATACACGATGGTTGCGATACCGTTGACGCCACCACCCAGCATGTTGTTTGGGATGAGGAATGCCGTCCATCCGAGTGCTATCACAAACAGACACACGGTTATTATGGCGTAGTTCTTGATTTCGACGAGGATGTTTGAGGTTTTTTTCATAATTTTATTATATCATGTTAATAATTAAAAAAAGACTTAAAACATTGATTGCCAATATCTTAAGTCTCTATCTCTTTTCTGTACCTGAGGCCGGGGTCGAACCGGCACGTCCACAATGGACACAGGATTTTAAGTCCGGCGCGTCTACCGATTCCGCCACTCAGGCACTTATTTATTTGAGCGGAAAACGAGACTCGAACTCGCGACCCCGACCTTGGCAAGGTCGTGCTCTACCAACTGAGCTATTTCCGCAATTTTTGTTCCAAAAATTGCGGGTTTTTGTCGCGACTCGGAAAAACAAACCTTTGATTTGCTTTTCGCTCGCTGCTCCAAAAACTCCGCCTGGAACTGCGTGATTCTTGAATATTTGAAAGAACCTTGAGCGGAAAACGAGACTCGAACTCGCGACCCCGACCTTGGCAAGGTCGTGCTCTACCAACTGAGCTATTTCCGCAATTTTTGTTCCAAAAATTGCGGGTTTTTGTCGCGACTCGGCAAAACAAATTTTTGATTTGATTTTGCTCTCGCTGCTCCAAAAACTCCGCTTTGAAACAACGGTGCAAAAGTACAACTTTTTTAAATATGAAAACAAAAAAATGAAAAAAAAATTTTCTAATTATAATCGTCTGATTATCAATTACTCTAAACTATTAACCCTCCACTTTTCAACTACTCTAAACTCTAAACTCTAAACTCTAAACAAAAAAAATCAATAATTTTTAAGCATCTTCTTGATTTCATTCAACTTCATTAGCGCCTCCACAGGGGTCAATGTATCGATATTGATGTTCAAGATGTCGTCTTTTATCTGTAGCAACAGCGGGTCATCGAGCTGGATGAAGCTGAGCTGCATGTTATCGACTTGCTTGCTTTCTTTCACGGCTTCGTCGAGGTTGTCGTGCGAGTGCGACTTCTCAAGCATTGATAGCAAGGCGTCGGCCCTGTCGATGACTTTACGAGGCATTCCAGCCATCGCCGCCACATGGATACCGAAGCTGTGCGCACTGCCTCCCCTCTTCAACTTACGCAAAAACACCACCTTATTACCCACCTCTTTCACTGTGACATGATAGTTTTTAATCCTCTTGAATGAGGCCTCCATCTCGTTAAGTTCATGATAATGAGTAGCAAACATCACCTTGGCTCGCATCGTCGGGTGTTCGTGCAGGTATTCCGTGATAGCCCACGCTATGCTGATTCCGTCGTATGTGCTGGTGCCTCGACCAATCTCATCCAACAAAATCAAGCTTCTATTCGAGACATTGTTCAAAATCGAGGCCGTCTCGTTCATCTCCACCATGAAAGTGGATTCGCCCGAAGAGATGTTGTCGCTCGCTCCCACACGAGTGAAGATTTTGTCGACAATGCCGATACGCGCCTCCGATGCCGGCACAAACGAGCCTATCTGTGCTAACAAAACGATGAGTGCCGTCTGCCTCAACAAAGCCGACTTACCCGACATGTTCGGGCCTGTTATTATGATGATTTGCTGTTTCTCTCTGTCGAGATACACGTCGTTGGAGATATACTCCTCGCCCACCGGCATCATCTGCTCGATGACAGGATGCCTACCTTCTTTAATATCAATGACATACGAGTCATCGATTGTCGGCATGACGTAGTTGTTGTTCAATGCGATATATCCGAAGTTGACTAGGCAGTCAATCTTCGCCACTAGTGCCGCATCGAGTTGTATCGGGGCGACAAACTCAGCCGTTGCCGCTATCAATTCCGCATACACGCGCTCTTCTATGACTTGTATCTTCTCCTCCGCTCCAAGGATTTTCTGTTCATATTCCTTCAGCTCCTCAGTGATGTAACGCTCCGCATTCGTCAGTGTCTGCTTGCGTATCCACTCGGCCGGCACCTTGTCTTTGTGCGTGTTGGTGACCTCCAGATAATACCCGAACACATTGTTAAATCCCACTTTCAGTGAAGAAATACCTGTCGCCTCCATCTCACGACGCTGTATATTAATAAGGTAGTCCTTGCCTGAACGTGAGAGGTTGCGCAAGTCATCAAGTTCGGCATCCACTCCTTCGGCTATGAAGTTGCCTTTCGATGTCATCGCCGGAGCGTCTGGACGAATCTCCGTTTTGATACGCTTACATATTGATTCACAAGGATTTAACTGCTCGGCAAAGGCTTTCACCGACGCATTATCGCTTTCTTTACAAAGCTCACGTATTATCTTTATCTGTTCGAGAGCGTTCGCCACCTGCAGGAGCTCGCGAGGGTTTACCCGAGCGAGCGACACCTTGGAGATAAGTCGTTCCAAATCCCCGACTTGGCGTATCGCATCCTGATATTTCGCTATTACATCTCTGTTTTTAAAGAAATAATCGACCACCTCGTAGCGTGCCTGTATCTGCTCTTTGTTTTTCAAAGGCAATGATATCCAACGCCTTAGCAAACGGGAGCCCATAGGTGACACGGTCTTGTCAACCACATCAATCAGCGTTTTAGCATTAAGATTTGGCGTATTCAGCAGCTCCAAATTTCGGATTGTGAATTTGTCGAGCCACACAAACTGCCCCTCATCGATTCGCGAAAGCGAGGTGATATAATCTATCTTATCGTGTTGAGTTTCATGGAGATAATGTATAGCGGCCCCTGCTGCCACCACTCCTTTCGGGAAATCGTCAACGCCGAAGCCCTTCAGTGAGGTAGTGTTGAAATGGCGTGTCAGTATATCATTGGCATAGTCGTCGGTAAACACCCAGTCGTCGAATACGGTGAGGAAGTACTTGTCGCCGAAAGTCTCAATAAAATCACGGCGTTTGTTACGTTGGCACAGCACTTCCGAAGGGTTGAAGCTCTGCAAAAGCTTATCGATATACTCGTTGTTGCCTTGTGTAAGGTAAAACTCACCCGTCGACACATCCAGAAACGCTATTCCGCTCTCGTTTTTCTCGAGATGCACAGAGGCAAGGAAGTTATTCTCCTTCTGCTGCAGCACGTTGTCGTTATATGTCACACCCGGTGTCACCAGCTCTACTACCCCTCTCTTCACTATGCCTTTTGCCATCTTCGGGTCTTCAAGTTGTTCACACACAGCGACTTTCAATCCAGCACGCACTAATTTAGGAAGATACGTGTCGAGCGCATGATGTGGAAAACCTGCCATTTCGGCTCCCGCAGCGGCGCCGTTTGAACGTCTTGTAAGAACGATACCCAGAGTCTCTGCCGATTTTATAGCATCTTCACCGTAAGTCTCATAAAAATCACCAACACGGAACAGCAGCATTGCCTCAGGATATTTAGCTTTAAAGGCATAATACTGCTTCATCAATGGAGTATCGTTGGAATTCGCCATAACTGCTCAAAAATTTACTATTATAAGATATTCAATGCTCAAAAATTAAGTTACAAAATTACATTTTTTTCTTGAAAGGACCATGAAAATTCCTATTTTTGCAAAAATTTTTCTTTATGCGGAAATTGACAATGCCCGAGTTGAATCGGTTGGATGTCGCTGATTATCACAAGGTTAATAAGATACCTGTTATTATAATACTCGACAATGTGCGTTCGATGGAAAATGTGGGGTCGTTTTTCAGAACTGCCGATGCTTTTCGCATCGAGGCTATATACCTTTGCGGGATAACAGCGCGTCCACCGCATCGCGAGATTCACAAAACAGCTCTGGGTGCTGATGAAAGCGTAGATTGGAAGTACTTTGAGACTACAGCCGAAGCTTGCGAACATCTGAAATCGGATGGATACAGAATTTTTGCCGTCGAACAGATTGAAAACAGCATCATGCTCGACAAATTCAAAGCACCCGAAAAATCAGCCTATATCTTTGGTAATGAAGTGGATGGCGTCGACGATGAGGTTCTTAAATACTGCGAGCAAGCTGTGGAAATACCACAAGAAGGCACAAAACACTCGCTAAATGTGTCGGTTAGCGGAGGTATTGTTATGTACCATCTATTCGATGATTTGAAGCATCTATTATGATGAAATTGATAGTCAATTACTTAGTATTCCATTTTTTTAAAAAATATTTTTATTATTTTTTCTTTTCTTATTAAAAAAATTACTAATTTTGCAGTTTGAAATAAGGTAGAATATATAAGTGTTAATTAAATCTAAAATAGTCATGAAAAAATTTACATTAAAATCATTGTTGATTATTGCATTTGCAATCGTGCCAATGACAATCTTCGCTCAAGAGAAAGAAGAAATTAACCCTTACAACTATTTCTTTGTAGGTATTGAGGGTGGTGCAACTCAATTGTTTGGTGACAACCAGCCATTCAAGATGGACCAGACAAGTTGGGATGCAAATTTGCACTTCGGTTATGTGTTTAAAAACCAGGCTTACTTCTATGGTAATGTCGGTTATGCAGACTTGAAAGGCAAATATGACAAATTCTTCACAATCGACGAGGCTAATCTTTATCAGGCAAGCATTAACGTTGGTTATGATGTTCTCCAGCTCTTCAAGTTGAATCCTCACCGTCTTTTGGGTATTGTCCCTCACGCTGGTTGGGGTGTTATCAACCACAAAGCCACCATTAAATATGAAGATGGTACTATTGTAAAGAACGGTTACAAAGATGGTAATCCTGGCAAAGGCATCGATAGCAGAAGAAACGTTTTCCAGACCCCACTGGGTATCAACTTCATCTTCAACTTTACAAAGCATTTCCAGGCTAATATCGACGTTGTCGCAGTTCAGACAGCCACAAACGGTCTTGACGCAAGACAGTCAGGCAAACACGATGACTGGTACAGCTATGCAAACATCGGTTTGTCATACAAATTCGGCAACAAAGAGCACAAACCATGTCCTGAATGCGAACCAGCAGCACCAGACTGCGATGCTTGCGCTGACGCTATCAGACAGGCTGTTAAAGACGCCGTCGACGAGGCTTTGAAGAACCAGCAGCCATGTGAAGAGCCAGCAAAGGCAGAAGCCGCTGCCACAGAAGCAGAAGCAGCCGCAGCAGTTCCATTTAAGAACATCGATCTTGACCTTACTTTCAAATCAGGTTCTGCTGAGGTTGAGGATTCAGAAGCAAACCGCGAGGAAATCAAGGAAATCAGCGACGACATCGATGCTGGCATGCAGTTCAGCACAGTGAAAGTTGAAGGTTACGCATCACCAGAGGGTAACGACAAACAGAACCAGCAGCTCTCACAGGATCGCGCTGACGCAACAGTTGCATACATCCAGAACAACCTTGGCGACAAAGTGAAAGACGTTGAATTCGAATCAGAAGGCATGGGTTCAGACTGGGATGGCTTCTTCAAAGCTCTCAAAAACTCGAACATCTCTAACAAAGCTGAAATCGAGAAGAGCATCAGAACAGCTGAAGATCCAACAGTGAAACTGAACGAGTTGAGAAAACAATACACTGAACTCGAGAGCCTCCTCAAGACCTTAAGAAGAACTAAAGTTTCTTACATTGAATAAGATTCTGAGAGTACTAAAAAAAAAGCTTCCGAATTTCGGAAGCTTTTTTTTTATAATACTAAGCGGTGTATTCCCACATCGTATGGCTGGTCGATAGCCTCGATGATTTTCTCGTAATCGCTCCTGTTTGCTACAAAATCAATGTTGTTGGTGTCTAAAATCAGGATACGCATGTCGGTCTGCTGTTTGATAAAATCGAAATAACCCTGCTGCAGATGCTCGAGATACGAGTCCTCGATTTTCTGTTCGTATTCACGGCCACGCTTGTGGATATTGCGCTGCAGATGCTCAACATCAAGATAGAGATACACCATCAGCTCAGGCTTCGGGATATTCGAAAAAATTATGTTGAAAAACCTTGCAAACAGGTCGTATTCATCGGGCTGGAGGTTCTCACGCGAGAAGATCAGAGACTTAGCCACGTAATAATCTGATATTATGAAATCGTGAAACAGGTCGAGGTTGCCGAGCTTATCTTTCAACTGTTGAAAACGCAGCGCCAGGAACGTCATCTCAACTTGAAAGGCATATTTGTCGGGATTCTCATAAAACTTGGCGAGAAACGGATTCTTGTCGGGCTCAAACTCCTCGAGGATCAGCTTTCCGTTGAAATCATTTGCGATGTAGTTCGACAAGGTCGTCTTGCCAGCTCCCATCGTACCCTCTATTGCCACGAAATTATATCTCATAATACATTAATTTTTCCAAAATCCTGACATTCGTCAAGCAGCTGACGGTTGGTCTTCTTCAAAATCGGATGGACGTAATCAGGAGCCACATCGCAGAGCGGGAGCAGTGTGAAACGACGCTGGTGCAGACGCGGATGAGGAATGATAACGTGTTGACCATCAACGATAAGAGCGTCGCCCCAATAGAGAATATCCAAGTCCATAGGGCGCGACACATAACCTTCATGCGGCGTGCTGCGGTCACGACCAAGATCCTTCTCTATCAATAACAGCGCGTCCATCAGCTCATCAGGCGACAGCAAAGTGCTTATTTCGACCACCTGATTCAAGAACCAATGCTCCGATTCGAATCCCCATGGCTCGGATTCATAAAGGCGCGACTTCGCCATAATCTTGCCACACCTCTCCTCGATCATCGCACACGCCTGATTCACAAGGAGTTGGCGATCACCAAGATTTGAACCCAACAAAATAAAAACCGATTCCGAAGCCATGAAATTTTTTTGCCTAACAAAATGCAAATATAATGAAAGAAATTGTATCTTTGAAAAAAATTTTAAACAATGAAACAGTTCTTCAAATTCATGTTCGCATCATGCCTCGGATCGGCGCTGATGCTGATAGTTTTGATGATTATAACGCTTGTGATGATAAGCTCAAGCAGCAATAAAACCGTTGTCGTGAAGCCACAAACGGTGCTTTACATGAACCTCGACTATGAAATTCCTGAGAGGACAACGGAACAAGATTTCACCACCACTTTGATGGAATTCAGGGATAACATCACTGACAATTCGGGCTTGAACGACATCATCGCGAATATCGATTACGCTAAAAACGACCCTAACATAAGCGGTATTTTCCTTGAGCTCTCATCGGTGGGCACATCTACAGCAAACATCGAGGAGCTGCGTCATCATATCGTAAGCTTCAGAGAATCAGGGAAATTCGTGATAACATATTCGGAGACGATGGCACAGAACGCATATTATCTGGCCACCGCTGGCGACGAGATCTACATCAACCCGGATGGGATGCTCGACATCCACGGAATGGCCTCACAGATTATGTTTTACAAGAACTTGCTCGACAAGTTAGACATTGAGATTCAGATAATTAGAGGCCCGAACAACAAATTCAAGAGTGCTGTCGAACCATATTTCCTCGACAAGATGAGCGATGCCAACCGCGAACAGATGACCAAACTTTTGAACTCGATGTGGTATCAGGTGGTGAGCGACATCAACGCTTCGAGAGGCATCAGCACACAGAGAATCAATGAGTTAGCCGACAATCTGGCCTTGACATTCGATGCAAAGGTGGCTCTTGACGAGCATTTTGTTGACGGACTTGTCTACAGAGACCAGATTATTGCAAGGATAAAAGAGCTGGCAAATATCGACAACTCAAAGAAAATCAATATTTTAACCAACTCACAATATGCCAGTGCGAGACCAGCTCCGAAGGCTAAAGCCAACAAAATCGCTGTTATCTACGCTAACGGACAGATTATCGACGGCGAAGGCGATGACAACACCATAGGCTCAATCACCTTGTCGAAGGCCATCCGCGAGGCGCGCCAAAACAAGAAGGTGAAAGCCATCGTGATGCGCGTGAACTCGCCTGGTGGCAGCGCCTTGGCATCGGAGGTGATACGTCGTGAGGTGGAGCTGGCAAAAGCCGAGAAACCATTCATCATCTCGATGGGAAGCTATGCCGCTTCAGGTGGTTATTGGATCTCTGCTGAGGGCGACCACATCTTCGCCGACCCGACCACTTTGACAGGCTCCATTGGCGTTTTCGGCACATTCCCGAACGCAAAGAAATTTATGAACGATAAGTTAGGCTTGACATTTGATGTGGTGAAGACTAACGAGAACGCCGATTTCGGAAGCATGGTGGAGCCTCTGACACCTTATCAGTTGGCGATGTTACAGAAATATGTCGGCAACACTTACAACGACTTCACAGCATTGGTGGCACGCACACGCGGCTTGCGCCAGAGCTACGTCGACTCAATCGGACAAGGCCGTGTGTGGACAGGCGCTGACGCATTGGAACTAGGCCTCGTAGACGAGATGGGCGGCCTCGACAAAGCCATCGAATATGCAGCAAATGCAGCCAACCTTACCGACTATTCGTTGAAAGACTATCCGCAACAGGAGTCGTTGATGGACATGCTGCTAAAAGGCGACATACAGGAGCCATATGCTAACGCATTGATGAAGAAGAAATTAGGAAACAACTACAAATACATCGAGACCATCGAAAATATTACAAAAGTCGATGGCGTACAGGCTCTCATGCCGTTTATTATTGTTGAATAGCGATTTTGATGATGATACCGAAACAGTTTGACGACATAAGATCATACAACGACGATGAGATACCTGCCGCAATGGAGTATTTCGTCCATGACGAGACATCGATTTCGATGGCTAAATTAGTATTTCCTGACAAATCAGTGGAAGAGATTCAGGATTTGTTGAGGAGTATAAAGACCACGGATGAGTTTCAGCGTATCATGATGACACGTTTCGTCAGGTTGATAGAGTCAACGACCATGAAAGGCGTTGAGACTCATGGTTTTGACCTTCTCGACAAGAAAAAAGCCTATCTTTTCACTGGCAACCACCGCGACATCACCCTCGATGCCTTCATTTTGCAGATGTACATGTTTGAAAACAGCTTGGATACCTGCAATATCGGCTATGGAAGCAACCTGATTTTGAACAAGACCATAGATGTTTTCGGTAAGAGCAACAAGATGTTTAGAGTGGAGAGATCACAGAATATCAGAGAGTTAGCTCATAATTCGCAACATCTTTCGGATTATATCAGATATCTGATTCATGACAATAAGTCAGTGTGGATAGCGCAGCGTAACGGCAGAACGAAAGACGGCAACGATAAGACCGACCATGGCTTGATAAGCATGTTTTCGATGTCGGGCGACAGAGCTCACCTTGTGCCGAACCTTGCGGAGCTGAACATCACTCCTATTGCCACCTCATATGAATACGAGCCTTGTGCGATGATGAAAGCTCGCGAGAGCTACCTCAAGGAACGCGACGGAGTGTATGTAAAGAAGCCGATGGAAGACATGGACAGCATAGTTTCGGGCATCAGGAAGAAAAAAGGCATAATGACCATAGCTATCTGTCCCACAATAACTTACGACGACTTGAAGCCTTACGAAGGAGCCGAAAAACACGAGATTGTAACGGCAGTTGCCGACATGATCGACAAGCGGATCTATGCCAACTACAGGCTTTATCCCAACAATTATATCGCAAGTGACTGGTTATCAGGGACTTCGACGTTTAAAAAGTATTATACCAAGGAAGAAGAAGACGTTTTTAAAGCTTATTGTGACAAGATTTTCTCGAAGCTCTATGAGGAGCTCGGTAGCGAGGCCGAAAAACGTTTTACTGAGATTTTACTGGGAATTTACGCAATTCCAGTAGCTAATAAATCAGGCTGTCATTTCGACTGAAGCGTAGCGGAATGGAGAAATCATCGCCTATCGATTGATTCGAAACATTCAAATGCCGGTGATTCCTCGACTACGCTCGGAATGACGGGATTAGATTGCGATTTCCCCCCATTTGTCGATTAAATACTGCAAATCCTCTTTCTTTTTGCCGTAATTCCAATAGAAATTGTCATCGATTTTTATCTCAGGATGGGCTGAAGGATTTGCCATAACCTCATCTAAATCAGCGAGTTCCTTTTCAAGAGCATCGATTTGCTCTTCAAGTTTTTTGATTTCTTTTTCGACTTTTCGCTTCTCACGCTCTTCTATTTTTTTTGCCTCGTAGTCTATCTTATTTTGGGAAACGACAGGTGTTGCCTGCTGCTGAACCTTTTGTTTTCTGTTTAAATCGTCGAGTTCTTTGAGACGTTTTTCTTCAAGAAAATCGTAGATATCGCCGATATACTCCTTGATATGAGGCTTTCTAAACTCGTAAACCTTTGTCGTCAAGCCTTGCAAAAAGTCACGGTCGTGGGAGACGACGATGAGGGTGCCATCGAATTGTAACAGTGCCGACTTGAGGATATCCTTCGAGAGCATGTCAAGATGGTTGGTAGGCTCGTCGAGGACCAATAGATTAGTTGGGAAAAGCAACATTTTAGCCAACGAGAGACGCGCTTTTTCGCCACCCGAGAGCACTTTCACCTTTTTGTCGATTGTCTCACCGCTGAACAGGAACGCTCCAAGCAGCGACTTGACTTTAACGCGCATATCCCCAGTCGCCACATCGTCCAATGTCTCGAACACCGTCTTTTCAGGATCGAGCATATCTTGTTGATTCTGAGCGTAATAGCCTATTTTCACCTCATGGCCGAGCTTCACATCGCCGGTGTGGTCGAGCACGCCACAGATTATCTTCGCAAGTGTTGACTTTCCTTCACCGTTGCGGCCCACGAAAGCTATCTTCTCACCTCTCGGGATCAATAAATTTATGTCGTTGAGGATGTTTTTCTCGCCATATGACTTCGAAACATGTTGGAGTTCGAGTGTCACCTTGCCGGAATGAGGCGCAGGCGGGAACTTGAAGTGCATCACTGACTTGTCGCGGTCGTCGATCTCGACTATATCCATCTTTTCGAGCTGTTTCACTCGTGACTGCACCTGTTTTGCTTTGGTGGCTTTGTAACGGAAACGCTCAATGAATGCCTCAATCTCTTTTATCTCGCGCTGTTGGTTGTCGAACGCCGCCTTTTGCATGTCGATACGCTCCTCGCGACGCTCCACGAACTCGGTGTAGGCGCATTTGTAGTCGTAAATCTTTCCGCCAGAAATCTCGATGGTTCTTATCGTGATATGGTCGAGGAAGGCACGGTCGTGAGACACCATGAAGATGGCGCCGTAGTAGTTTTTCAGATACCCTTCAAGCCATTGTATTGACTCGATGTCGAGGTGGTTGGTGGGCTCGTCGAGGAGCAGTAATTTCGGCTTGCGGAGAAGAATCTTTGCCAGCTCCACACGCATCTGCCAGCCGTTGCTGAACTCGTTCATGGCACGGGTCATATCTTCATGGTCAAAACCGAGACCAACGAGGATCTGCTCAGCCTCACCTTCGATGGAGTGACCGCCGATGAGTGTAAGTCGTTCGTTGAGTGCGCTCATCCGCTCGCAGAGCTTCTGGTAGCTATCGCTTTCATAATCAGTGCGTTGCGAGAGCTCGTCCTGCAGCTGGGCCAGTTTTTTCTCAATCTGATGATATTCCTCGAATGCTGTCATCGTCTCTTCGAGGACTGTCTTTTCGGAATATATGTTCTTTTCCTGCGGGAGGTAGCCTATTGTGACGTCGTCCGACATCACCACGTCGCCATGTGAAGGCTGTTCGAGGCCAGCGATTATGCGGATCAGCGTGGTCTTGCCTGCGCCGTTTTTACCCACAAGGCCTATACGGTCCTTCTCCCGAATCATGAAGTTTATATCGGTGAAGAGGTCCTGACCGGTGAAATGTATACTCAGATTTTGGATTGAGATCATTGCACAACCACTTTTTTGAGTGTCGAGTTGCCGTTTTCGGAGATGACGTTTATGAAATAGATGCCGCTGTTGAAGCCACTGACGTCTATAACAGCCTGACTGTCAACGCTTTGCATATCGATTTGCAGCACCTGCTGACCCATGGCGTTGTACATATACACGGCGTTCAGGTTCTCGCCTTTGATATTGACTGTCGAGGTGGCAGGGTTTGGCCACACGTCGACGAGCGCTGTATATTCAGTTTCCTCAACACCTTCCCAGCCCGGGACCCATATCAGCTCAGCAAAATCCATATTGTCGACAAACGGGTTGCGGTTGCCTTGTTTGCCGTAGACAGCGTTGTTACGGTTTATCTCTTTTTCCGAGACGGGATCTTCTCTATGCCATCTGATTAGCATGGTCATTGCCCAGTCTTTGATGACTGATTTTGTTGTCATGTCGGAGTTATCCCATTGGTTGTCTTCGCGATAATATCTCACGCTGACGTACATCAGGGCGCGTGCGATGTCGCCTTTATATTCGTCGATAGGCTCGAACACGGTGCCGTTGAAGCCGCTGACGGTGTTAGCTCCGAGTTTGCCACCGTTGCGTGATGTCCACGATGGGTTTCTCACCTCTCCGAAAGCGTAGTTACCGCGTTTCCCATTGACGAATCCGTCGGTTGGATACACATGGTGGAGGTCGGTTTTATGTGTGCCGTCGTTGTTGGTCCACGACTGTGCCCAAAGATGTTCGCGGTTGTAGCAGTCGCCTTCGCCGTTGTAGCTGCCGCATTGGTCGGTCACGAAGGTGAAATTATATGGAGGCGTGCCATTGGGAACGTCGGAATATATATCCCACACATAGTTGGTGCCCGGACGTTTATCTGTCGCCTGGTAGGCGCTCCACATGCCGTTGTACGACACGTGGTCATCGTTTTTGATGATGTTATGCAGGGCGTTTTTAAGGTCGTTTCCGGTAAGGCCTTCGGTACCGTCGTAATATCCTTGAGGCTGGGCATTAAGGGTGAAAGCCGCGATTATCAGGGCTAAAAAAAGATATAAACTTCTCATTATCAAACGTTTAAAAAATTGTTATTATATTGTTTTCAGATTGCAAAGATACAAAATTTCTTTATTTCAGAAATCTGAAATAATACAATAATAGTAATAATAAATTCACGATAAATACCGCTAAGGAATAACTTTTTCGATATAGTGCACAGTAATCCGTCCGAGCTCAACGTCATCATCATTACGACAATTGCTCATTGTCACGCTGCTGGCGTTGACGTTTTCGATTGTGCCGTTTTCATTATAGTCATTCCAGTTAAGATTACCCTCTGTGACGGTCGTCAGATTAGCATAAGCCGAGCCCCAGCTACAATAGAACTCAACTCGTGTGATGGTTTCACCATTCTTTGCATTGATGGTAACACTGTTATTTTTCCCTATATTAATGCCTAAATCATCACCGCTATTTGTACAAGTGACAGTAAAATGATCACCTTCGTATGTATCCCAATGAATTGTTTGGAATGTTTCACTTTGTTGTACAGGGTATTCAATCTTTGTCTGCTTAAGATAATTTTCGCCACCGTTTATGTAATTCTCGCCGTCCCAATAATCGGTGCCGCATATTGTCACTGTGCCGCATGAGGATTGTTCACCGGGACCGATGCTGTTTGGGGCATCACTTCCTTTGACAGCGGTAAAGCTTTTGACTGCTGAGATTATAATGTCACCGCATGTACAATTAATGGCGGCAGAGCCTATGGCTGCGGAATGGGAGCCACCGTATGCCGTGACAGCACCACCACAGATGATGATGTCCCCGCATGTTGACGTCTTGTCATAGTAACCGTTTTCACCGGTACCTATGCCAGCCGCGCCATCGCTGGTGGCTGTCACAATGCCATCGTTTATTATGATATAACCGCAGCTCGTATCTTCACTGCCTCCGATGCCAGCACCCCAACCGCTACCAGTAGCATTGATGCGACCGCCATATATCACTATATTGCCGCAGTTCATTTCCCGACCGCCGCCGATACCGGCACCATGAACATACGATGCATTCTTATTAATACCAGCATTTAAAACGTCAGAATCTGTACCAAAAATATTTAGCGTAGAATCCTCAGGAATAAAAATGCCAGGAGATAGGCAAAAACCTTCGGTAATTCCACTTATCACAGTGTTGATGCCTTTGATGGTGATATAGGCATCGCCCAAACAAGTAAGGCCTGGGTATGAACAGTTTGTAAGGCTGGTGATATCGACATCTCTCAATGTAACATTGGCATCAGCTGCAATGGAAATCTGGTAGGAGCCGTTCAGTTTGCCATAAGCCATACAACCGTCAGTTAAAGTCACGTCTGTCGTAACGAGTGACAAATCCACGATATTGGCTGTCGTGGTCAAATTCATGCTGATACCGTTGCCATTTCCTATATACTGGTTCAGTCCTGTCAGATTCACACCTGTCTTATCCCAAGAGCCTGTATAGCCGTTGGTAATCGCTTCACCTGCACCTGTCAAGTCGGTCTGCGGAAGCACTATGGCCCAGGTCTCATTCGAAGCGTTTTTTGCTCTCATTCTAATCGCCCCGTCGCCTTCTTTAGCGTATGCGATGGAGTTATCTGAAAAGTCAATGGTGACCTTGTTTAGCATTCCTTTTAGGTAAATGTTGGACTCGGATGGTGTGTCAACATTGAACTTTATCAACGAGCATTT
>JAGCPH010000052.1 GCA_017645275.1 Bacteroidales bacterium | reverse complement strand
CAAGCCAAATCGGTTGGAGAAAAGGCCTCGCCTTTGCCGTGGTTGTCGGTCGGAGCATCGGTGATAATTGTGTTTCCAGATTGCAAATGCGTCATCTCATTACGCAAATTGCCTTTGTAAGTTCCTTTTATTGTTGCCATAATTACTTTCTTACGTTAACTTTTTCTGTTTTAATTCCGTTCTCTGTCTCAATTCTCACCATGTAGATTCCTGATCCGTTGCCTCTCAAGTCGATTATAGCGTTGTCTGTGGTGTTCATCTCAAGAATCTTCTGGCCTAGGACGTTGAGGACGCTGATGGTCATCGCGCCTTCGTTTTTGATATTGACCAAACCGTCAGTCGGGTTAGGGTAGAGGCTGAGGTCGCTGATGGCGGTTGTCTCTTCAACGGCGTCGTCGCAGATGTTGTCATATTCAAGGAACACGCCGTCTGAATGCTCGCCGGAAGTGTAAATAACTTCGTCGCTGGCGTTTTTAATCACAAACGAGCACTCGTAGTCGGTGTCGTATTGCTCGTCGGTGTGGAACCAGCCGTGATTCCAGATAAAGTTGAGTCGCTGGGTCAGCAACGGCATCACTATTGTCTTTGCAGAGCCTTCTTTCATGGTGATCTTCGCGATGCGCTGTCCATCCTCGGCAGTGACGCTGATGCAGGCGCCTTTCCAGCCGTCGCCACCTGTATCACTAAGCTCGAAGATGATGTCGCATTTGTTGCCGACAAGTATCTGGGCGATTTCTGTTTGATTAAAACCGAATTCATTCTCCGCAATCAATGAATACTGGTAAAGGCCGCTTTCGAGTGCCATATCGATAAATGTTATTGCTTCGCCTTTTCTGCCTTCGACACGGTAGATTTCTTCTCCATCGCGATACAAATAAACGGTCAGATCGTTCAAAGGGCCACCATAGGCGCTATGCTCAGGGTTGGTCCATGTAATCTTCACATTGGTTTCATCCTTATATTCAATGACATTGAAGTCGGTGATATTCTCCGGACGTTGGTAATAGTTTGGTGATAATGGTTGAATATGTCCAATGATTGCGTTGTATTCGTTGAAAGCGTATTTTGTGGTGTTGAGTGCTCCGATAGGACACCATGCGTCGTCTTTTCCGCTCCATCCCCAATTGAAGTGAAAATAGTCGTTCTCGTCGTAGCCGTCGCAAACAAAGGCGTGACCACCGGCACCGCTGTCGTCTGAGGCAGCGTAAAATAACGGTATTCTGTCATTTAGACCTTGGTTTTTTAACACCAAAGCCCATTCTTCATTTGTATAAAAATTCAAGCCCCATGGTCCATTTTTTTGCATCATCTCGTCGCATGAATACTTGAAATAGGTTCGCAAAGCGGGAATCACATCGTCGGAATAGGCTCCGCTTCCGTTAAGACCATACGACATTTCGACGGCGACGCCACAATGATGTATCAGCTGTGCTACATAGAAACATTCCTCTTCGGTGCTGAGCGAGTCCAAATCATTTGGCATCAGCTCGAAGTGATAGTCGGTCTCGCCAAAATTGGCTGTCTGCTCTAAAAAGCCTGTTGGAGTGTAGGTATGAGAGCCTGTGCCGCGATCAGGATAATTCCAATACTTCATTATCTGAGCCATTGCTGTCGCGACGCAACCTGCATAGACATGAATGCCACTACCTGACGGGTCTTTAGGACACTGGCCGTTGTAAGGATAATTCTGATTCCAAGTAGACTGGCATAGAGGACCAACGACGGCGCGATTGCCTCTGCCTTGTGTAATATTGCCATTATTAGAAACGGAATTCCACTCGGATACGATGTCGGCCGTAGCTTCGAGGTTGTGCTCTCTGACATATTGAATCTCTTGACGGAAAGAGTTGAGTTTGAATTCAAATCCTTCAGAGATATCATTAGGATTGAAGCAGCCGGTAGTCGAATATGCCAAAATCGGCTTCACGCGGTCGTCACCGGCGATGATGACGAAACCATTGTTGCCACCAACGTTGAAGACATAATAATCCACATCATTACGATCGGCTGTGGTGTGAACTAATTGAATTTCAGTGTGTTGTAGACCCGTCGCAGCGCTCAAAAAACGCTGGCCGAGTTGCTGCGCGCGTTGTGCGTCGACAGGACCTGCGTAAATCTTGCCAATGAGCATGGCAAAAATCGCAATCAATAATTGAGATTTTTTCATATTATAATAATTAAGTTAATAAAATGGTTAAGTCCTGCAAAGATAAATAAAAAAAACTTGAAATCACACAGTGATCTCAAGTTTTTTTTCAATATAATATGATAATATTATTTTCTTATGCTGACTTTTTCTGTCATTGTGCCGTTAGCTGTCTCAATTCTCACCATGTAAATTCCTGATCCGTTGCCGCTCAAGTCGATAGTGACATTGTCGGTGGCGTTCATCTCAAGAATCTTCTGGCCTAACATATTGATGACGCTGATTGTCATTTGGCCTTCGGCTTCGATATTGACGATGCCGTTGGTAGGGTTAGGGTAGAGATGGATGTTGTTGGCAGATTCAATCTCTTCGACAGCGTCTTCGCAGGTGTTGTTATATTCCAGGAACAAGCCGTCTGAGAGTTCGCCTGATGTATAAAGAATCTCATCATCGCCGTTTTTGATTACGAATGAGCACTCGTAGTCGGTGTCGTATTGTTCGTCGGTGTGGAACCAGCCGTGATTCCAGTAGAAGTTGAGATTTTCGCTGAGCAAAGGCATCACGACAGTCTTGGTAGAGCCTTCTTCCATGGTGATTACTGCGATGCGGTCGCCTTTCTCGTCAGTGACACTGATGGAAGCGCCTTTCCAGCCGTTGCCGCCTTCGTCGGCAAGTTCGAAAACGATATCGCATTTAGATCCGACAAGGAGGGTTTTGTTATCTTTTTCGTTGAAGCCGTATTCGTTTCCAGCGATGACTGAATAAATGTAGTGTCCTTGCTCAAGATCAGTATCGGTTATTTCCATTCTTGTTCCGCCTTTGACACCTTCTGATTGGAAAACAAGTTCTTCATTACGGTATACATACACGGTGAAGTCTGTGAGTGGAGCGCCGTTGAGGTCGTTCGCTGGGTTGGTCCAAGTGATGCTGACGCCTGTCAGGTCTTCATTTTCAACGACTTCGAAGTCGGTGATGTTTTCAGGACGCAGGTAATAATCTGGTGTGTTAGGCTTGATGTTACCGATGAAACTGTTGGAGTCGTTGAAGGCGTATTTCGTGGTGTTGAGTGCGCCGATAGGGCACCAGGCGTCGTCTTTGCCGCTCCATCCCCAGTTGAAGTGGAAGTAGTCGTTCTCGTCGTAGCCGTCGCACACAAATGCATGGCCACCAGCGCCGCCGTCATCTGAACCGCTGTAATACAAAGGCATCCCCTCGCTGAGACCTCCGTCTTTCAGCATCTGAATCCATTGCTCGATGGTGTAGAAATTAAAGCCCCAGAAGCTGAGAGTTACATCGTCGTCGCAGGTGTATCTGAAATAGTTGCGCAAAGCCATGGGGACATCATCGGAATAAGCGCCGCTGCCGTGACCGCTATACTGCATGTCGACGGCGATGCCGCAATGGTGTTGGAACTGTGCTATGTAGAAGATATCCTCCTCGCTGCTTGTTGAGTCGATGGCGGTAGGCATGAGCTCGAAATGATATTCGGTCTCGCCGAAGTTGGCTGTCTGCTGTTCGTAGCCGTCGGGGTTATAGGTATGTGAGCCTGTGCCTTGTGGAGGCCAGTTCCAGAATCTCATCACCTGTGCCATGGCGGTGGCGACGCAGCCTGCATACACATGGCCGCCTGCACCTTCAGGGTCTTCAGGACACTGGCTGTTGTATGGGTAGTTCTGGTGCCAGATGGTAGGGAGGAGCGGCCCGACCACGGTGCGGTTGCGGTTCACCTTATTAATATAGCCAGTCTCAGCTATCGATTGCCATTCAGCGTCGATGTCGGCTGTAGCCTCGATGTTGTTTTCTCTAATGTATTGAATCTCATGGCTGAAGGTGTTCAAAGTAAACTGGAAACCGTCGGCGATGTCGTTAGGATTGAAACATCCGCTTGTCGAATAAGCCAAGATGGGTTTCACGCGGTCGTCGCCAGCCACGATGACGAATCCGTTGTCGCCACCATTGTTAAACACATAATAATCAACGGCTTCGCGAGTCGCTGCGGTGTAAACCAAATTCAGCTGGACATCGGTTTTCTGGCCGATTTTGGCATTCATGAAGTTCTGACCGATTTGCTGAGCGCGCTGACGGTCAACGGGATTTGCGAAGATAGTGCCGACTGTCATGGCAAAAATCGCAATGAATAATAGAGTTTTCTTCATCTTATTAAGAATTAATAATGTTTTGCACAAAAGTTATAAACTTGCAAAGGTAATAATTTTTTTTGTTATAGGCATCTTGATACCTAAAAATATCTTAAATTTGCAGATAAATATGTAACATGGTAATGAAAAAGTTTTTAGTTTTTATCGTTTCTATATTATTGTGTATCAATTGTTTGGCTGATATATCAAAAGCCGACAAAGTTAAAATCAACATCATTTTGGCGGAGCAGGCCGATGCGCAGGAGCTCATCAGGATGGCGGAGGCTTTCCCGACCAAGGCCGAGCGGCGTGAGTTTGTGATAAACACCTTGAAACGTCAGGCGGCTGATGCGCAGGCTGGCTTGATCGAAGAGCTTAACATATTGGAAGCCAATGGCTTGGTTGAAGAGATAAGACCGCTTTGGCTTGTCAATTCAGTGAGCTGTTATGCCAATGAAGAGGCTGTTTCGGCAATTTCACAGCGCAAAGACATATTGGCGGTTTATCAGTGTGAAGAGTTTCAATGCATTGAAGATGTATCTGTTATGTCGTCTGAACGTGGTGATGGACGAGAGATAGCTGAAAACATAGTGAAAGTGAACGCCGACCAGGTGTGGGCGCTCGGCTACACAGGCGAGAACGTGCTTGTGGCGCTCATCGACACGGGAGCAAGGCTCGACCATGCCGATTTGCAGGGACGTTTGTGGGATGGAGGCGCTGAGTATCCTAACCATGGCTACGATTTCTATCAGCATGACAACGACCCGTCGGATACGCACGGTCACGGCACACATGTGGCGGGAACCATAGTGGGGACTGGTGTTTCGGGCACCCAGACAGGTGTCGCACCAGGTGCAACACTTATGGTTTTGAAGGTGTTTCATGGCGAAGACAACCTCTCCGAGGTCACGATGTGGGTCGAGGCGATGCAGTTTGCTGTGGAACATGGTGCCGACGTGATGAACATGTCGCTGGGGCAGCCATTGCCAGACTCATCGGTGAAACATATGCTTCGGCAGGCATGCGACAACACCCTTGCCGCCGGAGTCGTCGCTGCGGTCTGTGCAGGCAACTCACGTCAGATACAGATGCTTGCACCAGTACCTTATAATATATGGTCGCCAGGCGACTGTCCGCCACCGCATCTGCATGAGGATCAGATGGTTAACGCCGGTGGCACCAGCTGCGTGATATGCGTCGGCGCCGTCAACAACAACGATGTATTGGGCGATTTCTCGTCGGAGGGGCCTGCCACATGGTCGGGCGTGGCACCATACAACGACTATCCGTATTCTTCAGGAGGCTCAACAAATATTGGACTTATACGTCCCGATGTGTGCGCGCCTGGGGTGAACGTCAAGTCGCTCGATTTCAATACTACCAACGGCTATTGTCTGAAAAGCGGAACTTCGATGGCGACACCATGTGTGGCAGGCACCATCGCCCTGATGCTGTCGAAAGACCATGAGTTGACACCCGAACAGATCGACGAGATTTTGGAACGTACAGCAGTGCCGTTGTCGGCACACAAAAGCAATGATTTCGGTTCAGGCCGCATCGATGCCCTCGCCGCAGTGAACGCAGTAGGGGATGACGGTGTCGAAGAAATTGATAACGAGGACATTACTGTTTACCCGAATCCTGTGAATGATATTGTGATGATAGAGACGCACGGCCGTGCGTCTTTACAGAATGTTATTATATATGACGTTAATGGCCGAAAGGTATTATCGACATCTGAATCGAAAATCGATATTTCAGATATTCCATCGGGCATTTATATGATGAAAATCGAATTGTCAGACGGCATATTTTATAAAAAAATAATCAAAGAATAATTATGAAGAAATATATTTTTGCATTGTCGTTGGTATTTGCGTCCATTTTAGCTAATGCTCAAATCATTGACAACCAATTGCTTGAAGAGTTGAGCCGTCGTTCAGACGATGAAAAAATCGAGGTGATTGTGGTGATGAAGGCCCGTTACGACAGAGATGCGCTGAATAAAAAAGCGGCGTCGTATCTCACTCGTACCGAGCGTAGAGCGTTCGTTGTCAATGAGTTAAAGTCATATGCGGAGCTGTCGCAAAAAGATATTATGGAATACCTTGGCGGCGATGCGAAATCACTATGGGCATCGAATTCGTTGTGTTTCTCGGCTACGAAATCCCAGATTATGGAGATTGCGAATCGTAACGATGTGGAAATCATAGGGTTATCTAAAGAATACAACTTAATTCCTGAAACAGGTTCCTGTACAGATGCGATTCATCGCGTCTCTAACCGTGAAATCACCCCGAACCTCACCCAGACCAACGTGCCTGATGTGTGGGCGCAGGGTTACACTGGTGCCGGTGTAGTTGTTGCTGTCGTTGATTCTGGTGTCAACTATAACCATGAGGATTTGGCCGACCATCTGTGGGATGGTGGAGATGCTTTCCCGCATCATGGATACGATATAGTCAACAATGATAATGACCCGATGGATGACAAAGGCCATGGGACGCATTGCGCAGGCACCGTTTTAGGTGATGGCACCGCCGGCTCACAGACTGGCATCGCGCCAGATGCTGTTTTAATGTGTGTGAAAAGCATCAATGCAGAAGGCTTCGGCGGTTCTGTCAATATCGCAGGAGGCATGGAATGGGCTGTCGAACACGGCTGTGACGTCATCAGCATGTCGTTGGGCATGGTGAATGCTTCAATCACCGACAAGGAAGTGCTTCGCAGAACATGTGTCGCCATCAACGATATAGGCATAGTGGCGGTGGTGTGCGCAGGCAATGAAGGCCATCTCACGATGATAGCTCCTATACCTGACAACGTACGTGTCCCTGCAAGCTGTCCGCCGCCATATCTCGACCCCGACCAGATGGAGAATCCTGGCGAGCTGAGCTGTGTGATAGCTGTCGGTGCCGTCGACAGCAACGACGAGGCGGCATATTTCACCTCGCGTGGTCCGGTAACATGGCAGGACACCGAGTTCGGCGACTATGCCTATAACCCTGGCATCGGACTCATCCGTCCCGACGTGTGCGGCCCTGGCGTGGCAATAAAATCGCTTGATTATGAGACAGTTAATGGCTATAAGAACCTTGATGGCACCTCGCAGGCAACACCATTGGTGGGTGGCATCATAGCATTGATGTTGCAGAAAAATCCAACCCTCATGCCCGCTGACATCTGCCGAATTCTGGAGGAAACATCCGTGAAGTTGACACAGACCAAGAGCAACATCACAGGCGTGGGGCGCGTCGACGCCCTTGCGGCCGTCGACGCCGTGGAACCATACGACGGGACCATTGAAAACGCGATATCGGCATTCACGGTTTACCCGAATCCTGCAAACAATTTCGTATACATTAATGATTCTTCTATAGAGACGCAATTCATCGCATCTCATATTGAAGTGCTGGACATCCGTGGCCAATTGATGGAAATTCAAGTTAAAAACAATCAAATCGACATCTCAAATTTGCCAAACGGCATTTATTTTATAAAATTAGGAGAGAAGATATCAAAATTAGTGATTGAAAGATGAATGTTTCTATACGCGAAGTGACGACGAAGCGGGACTTGCGCGCTTTTGTGCATTTTCCCAACGAGCTCTATAAAGACAACCCATATTATGTGACACAGATCGAGTCGATGGACCGCGACACGCTGAACCCTGCGAAAAACCACGCTTTTGAGGTTTGCGAAGGTAAATATTGGTTTGCTTATAATGAAAAATATGAGATTGTGGGGCGTGTCGCAGGCATCATCAACCATCGTTACAACGAGAAGGTGGGTGAGAAGATTTGCCGTTTCGGCTGGATTGATTTCATTGACAATCAAGATGTTGTGAAAGCCTTGATGAGTGCCGTGGAGCAATATGCCAAAGATAAAGGCATGACGACTGTAAGCGGTCCGACGGGCTTCCTGGAGTTCGACCCTGCCGGCATCCTTGTGGAAGGCTTCGACCAGCTGCCGACGGCTTACGGCAAGTACAACGCTCTATATTACGAGCAGCGTCTTCTTGAACTCGGTTACGCCAAAGAAGTTGATTTTGTTGAGTATCTGATACTCGTACCCGACATCATTCCGGAGCGTTATGCGCGTGCCGCCGACCTCGTGGCAAGGAAATACGAGCTGCGTCAGGCACCATTGAAACGGCGTGCCGATGTCGGCCCGTACCTTGACGGCGTGTTTAAGTGCCTCAACGCGGCCTACTCACAGCTGCACGACTTCTCGGAGCTGTCGCCAGGACAGTGCGAAGATTTGAAAAAACAATTTCTCGTAAATATCAACATCGATTTTGTGTCGATAATCCTTGACAAATCAGACAAAGTCGTGGCGTTTGGCGTCGCCCTCCCGTCGCTGTCGAAGGCCATGCAGAAATCCAATGGCAGCCTGTTCCCGTTCGGATTCATCCATCTGCTGAGGGCGTTGAAGCATAACGACACCATCGACCTGCTGCTGATCGCCATCGACGAGGAATACCAGAATAAAGGCGTCAATGCGATGATTTTCGACCAGTTTTCCAAAGGTATCAAGAAAAACGGCATAAAATACATAGAGTCGACACGCGAACTGGAGGACAACACCACCGTCCAAAACCTCTGGCGTTATCTCGAGCACAAAATCACAAAAAGAGCAAGGGTTTTTATGAAAAAATTGTGATAAACCACTGATTCCGATATGGACAGAATTTGGGTGTTTAAATTGTTAAATCATTAAAAATCAATTAAATAATAATATTTATTTTTCGTAAGACATGGACAAGATGCGACGGTAGCCTGCAAAACGCTTGACAAAAAATTTTTTTGTATATTTTTGCATTGTGATCACACCAATAAACGATGTAAAAATTTAGCGTATGAAGACAAAACTCAAATTCTTGATCCTGCTCGGTTTCGTGATCGGCTTTGCCCTGACCTCATGCGATTCGGCGACAACACGTGAGCGTAAGGCACGCGCGCTATATGAAGAAGGTGTGCGTCTGCGCGAACAGCGGCTGTCAAAAGAGGCTGCGGAATGTTTCCTGCAGGCGTTGGCATTGGTCGACAATGATAGGGAATTGGTCGCCGACATCAAAGACAATCTTGGCGCGATGTATTACAAACACGGTCTTTTCGAAGACGCGTTGTGTCTGCATCGCGAGGCTGTAAGCGAATTCAAACTAATTCCAGACTCCGTCGGGATGATGACGACATGGCGCAATTGCGGACGTGCCACCAAGTCGCTGGAGCTCTATGCCTACACAAAACACTACTACGACTCGGCCTTCCAAATCGCCACCTTAATTAATGATACCGTCATGGTCAATGACTTGTATCTCGAGATTGGTCGAGATTATTACATGGAAGTCGGAAACTACCCCAAGGCTATCGAATGTGTCAGACGTGCCATGCAAGGCGGCCTGCAGGGCAACGACCTCGACATCGCCAACATGACGCTCGGAATCCTCTATTATTACACCAACAAAAACGATGTCGCGAAGGACTATCTCACAGCCGCTTTACGTAGCGACAGGGTGGGAGTGAGGATGTCGGTCTACCAGACCCTCTACGGCATCGCACTCAACGAGAAAAATCTTGACAAAGCGATGGAATATGAGGGACTTTTCCTCGAAAACATGCAGCTTTTGGAAAAGGAAAACAACCTCGAGGCGATGCAGCGTCTGAAAGCCGAATATGAGCTGAAATCCCAGAAAAGCCAGATGGAGAGCCTTAACCGCACAAAGAGTCTGAAACTGTATCTCGTCATCACCCTCGTTGTCATCGCTTTGCTGGTGACCCTGATGGTGGTGCGAAAGAAAGCCAGCGACCATAAAATCGCTGTCGAACGCTTCAAAAACCAGGTGGAACGCGACCAGAACCGCATCCACGAGCTCGTAAGCAACATGGAGAACCTCATCCGCACCAATGACGAGCTGCGACGCGACCATCAGACACTTTCACAGAAAGAACTGCTGATGACCAATAAAATCATGTCGCGAAACAAGGTGTTCGCCACCGCCATGAGCCTGAGTGAACACGTCACCGCCAATGCGCTGAATTTCGACCTCAGCAACGACGACTGGGCCGACTTCATAAGCCTCACCGACCTTGTGTACGACGGCTTCTCACAACGGCTACTGCAGCTGTTCCCCAAGCTGGGGCAGTGGGATGTTAGGATTTGCTGCCTGTCGAAAAACGGATTCTCAAACCAGGTGATATCCATACTGCTCGACACCCAGACCGACTCGTATTACCGACGTAAGATACGTATCAAACAAATGAAGATGGAACTCAACAACGACACCCGCTCGTTCGAGGAAATTGTAAATGCTGTGTAATTTATTTACGTCATTTCGACCGACCGAAGGGAGTGGAGAAATCTCAAATAATGAATAATTAACAAAAAGAATAATACTATGAAAAAGCTCTTATTATCAATCGTAATGCTCGCTCTCGCTATGTTTTGCGGAGCGCAGTCCCCATGCTGGGACGGTACTGTCGCCGATGTTTACGCTGGCGGTGACGGCACACCTGAAAACCCTTACCAGATAGCAAATGCCGCTCAGCTCGCTTTGCTCGCTGAGCAGACCAACAACGGCATCGGCGGCGATGCCTGCTATATCCTGACCGACGACATCTGCCTTAACGAAAACGTGGGTTCAGATAGTCATAACTGGATGCCGATAGGCCTTTTGGTCGATTCATATAACAAGGATTTTAAAGGCGTTTTTGATGGCAATGGCCATACTATAAATAATCTCTACTTGGATAATGTTGACGGTTTGTTTTGTCTGGGCTTGTTTGGAAGAACTAATAACGCTGTCATAAAAAATGTTAACATTTCGAATGCATATATAACATCCTCTTTAGAACAAGGTGGAACACTAACAGGTCTGATTGCAGGTAATGCTATAAATACAGACGTTTCAAACTGTACAGTTGATGGCTCAATTCAGTCTTACGGATGTTTGGGTGGTATAATTGGTGAGTGTGAGACTACTAAAGTAAATGATACAACTTATATTGTGAACTGTATTAATAATGCGATATTTAGTGATGAAGCAAGGATTGGTGGTATTATCGGTGATTTGAGTAGACTTGATCATGTTAATAGTTGGCTTGTAATAGAGAATTGTGTCAACTACAGCGATATTAACTCAAAAATGCATTGTGGAGGTATAGCGGCACAAGTGCATAAAAATGCTGTTATTAAAAAATGTGAAAATTTTGGGAAAATACAGTCATCGATAATTTGCGGCGGTATTGTCGGAAGCTCAGGTTCAAATACATCAGTTTATCCTAATTGCATTTTAGAGGATTGTGTAAACCATGAAGGTGCCGAGATTACTGGTTGCATGATTGGAGGTATTGTGGGCAAGTCTGGTTTGGCAATAATTACAAGATGTATTAATGATGCATCTATTACCGGACTTATTATGGATGATGATTATATGGGCATTGGCGCAACATTTATTGGTGGCATCACTGGAACAGGTGGCGCGATTTCAAATTGCTACAATCGTGGCGACCTTACTGCAATAAAAACTGGTGTCATGGAATTCGATGAAGTGTATATAGGTGGCATCGTTGGCGTTGATGAAACAGAATTTGAAGCCCATTCATTTAACGTGTACAATACTGGCAATATCATTCCTCCGGTCGGACCGAGCATTCAGGAATATGGCTACGGCAATATCGTCGGTTATTCTTACCATCCTGACGAGAATTATTACAATTGCTATTGGCTCGAAGGCAACGGCTTCCCGGCTTGCGGCAACGAAGAGATGCAGGAACATCCTGATTTGCCAGGCTCTTGTTCATTTGTACAGGGCGCGACACCTACAAGCTGGATTCTCAGCGAGGCTCAGTACGGCACAACCGACCTGCTCGAGGCTCTCAACGCAGGCTCGCTTGGCCAATGCACTTGGCTTGAAGATGTTACAGGCATCAACGACGGCTACCCGGTTTTCGATATGGCCGGACAACCTGATTATCAGCTCGTTGGCGACGAATGGTATTATGAAATCACAAACGCTTTAGGCGAAATCTACTATCAGCATCTTGAATATGTCTGCGACACCACTATTGATGACAAAAAGGTTAAAGTCATAGTAAAAACCAACAGTCTTTACGATTTGCGTATCGACGAACAACCTGTGCTGGAATACATTTATGAGGAAAATAACCGTGTTTACTGGTGGGACAAGACATCGCAGGAGTTTACCGTGTTGTATGATTTCGGTGCCAACCCGGGCGATGAATGGGTGGTTTCGGCAGGTGGCAACAACATCACAATGCATGTCGACGATGTGTGGTATTATGTCAAAGATGCCCGCTGGTTCAAAGCATTGACAGTCAGCGACGAAAACGACGTCTTCAGCGGCACAATCTTATGCGGAATCGGTCATCTCACCAGCTTCTTCCCTGAGAAATTATTGGATGGCAAAGCCGATTCCGAGGTCGACGGCCTGCGCTGCTACTGGAAAGACGATGTCCTTATTCTGAAAGAAGGCGATGTGGACTGTGACTATATCTATAACGACAACCATTTAGGTGTTGATGAAAACGAAACCCCGGCATTCACGGTTTACCCGAATCCTGCGAAGGATGCCGTCACAATCGATTGTGATCCAGTAGAGATGCGATTCATCACATCTCAAATAGAATTAATGGATATTCATGGCCAATTGATGAAAATCCGTGTCCAAGACAATCAAATCGACGTTTCGTATCTGCCCAATGGCATTTATTTCATAAAAATCGGAAATGGTATCGTCAAATTGATAATCAATAGATAACCATCCACTCGTCATTCCGAGCTTGTCGAGGAATCACCGCCATCTGAATGATTTCGCAACATTCAAATGCCGGTGATTTCTCCATTTCGCTTCGCTACAGTCGAAATGACGGGTGGCAAAAAAATAAAATCATTCTGTATTAAAATTTTTTCGTATTTTTGCAGTTTCATATAACTGGCAAAAATATGCATAAAGTAATTAGATACATCAGATCCCTCGTAAATATCAGGGAATATATCGACTACGAGACAGCCGACAACTCTATCCGTAAAAACATAGCGTTCAAAGGCCCTAACGTGATAATCTTGGCATGTGCCATCATCATCGCCTCTGTCGGCTTGAACGTCAATTCCATCCCGGTGATCATCGGCGCCATGTTGATATCGCCGGTCATGGGTCCTATCTTGGGACTCGGCCTCGGCCTTGGCACCGAAGACCGCCATCTGCTGCGCGACTCACTGAAAAACTTCGCCATCATGGTGATTATCAGTATCTTGGCATCGTCGCTGTTCTTCCTGCTGAGCCCTCTCACATTGGAAAACCAGTCGGAGCTCCTCGCACGTACCAACCCTACAATATACGACGTGCTGATAGCCTTGTTCGGCGGCTTCGCAGGTATCCTGGAGACGTCACGCAAGGAGAAAGGCACCGTGATTTCGGGTGTCGCCATCGCCACAGCCCTTATGCCGCCTCTCTGTACCGTGGGCTACGGCATCTCACAGCTGAATCTGACATTTATCGGAGGAGCGTTATACCTCTTTTTAATTAATACCATTTTCATCGCTCTCGCCACCTTCCTTGCGGTGAAATTGTTCCAGTTCCCAGCCGTACAGGTCGCCGACGAGAACCATCAGCGTATATCAAAGACCTGGTATATAGTGATTTTGGTTGTGATTCTGGTTCCAAGTATCATAACCGCTATCAATGTTGTGAGGGAAAACAACTTCAAAATCCACGCTACACAAATTGTCCAAAGAAATAAGAATCTGGGCGGAAGCTTTATCTATGATCATAAGACGACATATAACCGTCGCGAACAGAATGTCGATATCTTTGTGGCAGGTGAAGCATTGTCTGATGAGATAAAAGAACGTATCTATCGTGACGCTGAGCAGTTTGGTATAACACGCGGACAGATAATTCTTCATGAAGATGCCACGATAGTCCGTGAAGACCTCTCAGAAGCCGAGATCCTGAAAGGTATTTACGAGCATACCGACCGTCAGATCAAAGAGCTTAACGACAGCATCACCCGACTTAACATACAACTTGACGTATACAAAAACAAGGAGATTCCGGCACATGCCATCGCCAAGGAACTCTTTGCTCAACATCCTGAAATCAATAACATAAGCCTCACACGAGGCTCTGCCGTCGATGCCGACTCACTATTTGTCTCTGAGCGTATCATGGTATTTATCAGCAGCGATGAAACTATAAATGAAGAGCTTCGCAACCGTATCGAACGCTGGCTGAAAGTCCGTCTCGATAACGAAAATGTAACTGTGGTATACTAATTTTGAAAATCAACACATTATAAATTTTATTTAACAGACATGAGAAAATTTTCTTTGCTGTCTCTCATGGCAGCCCTCATGATGCTCGTTCCTTTCGGAGCTGGAGCACAACAAGGAGTGCAAGCTTACGTATCCGCATCGGGTTACGTCATCTTCAACGCACCATTTTACAACACAGGCACCGACGGCTATGCCTTCGATTTTGAAAACGACTTTGTGGAAGGCCGTCTTTTGAACTGGAACACTATCGATGCCGACGGCGACAGCTACAACTGGATGCTTTCTCCGATAGGAGAGGGCTATGGCCGTAACGGCTCCGACGGCGTAGTGATGTCATATTCATACAGCAACTACGCTGGAGCTCTGAATCCTGACAATTACCTCGTTTCACCTCAACTGGCCATCACGGCAAACAACCACTATGTGACTTTCTACGGCAGCGCCTTGGATGAGCAGTATCCTGCCGACCATTTCGGACTCGCAGTGTCGTCAACAGGCACAGCCGGCTCGTTCACCATGCTTCAGGAATGGACGATGACATCCAAACAAGGCGGCTGGCATGAGTATTCGGTCGACTTGGCAAGTTATGTCGGACAAGAAATCTATATTGCTATCCGTCATTTCAACAGCCAAGACAACTTCTGCCTCTGCATCGACGATATCTTCGTCGGTTCACAGAATAAAGACCCGCTTGTCAATTGCAGCATCTCCCTTGACGGAAATGTGGTCGCTAATAACGTGACAGGTATAAGTTATCTCCTTAATACCGATGGCTTTGCCAACAACTCCGCACACACGACGACTGTCACAGCGACATATCAGTCGGGCAATACATTGTCAAATATTAAAGATTGGACATTCCGCTCTGGTGACAACTTCCAAGGTTCTCCGACAGGCTTACAAGCCGAAAGCAATGGCGATGCCGTCAACCTCAGCTGGACCTTGCCGATGATGAACTCGTCGTTTGTGGTCGATGAGTTACTTTACGACTTCTCCGACACAACCATGTCTGACCTCACCGTTATCGACGCCAACGGCGACGGCCTTAATTTCTATCCGTGCACATACGGCGGCTACGGCAGTGGCCCATGCCTCCGTTCCAATTCATGGCAGGGACAGGCTTTGAATACTGATAATTTCGCGGTATTGCCACATCTTACCGCATCGTCTGAGACAGTGCTCACCTTTGTGGCAAGAGACGCTGACCAGCCAGGCATCGCTCCCGACCCGGAACATTTCGGAGTGGCGGTGTCGACGACAGGCAACACCAATCCTGCCGATTTCATCATGATTCAGGAATGGAACAGCCAGCACGCTTATACCGATTATACTGTCGACCTGTCAGCATACGCAGGACAGCAGATATACGTGGCATTCCGCCATTTCAACACCACTGGCGAGACTTATTATCTCAACATCGACAACATCAAAATCACCAATATCGAAGCTGAAATCACACGTCCTGCCAAAGGTGTTGTGCTGTATGCCAATGATGAGCTTATCGCAACATTAAATCATGGCGAGGAGAGCTATACTCATAGCGTAAACCGTTATAACTCAGAGTATTGCATCCGTGTTATTCAGGAAGGAAGCAAAACCGACGGCACATACTATGCTCTTGCCGCTCCGCAATGTGCGACAGCACAGCTCAACTGTGTGGCTCCGACCAACCTCAGCGGCAGCTTTGACGGCAATAAGGTTCAACTTACTTGGGAGCGTGACATCTTCATCGATTTCCAAGACGACCCTCAGGGCTGGACATTCCTCGATGCCGACAGCGACGGTTATACCTTTGCTATCTATGCTGCAGGTGGCATGGAACCTAATGGAAGCGTCAACACTACCGGCACTAACGCTTCTTTGGCATCGTTCTCTTATATCAACGATTATGGCGCTTTAACCCCCGACAACTACGCCTTCATGCCACTGACACAGATCCTCCAAAATGCCAGTATCGATTTTTATGCAGCCGGTTTCGACCCGAGTTATCCGGCCGAGACATTCAGTTTCGTGGTGGCATCGGAAGACGGTATGAGTATAGCTACACTCGGCACATGGACTACGTCGAATCCATATCAGAAATACACCGTCGATTTGTCGGCATACTCAGGCCAAAAGGTGTTTCTCGGCTTCCGTCACCATTCGGCAGTGGCGGCTTACGCTCTGGTAATCGATAATATCACCGTTAGAAATGCAGTCTGGGCAGGCACTTCGAGTGTCACCGAAATCTACCATATCTACCGTTCGTTCGACGGCGTCAACTACAGCCTCATCGGCTATGCCGACGGTGACGCCACAAGCTACGACGATAACGCTATCCAGAATGTGAACCAATATTATAAGGTGACAGCAGTCAACACCGTCGCGGGCGGAAACCACTGCGAGTCGAACCCAGCCATGTCGGCCGACGGCCTGCACGACTACATCCACATCACCACCGACGGCATCAACGAAATCGACGGCAACGTGAGAGTTTACCCGAATCCTACCAATGGTATTGTCAACATCAACGCTGAAGGTCTGAAAAACATCGTCGTGATGAACACTCTCGGTCAAAAAGTATTCGAAACTGCTGAAAATCAAATCGATTTGTCGCAATTCGGCACCGGATTATTTATGTTGAGAATTACAACCGAACAGGGTAGTAGTGTACAGCGAATCATGGTGCGATAAATTTTTAAAAAAATTCTTGTTTTATATATATTTAATCCCTAATTTTGTAGTTTCAAAAAGACTCAAATTTAGGGATTAAATTTAAAATTTTTAACATATGTATCTGATAGTCAACAAGAAAGAATTAGCACAGGACACCATTATGATGGAAATCGAGGCGCCTCGTCTGTCGAGAGCAGCCCTTCCAGGACAGTTCCTTATCATCAAAATGACAGAAAAAGCTGAGCGTATCCCGCTCACAATCAGCGACAACGACCCGTGGAACGGCACCGTGACAATTGTTTTCAAGGCTATCGGAAAATCCACACAGGAGATGGCCAAATACAACGTCGGCGACACTTTCCTCGATGTAGTAGGTCCGCTTGGCCGTCCGTCGGAGTTCATCCACATGTCGTACGAGGAGCGTAAGACAAAACGTTACGTTTTCATCGGCGGCGGCGTGGGTATCGCTCCAATCTTCCCTCAGGTGAAATGGCTGTATCATAACGGTGTGAAAGCTGATGTCATCATCGGCGCACGTACCCACAGCCTTCTCGTGTATGAAGATGAGCTCTCTTCAATGTCAAATCTTTACGTCACCACCGATGATGGCACTTCAGAATATAAAGGCCTCGTCACCGATATGCTGCAACGTCTTGTCGATCAAGGCAATCATTACGACGAGTGTATCGCTATCGGCCCTATGATCATGATGAAGTTTGTGTGCCAGCTTGCGCAGAAACTCAACATCAAATGCACCGTTTCAATGAACGCCTTGATGGTCGACGGCACCGGTATGTGCGGCGCCTGCCGTATCAGCGTGGGTGGCCAGACCAAGTTTACCTGCGTCGACGGTCCTGAGTTCGACGGTGCTAAGGTCGATTTCGCGGAAGCTATGAAACGTCAGTCGATGTACAACAACGTGGTCGAGCACAAACAGCTTGAGGCAGAGGAGAAGGCCGAAGGTCATCAGTGCCATGTTGGCGGCATCCTTGACGAGCCAAGAGATAAGAAACATCGTGTGAAGATTACCGAGCAAGACCCGCTGGTGCGCGCCCATAACTTCAACGAGGTGTGTCTTGGCTACACTGCCGACGAAGCTATCGTGGAGGCACAACGCTGTCTGCAATGCGGCCGTCCACAGTGCGTCACAGGCTGCCCGGTCAATATCAACATCCCTGGATTTATTAAAAAGGTGTCGGAAGGTGACTTCCTCGGCGCCGCCCAGATCATCGACGAAGACTCGGCACTGCCGGCAGTGTGCGGCCGTGTTTGTCCGCAGGAGACACAGTGCGAGGGCAAATGTGTGATGGGTGTGAAGTTCGAGCCTATCGCCATCGGAAAGCTCGAACGTTTCGTGGGCGACTGGTCACGCGAGAACAATATCAACCTCACCAAGCCTATCAAGAAAAACGGCAAGCGTGTGGCTGTCGTCGGCTCAGGTCCTTCAGGCCTCACATGTGCTAAGGAATTGTTGGTGAGAGGCTACGACGTCACGGTGTTCGAGGCTCTGCATGAGTTCGGCGGCGTGTTGGCTTACGGTATCCCATCGTTCCGTCTGCCTAAAGAGACCGTCGTACGTCACGAGGTCGAGAACGTGATGCGTCTCGGCGGCCATTTCTTCAAAGACGTGGTCATCGGCCGTACCGTCTCCATCGAGACCTTGATGAAAGACGAGCACTTCGACGCGGTGTTCATCGGCTCTGGTGCAGGTCTGCCGAAGTTTATGAACATCCCGGGCGAGAACCTCTGCGGTGTCGTCTCGGCTAACGAATTCTTGACAAGAAATAACTTGCTTTTCGCATATAAAGAAGGCTTCGAGACACCTAACTTCGTGGGTAAGAAGGTGGCTGTCGTAGGTGGCGGTAACGTCGCTATGGACGCTGCCCGTACCGCCTTGCGTCTTGGTGCCGACGTACATATCGTGTACCGTCGCTCGGAGGCTGAGCTTCCGGCACGTGCCGAAGAGGTGCATCACGCCAAGGAAGAAGGCATACAGTTCGACCTGCTCTGCAACCCTGTCGAGATCCTAGGCAACGAAGAGGGCTGGGTCAACGGCATGAAGTGTGTTAGAATGGGCCTTGGCGAGCCTGACGCATCGGGTCGTCGTCGTCCTGTCGAGATCAAGGGCTCGGAGTTTGTGCTCGATGTCGACATGGTCATTATGGCACTCGGTACATCGCCTAACCCGTTGATTTTCAGAACAACTCCAGGTCTGAACGCCGACAAACACGGCTGTATCTTGGCAAAGGAGAACGGACGTACCACACGTAACGGCGTCTTCGCTGGCGGTGATGCCGTCAGCGGTGCAGCGACCGTCATCCTTGCAATGGGAGCCGGTAAGAAAGCGGCGAAAGCTATCGATGAGTATCTCAGAGATGAGATGATGTAAAAAAATTTGGGACGCTCGGTCGAGCGTCCCATTTTTTTTTATATTTTTGCACCGATTTTAGGTGCCTGAAGAAGGCTTAATAGGGAATCGGGTGAAAACCCCGGACAGTTCCCGCTGCTGTAAACTCTTGCAGCGACCGCAGATGTCACTGTTTATCCCATATAAACGGGAAGACGCGGACGTAAGGAGTGAGTCAGAAGACCTGCCTGAAATCGAAGACATAAAGGGCTTTCGGGATAAAAGTCAGTCGTGAAATTCTGATTGTTATGAGGAAATTGGTCGTAATGCTGTTTCTTTTGGCTTCATGTGCAGTCTGGGCGCAGGATACCATCATGCTGCCTTCCGTCGAGGTCGAGGCGGATGCGATACGGCGCAACCAGGCCGAGGCGGCGATGGAACGTAAGATGGACACCGCCATCCTCAAACGCCTCAATACCATCACGATGTCGCAGCTGCTCATCCAGCATAGCCCCGTCTTCATCAAGACATACGGCCCGGGCGGAGTGGCGACGGCATCGTTCCGAGGCACCACAGCGAGCCATACCTTAGTGCTGTGGAACGGCTTCCAGATCAACGCGCCGTCACTCGGTCAGGTCGACTTCAGCACCATCCCGGTCTACATGACCGAACAGGTGGCACTGAAATGGGGTAGCGGCACGTCGGCCAACAGCGGCGGACTCGGCGGCGTCATCAACATCGACAACAATCAGCATTTCGGCGAGAAACTCATTCTCGACCTGAAACAGACATACGGCAGTTTCAACACCTTCGGCTCTTACATCACTGCCGGTTATTCATGGGCAAGTCACCTCTTGCGGGTGAAGGCTTATCGAGCCTCGAGCGACAACGACTTCGAGTACCTCAACATAGGCGTGATCCCGCATCAGGTGATGAAGCAAAAAAATGGCGAATACGTCGACTATGGTCTCATGCCAGAATATCAGTGGCGGAGACGTAAGTCGTTGATAACCATAGTGTCGTGGAACCAGTGGAGCGACCGTAACTGCCCGCAGATAATGCCTAACGTCAACAACGACAACACCAAGGAATATACAGATAACGGCTACTCGCGTAACTTCGTGTCATACAAAACCTATTGGGAGACGGGTAAAATCGAGACGAAAGCGGCCTATTTCTACGAAAAACAGCATTATTTTCTCGAGTCTTACACCGACATCGGAACGCCTGTCACACAGATAAACTCAAAAAACGACGCTAACGTGGTGCATGGAATCGCCGACCTATATCAGGATATCTATCGTTCGTGGAAGCTTAACGCAAAAATACAATACGACTACGAAGAGGTCAGGTCGAACAACTACAAAGGTGTCAAAGACCGTGACATCCTTTCGTTTTATGCAGCATTGACAGGTAAGTTGCTGAGACCGTTGGACGTGCGTCTGACCTTGCGCAACGACTGGGTCGACTGGGAGTCGAAAGGTTTCTTCCCGACAGCCACTTTGTCGTATAGCTCATTGTTTGTCAGAGGCTTAACGGTCAACGTTGGATATAGCCACAACTACCGTAATCCGAGCTTGAATGACCTCTATTGGTATCCTGGCGGCAATGAAAACCTGAGACCTGAAGACGGCCGTACCATCGACGGAAACATCAGCTTTAACAGGTATTTCGGAAGTTTGTTGGTGGAGAGCACCATAGGCACATATTATTCAAAAGTCAAAGACTGGATTCAATGGGTGCCGACGACCTACCGTTACTGGATCCCTGAAAACGTCAACACTGTCATAGCGTACGGCGCGGAGGTGCATCTGAAATTGAATTATCATATCAATAATTGGAATTTCTCCCTTTCCGGAAACTATGTCTACAGCCACACCACCGACGAGAGCGGGCAACAGCTGATTTACATACCTTTACATCACGCCAATGCCTTCGCGGAAATCAAGTGGAAGACGTGGAATATGACATACACCGTGGAATATACCGGCGAGCGTAAGACATCCATGAATCCTAATGATTTCTATGGTTTTAGCCTGCAGCCATACACCTTGCAACATGCGTCGCTGGGCAAACAAATCAAAAAGTTTTACGCCGAAATTAGGGTGAATAATATTTTTGATGTCGAATATATGGCGGTGCTATGGCGACCGATGCCGGGCCGTAGTTATGAAGTGAGTTTAAGTTATAAATTTTAATAATTATGAAAAGAACTGTTTTATTTTTAAGCTTGATTATTGCGATAACATTCGCTGCTTGCAAGAAGAAAGAAACACCTCAGCCGGCACCGCAACCTGCTGATAGAGGTCTGTTTATTTTGAACGAAGGCACATTTACCTATGCTAATTCGTCGCTTTCATATTATGATTTTGCGACAAATACTGTCGAAAACAACCTGTTTTTCAGGGTTAACAACGCCCCGATAGGCGATGTTGGTCAATCACTTACGCTGATTGGCGACGATTTGTATATCGTGGTCAACAACAGCAAATATATTTATAAGGTTGATGCAAAAACCATAGTTTATAAAGCGAAAATAGAAGGTTTCACCTCTCCGAGATATATGCTTCAGGTCAGTGCCGACAAGGCATACGTGACTGATCTCGTGAGCACGGGCTTTTGGGTGTTGAATCTCAACACTTTGGAGAAGACTTTCGTCGAGACTGGCAACACCACCGAGGCTATCGTGAAGGTCGGCAACGAGGTCTTCATGAGCAACTGGTCGAATTATTACACAATAACAGAGACATCAAATCACAGCATCCAAGTGATTGATTGTGTGAATGATGCGCTTGTTGAGACCATTGATGTGGCGCAGGAACCTAACTCCATGGTTGTCGACAAATACAATCACATATGGGTGTCGTGCAGTGGCGGTTACATGCCTCCGCAAGACCCGGCCATCATCTGCATCGACGCTGCTACACATCAGATTATCAAGCGCTTTGACCTTGCTGAAGGCAGCTATCCAAGTGGACTGACTATCGATGGGGCTGGGGAGAACATCTTCTTTATGAATGGCAGTTACGGCACTTTGAACATCTATAAGATGTCGGTTGATGCCACTGAAATCCCTGAGACTCCGTTTGTTACATCTGGTGGAAAAGTGTTTTACAACCTGAAAGTCGACCTGGCAAGCGGCGACCTTTATGTCACCGATGCCAAGAACTACGTCCAGAACGGAGACCTGCTTCATTATTCTGCCGACGGTACCCTCCTCGGCACCTACGAGCTGGGACTTATTCCGAGCTATATGCTTTTCAATTAATATAATCCTAATTTGCTCGAGAACCACTCTGGAAACGGGGTGGTTCTCTTTTTTTGTCTGTCATTCCGACCGAAGTGGAGGAATCTCATCCAAATAATTCAGAGATATAAAAAATCGTATTTTCTTTATATGATTTCAAAGATTTTTTTGTATTTTTGTAGTTTGTATTAAAAACTTTTGTCATGCACAAAACAGGTTTATCCTCAATCACTAAGAAACTAATTATGGCCGTCACTGGCGGCGGCTTTGTGTTTTTCCTGCTCTTCCACGGCGCCATGAACGTCGTCTCTATATTCTCGGAAGACGCCTACCGCTGGATTTGTGAGTTCCTCGGCGCCAACTGGTACGCACTCGTCGGCACAATAGGACTGGCAGTGTTGATGGTATTACACATCATATACGCTTTCATCCTGTCTTACCAGAACTACAAGGCTCGCGGCAAACAACGTTACGCCGTCAACGAACGCCCTGAAGGCGTGTCATGGGCATCGAAAAACATGCTAGCATTAGGAGCTTTCATCCTGTTCGGACTTGCTTTCCACCTTTACGACTTCTGGTCGAAGATGCAACTTGCGGAGATAAAAGGTAACGAACCTGTCGACGGCATCGATCAGATAAAATTTATTTTTTCGAGCAATTACCTTAGCATCATGTATTTGCTGTGGCTAGTCGCGATATGGTTCCACCTCTCGCACGGTATCGCCAGCGTGATGCAGTCGATAGGATGGAACAACATCCAATGGAAACGCCGCCTTGAATGGCTCGGCAACTTCTTCGCCACCGTCATTGTATTGATGTTTGCGTCAGTTGTAATATATTATTGGTTAATTGTTTAGATATATTTATTTAAAGTAATACTTTAATATTGATATGGAGCTTAATTCAAAAATACCAGCTGGTCCATTAGCCGAAAAATGGACGAAATATAAAGCCGAGCAGAAGCTCGTGAACCCCGCTAACAAACGTAAACTCGACATTATCGTGGTTGGCACTGGCTTGGCAGGAGCTTCAGCAGCCGCTTCTTTCGGCGAGATGGGTTTCAACGTCAAGGTGTTCTGCATCCAAGACAGTCCACGTCGCGCCCATAGCATAGCGGCACAAGGTGGCATCAATGCGGCTAAAAACTACGCCAACGACGGCGACAGCGTCCAGCGTCTGTTTGTCGACACCATCAAAGGTGGCGACTACCGTGCTCGTGAGGCCAACGTATACCGTCTCGCCGAGGTGAGCAACAACATTATAGATCAATGTGTTGCGCAAGGTGTGCCGTTTGCCCGCGACTACAGCGGACTGCTCGCTAACCGTTCTTTCGGCGGCGCACAGGTGTCAAGAACGTTTTATGCTAAAGGCCAGACAGGACAGCAGCTTTTGCTTGGAGCCTACGGCGCATTGAGCAAAGAGATAGAACGTGGTACCGTCAAGATGTACGCCCGTCGTGAGATGATGGACGTGGTCATCGTCGACGGCCGCGCAAGAGGTATTATCGTTAGAAATCTGGTCACTGGCGAACTGGAGCGTTATTCGGCTCATGCTGTCGTCATCGCCACTGGAGGCTACGGACGTGTGTTTTTCCTCTCCACCAACGCGATGTCGTCAAACGGCTCAGCCGCCTGGCAATGTTATAAAAAAGGTGCCTTTATGGCGAACCCTTGCTTCACGCAGATCCACCCGACATGCATCCCTGTTCACGGAGACTACCAGTCGAAACTGACGCTGATGAGCGAGTCGCTGCGTAACGACGGACGTATCTGGGTGCCGAAAGACGCCGAGAAAGCACGTCTGCTTCGTGAAGGCAAGATCAAAGCCACCGACATCCCTGAAGAGGAGCGTGACTACTACCTCGAACGCCGCTACCCGGCATTCGGAAACCTCGTCCCTCGTGACGTGGCATCACGTGCGGCAAAAGAACGTTGCGACGCTGGCTACGGTGTCAACAACACCGGCCGCGCTGTGTATCTCGACTTTAGCAATGCTATCCAACGTCTTGGAAAACAAGCAGTTGAAGAGAAGTATGGCAACCTCTTCGAGATGTACGAACGTATCGTCGACGAGAATCCTTACGTCACCCCGATGATGATTTACCCGGCTGTTCACTATACCATGGGCGGCCTCTGGGTCGATTATGAATTACAGACAACAGTCAAAGGTCTGTTTGCTGCAGGCGAGGCCAACTTCTCCGACCATGGAGCCAACCGTCTGGGTGCTTCGGCACTCATGCAGGGCCTCTCGGACGGATATTTCGTGCTTCCGTACACCATGCAGAACTATCTCGCCGACCAAATCAACGAAAAACCGTTAGCGACAAACCTTCCACAATTTGAGGAAGCGGAACTCGCTGTGCGTCAGAAGATTACACGGATTTTGTCCATAAATGGCGATGTCACAACTGACAATATCCATCGTCGTCTGGGACATATTATGTGGGAGAAAGTCGGCATGTCACGCACCGAACAAGGTCTCAAGGAAGCCATCGAAGAAATTAAGGCTTTGCGCAATGAGTTTTGGACAAGAGTGAGGGTGCCGAATGTGGATGGCATGAACACCGAACTCGAGAAAGCGCTTCGTGTAGCTGATTTCCTCGAGATGGGCGAGCTCATCGCGCGCGACGCCCTAATGCGTAACGAGTCATGCGGCGGACATTTCCGTGCTGAGTATCAGACTCAGGACGGCGAGGCTCTCCGTGATGACGAACACTACGCCTTCGTCGCTGCCTACGAATACCAAGGCGTTGATAATGAGCCACTTCTCCACAAAGAAGAGCTGAAATTCGACAACGTCGAATTGAAACAACGTAACTATAAATAACCATAATTACCCTAAAGACCCTAGAGACCCTATGAATATAAAACTAAAAATCTGGCGTCAAGCCAATGCTCAAGCTAAAGGTCAATTCGTTGAGTATCAACTCAATGACGTTCCTGCTGAAGCCTCATTCCTGGAAATGCTGGACATCTTGAACGAGCAACTCGTCTTACGTGGCGACGACCCTGTCACCTTCGACCACGACTGTCGCGAGGGCATCTGCGGCGCATGCGGATTGTATATCAACGGACACCCTCATGGGAGGTTCAAAAATACCACCACATGCCAGCTGCACATGCGTAAATTCAAGGATGGCGACACCATCACCGTGGAGCCGTGGCGCTCAGAGGCGTTCCCGATCATCAAAGACCTGATGGTCGACCGTTCGGCTCTAGACAAGCTTATCCAGGCTGGCGGCTACATCTCGGTGCATACTGGCGGCGTGCCCGATGCCAACGCCATACCTATTAATAAGCATAAGGCAGACCTCGCCATGGACGCTGCGTCGTGCATAGGATGCGGCGCCTGCGTGGCGGCATGCAAAAACGGCAGCGCGATGCTCTTTGTGGGTGCTAAAGTGTCGCAGTTTGCGCTTCTCCCACAGGGCGAAATCGAGTCTGAAGACCGCGTCCAAAAGATGGTGGCACGCATGGACGAACTTGGATTTGGCTCATGCTCAAACACTTACGCATGCCAGGCCGAATGCCCGAAAAACATCTCAGTGTCGAACATCGCCCGCATGAATAGAAATTTCTTTGTGGCGAAAATGAAAAAATAGTATCTTTGCAAAAATTAACAAGATGAAAATCGCGGTAAATACTCGTCTGCTGTTGAAAGACAAGCTCGAAGGCATCGGCTGGGTGGCATGCGAATGCCTCAGCCGTATCGTCAAGGCTCATCCCGACGACGAGTTTTACTTCCTCTTCGACAGAAAACCCGATCCGAAGTTCATCTTCGCCGAAAACGTCAAGCCTGTCGTGCTTTTCCCACAGGCGAGACACCCGTTTTTGTATATCATCTACTTCGAGTTTTCTGTCCGCCGCGCCTTACGCAAAATAAAACCTGACGTATACGTCTCCACGGACGCATATCTCAGCCTCGGCTCAAAAACGCCGCAAATAGCTGTGTTTCATGACATTAACTTCGAACATTTCCCGCAGGATTTTCCGAAGATAGCGCTGTGGCATTATAAGAGATATTTCCCGAAATATGCGCATAAAGCCGCGAAAATCATAACGGTTTCGGAGTTTTCAAAGCAGGATATCATCGAAAAATATCAGGTCGAGCCCGAAAAGATTCATGTGGCGTACAACGGCGCCAACGAAGGCTTCAAACCTGTTTCTGAAGAAGAAAAACAAGAAATAAGAAATCAGTATACCGCTGGTTATCAATATTTTATGTTTGTTGGCTCGCTGCATCCGCGAAAGAATCTGGCACGACTTTTCCCAGCCTATGATCTGTTTAAGGAACGCACCGGATCCGATGTTAAGTTGTTGATAGTAGGGGAGAAACGCTGGTGGACCGAGCCTATCCAGAAGGCTTACGAGGCAATGCGCCATCAAGACGACGTGGTGTTTGTCGGACATCTGCAAATGTCTGAGCTTCAACGTGTTACGGCTGCGGCTCTAGCTTCTGTCTATGTCTCGTATTTCGAGGGCTTCGGCATCCCGATTATAGAGGCTTACAAATGCGACGTACCTGTCATCACCTCCAATGTCACCTCAATGCCCGAAGTGGCTGGCGACGCTGCACTTTTGGTCGATCCGTTCAACATCGAGTCAATTTCCAGCGCATTGGAACTGGTGATGGATGAAAACGTCCGTAACTCATTGATAGAGAAAGGACGCATCCGTCGCAACGACTTCTCGTGGGACAAGGCGGCCGAACAATGGTGGAATATAATTAAAGAATTCAAATCAAAATAATATGGAAAGAATTGTAATGTATACCGTTGACAATCAAAAAGAAGCAGTTGATTGGAAAGATGTCCAAGGACAACACATCACGGCAGTGGAACGCAATGTCTTGGTGCTTGGTTCAGGCGGCCGCGAGCACGCTCTAGCATGGAAAATCGCACAAAGTGACAGAGTGTCAAGGGTTTACATTGCCCCTGGTAACGCTGGCACAGCTTCAATAGGCACCAATATATCAATAAATATCGCTGATTTTCAACAAGTTAAAGATGCAGTGCTCCAAAATCGTATCGATCTCGTCGTGGTCGGCCCCGAACAGCCTCTCGTCGACGGTATCGTCGATTTCTTTAAGAACGACAAGGATTTAAAGAATATAAAAATCATCGGCCCGGATAAGAAAGGCGCACAACTCGAAGGTTCCAAGGCGTTCGCCAAGCAGTTTATGGAGAAATACGGCATCCCGACAGCGAAATGCTTCACCGTGACATCCGAAAACCTCAACGATGGACTGAATTATCTTGAGACTCTCGAGGCACCTTACGTGCTTAAAGCCGATGGTCTCGCAGCTGGCAAAGGCGTGTTGATTCTCAATGACTTATCCGAAGCAAAGTCAGAACTGAAAGAGATGCTTTCTGGCAAGTTTGGCTCAGCATCCGCAAAGGTGGTCATCGAACAATTCCTCAAAGGTATCGAGGTCTCAATGTTCGTGCTCACCGACGGCAAAAACCACGTTATACTACCTGAAGCTAAAGATTACAAACGCATCGGCGACGGCGACACGGGCCTCAACACAGGCGGAATGGGCGCGGTGTCACCAGTGCCGTTCGTCACTCCTGATTTCATCGAAAAAGTCGAGAATCGCATCATAAAACCTACCATCGAAGGTCTCCAAAACGAGAAAATCGACTATAAAGGCTTTATTTTCTTGGGCTTGATGAACTGCGGCGGCGACCCTTACGTCATCGAATACAACGTCCGTATGGGCGACCCAGAGACCGAAGGCGTCATGACACGCATCGACTCCGACTTCGCAGAGCTGCTCGACAAATGCGCCCAAGGTAAACTCAACGAGGCTCATTATCAAGCAAGTCCTGAGACTTCAGTCACAGTGATGCTCGTATCGGGCGGCTATCCTGAAGCTTACAAAAAAGGTATGAAAATCACCGGTCTTGAGAACGTTTGTCCTTGCTGCATAGTGGCTCACGCGGGCACCAAACTCGATGGTAATGATATAGTTACATCTGGCGGACGCGTCATCGCCGTGACAGCACATGGCAAAAACATCGAAGAGGCAAGGGAGAAAGCATACCATAATGCAAAAATGATAGTGTTCGAAGGCAAAAACTACCGCCACGACATCGGTCTCGATTTGATAAATTATCATGCTTAAGTTCTTCAGACACAGTTACATAGCGCAACTTATCGTGATAGTGTTGCTGCTCGTGGTGCTCTGGATACCTGCGTTTGTGACACATCTGCACGACACAGCAGTGGGAAGCCCTACAACACCACTGTATAACCTCATCGCCGGCCTGTTCGACTCCTCAAGCAGTGCCATAACAGTGCTGACATTTATCGTGGTGGGTCTGAGTGCATTGTTTTTTAACTCAATGCTGTCTGTAAATCAATTGGTTACACGAAATAGCAGCATCGGGGCGTTCGTCTTTGTGCTATGTATGTGTTGTGTCCAAATTCAAGACGAATATTACCCGTTCCTCATTGCCAACACCTTCATTATGATGGCGATGCAGACTATCTACCTCATCTATCAGGTCGACAAACCAGAGTCTTATCTGATGAATGCCGGATTGTTTGTTGCCATCGCATCAATGTTTTATTATCCCGCTATCTTGTTGATTTTCTGGGTGTTACTGTCGTTGATCATTATGGACATCAGGGAGCTGAAGCATTTTTTGATACCAATTATCGGCTTTCTGCTTCCTTATTTTATAATGCTGATATGCGTTTATTTTAATCATACTCTGATTGAAAATTATAACAATTACTTGGTTGCATTCAATGACTTTGGTTTTGAAAAACTCGGTCTGACGACGATGGGTAGCGTAGCTTTGGTTCTGGTTTTTGTCTTTATGGGGCTTTCTCTGATGATGTTAAAGTCAGGAAATGCTGATAATTCCGTCGGAACACGCAAAAAACTCAACGTCACATTGTGGCTGTTCGTTTTCGGTTTTATGATGCTTTTCCTTCAAAAACCGGTAGTGTGTAATGGATTGATTTATATGGTGTTAGCTGTTGTGGTCTCAATGGCGCTTAGTTGTATAAAAAAATCAAGAATAATCGATATCGCATTGATTGTCTTAATGTTAGCTATTATCGCAAATCAGTATCTTCCTTTATTTGGTATACAAATATGAATCTTAAGCCGTTTTTCACCGAAAATCTCATCGAGGCTGGCTGTGACGAGGCCGGTCGAGGCTGCATCGCGGGTCCGGTGGTGGCAGCGGCAGTAATCTTGCCTCGCGGAATGGGTTTTCCTGAGTTCGACGACTCGAAAAAGCTTTCGGAGAAACAACGTGAGAAGTTGAGAATCAAAGTGTTAGAGAATGCTGAGGCATATGGAGTCGGAATAGTTTCCGCCGAGGAAATCGACGAGATAAACATCCTAAACGCATCGTTTTTGGCCATGCATCGCGCTATCGACCAGCTGAAAATCAGGCCGGAACTGCTTCTCATCGACGGAAATCGTTTCAATAAATATCAGGATATCAAACATCAGTGTATTGTGGGCGGCGACGCAAAATATCAGGCTATCGCGGCAGCATCAATATTGGCGAAGACAACCCGTGACCATATTATGGAAGAGCTTGATAATCAATATCCTAACTATAATTGGAAAAAGAATAAAGGCTATCCGACAATCGAGCATAAGAACGCTGTGGCAGAATACGGAATGACGCCTTACCATCGCAAGACGTTCAACATGTCGATCCAGCTGAAATTATTTTAAATTTTGTAAAACAAAAACGGACCTTTCACGTTCTATAATAAAATCTAATACTATGGCAAACACGAGAATTCTTTGGGCTGATGATGAGATTGAACTTCTCAGGCCGCATATCATGTTTTTGGAGCAGAAAGGTTATGAAGTGGAGACCGCCAACAACGGCAGCGACGCAGTGGAGATGGTGCGCGACGGGCATTTCGACATTGTTTTCCTTGATGAACAGATGCCTGGAATATCAGGAGTGGAGGCGTTGGAAAAGATAAAGGCGGAGTTTCCGAACCTTCCCGTTGTGATGATCACGAAGAGCGAGGAGGAGCGCATCATGGAAGACGCCATCGGCAGCAATATCGCGGATTACCTGATAAAACCAGTCAATCCGAACCAGATTCTGCTTTCGCTGAAACGCAATCTTGAAAACAAAAAACTCGTCGATGAGAAATCGACATCGAAATATCAACAGGAGTTCCGCAAAATCGGAATGGACCTCAACAACAACCTCGACTATAACGAGTGGGTAGGGGTGTACAAAAACCTTACTCGTTGGGAGCTTGAGCTGCAAAAATCGACCGACGAAGGCATTAAAGAGGTGCTTTTTATGCAGAAAAACGAGGCCAACAACCAATTTTCGCGCTACGTCGAGAAACATTACTGCGATTGGGTGTCGGGCAAAGGCGTCAACAAGCCTACGATGTCACATACCGTGATGCGCGACAAGGTGTTCAACCGTCTCGATAGTAGCGATAAACCGTTGTTTTTCATATTGATAGACAACCTGCGCTACGACCAGTGGAAGGCTATACAGCCGCTTATCGAGAGCTATTTCCGTGTGGCCGACGACGATATTTACTACAGCATCCTTCCGACGACCACGCAATATGCGCGAAATTCTATCTTTGCTGGCCTTATGCCGCTCGAAATACGTCGTCATTACCCGAAATACTGGACTGATGAGGAAGACGAGGGTACGAAAAACCAGTTTGAGGGCGAGCTCCTGGGCGAACAGCTGCGTCGCTATGGCAAAAATATCAAGTATTCATATAATAAGGTGCTGAATCTGGCTGCTGGCAGAAAGCTCTTTGAACAGATGAACAACTTGATGCAGAATAAGTTAAACGTCATAGTCTATAATTTTGTTGACATGTTGTCGCATGCCCGCACCGAGATGGAGATCATCCGCGAGCTCGCCGACGATGAGGTGGCATACCGCTCGCTGATGCTGTCGTGGTTCGAGCATTCGTCGCTCTTCGACATGATGAAATTCATAGCAAACAAAGGCTGTGACGCAGTCGTGACCACAGACCATGGCTCTGTCTGGGTGAAAAACCCTGTGAAGATTCTTGGCGACAAGGCTGTCAACACAAATTTGAGATATAAATATGGTAAGTCGTTGAATTACAATGCTAAAGAGGTGTTTGAGGTGAAAGACCCGGAGAAGATTTTCCTTCCACGTATCAACGTCTCGACCTCGTACGTCTTCGCACGCGCCAACGATTTCTTCGCATATCCGAATAATTACAATTATTACGTCAATTATTACAGGAACACCTTCCAACATGGCGGCATCTCCATGAATGAGATGATGATTCCTGTCATACATCTGAAGGCAAAATGATGGAAAAAACGTTCATAATCAACAGTGTAGACGAACTCTCGCAGGTGTCCGACCTCCTGATATCCTGGCGCGACAAGTCGGATATCATCGCATTCTACGGTCCGATGGGGGCAGGGAAGACCACCCTCATCAAAAACTTGTGCCACAAGCTTGGCGTGACCGACGAGGTCAACAGTCCGACCTTCGCCCTTGTTAATGAATATCCTACGCCAGTCGAGGGCTCAATCTTCCATTTCGATTTCTATCGCATCAAGAAGTTGGAGGAGGTCTACGACATTGGCTACGAGGATTATTTCTACAGCGGACGTCTCTGCCTCCTGGAATGGCCAGAGCTCATCGACCCACTGATGCCCGACCATTTCATTAAAGTCGAAATCGCATTAGGAGATACTGATAACGCCAGAAAAATAAAGTGTACTGTATTGTAGCCGTCATTTCGACCGACATATGATACTATACAAAAACGACATATCGCAACTATCAGCAATCATTGCTTCTCACACAAAGGTATTTCTGCTTTTGGATGAGAACTCAAACCGCTATTGCCTTCCAATTTTAAATACTATTGATTTATTAAAATCAAATACTATAAAAATAGTAATCCCAGCAGGCGAGCAGCACAAAAACATCGAAACGGTTCAATATATCTGGTCGCAACTCGTTGAAAACCAAGCTGATAGAAAATCGATATTGATAAATGTCGGCGGCGGAATGGTGACAGATATAGGTGGCTTTGCAGCCTCATGTTACCAGCGTGGCATCGATTTCGTCAACGTCCCGACCACCTTGCTCGGTATGATTGACGCTTCAATAGGCGGCAAGACAGGTATTGATTTTCAAGGTCTTAAAAATCAGATAGGGGTTTTCTCGCAGCCTTTGGCAGTGGTCTTTTTGTTTGAGTTTCTCGAAACATTACCCAAGCGAGAATTATTGTCAGGTCTCGCCGAAATTATTAAATACGGTTTCATCGTAAACAAAGAGTTTTTAAATGTAACCCTAGACCCTAAACACCCTAGGCTCCCTAATGCCCCTATTGCCCCTAGTTTTATTAAACAAGCAATTGAGGCAAAAGCCCAAATTACAGCAAATGATACTACCGAGCAAGGAAGACGAAAGATCCTCAATTTCGGTCACACCATCGGTCACGCTCTTGAGACCTATCTCCTTGACACTCAAAAGAGTATAACTCACGGAGAGGGCGTGGCTCTCGGAATGGTTTCGGCTTTGTATCTGTCAGAGAAATATTTAAATTTAGACCATCAAATAACATTATATTATAAAGAAATATACAAGCAAAATTTCAATAGAATTGATTTAAACGACGTTTCTATTGAAAAACTGCTTGAAATAATGCGTCACGACAAGAAAAACCAAAGCGGCGACATCCGTTTTGTGCTGATTGAGGATTATGGAAAACCTGTCTATGATGTAGTCGTGAAGCCTGAAGATATTGTTGATTCGATAACCTATCTCATTGATTATCTGAACGATGCTAATTACTGGGGCAAATAAAAACTTCGACGTCACCATCAACCTTGTTGGCAGTAAGAGCGCCTCAAACCGCGCCCTAATGATAGCCTACTACGGCGACTTCACCCCCCGCATCAGGAATTTATCGGAATCCGACGACACAAAATTGTTGAACGAAATCCTACAATCCCTAACCACCCCTAGTGTCCCTAGTGCCTCTATTGCCCCTACACTCCCTATTACCATAAACTGCCACAATTCCGGCACCGTTTTAAGGTTTCTGCTGACAGCATTGTGTGTAAAGACGCACGCCTGTACATCTCACAATTATATCCTAACTGGCTCCGACCGTATGCTTCACCGTCCCGTCGGCGATCTCGTCGACACCCTGCGCTCAATCGGGGCTGACATCGAATACATGGGGCAGGAGGGGTTCCCACCGCTACTTGTACGGACATGCCATGGCGCGTCTCTACAGCACGACATCTCCGTCGATATCACCAAATCCTCACAATTCGCTTCATCGTTGTTATTGGCAATGCCGAGATCATTGCATTTGGACGGCGACCTGTCATCTCTTCCTTACATTGACCTTACCATCGACATCATGCAACATTTTGGTGCGAGAATACATCGAGAGGGACGTGATATTTTTGTTCAAACATCTGAATATCAAGATGTTGAATATTGTGTGGAATCCGACTGGACTTGCGCCTCTTATTGGTATGAGGCCGTCGCATTGTCCGATAACGGCCGCGCTCGCCTGAAGAACCTTAACCTCGATTCAAAACAAGGTGACGCCATCGTCGCAAAATGGTTCGAACAATTCGGTGTGAAATCCTTCCAGGATGGTGATGATATTGTTATTGAAAAATATAAATCATTGATTGATAATCAATTATCATTCGATTTTATCAACAATCCCGATTTGTACCCGACCATCGCCGCCACCTGTGCGGGACTCGGTGTGGAGGCACATTTCACCGGATTGCGCAATCTCAAACACAAGGAATCGGATCGGGTGGCGGCGATGGAGGCGGAATTATCCAAGATTCCGTCTGTACAGACGTGCCATGGCGCGTCTCTACCTATCTTCGACACTTACGATGACCACCGCATCGCAATGGCCCTCGCACCACTGACAATGAAAATCGGCGCCATTGAAATCAATAACGCCGACGTTGTCTCTAAATCGTATCCTAATTTCTGGCAAGAGTTTGAACTATTATATCGTCATTTCGACCGACCGTAGGGAGTGGAGAAATCACCGCCAATCAAATTGTTTCATATCATTCAAATGCCGGTGATTTCTCGATTTCGCTTCGCTACACTCGAAATGACGATGTGAGCGTCATTCCCATCCTGATGTCAAAACATCCACAATATGTATCACCTCAATCGGCAATCCCTGCTTCTTGGCATACGAAGCAAGGTGCAAATGACATGATATGTCGTTGGTAATCAGATACTCAGCACCGGCATCCATCGCCTCCTTGAGCTTCTGGTCGGCCAATGACGATGAGATGGCCTCGTTCTGCACCGCAAACAATCCTTTTCCCATGCCGCAGCATATCTCAGGATGTCTCATCTCAACCAACACCAGCCCGTTGACCTTCGAAAGCAGCTGCCGCGCCTCGTTTTTCAAACCTAATTCACGTAGTGAAGAGCATGAATCCAGATACGCTGCCTTATGTCTGAAAACTGCCTCGAAATAGTCTTTATGTAACTGATTTACAAGGAAATCCGTTATCTCATAGGTGTTTGCGACAAGGCGTTTGTATTCCAAGTGCATGCTGGTATTGTAAAACAGCTCTTTGTATCTCGTCTTGATAAATCCCACGCACGAAGCACTCAATCCCACCACAGGACGGTTGTTCGAGAAGTCACGTAAAAACTTCGCTGCCATCGTTTTAGACTCGTCAACGAAGCCGCTGTGGAACGAGAACTTGCCACAGCACGTCTGCTCGGGGTTGTATTCCACCTCGACACCAGCAGCTTTCAACAGCTTGATGGCATTCATCGCTGTCATTGGGTAAAACTGGTCGGCGAGACAAGGTACAAAGAGGTCTATTGTCATGATTGTCAGTGTTTTACGTTATTTTAAACCATGTCTGTTCAAGAATGGGTCCAGACTCGGCTCCTGACCGCGGAACTTGACGTATTGAACCATTCCTTCATCATTGCCGCATTCCTGCAAGCAGTTGAGCCTGAATGAGTTGGCCAAAGCAGGATTAAACAAATCTCCCGATTCTTTGAAGTAGTTAAAAGCATCGCTGTCCAAAACAGCAGCCCAGTAATAGACATAGTAACCTGCCGCATAGCCGCCACCGAAGATATGGCCGTAATACGTTGAGCGATAACGTGGTATGATCTCGTCGATAAGGCCGATGCGGTTCATCACGTCTTTCTCGAACTGGTTCACGTCGATATCTTCAACCTTCTGAATCTTGTGGTATTCCATGTCGAGGATGGCCGCCGCGAGGAACTCCACGGTCTCAAAGCCCTGGTTGAACAAACCGCTGTTTTCGAGCTTATTAATCAATGAGTCAGGCATCACCTCGCCAGTCTGGTAATGTTTCGCATACATCTTGATGACTTCAGGCTCGCCAGCCCAGTTCTCCATCACCTGTGAAGGCAATTCGACATAGTCGCGTGGCACGTTGCCGCATGTTCTGCTGTATCTTCCTTCCGAGAAGAAGGCATGCAAACTGTGTCCGAACTCATGCCACATGGTTTCTGTCTCGTCCCAGTTGAGCAGGGATGGGGTGTCGCCCGATGCCGGCGTGAAGTTCATAACCAATTGAACCAGAGCGGTGTGGCGCACTCCGTTGATGTCATAGCCTCCTTCACGGAACGAGGTGCACCATGCGCCAGTGCTCTTCGATGGACGCGGATAATAATCCAGATAGAGCAGACCCAATGTCGAGCCGTCGTTGTCTTTCACCTCAAAAGTCTCGACACCTTCGTAATATACTGGGATGTCGGTTCTCTTTTCGAATGTGACACCATATAACTTATTGGCAGCCATGAACATACCGTTGCGGACGTTGTCCAACGAGAGATATGGTCTCAAGGCATTCTCATCGAAATCGTATTTCTCCTTGCGGAGCTTCTCGGCATAGTACCACCAATCCCAAGATTCGAGTTTGATACCGGCACCTTCTTTGTCAGCAATGGCTTGCATCTCGGCAAGTTCCTGCTTTGCGACTTTCAATGCCGGCTCGAACAATCCCATCAGGAACTCATCCACCGTCGGGACGTCTTTTGCCATGTTTTCGGCAAGGATATACGAAGCGTAATCAGGATATCCGAGGAGCTGCGCTTTTTGCAGTCTGAGATTCACTAACTCGTTGACAATCTGTTTGTTGTCGTTCTCATTGTCGTTGTTGCCGCGCATGAAATAACCACGATACAGTTTCTCGCGAAGGGCGCGGTTGTCGGCAAACTGAAGGAACGGGATTAGACTTGGTTTCGCTGTGGTGAACACGTATTTCCCTGGCATTCCGTCTTTCTCTGCCTGTTCGGCTGCTGCTTGTATGTTGGCTTCCGGCAGTCCGCAGAGGTCTTCCACCTTGTCGACCACCATCTTGAATGATGCGTTTTCGGCAAGCATATTCTGGTTAAACTGAAGGTTGAGGAGCGACATCTTGCCGTTTATCTCGCGCAGCTTGGCCTGGCCTTCTTCATTGAGATTGGCGCCGCTGCGCACGAAGTCGTTGTAATATTTCTCGACCACGCGGTTTTGCTGTGCGTCGAGGTTCATCTCGGCGCGGTGGTCGTACACATATTTTATCTTTTCGAAAAGCACAGGGTTCATGGCAATATCGTCACCGTGGGTTGAAAGGAGAGGGGACACCTCTTCGGCAATAGCCATCAGCTCGTCGCTGCTCATGCACTCCATCATGTTGAAAAACACGCCGCTGACCTTGCCGAGCAGCTCACCCGACTTGTCATAAGCCCAGATGGTGTTTTCAAAAGTCGGGGTCTCCTGATTATTGCAAATAGCTTCTATTTCAGCTTTCTGTTGCCTCATGCCTTCGATGAAAGCTGGCATATAATGCTCGTTTTTTATCTTGTCGAACGCCGGAGCCTCAAGATAAGTACCATAGTCGGAGAAAAATGGATTTTCGTTGCAACCGTCTGATTTACATGATGTTAAGCCAATAACACTCATAGCCAAAATGATTAAGAAGTTTTTAATTTTCATATTTTTTAGGTATTTATGAGATGCAAAAATACAAATTTTTTTCCATTGTATTGATTTTATTTGTACTTTTGCACTTTTAACTGGTTAATATACAAAATATGAGAAACTTTTTGACAGCTTTTTTTGCTATATTTTTAGTTTTTTCATTAAACGCCCAGAGTGATAACTTTTTCTACGGAGGCCATGATATATATGAAGATCGAGATGTGGAAATCGATATTAATGACAATGGGTCTATTGACAACTGGGGTATTGGTCAGACCGTTCCGTTAGGTAACGGATTGATGATTTTGATTGTTGCTGGTGCAGGATATGCTATAGCACGCCGCAAGCGCAACACGACTTTGTTGTTGGCTGCAATCATGCTTCTCGGCTTTACACAATGCAAGAAAAAGATTGAGAAAATCCCATATTCGTCAGCCGAAAGCGTTTACATCACATTGAATGTCGGTGACGATACTAAAGTGAGTGTCATCCCTGGTTTTGAAGATCCTGTGACTCATGAGATTTATGCCAAAGTCACTTTCGAAAATGGCGATAGAATTTATGTCGGAAACAACGGAAAGTATTGCGGATGTCTTGATTATGTTAAGCCAAATGAAGAGACTCCTGGTTATTTTGGGGGAATAGTTTCCCCAGAAAGCGAAGATGATTACCTGCATTTCTATTTCATGGGAAATAAGGCACCAATAAATGTTACAGATGTATTGGATAAAAATAACAAACCGATTGGTTATAGTGTAACAACAATAACTCCAGATAACAATACCACGACATTTTCTGTCAATATTACCGACCAGACAGTCAAATATCCGATCATTTCTTATGCCCATTCAACGAAACTATATCAGTCGGGGGTTACAACATACAGCGCCAAGCTTCAGAACTATTGTTCGATAATGAAATTTAACACCACTGATTTGGAAGTGGACAATCCAATTACATTATCTGGCTTATTTGATAAGGTAACTGTAGATTTTGCTGCCAATAATGGCGCAACCACAGATGAGCCATATAGTTATGCTAAGATGGGCATTACCGATGAAGGTGACATTACACTTCATGCGGAATCTCGTACTGAACGATGGGCGATTGTGTTGCCTTATTCAGGAGATAGTAGAATATCAGCCGGTGCATCAGCTGAAGGATGTTACTCGCTAAAAAACATTACTATTCCCAGAACTGAACGTAATAAGTATTATGCGAGTGGGACGGTGGATGTTTGGGTTAAATTGCCAATTCAAGTGGATCTTGCTCAATTGATAGACGGCGCATTTTCAATAAATAATGGTGACAGCCAAAACAACATTCTTCCTACCCAGGTGTTTTTTGCACCTGGAAATTTGCAGTGTAAAACAAGTGCGGAACCAGATGCAAATGGAGAATATGATTGGTCTTCAGCTGGTTATACCTGGAGTTTCAAAGTGCATCAATACGATATAGATAATGCAAATAATTTTGATGTAGGAGAGAATTGTAAAAAAGTAAATACGATAAGCCACTTTAATTGGGCGACAAGCGGTTGGGATAACACAGCGAATGATGAGTTTGCTGCAAATTTTCAACCCTATGCTACAGATTTTACCGATTATTCAACTCCAACAAATCGGTACCATTATGGACCAACTCGTAAAGGAATAGCAACAGGTACGGGGTCAAATGATACTGTAAACATTACAGGAACTAATCATGATTGGGGTGTTTATTGTTCATCTACTGGTACAAGCCCATATAAAATTACCAATGGAGGGGAATATAGTTGGCGACTATTGACGGTGTCGGAGCAAAGTTATATTTTGGGTCCAAATACTAATCCAAGACCGGGTGGTAATTGCCGTCGTTCATCCACTGTCAATGGGGTTCCCAATGCTCGTTTTATCAAGGCATGTCTGACAGATGCAAGCAATGGAAGCAGCTCTGGTCTTTATGGATTGATTATTTTCCCGGATACTTATATCCATCCAGATCCGAGTAAAGCCCCGCTTCCAACCAAAATCAATGATCCTAACAGTACTTTTACTGATAATAACTATACAACAGCACAGTGGACGGAAATGGAAAATGCCAAAGCTGTTTTCTTGCCTGCCGCTGGTTGTCGCTGGGGCACTAATGGCTCAACTCCAGACGTTAAATATTATAAAATACAAGATATCAATAGCCACTGCTATTATTGGTCTTCTTCGGATGATATATCCAACCCGTCGACACATGCCAAGAATTGTCGAATAGGATCAAATGACTTCGTGTCGAACAGCTATACTCAACGTTGTAGAGGCAATAGTGTCCGTCTTGTTCGCATAGCTACTAAGTAAGCCAATAGTAGTTAACGATTATTAAACTGTTTTAAATTATTAAGCGCGGGAACAAAATTCCCGTACTTTTTTCTTGTTTTTTTAAAATTAATATCGTATATTTGCGCCTTTAATTGTATGATGTTAGTCCGCGGAAGAACAAAACTTCCAACTTCTAACTTCTAACTTCTAACTTCTAAAAAAATGGCATATATCTCTTTCGACAAACGGCAACTGGTGAACCTCGAGTTCACGATGAACAAGGAGATTCTGCGCTCCAACCGTTCGGGAGCATTCTACAACACCACGATAATCGGCTGTAACACAAGGAAATACCACGGACTGCTGGTGGTCCCGCAACCTCAGCTCGACAACAACAACCACGTGCTGCTGTCACAACTCGATGAGACGATTATCGCAAATAAGGAAGAGTTCCACCTCGGCGTGCACGAATATAAGGACGGCACTGTGGCACCACGCGGACACAAATATCTGCGTGAGTTCACAGCCGAACCGATACCGAAGCTGAAATACCGCGTCGGTAGCTCTATCTTGACAAAAGAATATATCTTCGAGGAGAAAGAGCCTAGAATCCTTATCCGCTACACCCTCGAAGAGGCGATGCAGCCTATCACGTTGAGACTCATGCCGTTCCTCGCATTCCGTAACGTGCACATGCTCACACACGAGAACTACTCTGCCAACCGTAAATACACTCCGATAAAAAACGGAGCAGCATGGCAAATGTATGAAAACTACGACACCTTGTGCCTGCAAATCTCGAAAGCAACGGAATATACACATTGCCCGATGTGGTATAAAGACGAGTTTTACATCCGCGAGTTCGAGCGCGGCTACGATGCCGTCGAAGACCTCTATGTGCCTGGTTTCTTTGAGGTTGCGATGAAAAAAGGCGACTCCATCGTCGTCTCAGCAGGCCTCGACGAGCGTAACCCAGCCATGTTTAAGAAACAGTTTGAAAACCAGATAGAACACCGCATCCCGCGCGACAGTTTCGAGCATTGTCTGCAGAACTCGGCGCAGCAGTTTATTATAAAAGGTGAGGATGGTACACGTATGTTCGCCGGCTTCCCATGGTTCGGCTCATGCAGCCGCGACACCTTCCTCTCACTACCGGGCATATGTCTAGCCAGAGGCGACGAGAAGACGTTCAAAGAGCTTTTGAAATATATGATTGAGAGGATGCAAGGTGCGTTCTTCCCGCATAGATATTACCAAAAAAACCTCTATTACACCGCCGTCGACTCGCCGCTGTGGTTCTTCATGGACCTTCAGAAATATGAGTCGATGCTGGGTCAAGACCGCAAGACGATATGGCGCGAATACGGAAAAGTGGTGACGACTATACTCGAAAGCTTCATCAACGGCACTGATTTCAACGTGAAAGCACACGACAATGGACTGCTTTACGCAGGCAACGAACGTCTGGCTCTGACATGGATGAACGTATTCTGCGACGGCAAGCCATGGACACCACGAACGGGCTATGCCATAGAGGTTAACGCATTGTGGTACAACGCATTACGCTACGGTGTGGAGCTGCTGCTGGAGGCAAATAAGAAGAATCCACTACTCAAAAAATGGCAGGATTACGCCAAACGTATCGAGGAATCATTCGTGAAGACGTTCTACGACGAGAAAAACGATATGTTTTACGACTTCGTCAACGAAAATGAGAAGAACGCTATGGTGCGTCCAAACATGCTTCTGGCAGGCTCACTGCGTTATTCGCCTCTCGACGACAGAATGAAGAAACGCATACTTGATATAACACGTTCTGAGTTGCTGACAATCAGAGGGTTACGCTCGCTTTCACCTCGTGACGAGCATTATCGTGGCGTGACCATCGGCAACCATCGTGAACGTGAGCAGGCATATCACATGGGAACCGTATTCCCTTGGCTGATAATGCCTTACACCGATTTATGCGTTAGAATCTATGGCAAGACAGCATTGCCTTATCTCGAGGATCTATACAATGGCTTTGAACAGGCTATCTTCGAGAATGGAATCGGCAGCATCTCTGAGATTTACGACGGCAACCCTCCTCATGAGGCTCGCGGCTGCATCTCGCAATCGACGAGCGTGGCGGCGTTGCTGTATCTTAATCATGTGATTAATTATCTGAAGAATGATGACCCATTGTATGCGATTCATCATGTCTTTGGTAATAATAACTCAAAAACTAATAAACTATGAGAGTCTTGATGTTTGGTTGGGAGTTCCCGCCTCATATCACGGGCGGTCTCGGCACGGCTTGTTTCGGAATGACCAAAGGTCTCGCCAAAAACGGCGTCGATGTGCTTTTTGTGGTGCCTAAGGCTCATGGCGACGAAGATCAGACCAATGTGCGGCTGCTCAACGCCAGCGACGTGACGGTCAACATCGACCATGAGACGGAGCGAAGCTATTGGGACAGAGTGCAATACATGGAGATTGGCTCTAACATCATACCTTATGTGGGGCCAGAACAATACGCCACTATTTATGAGGAACAGCGTCATGCCACAGAGGGCTTCCATAGCTCAGTATTCGCGCCACGATACGAGTTTTCGGGCAAATACGGCGCCAACCTCATGGAAGAGGTGGCACGTTACGCCTTGATAGGCTCATCGCTCGCCACACAATACGACTTCGACGTGATACATGCACACGACTGGCTGACGTATTCGGCTGGTATTGCAGCGAAAGAGACCACCGGCAAGCCTCTGGTGGTGCACATGCACGCCACAGAGTTCGACCGCTCTGGCGAGAACATCAACACCGACGTGTATGCCATCGAAAAGAGAGGCATGGAGGCGGCAGACCTCGTCATCACAGTGAGCGACTGGACACGTAACATAGTCATCGAGAAATACGGCATCAACCCTGACAAGGTTATTACTGTGCACAACGCGGTGGAGCCAAGCGACAAGTCACTCGATGAATACGAGCGCAGCGGCCTGAAAAACAAGGTCGTGACGTTCCTCGGACGTATCACATACCAGAAAGGCCCCGAGTATTTCGTGGAGGCGGCATACAAGATCCTGCAGGTCGACCCCACAATACATTTCGTGATGGCAGGCACCGGCGACTTGCTGCAGAAGATGATAAAACGTGTGGCACAGCTCAAGATAGGCTCGAACTTCCATTTCACTGGATTCTTGAAAGGCAACGACGTCGACCAGATGTTCGCGATGACCGACGTGTTCGTAATGCCTTCAATATCAGAGCCTTTCGGCATCGTGCCGCTTGAGGCGATGCGTCTGAAGGTGCCAGTGGTCATCTCGAAGCAGTCGGGCGTCTCAGAGGTGGTCGAGCATGCCCTGAAAGTCGATTTCTGGGACATCAACGGACTCGCCGACGCCATCTACGGCATCTGTAAATACAAGGCTGTCAACGAGATTTTCCGTAAGGAAGGAAAAGAGGAAGTCGATAATCTGAAGTGGGAATACGCCGCCAAGAAAATCAAGGCGGTATATGAACGTGCCATCGGCCTGTAAAAGCACATCGAATACGTAAAATTTATTTATAAAATAACAACAATAATGAAAAAATTAGTCATATCAATCATCTTTATTATTACAATGATTCCGGCGTTTGCACAGATTGAGAATGAGATGCAGCAAACCAAGAAGGTGAAAATCGAGAACGGTAGGGCATATCTCCTCGAGAAATTCCTTGAACGCGACTATGAAAAGGTCAAGGAAATCAAGGATTATTTGAAAGGATTGGAGGATGACAACTATTGTGCTTTTTATCCTTGGGAGTTGTGGCAATTATTGTATTGGACAAGTGAATTTGATGCTTTATCGGTGGAATTCAGTGTAGATTCTACAGATTTCCACGCCTTGGACAATAAGGTGATGCCAACTAAGGATCAGCTAAATCAGCAACTTTATATACATTCTGTTGATGATGAGCACATATTGCGTTCAAATCTTCAGAATGCACAGCTATCAGCCGAAGACAATGAATTCTTTTCCATATTCTTGGATTGGAATTTGAAACCGTTAAGCTCTGAAAATCAGGAGATTGTCAATGGCAAGATTAACGATTTTCTGAAAGCTTATCCTGACAGCCGTTATGCATGGGTCGCTAACAATATCGTTCATAGACCATATTGGGGGAAGTCTGATTGGGGAGCTGGAATTAGCTTTGAATTGTGCTCTGGCTTTTCGACGGGTCAGATGCATAAACCAGTGGCTGGATTTGGATTGAGTTTTAATGTTGCATATAAAAAGTTAGAACTGGATTTAGGAGGAGATATTATTGCTGCAAATACACGTTATAATATTACGTATTCGGGTGACAGTATTTATTCAAAAGGTTCTGAAATAGATTTTGCTTTAGTGTATGCAAATTTAAGTTATAATATTGTTGATAATAAATCAATCAGATTATCACCGGTTGTTGGTGTTGGATATAATTGGGAAAGTTATTCTGTGTCAAAAAAGAAAAGAGAAAATAATAGATATGTATTGTATCAAGTAGGACTGAACTTTGATATTAAATTAAATACTAAACGCAGTTTTGAAAATCATTATATAAGAATTAGGTATAATTGTGGTATTACAGATATGGGACAAGGGGAGATATCAACATTAAATGTTATATCTATTGGTTGGACAGGATTTATGAATCGCAAATATGTTGAATAGAATAATAAATACTTATAAAATATGAGGAATATTTGTTTTTACTTCCAGGTGCATCAGCCGTATAGGCTCCGCACGTATCGTTTCTTCGATATCGGGAAACGTCATTTTTACTATGACGACTACAACAACCGCATCACCATGCAGCGCGTGGCGGAACGTTGCTATGTCCCGATGAACAACTTGATGCTCAATAAGATAGCAGAGCTGGGAAACAAGATGAAGTTCGCGATGTCGTTCACGGGACCGGCCATCGAGCAGATGGAGGTGTATGCGCCATATGCCCTTGAGAGCTTCAAGAAACTCGTGGCGACAGGCAACGTGGAGGTGCTCGCCGAGACATACTCACACTCGGTGGCGTCGCTGATGAATAAAGATGCTTTCAAGATGGAAGTCGCTGAGCATAAACGACTTATGAAAGAAGTGTTCAACGTACGCCCGAAGACATTCCATAACACCGAGCTCATTTATTCCAACGAGATTGGTGCCGACGTGGCCGAGATGGGCTTCGACCTCATCTTGACTGAAGGAGCTAAGCACGTGCTCGGCTGGAAGAGTCCTAACTATCTGTATGTCAACGCGATAAACCCGAAACTTAAAGTGATGCTTCGCAACTGGAAGATGAGCGACGAGATAACTTTGAAGTTCGCGCATGAGAACTTCACCGTCGATGACTTCGTCAACTGGCTCAACTCGTTGCCGAAAGAGGAGGAGTTGGTCAATATCTTCATTGATTATGAGACATTTGGCGAGGCTCTGGATGCTTCGACAGGCATCTTCGAGTTTATGCGACTGCTGCCTGATGCAATCTTGAAACGCACTGATTTCCAGATGGTTACGCCGCATCAGATTGTCGACAAGCTGCAGCCGATGGGTGTGTTCGACGCACCAATGCCGCTCTCATGCCAGGACGAGGAACGTGACCTGTCGAACTGGATGGGCAACGATATGCAGGACGACGCCCTCGCCACCTTGTACGGATGCTTCAAGAAGGTGAAAGCTTCTCAGGATGAGGAACTTAAGCGTGACTGGCGTGCACTGCAGGCCGCCGAGAACTTCTCATCGATGTGTACCAAACGCCAGGGTGGCACGCCTTACGACTATTACATCAACTACATGAATATATTAACAGATTTTATTAACAGACTATAATGAAAAGCCCTAATTATTTATTTGAGACAAGTTGGGAAGTTTGTAACATGGTGGGCGGTATCTACACCGTCATTTCAACAAAAGCTAATGAATTAAAGGAAATACTTGACGATAATTATATTACGATAGGTCCTGACATCGTAAAAGAGGCGCATGAGACCATGTATTTCATCGAAGATCCTGCGCTTTTCCCCGAATGGCGCGAGAAAGTGGCGGATACTCTTGGCGTGAAGGTGCGTATCGGACGCTGGAAGATTGCAGCCAAGCCGATAGCTGTCCTCATCGACTACACCTCGATGTATTCCATTAAGAATGATATACTTGCACATCTTTGGGAGAAATATGAACTCGACTCTATTCAGGGTCAGTGGGACTATATAGAGCCAGTGGTGTTCGGTTATGCGGCGGGAAAAGTCATAGAGAGCTTCGTGGAATGGAATCTGGGCGTGGAAGACAACGTGGTGGCACAGTTCCATGAGTGGATGACAGGCGCCGGAGTGCTGTACCTCAAAGAGCATTGCCCTTATATATCAACGGTTTTTACTACACACGCAACATATCTTGGCCGCGCCATCAGTGGCAACGGACTGCCGCTTTACAGCCAACTCAGCTCTTACAACTGGCAAAACATGGCAAGCCGATTCAACATTGTGTCGCAACAGTCGATGGAGATGAAATCGGCCCAAAATGCTGACGTTTTCACCACAGTGAGCGAGATCACGGCGCAGGAATGCGAGCAGTTTTTGCAAAGAAAACCTGATTTTATCACTATCAACGGCATAAACTCAGATTTTAAAGGATTTGACGCAGCAGCTCGTAAAAAGAGCCGTGAGAAAATCTTTGAAATCATGGATGCCCTATGCGGAAAAGAGGTCTCGCGCGACTCAATGCTGATTATCAACAGCGGCCGCTACGAGTTCCATAACAAAGGTACTGACTTGTATATCAAGATGTTAGCGAAGCTGAACCACGACGAGAACCTGAAACGTGACATCGTGGCGGTGATAGCTGTGCCTGGCAATATCGCAGGACCGTCGAAAGATTTGCAGCATCGTCTCAATAAAGAGGTTGAAATAAAAGGCCATACTGAATATCCGTGCACGCATTATATCCATGATTATCAATGGGATATGATTCTTAACGCTTTGCGTGACAACGGTTTGCAGAACAACGAGGGCGACCGCGTGAAGGTGATGTTCGTGCCAGCTTATCTCAACGGCAATGACGGCATTTTCAATATAAAATACAACGAATTCCTGTATGCTTTCGACCTCTCGGCGTTCCCATCATATTATGAGCCATGGGGTTACACTCCACTTGAGAGCATCGCTCACGGCATCCCGACAATCACCATGGATATTTGCGGATTTGGACGATATATCATGAGTCAAAATATTGACAGTGAGGCTGTTACGGTGATCCATCGTGAGGAGGATAATGGCGATACAGTCGTCAACCAGATGATGGCGGTGGTCGAAAAGATGAATGCTTATTCTGAAAAAGAAAACAATAAGGTTTCAGATCAGGCAGTAGCGATTGCATCTAAATTCATCTGGAAGGAATTGATTGTCAATTATTTGAATGCCTACGACCTCGCTGTTAGAAAAGCAGGAAGTAAAGATTATCTGAAACAGAGCCGCAAATATTCGGAAGTGTTGAGGAATTTCGATTATAAGAAACAGGACGCGCCTACTTGGAAGAAGATTCTGGTTGAGCCGGTTTATACCGACATGATGAAGAAGCTGCAGGAGCTTTCCATGAACCTCTGGTGGTGCTGGAACGTGGATGCCATTGAGCTGTTCGAAAGCATTGACCCTGTTGCATTTGAGCGTCTTGAGCAGAACCCGATAGCTTTGATAAAGAGCCTCACCAAGTTCCAGGTCGATAGCCTTGAGCAAGATGAGAAATTTGTAGAAAAACTGAACAAAGTCTACGACAAGTTCCAGAAATACATGTCGGTGAAGCCTGAAAACGACAACAAAATCGCCTATTTCAGCATGGAATACGGCCTCTTAAAGTCGTTGAAGATATATTCTGGAGGTCTCGGCATTCTGGCTGGCGACTACCTCAAGCAGGCATCCGATTCGAATGCTAACTTATTGGCTATCGGTCTGTTATATCGTTACGGCTACTTCAACCAGGAGCTTTCCATTTGGGGCGACCAGCTCTCGCAATATCTGCCACAGACATTCTCGGAGCTTCCTCTCGAGCCAGTCCGCGATAATGATAGCAACTGGGTGACAATCAGCATAGCGTTCCCTGGAAGGAGCGTGTATGCCAAAGTGTGGAGAGTTGCTGTGGGACGTATCAGCTTGTATTTGCTTGACACCGACATCGAGCAGAACTCGCAGGAGGACAGAGCCATCACCGGACAGCTGTACGGCGGCGACAGCGAGATGCGTATCAAACAGGAGCTGTTCCTCGGCGTGGGCGGTATCAGGATGCTTAACGCATTGAATATCAAGCCAACAATATATCACTGTAACGAGGGTCATGCAGCATTCTGCGTCCTTGAAAGACTTAGCCATTATGTCCAAAAACATAATCTGGACTTCGAAGTGGCGAAAGAACTGGTCAAGACTTCGACCTTGTTCACGACGCATACGCCTGTTCCGGCTGGTCACGACGCGTTTGCAGAGGATCTGATGAGAACATATCTGCCGCATTTCCCAGGCAGAGTCAATATTTCGTGGGATGACTTCATGAATATGGGACGTATGCATCACGACCCGAGCGAGAAGTTCTCGATGAGCGTGCTGGCGGTCAACTTTAGCCAGGAAGTCAACGGAGTGAGTAAGATTCACGGAAGGGTGAGCCGCGAGATGTTCCAAGAGATGTGGCCAGGCTATTTTGCCGAGGAGAACCACATAGGATACGTCACCAACGGCGTGCATCTCCCGACATGGGCCGACAAACACTGGCAGCGCTTATATACTAAGGTTTTGGGTGATGATTATCTTGCCAACCAGTCGGATCCTACAGTTTGGAATAAGATTCAGGATGTGCCTGCAAAAGACTTCTGGGAGATTCGTAAAGAATTGAAACACAATCTGTTTGCATTCGTAAGAGAGAAGACCATCCGCGATATGCAAAGTCGCTCGGAAAGCCCGAAGCTTATCATGGAGACGATGGACAATATCAACGAAGACGCCTTGGTGATTGGCTTCGCTAGACGTTTTGCCACATACAAACGCGCACATCTTCTTTTCACCAATCTCGAGCGTCTGGCCAAGATCGTCAACGACCAAAACCGTCCGGTCATCTTCCTGTTTGCAGGTAAGGCACACCCGAACGACAAAGCTGGTCAGGATCTTATCAAGAATATCATTGAGGTTGGAAGACGTAAGGAGTTTATCGGTAAGGTGTTGTTTATCAATAACTACGACATGGAAATAGGCAAGCTGCTGACTTCGAGTGTCGATATTTGGATGAACACCCCGACACGTCCGTTGGAGGCTTCAGGAACCTCGGGAGAGAAGGCTGCGATGAATGGAACTCTTAATTTCTCGGTGCTCGATGGCTGGTGGGCTGAGGGTTACCGTCCGAAGGCAGGCTGGGCCATCAAGGAAGAACGTACATACAACGACCAGAAATATCAGGATGAACTCGATGCCGAGATAATCTATAACACCTTCGAAAACGAGATTATCCCGATGTATTTCAAGAGAGACAAGGACGGCGTCCCGACCGAATGGATACAGTACATGAAGAACGACATGATGCAGATTGCGCCGTTCTACACCATGAAACGTATGCTCGACGACTATTTCGCACAGTATTACAACAGGCTCATCGAACGCACCAACTGGATGCGTGCCGACAGATACGCCAAGGCGTTTGAAATCGTCGACTGGAAGCGTAACATCGAGGCAAACTGGGATAAGATCGAGGTCGAATCCATCAAGGTGCCGGATCCTGATGTGCGTCCGCTTACATTCGGCGACGTGTTTATCGCTGAGATCACGCTGAAGACACCAGGACTGATGAAAGGCGATGTCGGCATTGAGATGATGATAGGCGAAAAGAATAACGGTGTGGTTAACAAGCTGGTACGTGTCGTGCCGTTGCAGCTGGTCGACTCAGGCGAAGGCTGGGCAAGATATTACATCAACCTGCCGATAACATACGCCGGAATCATCAATTACACCTTCAGAATCTTCCCGACCAACGAGATGCTGCCTAACCGACAGGATCTGCCGCTGGTGAAATGGATATAATATGAAAAAGATAATATACATTCACGGTTTCGGAGGCTCGCCGTTCAGTCAGACGGTGGGCTTCCTGAACCTCTATTACCCCGAATACGAGTGGTGTGCCCTTGAAGTCGACCATCATGCAGGAGCTTCGATAAAGAAAATCAACGATTTCGCTAAGGATAACGAGGTCTTTGCGATGATGGGCACGTCGTTGGGCGGTTTTTATGTGCTTTGCAGCGATTTCACTGGTCCTAAGCTGGTGATAAACCCCGTTATCGAGCCGATGAAGTCGCTGAAACCGGCTGTCGGTACGGTGCCATACCACGCCCGACGCAGCGACGGCGCCACCTCGTTCAAGTTCACGATGCAGGATTTGTTTGAGTTTAAGAAATTCAAATTCGTTGTAAATGAGAATGTTACGTGTCATCATACAGAGCACGACGAGCTTCTTGGCGAGGACATCAAACGCGACTACGCCAAGCTCTTTAAGAATAGGAAAATGTGCTCCAAAAAGACATTGCCGTCGCATATTATCAGCGAGAGCTACGTGAAACACGAAATCGGGGAGTGGCTGTCTGGCATTTCGACCGCTGTAGGGACGCATTGAATGCGTTTATATGGGTTGGAGACATAATCGCATAATATAAATTCAAGTATCATGAAGAATACATTATTTGTGACCATTTTAATGTTTGCCGTATTGGTGTTTTCATGTAAAAAAGAAACAACAGAGCCTGTTAATCCGGAACCACCGATTCCACAAAGCTCCAACAAGTGGTTTTCAGTCACCGATTCCACAAAAGTATATTTCTCGCATGGAAATTTGCAATATGAAGCATTGAGTGATATTTGGAAATTTGCTGAGAATCAATGGGATACAAATGTTGGTGATGGATGGAGTAATCTGTTGAACTGGCGAAATTATGATAGTGTTGTCGACAATTATAGAAATATGACTAAAGACGAGTGGCTGTATGTTCTTGAAACGAGAAATACAAATAGTGGGACGAGATACGCTAAGGCTCAATTGAATGGCATAAATGGTATGATTCTTTTGCCAGATGGCTGGGATAATCGAATATATGAATTGAACGAGATTAATATCTATACAGCTGATTACCCAAGCAATGTAATCGATTCAACATTATGGGAGAGCACTATGGAGCCACAAGGTGCAGTCTTTTTACCGGCATCCGGGTATCGTATTGGTGAAGACGTATATGGTATGGTTGACTATGGTTACTACTGGACGGCTACGGGATACAATGACAGTTGGGCTTATTATTGGCGCTTTGGCATTCATTTTTATGAAACTAATAAATGTCCGCGTGGTTATGGGCTTGCAGTACGCCTCGTCTGCGATGCCGAATAAAATGATTTAGCAGAAAACCTCCATCGCTATCATAGCACACGCCTCCGCGTCGGCCAGCGCATTGTGATGTTTCTTCTGTTTTGTGAAGTCGTAGCCACACTCGACGGCGACAGTCTGGAGTTTGTGGTTTTCTAAATCAGGGAAGACGATTTCCGAGGCACGTTTGGTGTCGTAAATTTTGAAGCGTTTGCGTCCCATGTGGTAGTGTTCAAACAACGAGTTCAGACAGCGTTTCTCGAACTCGTAGCCGTGCGCCACAAACGGTAACCCCTTGAGTTTCTTTTCAATCTGGTTCCATACCTGTGGAAAGATAGGGGCTTTGTCGGTGTCTTTTTTCTTTAATCCGTGGATCTTGGTGGTGTAGAAGTCATAGTGGTTCGGCACGGGTTTTACGAGGCTGTAAAACTCTTCAACAATCTCGCGGTCGCGCACAATCACGACTCCCATGCTGCACACGCTGGTGGTCTCGCCGTTGGCGGCCTCAAAGTCGATAGCGGCGAAGTCGGGGAGGTCGGGCAAGACGTTATCTTCAGCCTTTGATTTCGCAGTAGTAGATGTCGATGCCATCGTCTTCAAACATTGCTTCACTCAGACAATACTGTCCCGGACGGTCGTCCTCCTGGAAGAGGTAAACCGACGCCTTGTGGAATGTTAACGGCTTCTGGTCGTTTGACAGCTGTTGTACTTTCTCGTATGACAAACCCTCAATCTTGCAGAGTTTCATCATCGCCGCAAGGTCGAGGTCGACGTTCAAAAACATGTCTTTTTTGCCTTCTTTCCACGCAATGCTGATGATTCCTGTGGTATAAAGCTCAAAATCTTTAATCTCGATCTTCTTCATAATGATATTTAACTTTATGCAGTTTTCCGTCATTTCGAGTGAAGCGGAATCTCATTTGAACAGATGGAGATTTCTCCACTCCCTGCGATCGGTCGAAATGACGGCTAGACACTATATTTTCAATTTTTTCCAGTTTGCAAATTTAATGTAAATTATTGATACTATGGCGATTAAGCCGCCATAGATGTATTCGCAGGTCCAAACCCATTCCACATGGGTGGTGACGTTGGTCAGAACCCAGATGTAGACGATGTAAAGCACGAGTATGCCGAACTCCAGCCACAATGCAGCTTTGGTGTTGCCGGTTCCCGACACCGACTCAAACGCCACGGCACCGATTGCCTGGAAGATGATAGCTCCGCAAATCACGTAAATTGAAGGGATTGCGGCTGTTGCGAGCGTCATGTCGTCGGTGTATATGCTCATCACAGCGGTGGGGAAGAAGACGCACACCAAAATCAACGGTATGCAGCATAAAACACAGTTGAAAATTATTCTGAATACCGTCTTAAGCACTTCGTCGGCATGTCCCGCCCCGATGATACGGCTCGTCAAAGTGTTTGATGTGGCAAGGAAGCCGAAAACCGGGATAAACAGAATCATATACACGCTTCGTGCTATCGAAGAGATGCCTATAGCCTGTTCGCCCATCTTCTCAACCAAGATGAAGAAGATAAACCATGCGCTGAAAGAGAACAGCTTCTGGAACATGGTCGGGGTGGCAATGCGCACTATGTTGAGCGTCAACTCTTTATTAAAGCCATGATGCTTGAAAAGCTCGTATTCGCTCTTGCCTAATTTAACGTATGTGTAAACGAAGAAGAACGTCGTGGCGGTGACCTCGGCTATCAACGATGCCAACGCCGCTCCGGCGATGCCCATCTCAGGTAGTCCCCAGTGACCGAAAATCAGGCAGTAGTCGAGGATGATGTTGACAACAGCCATTATCACCGTCGAATAAGTGATGATTTTGGTGTCGGACAGACCGGTGTAAAGCGCGCGATAGAGATAGTTGCAGCACACGAAAACGATGCCAAACTGGCGAAATCCGATGTATTCCATGGCTCCAGCATAAATTCCATCAGATTCGATGATAAAATCAAGCAGAGAGCCTGAAAACAGCCTCATTATCAAAAACAGCAGCAGTCCGAAGATGAAGATTGACACGGCTCCATGCTGGAAGATGCTGCCGATCTTGTTATACTCCTTAGCGCCGAAACGTCGGGCGATAATGATCTGAATGCCAATGGCCAAGCCCATCGCCATGGTGGTGAACACGAAATAATACATGCCCGCCATCATAGAAGCACCCAATGCCACCACGCCGAGATGCCCCAAGAACGCCGTGTCGGTGAACGTGATGAGCGTCTGCGCCAAGTTTCCAATCATAATCGGCACCGCAATGCGCCAAATTTCTTTTGTCGATATAGTTTTCTCCATAATACGATGCAAAAATACAAAATATTATGATACGGATTGCGTTAAAAATATTATATTTGTAATCGGAAAAATAATGTCCTAGAAATGGGCTTTGTTTTTGTAAAATATTGAGAATAAATAAATTAAGATAGATTGTTATGAAAATTTTGAAGATTTTAGTCGTAATTTTGACCATTATGGTCGCGCAAACCATGAGTGTGAGTGCGCAAAATCAGGAAAAAAACATAATCTGCAATGACGATGAATGTGTGCAGGAGGTCCTAAACAAGCTTAACTCGCCAGATAAGGCAGTAGTGGCCGATGCCGAAAAGACGATGCGTGTGATAGCTGAAAATACAGCAAATGCTAATGATTTCAACACCAAACGGCTTCTTAAAAAGACGATAATGATGTTCGTCTTTAATAACGAAAACTGCGCCAGTAACGATTACCTGATCTCGCTTTTCCCAGTTTTTTGTAATGAGAGAGATATGTCGGATGTTTTCAAGTTGGTTGAAAATGAACGACTTGCGGATGCGGCGATAAGAGCTTTGGCCGAAATGCCGAATACTCGCGATTATTTTGAGAAATACGTTGTTAAGAACCCGAATTATGTGAATCATAAAGCGGCATTGGCATACGCTGCGGGCAAACAGAACATTTCAAGTCTGGAAAACGAGCTTATCTCATGGCTGAAAGGTGCCGATGAGAGCACTAAAATCGAGATTTACAACGCATTAGTGGTGATTAGAAGCAATGACAAGACCACTTCGATTATCGAAAAAGGCGCGAAAAAACTGTATAAAAGCAAGAATGTCGATACCAAGATCGCAGGCATGAAGCTGCTGGCGGCTGTACAAGGCGAGAAGTCGCTGTCGATGCTGTACAAGTCGTTGAAAAACAAGGATAAACGCGTCCAAGTGACGGCTCTTGAACTGATGAAGCCGTTTGCCAACGATGAGGTATGCGCCAAGACGGTGAAGATCTGCGTCAAAAACAACGCCACTATCGAGGTGCTCGACTGGCTCGGTGACATCAAGAACGACAGCCAGATGGAATTCGTAATCAATCAGTTAGCATCAGAAAACACACGTGTGGTCGAGGCTGCAATACGTGCTGTGTTCAAAATCGGCAACCCAGATGGTATAGCAGCGGTGAAGCCAATGTTCGGCGGTCAATATCAATCAGTTATAAAAGAAGCTATGGTGAGTTACGAGGGTGACTACTTCAGAGTGCTCAACGACGTGATGAACGGCAGCGCCAAACAGAAAGTCGCCGCACTGCAAATCATCGAGGTGCGACCGATTACAAATATCAACCATCGTGTGATTGAGATGTTGTACTCTGATAATCAACAGATTAGAGATGAAGCATTCAAGGTGTTGAAATTAGTTGCAATACCTGCAAACACCGAGACTTTAATGGCTTTGCTGGAAAGATGCGATGAGAAATACGTTGCAGAAGTGCAACAAGCAATAAAAATCGCAACGACTACCATGCCTGGTTTTAAAAAAGACGAGTACGCATCGTCGTTGAAACATGTCAAACCGAATATCATGCCGCGTTACTACAAGGTGTTTGCTTACTTCGGAACAGAGCTGACGGTCAACAAACTAATCGAGGCATACGAGAATGATTTGTATAAAAAAGAAGCCAAAGACGCCCTGCTTATGGTGGAAAACGAGGCCTATAAAGAGAGAATCGCTGATGTGTTAAAACATTAAAGTAAATTCTAAATGAAGCTGCTTAAAATATTTGTAATCATTGTGTTAGTGTCTGTGTTTTCTTTCTCAAAAGGACAGACAGACGAGTCGCTGCTCAACCAGATCGACTTCAGCGACACTACCTTGATTGCAGGCGATTTTATGTGGCAGAAAATAGCGGAATATATCACTGAAGCGCAAAACAGCACCGATGACCCGAAGAATCAGATGTATATGATGATACTAGCGGCCGACAATGTGTTGAGTCGCAGTGTGGTGTCATATGATATGTATCGTGCTGTATATCAATATCTTATAAGCGGATTTTCGGAGCTTGGAGCCAATATGGTGGTCGATTATCTGGTGCGAATGCCTTATCTCGAATACCTTAATCCCAATGATGAGCAAAGAGCTGTTATTTCGAGCATTGCAGAGGTGTATAATCGAATTAAAAATGGATTTGTAGTTCCTGAAATACAATCTATTACGATAAATAAACTAGAATTTACTTTAAGTGAGATAAATACCCCAAATACAGTTATTTTGTTTTGGTCTGAATCCTGTCCGCATTGTTGCGAACTTGTGAGGGAACTCGGACAACTGGCAGCTGAGCGCAACGATGTGGCTGTCGTGACAGTATGTGTGTCGAAAGATTTGAAAAAAGTGAAGCGAATGCTTCGGAAAGCGAAGTTGAACAACCAATATAACATTTGCGATGGCTTGGGCTGGGATTCGCCTATCGTGGAGGATTACGCCGTCGACATGACGCCATCGCTGTTTTTGCTTGACGAGAACAAGGTTTTGATTGCGAAACCATTTGATATTGAAGAAGTTAAAGAAAAATTGACGAAATGAGGAGAATATATTTTTCAATAGTGTTTTTGTTGCTGGCACTGGTAGCAAAAGCCCAGACTGAAGAGGACCGCTGGGTTGATTCGGTGTATAACTCGTTGTCGAATGAGCAACGGGTAGGTCAGCTTATAAATGTGCGAGCTAACTACCCAAACAAGGCATTCTTTGCTGATATTCAGGGACTTATCGAGGACTATGGCATTGGTGGAGTGACGTTTTTCCGCACTGATGCGGAGGTGCTTCTCAAGCAAGCCAACGAGTGGCAAAATATGTCGCAAATCCCAATGATGGTTGCCATAGACGGCGAATGGGGCCTTGGCATGCGTATCAACGACGGCATCTCTTATCCTTACCAGATGACGCTTGGTGCGATTCAAGATGTGGATCTTATCGGCGAGATGGGCCGTCAGATTGCCGAACAATGCAGGCGTATCGGCGTAAATGTCGACTTTGCCCCCGATATCGACGTGAACAACGAGCCAAGCAACCCTGTCATCGGGATGAGGAGTTTCGGCGAGAACCCCGAGGCGGTCGCCATTCGCGGATTGCAGTACGCGCTGGGGTTACAGAACAATGGCGTGCTCCCGACCATGAAGCATTTTCCGGGTCATGGTGACACTAAAACAGACTCGCATGAGAGCCTTCCTACAGTGAAAAAGAAACTCAAAGAAATAAAGAAAACAGAGTGGTATCCTTTTGATTATTTGATAAAAAACGGCGTCGGCGGCATGATGGTCGGACATATCTACATGCCTGCCATCGAACCTGAGAAAAACACCTCGTCGTCGCTGTCGAAAAACGTAGTCACTGACATTTTGAAGAACGAGTTGGGCTTCGAAGGAATCATTTTCACCGACGCGATGGAGATGAAAGGCGCCCTCGGCAAGATAGCGCCCGACAGCGTTGGCTTCAGCGCCCTGATGGCTGGCAACGACGTTGTTTTGATGCCGATAAACCCGAAAAACACCATTCAAGTTATTGTAAGTCAATTGGATAACAGAGAGTTGGCGAAAAGGGTGGAGGAGAGCTGCAAGAAGGTTTTAAGGTACAAATACCGTCTCGGACTAGCCCATTATCAGCCTCAGTCGGAGTTTGCCTTGGATAATGACTTGCATCAGGCAAAGTATTACAATCTGAAGCAACGCCTTTATAATGAGGCAGTTACGATGATCAGAAACGACAAAGAGACCTTGCCTCTCGACAAATCGCAGCCAGTCGCAGTGTTGACTTTCGGAAAGAAAGACAACGTCGCCGACAAGCTTAGAAGCGAGGGCTACCACGTGGTTGATTATCGTTTGGAAGGAAGTGTAGGTAAAGATAAAAAGTCGCGGATAATCAATGAGTTAAAGAGCTTTAAACAGGTTGTGGTCAATATCCAGAACACCTCGATTTATGCGACAAAACATTTCGGGATAACCGAAGAAATGGTTAGTTTTGTGAAAGATGTGAGCAAAAACAGCTATATCGTGCTCAATCTTTTCGCCTGTCCGTATGCCTTGAACGAGTTTGATTTCAAGAAGACGCCAGCGGCAGTGATTATCGGCTATGAAGACACGCAATATGCAGTAAATGCTGTGGTTGACGTGATGGTTGGCAAGCTCAATCCAACTGGAAAACTGCCTGTCACGATCAACAAGAAATACAAAGTCGGATACGGATTGGGTTTCCAAAACATGCTGACTCCAGAGACGCTGCCAATCGAATTGATTGATAATGATTACGTTAGAATGATTGACTCAATTGCACAGGACGGTATAGAGATTGGTGCTTATCCAGGCTGTCAGATCTTTGCCATGAAAGACGGAAAAGTCATATACGACAAGTGTTTCGGACATTTTACCTATGACGATGAGCATGAAGTCGTTGGCGACGATGTTTACGATATCGCCTCGTTGACGAAGGTCTTCGCCACCACTTTTGCCATGATGAAGCTCTACGACGACGGAAAAATCAGTCTCGACAGCAAACTCAGCGACTATTTCCCGTATCTTAAAGGCACCGACAAGGCTGACATCCGAATCATTGATATCATGACCCATCAGACAGGCATAACTGCTTGGGTACCAATATATCAGACGTTGTTGAAGGACGGCAAACCCGACCCAGATGTATTCAGGAAAAGCATCGACGAGGACCATACGGTGAGGGTGGCGAAGGATATGTATATCTCGAAAGACTTCACTTTCGACATTTTTGAGACCGTGAAGGTGCAGGAGATGGGCGAGAAGAAGTACAAATACAGCGATTTGGGGTTCTTTTTCCTTCCAAAAATTGTCGAGATGGTGACAAATGAGCCGTTTGAGCAATATCTTGACGAGAATTTCTACAAGCCGCTAAATCTGAAGCACATCTATTATAAACCATTGAAACACATCGACATAGATAAGATTGCACCGACTGAGGACGACGATTATTTCCGTATGCAGCAGCTTCATGGCGATGTCCACGACCAGGCTGCCGCTCTGATGGGAGGTGTGGCAGGTCATGCGGGTCTGTATGCCAATGCACGCGACCTCGCAGTGATGCTTCAGCTGTTATTGGATGACGGATATGCCAACAACCGCCAGTTTTTGTCGGGATTTACAATCAAGAAATTCACTTCTGCGCCGTTTGCCGACAACATGAACCGTCGTGGCATAGGCTTCGACAAGCCAGAAGTCGACCCGAGTGTAAAGTTCTACACTCCAGCAAAACAGTCATCGATGCGGAGCTTCGGACATACAGGTTTTACTGGCACTTTCGCATGGGCGGACCCTGAAAACGGCCTCATCGTGATATTCCTCTCGAACCGTGTGTATCCTGATGCCGACAACAACAAACTGGCGAAAAACGACATTCGAACAAAAATTCATGAATGTTTTTACGAAGCTGTAAAATAGACCCTGTCATTTCGACCGAAGCGAAGCGTAGTGGAGAACTGAGCTTGCGAAAGCATTCACTTTTAGTGAATAAATCTCAAAAAAATAAATATAAGTATTAAATTTTTATTTAATTTTGTAGCTTGTATTGTGAGCGAAATCGTAAAACAATGTCAAACCAGGCGAAATATGACTCATTGAGGGCGACTTTTGAGTCGTTCATCTACGAAGATTTCCATTATTCAGTGGAAAACGGGGAGTTTAGTGCTGTTTTTGACTTTGTTTTGAAGCCATATTGTCATTTCGAGCGAAGCGAAGCGGAGTCGAGAAATCCTTTAAATGTTGAGTTTCATCCAAACTTTAAAATTCCTTCACGCTCATTTTACCACTGGAACGACATCCCGAAGCCGCTTCTCGACAATATCATCTTCAACATTGGCATGATCGAGCTGATAAGCTATTGGAAGATAGCGTGCCCGAAACAGGTGATTGTCAAGCCGTTTGCACTCGACGAGGAACAGATACGATGGTGGAAGAAGCTGTATTTCAATGGGTTAGGTGAGTTTTTCTATGTCAATGGGATTAAGACGGATATCAATGAATTTATGACGTTAACGTCATTTCGAGCGGAGCGAAGCGCAGTCGAGAAATCACCGGCATACAATTTGTTGCACGAACGCACTTTGATACCTGTTGGTGGCGGCAAAGACTCGGTAGTAACACTTGAACTGCTGAAGAATCGTATTCCTGCTATCCCGTTGATAATCAATCCTAGAGGAGCCACTAGAGACTGTGTTACGGCGGCAGGTTACACTGAAGAGCAGACCGCAATCATCAAAAGGACGCTCGACCCAACGATGCTGAAAATGAACGCTGAAGGCTATCTGAACGGCCATACTCCGTTCTCGGCTATGCTGGCATTTTATACTGTTTTGTTGGGCTTTGCTACAAAATCGAAGTACATCGCGCTGTCGAACGAGTCGTCAGCAAACGAGCCGACAGTGCCTGACACCGAGATCAACCATCAGTACAGCAAGTCGGTGGCATTTGAAAACGACTTCAGAGATTACGTCAAGAAATATATCGACACTGATATTCAATACTTTAGCTTCCTGCGTCCGCTCAACGAGCTGCAGATTGCAAGGTTTTTCAGCCGTGCCAACGACTACCATAAGGTGTTCAGGAGTTGCAACGCGGGCTCGAAGACCGACTCATGGTGTGGCAAGTGCCCGAAATGTCTGTTCACATGGCTGGCATTGTCACCATTCCTGAAAAGAAGCGAGCTGACCGACATTTTTGGCAAAGACCTGTTGAAAGACAACGACTTGCGTCATACATTATACCAGCTCGACGGCTCGGTGGAGGTGAAGCCATTCGAATGTGTCGGCACCGTCGGTGAGGTGAGGGCCTGCGTCAATAAAATTCTGCAAACCGATGATAATCTGAGAGATACGATACTCGACGGAGTGGCAAAAACCGACGATATGACCGTTGAAGACTATGTCGCGCAGTACGATGAAGGCAACAACCTGCCGGAATTGTTCGAAAACATCATGAAGGAGGCGCTCCATGGTTAGGATCAACACCATATTCAAGCGTCTTCGCGGTAAGCGCATCCTGATACTCGGTTTCGGACGCGAGGGCAAGTCGTCGCTGGCGTTTTTAAAGAAATTTCTGCCTCACGCTGAGGTAGGAATCGCCGACAAAAACGAGGCTGCGTTTAAGGATTTGTCAGTCAATCCTAATGATCCGACGAGTCCTAAGCTTTATTTCGGCGATAATTACTTTGATGCCATCAATGACTACGATATAGTGCTGAAAACTCCAGGTATCTCTTTGTTGAACAAAAACGTCGATTTGTCAAAAATCACTTCACAGACCGATTTGTTTTTGGAGGAGTTTCATAGCCAAATAATAGGAATCACTGGCACAAAAGGCAAGAGCACCACTTCGACTTTGATATATCATCTGTTGAAAGAGTCGGGGAGAGACGCTATTTTGGCAGGAAATATTGGCATCCCGATTTTCGATGTCATTGAAAACATCAGTAACAGCACCATAATCGTGTTTGAGCTTTCGGCTCATCAACTGCAGTTTATCCACCGTAGCCCGCACATCGGGATCCTGCTCAATGTGTTTGAGGAACATCTCGACCATTTCGGGACTTTCAATGCTTATCGCGACGCTAAGTTCAACATTATCAAGAAGATGAGCGACTGCGACTGGGCTGTCACCACTGACGAATTCTGTTACGAAGCCGCCGAACTGATGATTCATTCGCTCAATTATCAGTATTACGATTTCGATGTCGATTGGGAAAAAGTTCCTTTAAAAGGTGACCATAACCGATTGAATATCAAGGCGGCATTGTGTGCAATTCATGCTTTCGGTGTTACCATAGATGATGTGATACCTCATCTTTACACTTTCAAGCCATTAGAGCACCGTCAGGAGCTCGTTGGCACGTTCGGCGGCGTGACGTTCTACAACGACAGTATCTCGACCATACCGCAGGCGGCCATAGCAGCTATGCAGACCATCAAAAACGTGACGTTCCTGCTTCTCGGAGGCTTCGACCGCGAGATTGACTACACTCCTTTAATCGATTATCTGACAAAAAATCCTGTCATGCATATCCTTTACACCGGCAAGGCGGGACATCGTATGTTTGAGATGCTGCAAAATGCTGGTTATCAAGGAGATATAAAAAATTTCAAAGACCTCAACGAAGCCTTTGAAATTATTAAGTCTGAATCTAAATCCGGTGACGTGTGCCTGCTTTCGCCAGCCGCCGCCAGCTATGATCAATACCGTAACTTTGAGGAGCGCGGACGGATATACAAAGATTTGGCTACCTTGTTCTCTTCAGCTCTGAAATAGAACAGAAGAATCTCGTTCCACTGATTCAAAGCAAGACGTTTTCCGCAAATGATATTTTCATCCATCTTATTTCTGAAAATCGAGACCGTGATGATTGTGTCGGGAGAGATAGTGTCCTGCACGTCATAGGCGTGGTTGAAGTTGTCGGTAAGATAATTGTCTAACAGAAACTCGACCGATGGTCTGATGTAAACGTCTGATTCATAATAACTTCCTTCATCAAAGAAGAAATCCATCTCGCCGCAGGCATACGAATAACCTTGGTTGGCGGTGTACTGATAGACGAGGATGCCATCCGGGTTATAACCTGACTGATATGGCGATCCGTAAAGTGCTCTGATATGGCTTGGTGCGCAGCCGAATTCAAATGTCGGCTCAATGAAAAGGTCGACATCCACTCTCACGGTAATGCTTTCAAAGCCATTCGACATGGTGATATCGGCGCTACCTACGTTTTTGCCATAAACCACGCCGTCGCTCGAAACAGTCACATACATGTTGTCAGATGAGCTGTAACTGATGTCATAATCAGAAGAAACTGGCAATCTGAAAGAATCTCTCAAGGCTATAGTGACATTTGCCGAGCCGCTGTAATCCAACGATTTTGACTTTTCATCTTTCTTGCAACCTGTGGCAAAAACTGCCAAAATAATCATGTAAAACAATACCTTTTTCATATCAGTTAAAATTTATGATGCAAAATTATAAAAATTTTTCCAAAATTGAATAAAAAAACTTAAATTTGCACGTTTTTAAGATTAATAACAAATCAAAATATAACTCTATGATTAACAACAACTTCATTAAACGTCACAATGGTCCGACAGAAGCAGATGTTGAAAGAATGCTTAAGGTCATTGGCGTGAAATCGACCGAACAGCTCGTCGATGAGATTATTTCTCCGGATATCCGTCTGAAAAACGACCTCAATATCGGTCGCGGAATGAACGAATACGAATGCATCAGCCACCTCAAGGCGATTGGCGCGAAGAACAAACAGTTCCGCAGCTACATCGGAATGGGTTACTACAATGTGATTACTCCAGGCGTCATCACACGTAACATCCTTGAGAATCCGGGCTGGTACACCTCATATACTCCTTATCAGGCTGAGGTTTCACAGGGCCGTCTTGAGGCTTTGCTCAACTTCCAGACCGTTATCAGCGACATGACCGCAATGCCTTTGGCAAACGCTTCATTACTCGACGAGGCCACAGCAGCCGCTGAGACAATGCTCATGTTCTACCACGAACGTTCACGCGCACAGGTGAAAGCCAATGTGAACAAGATTTTCGTGGCAAACGACATGTTTCCACAGACAATCGAGGTTATCAAGACACGTGCTCACTTCCTCGGAATCGAAGTCGTTGTTGATGATATCAAGAATTTCAACGCAGGTGAGGAGTACTTCGGTGTCATCGTCCAGAATCCTAACCAGTTCGGTGAAGTCATCGACTACCGCGAAAGTGTTAAGGTTTGGAAAGAAAAAGGCATGCAAGTCGGTGTCGCCGCTGACCTCATGAGCTTGGCACTCATCACGCCTCCAGGCGAATGGGGCGCTGACGTGGTGTTCGGCAGCAACCAGCGCTTCGGTCTCCCGATGGCATTCGGCGGCCCACACGCAGGATACTTCGCTACGACAGAGGCTTACAAACGCTCGATGCCAGGCCGTATCATCGGTATCTCGAAAGATGCCCTTGGCAACCCTGCATATCGTCTCGCATTGCAGACACGTGAGCAGCACATCAAACGTGAGAAAGCTACTTCAAACATCTGCACAGCTCAGGCTTTACTCGCCATCATGTCGGGATTCTATGCAATCTATCACGGACAGGACGGCATTAAAGAAATTGCACATCATATCAACTGCCTCGCTGGAAAACTCACCTCAGAGTTGGCAAAACTCGGCGTGAAGCAGCTCAACAAATACTTCTTCGACACATTGCTGTTCGAGCTTCCTGAAGGCGCCTGCACATGCAAAGTGAAAGAGGTTGCTGAGAAACACGGAATGAACTTCCGCATCATTGATAAACAGCACTTCGGCATCAGCATCGACGAGACTACAAGCCGCGAAGACCTCAACGAGATAGGCGAGGTGGTGGCTGAAGCCCTCGGCAAGAAACACGAAGAGCTTGTCTGCGACCCTAACTGCCAGAGTTTCTGCGGCATCCAGGAAGGCATGAGAAGAACATCTCCATACCTTACAGCCCCAGTGTTCTCGAAATATCGCAGCGAGACCGACATGATGCGTTACATGAAGAAACTCGAGGACCGCGACCTCAGCTTGAACCGCTCGATGATCCCGCTCGGCTCATGCACCATGAAGCTGAACCCGGCTACATCGATGTTCGCACTCAGCTGGCCAGAGTTCGCCAATATCCACCCATTCGTTCCTGCAGAGCAGGCTGAAGGTTATCTCGAGATGATCAACGAGATGGAGAAAGACCTTTGCGAAATCACAGGCTTCAAAGGTATCTCGTTCATGCCTAACTCAGGCGCAAGCGGTGAATATGCAGGCTTGATGACAATCCGCCGTTACCAGGAGGCAAAAGGCGAAGGCAACCGTAACATCTGCCTGATCCCTGCATCAGCACACGGAACCAACCCTGCATCAGCAGCCATGGCAGGTCTGCAGGTCGTCGTTGTGAAATGCGATGACCACGGTAACATCGACCTCGCCGACGCCAAAGAGAAAGCCGAGCAGTACAAAGACACTCTTGCAGCTTTCATGGTGACATATCCTTCAACACACGGTATCTATGAGGACGGCATCCGCACACTCGTGAAGATCGTTCATGACAACGGCGGTCAGGTCTATATGGACGGTGCCAACATGAACGCACAGGTCGGCCTCACATGCCCAGGCTTCATCGGTGCTGACGTCTGCCACCTCAACCTGCACAAGACATTCGCTATCCCTCACGGCGGTGGTGGTCCTGGCGTAGGTCCTATCGGCGTTGCAGAACACCTCGTACCATTCCTGCCAAGCCATGTCTGCTTCAAGACTGGTGGCTCAGAACAGAAAGGCGCAGTGTCAGCAGCTCCATTCGGTAGTGCACAGATCCTCACAATCACCTACTGCTACCTCAAGATGTTGGGCGGCGAGGGCTTGAAGAAGGCTACAATGGGTGCTATCCTCAACGCTAACTATCTGAAAGACAGACTTAAAGATTACTATCCGATCCTTTATACCGGCAACCACGGTCACGTTGCACACGAGATGATTCTCGACATCAACCAGATCAACAAGACAACAGGTGTGGCGGCTATCGACATCGCAAAACGTCTGATGGACTATGGTTTCCACGCACCAACAGTGGCATTCCCGGTTCACGAGACTTTGATGGTCGAACCTACCGAGAGCGAGCCGTTGGCAGAACTCGACAGATTCGTCGACGCGATGATTAAGATTCGTCAGGAAATCAAAGACATCGAGGACGGCAAGGCACCTCAGGGCGACAATATCATCTCACACGCTCCT
>JAGCPH010000005.1 GCA_017645275.1 Bacteroidales bacterium | reverse complement strand
GATCGATTTTGATTTCGGTAGTATCAGGTACTTGCTTAATACAAACTATAATATTCATAATCTTCCCTCCTATTTAAATAAATGACCAGCGATAACCATTCTCTGAACCTCTGATGTACCTTCGTAGATCTCGGTAATCTTAGCGTCGCGCATCATGCGTTCGACCGGATATTCACGTGTGTAGCCGTAGCCGCCGTGGAACTGGACTGCCTTGGTAGTCACTTCCATTGCTGTCTCGGCTGCGAAAAGTTTCGCCATAGCTGCGTCGGCTGAATATGGAAGACCTTTGTCTTTCTTCCATGCAGCGCTTCTGACGAGCAAACGAGCTGCCTCGACCTTTGTCTTGAGGTCGGCCATCTGGAACTGTGTGTTCTGGAACTGTGCGATTGACTTACCGAACTGCTTACGTTCCTTGGTATATTTCACTGTTTCATCCATTGCACCTTGAGCGATGCCGAGAGCCTGTGAAGCGATACCGATACGGCCACCGTCGAGGGTCTTCATAGCGATGGTGAAGCCCTTGCCAAGCTGACCGAGGAGGTTCTCCTTCGGCACTTCGCAGTTTTCGAAGATAAGCTCGCATGTCGCTGAGCCGCGGATACCCATCTTCAACTCTTTCTTGCCGATGCTGAAGCCCTTGAAGCCTTTCTCAACGATGAATGCCGAGATGCCCTTGGTGCCTTTGCTCTTGTCGGTCATTGCCATGACGATGAATACGTCGGCGTATGCTGCGTTGGTGATGAAAATCTTCGAACCGTTGAGGATGTATTTGTCGCCAGCATCAACAGCCATTGTCTGCTGCATGGCGGCGTCGGTACCTGCGTTAGGCTCGGTAAGACCGAAAGCGCCGATCCATTCGCCTGATGCGAGCTTCGGCAAATATTTCATCTTCTGTTCCTCTGTTCCGTTCTCGAGGATAGGTGCCATGCACAATGATGTGTGTGCTGAAAGGATAACGCCTGTGGTGGCGCACACTCTTGAGAGCTCCTCAACAGCCATAATGTACATCTGCACTGATCCGCCTGCGCCACCATACTGACGTGGCACCGGAATACCCATCAAACCTAATTTCGCCATCTTCTTGACGGTCTCCATTGGGAAACGTTCCTGTTCGTCAACTTCGGCTGCCAAAGGCTTGACCTCGTTCTCTGCAAACGATCTGATCATCTGCAGGAACAATTCTTCTGTCTTTGAATAGCTAAAATCCATTATACTTTCAATTAATATTTATAAAATCCTTCACCTGTCTTACGACCGAGCAAACCAGCGCGCACCATCTTTCTCAAAAGTGGATGTGGGCGGTATTTCGGATCGCCGAATTCGTTGTAAAGCACCTCCATGATGGCGAGGTTCACATCGTTACCGATGAGGTCGGCCAATGCGAGAGGTCCCATTGGATGGTTGGCGCCAAGCATCATGCACTTGTCGATGTCCTCTGCTGATGCGATACCGTCGGCCAAGATACCGACTGCCTCGTTAATCATAGGGATGAGGATGCGGTTGACGACGAAACCTGGGGCTTCCTTCACCTCGACAGGCTGCTTGCCGATCGATGTGGCAAGGTCAACGATGCATTTTGTCACCTCGTCGCTTGTGAGCTGTCCCTTGATGACTTCCACCAATGCCATTCTGTCGGCTGGGTTGAAGAAGTGCATGCCGATGAACTGGGCAGGACGTGTTGTGCAGGCAGCGATCTCGGTGATTGACAATGATGATGAGTTGGTTGCGAAGATAGCTTCCGGCTTGCAGATCTTGTCAAGCTCCATGAAGACTTCTTTCTTCAGCTGCATCTCTTCGACAGCAGCCTCAATGACGAGGTCAGCGTCTTTGAATGTAGCGTAATCTGTTGTTGTAGTGATGTTCTTCAACAGTGCGTCAACATCGTCCTGGGTCATCTTGCCTTTCTCGACGAGTTTGGCGTAACCTTTTGCGATTGAACCCATTGCCTTGTCGAGGCTGGCCTGGGTTCTGCTCTTCATGACGACTGGCATCTTGGCTGCGAAAGCTTTCACGATGCCTTTTGCCATTGTACCTGTTCCAATAACGTATACTTTCATGTTTCAAAAATTTAACATTTAAAATTCAAAATTTAATTAATTCGTCATTTTGTGCATGGTCGAAAAATCTCCTCCATTTGAATTGTTTTGCATCATTTGTGAGTCAGAGATTTCTCCATTCCGCTTCGCTTCAGTCGAAATGACATCAGCATCCTTTGAATGTTGCCTCGCGTTTCTCCAAGAACGCCTTCATTCCTTCTTTCTGGTCTTCTGTGGCGAAGCATTTGCCGAATGCGACGTTCTCGAGCTCGATGGCGTCGTCAGCGCAGAGGTCGTAGCTCTCATTGATGCAACGTTTGGCGTGTGCGATGGCGAGAGGTGCGTTCTTTATCATCTTCTGTGCCATCTCCATGGCCTTGTCCATCAACTCGGCTGGCTCATACACTGCGTTCACCAAGCCGATGCGCAATGCTTCGTCTGCACGGATGGCCTTGCCAGTGTATATCATCTCCTTGGCATAGCCTTGTCCGATGAGTTTCGCCAGACGGTATGTGCCGCTGAAACCAGGTGTGATGCCCAGTCCCACTTCAGGCTGACCGAAACGTGCGTTGTTCGAGCATATGCGGATGTCGCATGCCATCGCCAGCTCGCAGCCTCCGCCAAGGCAGAAACCGTTGACGGCAGCAATGACCGGAATTGGCAGCGTCTCCAGCTTACGGAACGCGATAGCGCCGATCTTGCTGAACTCATAGCCTTCTTTTTCGTAAAGGTTGACCATTTCAGAGATGTCAGCGCCAGCCACAAACGACTTCTCGCCGTCACCAGTGACGATGAGGACACGTGTCTTGTTGGTGTCTAAGTTGCTGACGAAATGGTCAATCTCCTTGAGGACTGTTGAGTTCAAGGCATTCAACGACTTCGGTGCCGACACTGTCATGATGCCGATACCGTTGTCCTGAAGCTCTATTTTTAAAAAATTATATTCCATATTATTTTCTTTTTGTCATTTCGAGCGAAGTCGAGAAACCCTTTTTAAACGAATTTTATATTAAATAAGATTTCTCCATTCCGCTCCGCTTCAGTCGAAATGACAAGTGAACATTAGTCAAGCATCGATTTGAGGTTCGGGCTGATGATGAGTTTAGCCTCGGTAGCGGCCTGCACCTGCTCCACTGTGAATTCAGGATGAATCTCGGTGAGGACGATGCCTTCTTTTGTGATTTCCATCACACCCATCTCAGTGATGATCATGTTGACCTGACCAGCTGCTGTGAGAGGCAGTGTGCATTCCTTCAAGATTTTCGGAGCACCTTTCTGTGTGTGTTCCATAGTGAGGATAACGCGTTTTGCACCGACTACGAGGTCCATTGCGCCGCCCATGCCAGGAGCCATCTTGCCCGGGATGATCCAGTTGGCGAGGTTGCCCTTCTCATCGACCTGCAATGCGCCGAGGAACGACACGTTGACGTGGCCGCCACGGATGATTGCGAATGATGTTGCTGAGTCGAATGTGCAAGCGCCTGGTGTCAAGGTTATGTAACCGCCGCCAGCGTTGATGAGGTTCTTGTCTTCCTTGCCTTCCTCAGGTGTTGGGCCCATACCCATAGCGCCGTTTTCAGTCTGCAGTGTCACCGACACGCCTTCTGGAAGATAGTTAGGAATCATTGTCGGAAGACCGATACCCAAATTCACAACATCGCCGTCATGCAGCTCTTTTGCAGCACGTCTTGCGATAACTTCTCTAATTTCGTTTTTTTCCATATTGCAATATTTTAATTGTTTGTAATTTTCTTTTTCTTTATTTTGTCATTTCGAGTTTGTCGAGAAATCCTTTTTTTTTATGATTTGTAATTCTCTTTTTGTTCTTCTATATAATCAATCAATCTTTGGTATATAGCGTCTTCGCCTGACACTTTCCCATTTTCCTGTGGTTGGTAATGCAAAAATGGTTTCCATTCTTCAGGATAATTCATCTTGTCAAACAACGAGGCCACTTCAGATAATTTGTCACTGACGCTGATAGGCAAACTAATAGTTTTCATCAACAACTCCAGTTCCCAAATTTTGAAGTATTTGGAAGGTATGTAGTTGAAAACACAATCGGTTAGTTCATCTTCGTTTTTTGAGATGGTAATGTTCTCGTTTTTATAAACCAAGGTTTTAAGTTGTTCAAGGAATTGATAATAAGAGTCTTCCAAAGCCAAAGAAAGCGACACAAAATCTTCCTCTTTTGCCTTTACTTTATTGTTTTCGTAAAAGCAAACGACATCTTGTGGAGTAATCCATTTTGCCTTGCAACCCAAGTACAATTCACCCCAACTCTGAAAGCGCAGATTATATTTAAATATCTCTAATTTTGTCATTTCATACCTCGTTTTACCATCTCCTGGACCACAAAGGAGGCGACATCGTCAGCGTAGGTGTTCATTCCGAAGCCGGCGTCGAAACCGAGCTCCTTGGCAAGTTCGTGAGTGATACGGGCACCACCGCAGCAGCAAATCATCTTGTCACGCAACCCTTCAGCCTCCATCAGCTCGATGAATTCAGTCATATTCTTGATATGGATGTCTTTCTGTGTGACTGTCTGTGAGACAAGCAATGCATCTGCATGAAGCTCAACACCTTTCGCGATAAATTCCTCATTTGGAACCTGTGAACCAAGGTTATAAGCCTCAATCATCTCGTAACGCTCGAGTCCGTAGTGACCAGCGTAGCCTTTCATGTTCATGATGGCGTCGATACCCACGGTGTGGGCGTCGGTACCAGTTGAAGCGCCTACCACAACAATCTTACGGCCGATGTTTTCCTTGATGTACTGGTCGGTCTCGTACATGTCCATGGTGTTCGACTCGACTTTCGGCACGTAGATGGTGCTGTAGTTCACAGTGTGAGTGCAGCTTCCATAACAGTTAAAGAATGTAAAACCTGGTGTTAACTCTTTGTAATACACCACGATAGGGTTCTCAAAGCCTATCGTCTTGAGGAGTTGTTTAGCTGCCTCGACAGCTTCTGCGCCGCATGGCACCGGTAATGTGAAACTCAGCTGTGTTTTGCCGTCATTCATGGTGTCGCCATACGGCTTGATTTTGGTTAAGTCTAAGGTTTTGTCAAAATCCTTAGCTTCCATTGAATATAATCCTTCGCTCATATATAATATAATTTACTCTATTTCAATTAGTTACAATACACCACATGATAAAAGCCATTTCACCTTTATCATGTCTGCAAATATAATATATTTTTTTAAATAAAAAACAAAAATTTCATTGATTTTTTAATAGAGATTATTGGTGTCTTTTTCGAAATACTCTCAGTACCCTGTGGTAAGTCGCAATTCTGCAAATGGCACCTATAATTCCGACACAAACCTTCTCTTCGTCATTTCGACTGGAGCGAAGCGAAATGGAGAAATCACCGCCAATGAAGATTTCAGAATTATTCGAAAGGCGGTGATTTCTCGACAAGCTCGAAATGACACTATTACTTGTGCTTTTTAAACAACTTTTTCCTGAAAAGGAATATATTGAAAATCACAAAAACAGCAATCAGAATTCCCAAAGTTATCATAGTGGCCTTAAATCCTTGAGGTGCGTAACTGACCAAAAGCAGCACTGGGAAGCCGAGGGCTACTGCCGGAAGTGACTGAAGCACAAGGTTGTTTGCCGCCGGGGTCTCGAATTTCGGGTCGATTTCGCGGAGTAGAATCATACCGTTGGATGCCGTGCCTGTCAACATGCCGAACATGCTGAAAAAGCTCTCGTAGACGTAGTTCGGATAGAGATGTTTGCACACTTTCAGGATAAACCAGAATGTTGCAATGGCTCCGAGGGTGCAAACGAGTATGTAAGGTAGCGCAAACCCCTTGAATTCACTGAAGTTGATGGCTGCCGTGCCTGCCACAATCATGATATCGAAGAAAAATCCGCTAATACGGTTCAAAAGGTAGTTGTTGATATACTCGCGTTTCATGATTTTGGCTCTTTGCAGACTCTTCATGATGCCTTTTATCATTATGCCAAACAGCGTTCCGAGCAAGAAGTTGAAGCCCCACATCAACGGCATCAGAGTTTTCTCGCCGAATTCGCCGAGGTCGAAACTCTGCAAGGCATGGTTGAAGAGATATACCAGCAAGTATGTGAAAAGCACCAGACCAAACTGTATTGAGAGCTTGTCGACTGATTCGGTGTCAGGGATTTCGTTCTCGCTTTCGTAGTCGCTGAGTTTGTTTCTCTGCTTCTCCTGAATATCAGAAATCTTGATTTTGCCTTTCTTTTTCAAAATATTAAGATAAATCACTCCGACCACGCAGCCGATGATGAAGCCCATAGCAGCTATTGACAATCCGAAGTCTTTTCCTGGAAAATCCATGCCCTGTTCAGCGGCTCTGTCCATATAAATAGTGCCGAAATTCAGTGCCTGTCCTGGTCCTTGACCGTAGCCCATCGGAAGAAGCAATCCTGCGGCATAGAATATCTGTTTTCCAAAATAGAACATTGGTATCGTAACTAACAGACCGACAATGCCTTGAATGATATATGTGCTTGCTGTCAAAGTGCCGGTTTCAATCACCTTCATAGTGCTTGATTTCGACTCAACTTTGTTGTTTTTCAATGCCAAAGCGACAAAACCGAGACCAAGAGCGTGATATGTGATGATTTCCATTGAGCTTTTGTCGATTAAATCCTCCCATCCAAGCAAGTCAGAATATATCGCCTTGAAAACCAATATCAAAGCGCCTCCAATCAGTGCTGAGGGAATCAGACTTCTCTGCATAAATGGCACTTTTGTTCGCACAATGTTGCCTGTCAATAGTCCAACTGCGATGATACCAAACTGTATCATTGCGTTCCAAACCGCATCGGTTGCAAAAAATGGCATTGTTAAAATATTCATATTCAATTGATTTTATTTAGTTTCTCTTCCAAAGCGACTATGATGTCGCGGTATTTTGCAGCATTCATGAAGTCGAGTTCCTTGACGGATTTCTCCATCTCTTTCTTGGCTTCCTGAATGGCTTTTTTGATGTCTTTAGCCGAACGGTAAATGGCTGTTTTCTCCTCAGCGACCGACCTCACATGTTCCTCAGTCATCTCATAATCAACGAGTTTATGGCTGTTCACTGTGTCAACCCAAGCGGTGTCGAGTGGTTTGATGATAGTTTTCGGCACTATGTCGTGCTCGATATTGTATGCCATCTGTTTCTCGCGCCTCCGTTGTGTCTCGTCAATCGTTTTTTGCATCGACTCGGTGATTTTGTCAGCGTACATTATCACTTTGCTGTCGGCATTGCGGGCGGCGCGTCCTGCCGTCTGTGTCAAGGAGCGTTCCGAACGCAGGAATCCCTCTTTGTCGGCATCCAAAATCGCAACTAATTGAACCTCAGGCAAATCCAAGCCCTCACGAAGCAGGTTGACACCCACCAAAACGTCGAAGTCTCCTCTTCTCAAGCCCATCATAATCTCGACTCTGTCCAGAGTGTCGACATCGGAATGTATGTATCTTGTCGCGATATTCAAGTTGTTAAGATAGTTCGTAAGTTCTTCCGCCATGCGTTTTGTTAAAGTGGTGACCAAGACACGCTGTTTGCGTGCTATCACACGGATTATCTCGTCAACGAGGTCGTCGACTTGGTTTGTGCATGGTCTCACTTCGATTTTCGGGTCTAACAAGCCCGTCGGACGTATGAGCTGCTCCACGTAAACGCCCTGTGTCTGCTGCATTTCGTAGTCGCCAGGTGTCGCGCTGACGTATATCGTCTGACCTGTAAGTGCTTCAAACTCATCGAATTTCAGTGGTCTGTTATCAAGCGCCGACGGCAGGCGGAAGCCATACTCAACCAATGTCTGTTTGCGTGAACGGTCACCACCGTACATGCCACGGATCTGCGACACGGTAACGTGGCTCTCATCAATGATAGTGATGTAATCGTCAGGAAAAAAGTCAAGCAGACAGAACGGACGCGTGCCGGCGGCGCGGCCATCGAAATACCTCGAATAGTTCTCGATGCCTGAGCAGTAACCGAGCTCACGAATCATCTCAACATCATGATTTACACGGTCTTCCAGACGTTTTGCGTCTTCATATTTGCCAATATCACGGAAATATTCAGCCTGTTTAAACATGTCGAGCAGAATTTCCTCCGTCGCCTGTTTTATCTTGTCTTTCGAGGTGACAAAAATGTTCGCAGGAAACAGCGTCACATTCTGCAAGTCCTCGATTCTCGTGCCGTTTATGTAGTCGAACGACTCGAGTTCTTCAATCTCATCGTCCCAGAATATTATCCTGAATGGTGTCTCACCATAAGCGGGGAAAACATCGACAGTGTCGCCTTTCACACGGAAACGGCCTCGTGTAAACTCAATGTCGTTGCGGTTATACAGCGCATTGGTCAGCTGTAAAAGCAGGTCGTCACGACGTATCTTTTGCCCGACTTCGAGATTTATCATGTTTTTGCTGAAATCTTCAGGGTTTCCGATGCCGTAAATGCATGATACTGAAGACACTATGATTACATCACGCCGTCCTGACATAAGAGCCGACGTGGCACTCAATCGCAGCCTGTCGATTTCGTCGTTTATCGACAAATCTTTCTCAATATAGGTGTTTGTTTGCGGGATAAACGCCTCCGGCTGGTAATAATCGTAATACGAGACGAAATACTCGACTCTGTTTTCCGGAAAAAACTGTTTAAACTCGCTGTAAAGCTGTGCCGCTAATGTCTTGTTATGGCTCAAAATCAAGGCAGGACGGTTCAGTTCCGCGAGCATGTTGGCTATGGTAAATGTCTTTCCAGAGCCCGTCACGCCCATCAAAGTCTGGTACCTCTCGCCTGCCAGAATGCCGTTTTTCAGCTGTTCGATGGCCTGCGGTTGGTCGCCAGTCGGCTTAAATTCCGATACCAGCTTGAAATTCATCAGCTTTTCTTGCTCTGTTTAAACAAAAACTCCTTCTCTTCTTCGGTCAGGCTGCTGTAACCGCCTTTGCTTATCTTTTCAAGAATTTGGTTGGTGCGGCGTTCGTCGTCGGCACGATCTTTGTTGTAATCCCAATCGGATTTCGGCCTGTCGTTGTACGAGTTGTTTCTATTCCTGTTGATCTTGAATTTTGGTGTCCAGCCGTTATCTTTGTGACGCCAATAAAGTATCAGCAAAAAGCCCCATAACATGCCGCCCACGTGTGCGAAATGCGCCACATTGTCGACCGATGAGAAGCCTGAGAAAAGCTCAAGCAGACCGTAAATTATCACGAACCATTTCGCCTTAATCGGGATGGCGAAGTAGATGTAAATTCTTGAATCAGGCCACATCATGCCGAATGCGAGCAAAATGCCGTAAACAGCACCTGAGGCACCCACGGTGGTAAGCATGTTAAGATAGTCGTCGACAGGGATGCTCTGGCCGTTAAGTCTCACATACTGATAGTTTTCCACGATATCGCGCAGTTGGATATACTGTACCAACTCCTGTGTCAAGCCGGCGCCGATGCCGCAAACCATGTAAAAAATCAGGAATCGCTTAGGACCCCAGGCGTTTTCGATGCTGTTGCCAAACATCCACAATGCAAACATATTGAAGAAAATATGCGCAAAGTTACCGTGCATGAACATGTACGTCACGAACTGGTACGGCCTGAAATCGGACGCGCCGATGTAATGCAAACCGAGATATTGCGCCAAGTCGATGTGCCAAACATAGTCAAAAGCGATGGTGGCAAGATAAAAAACAAAGTTGATAATCAACAGGTTTTTTACCACCGGCGGTAAAATCGAGAATCCTTGCGGTCTAAATTGATTTTCCATTAGTTCAAACGTGTTTTGATGTCGTCAGCATTGATGATTGTGAAGATCTTCTTGCCGTTTGGCGCCACTTCTGCCACCGCGCAGCCGAAGAGACGGTCTATGATGTCCTGCATCTCCACCGAACTCAATGTCTGACCCACTTTCACCGCCATCTGTGATGCCAGCGAACGCGCTAAATTTAACTTCTTATCTGATTGATTACCAGACAGATTCGTCTTGTAATCCTCTAAAATCTTTTCTATAATCGAGACGGCGTCACTGCCCTTGCAGTCGACAGGAGTGCCGTTAATCACAAATGTGGTGTTGTTCATCGCCTCGATACTGAACCCCATCTTCTCGAGTTCGGGTTTCAGCTCTTTCAAGATAGATGCATCGTTGATATTCAACGAGATATGATGTGGAAATAGCTCTTGTTGCGATGCTATTACATCCGTCTCCATCTCCTTAAGATACTTCTCGTAAAGTATCCGTTCATGTGCCAGATGCTGGTCCACGACGAGAATGCCCGATTTCACCGTCGTCACGATATACGACTGCTGCAGTTGGATGAAAAGGCTCTTCTGCTCCTCTTCTGGAATATTGATAACTTTCTCATTATCATCGACTTGGGTGTTAGCAACAGTATCGCCGCTAGTGTCGTAAGCAATACGCCAATTCTGTTGTTGATGACGTATCGGATTTATTTTGAACGGGTTAAACGACGGGTCGAAGTCCACTTTCGGAGTCACGACAGGTCTGTCCATGCGGCTAGCCTCACCGAAATCGATGCCCATATTCGGGTTGATGTCGAAGTCTAAAGTCGGCGCTAAGTTATTCTGTCCTATGGCTTTACGCACAGCAGAATGCATGATGGCGTAAATCAGCTTCACGTCGATAAAGTTGACCTCTGTCTTCGTCGGATGGATATTGATATCAATCTCCTTCGGATCTATCTGAATATCAAGGAAATAGCCTGGAAAACAATCCTGAGGTATGAGCTCTTTGTAGGCGTTTTCCACTGCATGATGCAGGTAAGCATGTTTGATAAAACGGCGGTTCACAAAGAAATACTGTTCGCCGCGTGTCTTCTTTGAAAACTCAGGCTTAACGATGAAACCATTTATCGTCACCGACTCAGTTATCTGATTGACTGGCAACAACTTACTATCGTAATCCTTGCCAAAAAGTCCGACGATGCGTTGCTTCAGAGTGCCCGGATACAAATGAAATAGCTCCTTGTCGTTGCTCACAAAAGTAAACCCAATCTCGGGGTTCATTATCGTGATACGGAAGAACTCCTCGTTGATATGACGAAGCTCTGCCTCATTGGATTTCAAGAAGTTACGTCGTGCTGGCACGTTGAAAAACAGGTTCTTCACAGTGAAATTGGTGCCCACCGACATCGGTTTCGGCAGTTGTTCCATCACCTTCGAGCCCTCGATACGTATCTTCGTGCCTACCTCGTCTTCCTTGCGTCGTGTCGTCAGCTCGACCTGTGCCACAGCCGCTATTGAAGCGAGTGCCTCTCCTCGGAAACCCATGGTTTTTATGGCAAAGAGGTCGTCGGCGCACTTTATTTTCGAGGTGGCATGACGCTCGAAACAAAGCCTTGCATCGGTCTCCGACATGCCGCAGCCGTTGTCGATGACGGTGATAAAGGTGCGTCCGGCGTCCTTCACAATCAGGTCGATTTGTGTGGCACCGGCATCTATCGCATTCTCTATCAGCTCTTTAACAACGGAAGCAGGCCGCTGGATGACCTCACCTGCGGCAATCTGATTGGCGACTGAATCGGGCAGTAACTTAATGATATCCAACGACATAGCCTACTTCTCTCCCAGCTTCAAAAACATATTGATAAAATTCTCCACAAGCGGTGTGAAGAAGATGAAATATATCGCAAGTGCCGCAAAACCAAACACCACCACGTATCGCAGCGTGTTTGCAGTCGATCTTTTCTTGTCCCGGACATCATTGTCATCCCTTCCCCATTTGTTACGTAACTTAGCTCTAAGTTTCTCACTATCAGAGAGATTCGCATCCAAACCTCTAGCCGCTTTCTTCTTTTCCCACTCCTCTTTTTCAGGGTCGTAATACCTTGGAACATATTTAAACTTCGGCATTTCTGGCCTGTGAAACATGAAAATTCCCATAATTCGTTATTTTAAACTGCAAAATTAAACAAAATTTTTGAGATTACAGCTATTTTTATTAAATAAATATTAACAATTTGAATCATTTATTTTACTATCTTTGCAGATTATCAAATTTGAAAAAAGACTTTTATGAAAAATTTGTTATTCATTTGTTTATCAATAAGTTGCATCTTATTTTCGTGCGGCGGTCCGTCAAATAAGGATCAAAATGCCACGCTTGCTAAAAGCGAGAATCTGATGGAATACACGAGTTATATCGACATAACCAATTATAAATCAGGATATTACATCAATGTTTCGTGTCCTTGGAACGATAAGTCGCTTGGCGAGTTTTATCTTTATCCAGATACTTTGCAGCTTCCTGATGAACTCGAAACCAAGTTGGTGATTCGCACTCCAGTAAAGAATGTGATAGCCTATTCATCTACGCAATGGTCAGTGTTTCTTGAACTTGGCGAGATTTCGAGAGTTAAAGGAATCTTGGAGAGCGACTACACCGACAACCCGGAGATCAAACGGCTTTTGGCGGAGAAAAAAATTGAGGATGTAGGTATTGAGACCAGTTTAAAGACCGAAATCGCCATCAACCTCCACCCTGACGTGATACTTTACACGCCATATTCGACGGTTCCGAAGACCGAAATCGGCGATCTGACCGGCGCGGTGATGTTTCCGTTCGCCGATTACCTTGAGAATCATCCACTTGGACGTGCCGAGTGGCTCAAGTTGATAGGTTATCTCACTTGTCGTGAAAAAGACACCGACCAATGGTTCAACGACATCGTAACTCGTTATGACTCATTGAAATACATCTGTCAGAATGTGGAAAATCGTCCTACAGTCTTCTCCGACTTGCCGTTTGAGGGACAGTGGTATCTGCCTGGAGGCGCAAGCTATATAGCGCAGATTTTTCATGACGCAGGCGCCGATTATATCTGGAAAGACAACAACTCCACGGCGAGTCTGCCTGTCGATGCCGAGACGGTGCTCTCCAAGGCTCGTGACGCCGATTTCTGGCGCATCATGAATTCGACCAACACAGAGTATTCATACAACCGCTTAGCCGTTGAAAATGAATTATATACCTATTTCAAAGCATATCAAAACCGCAATATTCTGGTGTGTGACATCCGTCGTAGCGGTTACTTCGAGAAATCAGAATATGAGCCTGATTTGCTATTGAAAGACTTCGTTTTCGCCTTCCATCCTGAGCTGGTCGAGACAGATTATCAACCACATTATTTTTACAAGCTGACAAATGAAAAATAGAAAGATAGTATTCGGAATTTTAGGGATAATCATACTAGGAAGCATCCTTTTTATCCTCAATTTGTTCGTCGGATCGGTCACTGTTCCGCTTGATGACATATTTAAAGTGTTGCTTAAAGAGAATACTGATAACACATTGAATGTCATTATTTTTAATTATCGCCTACCACAGGCTTTAACGGCACTGTTGGCTGGCGCCGCGTTAGCGGTGGCCGGTCTCCTGATGCAGACGCTGTTCCGCAATCCGCTCGCCGACCCTTCGATGTTGGGCATAAGCAGCGGCGCCAGCTTAGGCGTTGGCATAGTGATACTTCTCACTGGTGCGATATCAGGAACCGCAGTCTCATCGTTCGGCTGGTGGTCGACCATCGGAGTGAGTCTAGCGGCATTCATTGGCGCAGTGATGGTTTTGTTCGTAATGTTGGCGTTCAGCTCACGAATGAAAGACATGACCACGTTGATAATAATCGGCTTGATGATAGCTTATCTGGCAGGCTCAATCACAGATATCCTCAAGTTTTTCAGCTTGAAAGAAGACATCCACGCTTTTGTGATTTGGGGAATGGGCAGCTTCTCAGGTGTCGGCACATCGAAAATGCCCATCTTCGCTACCAGCATCATCATTGGATTGTTCTTCACGTTTTTCCTGTCTAAGAACTTGAATATCTTGCTGTTAGGCGAAATGTACGCCGAGAATTTAGGTCTCAACATCCGCAAAAACAGCGTGATAATAATCCTTGTTTCAGGCTATCTCACCGCAATCGTGACAGCTTACTGCGGTCCTATCGCCTTTGTGGGCTTGGCAATGCCTCATATCGCACGCTTCCTGTTCAAGAGCAGTGACCACCGCCTACTCATCCCTGCCACAATGCTCATCGGTATGGATATGGCATTGATTTGCAATCTGATAGCACGTATGCCTGGTTTCGACGGCAACCTGCCAGTCAACGCGGTGACCGCTTTCATCGGTGCCCCAATAGTTATTTCAGTGATTTTGAAAAGTAGAAAATGATGAAAGAGATATTAAAAACCAAATCATTATCAATAGGTTACGAAGGCAAAACTGTCGTTTCCGACATCAACGTAACCTTGAATGAAGGCGACATCATCGCTTTGGTAGGTCCCAACGGTGCCGGAAAGTCAACGCTTTTCAAGACTTTTTCAACGCATATCAAGCCTGTTGGCGGCACCATAGAGCTGTTCGGCAAGGACCTCATGGCTATCGCACCTAAAGAGCGTGCCAAGTTGCTCGGAATAGTTCTTACCGAGCGTCCCGACGACATGTTCATGAAGGTCTATGATGTGGTCGCAGCGGGTCGTTATCCTTACACTGGCATGTTCGGAAAGCTGTCTGAAAACGATGAAAACGAGATTAAAGTATCACTTGAATTAGTTGGAGTTAATCATTTGATTGACAGAGTTTTTAATACATTATCTGATGGCGAAAAACAGAAGGTAATGATTGCCAAGGCGATAGCCCAGAATACCCCTGTCATCATGCTCGACGAGCCGACAGCGTTTTTGGATTATCCGAGCAAGATCGAGCTCTTTTCATTGCTGAAAAGACTCGCAAAAGAGCAGCATAAAGCTATTCTTTTCAGCTCGCACGACCTTGAGCTGCTACTCCGTTACACTGACAACCTCTGGATCATTGCCAAAAACAAGCCGTTTGCGGCAGGACAAAGCTCAGAATTACTTAAAAATGGAGTCATCAAAGAGTATTTTGGGTTGAAGGATGCTGATAATCAATTTCTTTTGAATGAAATTTGTTAAAAATGAAACGTATAACCTTATTTATATTGTTGTTTGCAATGTTTTCGTGCAGCAAGACTAAAGTCGATTTAATCGTTCACAACGCCAACATCTATACTGTTGACAATCAATTCAGTAAAGCTCAAGCCTTTGCTGTTCAGGACGGGAAATTTGTGGCTGTAGGATCAGACAGAGACATTTTAAGACATTACAATGCCGTCAAAACCCTTGACGCACAGGGACAAAGCATCTATCCCGGCTTCATCGACGGTCACTGCCACTTCGTAGGTTACGGCGAGACGAAGGTGCGTTATGCAGATCTGAATGGCTGCCAGTCGTTCGACGAAGTGCTTGCGAGACTTGCAAAACATAATGAAAACAATGATTCAGAATGGCTTCTAGGCCGTGGCTGGGACCAGAATCTTTGGGACGTTAAAGAATTTCCTGAAAATACTGAACTTAACAAACGTTTCCCCAACAAGAAAGTGCTCATCACCCGTGTCGACGGCCACGCTGTGCTTGTGAGCGATAACATACTGAAACACATTGGATTTAATGCCAAATCAAATATCGAAGGCGGAGAAGTCATTTTAAACAAATCAGGCAAACCGACCGGAATTCTGCTTGATAATGCCGCAGACATTGCCAAGGCCATCGTTCCGCCGCTCGATAACGCACAGAAAATCAAAGCATTAAAGATCGCACAACGTGACTGTTTCACTCACGGATTGACTAGCGTCACCGATGCTGGTTTGGACATCAAATCCATTGCTTTGATTGACAGTCTGCAGCAAGCTGGCGTTTTGCAGATGAAAGTCAACGCCATGATCAACCCTGACGACGGGACGATGGATTACTTCATGAAGTTCGGAGTCATTGAGAAAGAGCGACTTACGGTGCGGTCAGTGAAGATTTATGCTGATGGCGCACTCGGCTCGCGTGGTGCCCGACTGCTTGAACCTTACACCGATATGCCTGACACTCAAGGACTTATCGTTGAAAACGAAGATTTCTATGACCATGTCTGCGAAAAAGCCTACAATGCCGGTTACCAGGTCTGCTGCCATGCCATCGGTGACGGCGGAGTGCACATGATTCTCAATGAATATGCGAAGTTTCTGAAAGTCGAAAACGATTTAAGATGGCGCATAGAGCACTCGCAAGTTGTTGATGCACAAGACTTTAAGCTATACAAAGAATACAGTGTCATTCCATCTATTCAGGCCACACACTGCACATCCGACATGCCGTGGGCGGAGGAACGACTTGGCTCGGAACGAGTAAAAAATGCCTACGCATACAAGGCTTTGCTCGACCAAAACGGATGGCTCGTCAACGGCACCGACTTCCCGATTGAGCACGTCTCCACTCTCAAGACTTTCTATTCGTCAGTGGCTCGGAAATATCTGACCGACAACAAGTTAAGTCGTGAAGAAGCATTGAAATCCATGACAATATGGGCAGCGAAAGGCTACTTCGCTGAAGGCCGCACCGGCAGCATTGAAATCAGTAAAGAAGCTGATTTTGTTATCCTTTCCGATGATTTAATGACTGTTGAAGATGAGAAAATCCCAGAGATTAAAGTGATGAACACGTTTATTGACGGGGAAATGGTGTATTAGATAATACTTAAAAAACTTTTTCAGCTTTTATTTTTTTGATTTTATAAAAGGTTTATTACGCTATTACACTGCGAGGCGTTTATGAAAGGATTTGAATACTTGTATTATTATAAAGAGGAAAAGAAAAACATATTTTCCCCTGTAGTTTTATGACTTGTCTTTACTCAATAACGCTTCAATAGGCACGGTGCTATTCATCAAACCAATTCTGGTATCCGATTCGTGGCGGTTAACGCCAGTATAGGTCAGAGAGGCATCTTCGTAACGACGGAACTTAAGGATAGCGTCGTTCATCTGGGCACGATTAAATACTCCGACACGCAGAAGCAGGTCGAAATCATCAATAGTTAGGCCTGTAACACGCTCAAACAAACTTGGTTCCAGTTTACGAATCACATCTTCAAGGCTTTCTTCGCGATAATCGGTGAGATACATGAAGATGGGTATTCGTTCTTCGCTGCACATTATTTACAAAATTAACCGTTTGATACTTTTGAATTATCTCGTCTATTCTACTTAAAACATATTCTTTATCTTTCTTTAATATAAAAAACTCATTCATGTTTGTTAAATTTATTCATATTTATTCACTTTTAATTCCCAATGCATCAAACAGCTCTGCCATTTGAGAATACGTGTAATCTCTTCCTGTTTCCTCTTTTTCTTTCATTGATTTTGCCGCATTGCTCAAAGCTTTCTTAAAATCGCCGCCTTCTTTCTCAAAATATTGGTGAAGCGAGTGCTTT
>JAGCPH010000051.1 GCA_017645275.1 Bacteroidales bacterium | reverse complement strand
CTGGACGCACTGACCGCACATGACGCATGGTGAATCCATGAGGTCCTGCTCGAAAGCTGGAGCGACGACGGCCTGGAAGCCACGGTTCACAGCTGACAAAGCACCGACTGTCTGGATGTTGTTACATACGTTCTCGCAGCGGCGGCACATGATACATTTGTCGATGTCACGCACGATTGAAGGTGACATGTCCTTGCGGTATGTCGACTGCTCACCATGGAATGGGATGTCACGGATACCGAGGTTCTGAGCGAGCTTCTGGAGTTCGCACTGACCTGACTTAGCACATGTCAAGCAGTCTGTCGGGTGGTCAGAAAGAATGAGCTCGACGACAGTGCGGCGGGCGTTGATGACGCGGGCGCTGTGTGTGAGAACTTCCATACCCTCGACGCAGTCTGTTGCGCAAGCTGGAGCAAGGTTACGACGTGGTTTGCCGTTGAAATCCTTTGTGATCTCGACAACGCAAACACGGCATCCACCTGGTTTGTTTTCAAAGTTCATTCCTGCCAACTCAAAATAGCAGAGGGTAGGAATATGAATACCGGCCTGACGGGCAGCTTTCAAAATTGTTGTGCCTTCTGCGACCTGAATCTGTTTGTTATCAATTGTTACATTAATCATATTATATATCCTCCTCTATTTTATTTGATAGAAATAGCATCAAATTTACAACCGCTCATACATGCACCGCACTTGATACACTTCGTTGTGTCGATGAACATCGATGGCAACTTGTGGCCTTCAGCGATGTATTCTGTCTTCGAGATAGCCTCTGCAGGGCAGTTCTTGGCGCACTTGCCGCAGCCGATACATTTATCTCTGTCGATTTCATAGTTCATGAGCTTCTTGCAGACACCAGCACGGCACTTCTTGTCGACGACGTGCTCAACGTATTCATCCCAGAAGTTGTCGAGTGTTGACAATACTGGGTTTGGTGATGTCTGACCGAGACCGCACAATGCAGTGTCTTTGATGACTGCAGCGAGGTTGCGGAGCTCCTGGAGGTCGTCCATTGTTCCGTTACCCTCGGTGATCTTATTGAGGATTTCAAGCATTCTCTTGTTACCGATACGGCATGGTGAGCATTTACCGCAGCTCTCCTCGCATGTGAACTCGAGGTAGAACTTAGCGATAGCAACCATACATGATGTGTCGTCCATGACGACCATACCGCCTGAGCCCATCATTGAGCCAGCTGCCATCAATGAGTCGTAGTCGATAGCTGTGTCGAGGTGTTTCTCTGTCAAGCAGCCGCCTGAAGGACCACCAGTCTGAACGGCTTTGAACTTACGGCCGCCCTTGATACCGCCACCAATTTCGTAGATGATGTCGCGGAGGGTTGTTCCCATAGGCACCTCGATAAGACCGACGTTGTTGATCTGACCTGCCAAAGCGAACACCTTTGTACCTTTTGACTTCTCTGAACCGATTGATGCGAACCAGTCGGCACCCTTGGTGATGATGATCGGGATATTTGCGAATGTCTCGACGTTGTTCACGTTAGATGGTTTCTCCATGTAACCTGAAACAGCCGGGAATGGTGGTTTCAAAGTAGGTTCACCACGTTTACCTTCCATTGAGTGGATAAGAGCTGTCTCTTCACCGCAGACGAATGCGCCAGCACCGTAGCGTAGCTCGATATCGAAGTCAAAACCGCTTCCGAGGATGTCGTTGCCGAGGAGACCGTAGTCACGGGCCTGTGCGATAGCGACTTGGAGACGGTGGATTGCCAATGGGTATTCAGCACGGATATAGACGAGACCCTTTGTTGCACCGATAGCGTAGCCGCAGATTGCCATAGCCTCGATGATTGAGTTCGGGTCACCTTCCATGATAGAACGGTCCATGAACGCGCCCGGGTCGCCTTCGTCAGCGTTGCAGATGACGTATTTCTGGTCGGCCTTGTTCTTAGCGCAGAGACCCCATTTCACGCCTGTCGGGAAGCCCGCGCCACCACGGCCACGGAGACCTGACTTGGTGATTTCGTCGATGACCTGCTGAGGTGTCATCTCGCCCAACACCTTGGCGATAGCCTCATAACCACCGCGTGAGATGTATTCGTCGATATCTTCTGGGTTGATGAAACCGCAGTTACGCAAAGCGATACGGAGCTGTTTGCGGTAGAATCCCATGTGCTTAGAGTCGGAGACGTGCTCCTTGTTCTCTGGGTCCATATAAAGAAGGTCAGTGACCTTACGTCCCTTGATGATGTGCTCGTTGATGATTTTCTCAACGTCTTCTGGCTTCACTTGGGTGTAGAAAGTGTTGTCAGGCATGATTTTGACGATAGGGCCCTTCTCGCAGAAGCCGAAGCAACCCGTTCTGATCACCTGAACCTCATTCTGCAAGCCTTTCTCGGCCAGAATGGTCTCGAAGTTCTTGATAATGTCTGCACTTGCCGAAGCTTGGCAGCCAGTACCGCCACAGACAAGCACGTGCATCTTGATTTTTGCCATATTATATCCTCCAGTTTAGAATGAATGATTAAATTTTCTCATAGTTGACCGGGATGACGCCTTCCACCAACTCGTTGTTCATGACGTACTTGGTAAGAATCTCGTCAGCGCGTTTGTTGTCGACATGACCAAAAACGATCGGGTCTTTGCCAGGAACCTTAACCTCGATGGTTGGTTCTGCGTGGCAGTAGCCCATGCAGCCTGTCTGGGTGAAAACGATAGCGAGTTTCAACTCGTCAGCCTTCTCCATCATGTGTTCCATGACCTGTTTTGCGCCGGCGGCGATACCGCAGGTTGCCATAGCAACTTTCACCTGAACCAATGAGTCAGGGTTGTTGCTCTTTTCACGAAGGTCGAGATTTGACTGTAATTTCTCTCTCATGGCCTTCAATTCTGCCAAAGATTTTACTTTTGCCATATTTCGTAAAATTATGTTAATGAATGATTTATGAATAATTTACTTCAAAATTCAACCTATTTTATCATTTGGCAAATATACAAATCTTTTCTATATAAAAAAATATTTTGGAAAATTTATTTTTCGCTGCGAATCGAGAACTCACATCCGCAATATCTCTGGTTGTAAAAACCATATTCTTTAATGATTTCAAGCCTTCGCTCGCTCAGGCCACCCTTGCGCCAGTTCTGCGCCCAAAAGGTCACATCGGGGTAATGTGAGGCAGCAAAATTTCCTGCTTCCTCAATCTGTTCGAGGCTCTTCCAACGACTTGAAGCAAGCGTCGTGGTTATGACCGAAAAACCATGTTCGTGAGCATATTGCACAGTACGTAACAGTCTGTATTTGAAGCACTTAAGGCAGCGTCCACCCCTCTCTGGCTCGTCTTCCAGTCCCGCCATCTCAGCACGCCAATTTTCATGATCGTAGTCGTCGTCAATGATATCCAAACCGAGCGACTGGGCATAGCGTGTGCACTCGTTTTTGCGAATCTCGTATTCCTCCAAAGGATAGATGTTAGGGTTGCAATAGAAAATCGTCGGCGTGATGCCGTGCTGCATCATGCATTCGATAATGGCCGACGAGCATGGCGCGCAACAGGAGTGAAGCAGCACTTTCGTCGCTCCGCCAGGCACTTCCAATTCGAACTTCTTTTTCATCGCACGACCTCCGTTCTGAAAGCTATCAAAATCACAGCAATAATCGCTATTGCGAGGCCGAGGTAGTTCTTCCAGGTGAGCTTCTCTTTAAATGCCAGCCAGCCGATAACGGCGGTGAGGCTCACCACCCCGATGTTGTAGATCGGGAACAGCACCACGTTGTCGAAATAGCGCATGGCATTATACACGCAATACGTTGAGAAATAATTGATTACGCCTAGCATAATACCTCCGATGGAGTTCTTCCACTGCCATTTTGATTTGCCACGGATTATATCACTCACAACGATGATGATTCCAAAAACCAGCGCCACAAAATAGATGAACGCTATCATAAATCCCATGTCGCCGCAAGTATGCTGCTGCTCAGTGATTTTCATGAGGATGTCGCCAGTTCCGGTACCGAAAAATATAAGAATCGGCAACAGCCAATTTTTATTCACATTGCCTGAATCCTTCTTTCCGCCTACCACAAGAACCAGCGCCACCAATGCCAGCACAATTCCTATCGTCGCCACTAAATTCAGCGACTCGCTGAAAAATATCACACCCGCCAGAATCGGCAGCACAACCGAAATCTTGCTCGACAGCGATGTCACCGTCACGCCCGAACGCTGCGTGGATGCAGCCATTAATAAGTAGGTGAAGATAAACCAGAATCCTGTAATAAACGACAGCCCGAACCATGGCTCGGCAACCAATTGCGGCAAGGTGTCGAACTTCTCGCAGACGACAAACCCCGTGCCTGTGGCGAACACATAGTTCCACATCAGCGCCTGATGGTTGTCGAGCTTGAACTTCTCAAACAGCCTCATCGCGACGAAGACGCCCGTGGAGAACAATATCGCTAAAATGAGATAAATCATAGTGCAAAATTACGAAATTTTGAATAATTTGTTTTTCGTATCAAAGATTTTTTTAATTTTACGCAAATTTTGAAAACAATGCAAAAGCTTTTTATCACTTCCGTCATCGCCTTGATTTTCAATGTGGCGATGGCACAAAACAACACTTATTGGGTGTTTTTCACCGACAAGAACGACACAAGTTTTGACCCTTATGAATATTTCGATGCGAAGGCAATAGCCCGCTACGAGCAATGCGGCGCCGACCTCTACGACATCAGCAACTACCCTGTCAATAGCACTTACGTAAATACCGTAAGTGGCTACTGCTCAGAGGTTTTGGGCGAGTCTAGATGGCTCAACGCCCTTGGCGTGGATGCAACAGCCGAGAACGCCGCGCTCATCGCACAGCTGCCTTTTGTGGCAAAGGTGCAGCAGATTTCATCGGAATGGGTCGAGGCAAGCGTAGTCACCACCGACGAAGAGGTTGAAATCGATCCTGACAACATCCTCACCGACCAGGTGAAACGCTTCGGAGGCGAGTATTTCCTCGCAAAAGGCATCGACGGCACTGGCATGCGTATATGCGTCCTTGACGGAGGCTTCCCGGGCGTCGACACACACCCTGCTTTCAAGCATATCCGCGACGACCACCGCATCATCGCAACATATAACTTCCCGAATAAGAAAGAAGACGTCTACGGCTGGAGCTCACACGGCACCATGGTGCTGAGCTGCATCGCCGGCATCAACGCCGACGGACAGAAGATGGGTCTCGCCACTGGAGCCGAGTTTTTGCTCGCCCGTACCGAGATCAACCCGGAGCCTTTCAAAGAAGAGATATGGTGGGAAATGGGTGCCGAATGGGCCGACAAAAACGGAGCCAACGTCATCAACAGCTCGCTGGGCTACGGCAAGCAACGCTACTGGACCAAGGACATGGACGGCCAGTCATACGTGGCAAAAGCAGCCAACAAAGCCGTCGAGAAAGGCATCCTGATATGCTGTTCTGCAGGCAACGAGGGCGACGACAGACACTGGATGACCATCGTCACACCATCGGATGCCGAGAACGTGATATGCGTCGGCGGCATCAACGACGACCTCGACCGTTATCGTCATATCTCGTTCAGCTCTTACGGTCCGAGCGCCGACAAACGTATGAAACCTAACGTGGTGGCATTCGGTCACGCACAAGTGGCAGCCCCGAGCGGCGGCTTCACCGAGGCTGACGGCACCTCGTTCTCCAGCCCACTCACAACAGGCTTCGCAGCATGTGCCTGGCAGACTCGCCGCGACCTTACCGCACTTCAGATGAAGGACGAAATCGAGAAATCGTGCGACCTCTACCCTTACTTCGACTACGCCTTCGGTTATGGAGTGCCACAAGCCGCTTATTTCACCGGCGATATCGAAGAAAAAGTGCCATTGTTTAACCTCGTGCAGGAAAAAGACGGCATACGCATCACTTTCAAGGAAATCGTTGAAAACCAATATGTTTTCATTAGCGTTGAAGGCGACGACGGCGTTCTTCTCGGATATTATCAAACCGAGGCTAAGCCAAGAGGTATAATATTGAAAAACAAAGACTTAGGCCAAGGCAAGAAACTCAACGTGTCCTATTGCGGCAGCTACGCCACATGCCCTGTCAGCGGCAATGGCGACGAGATTTGTCTGCTCACCGATGAGAAGACTAGCCACAATGGCACTATGCCTAACATCCGCAAGGAAAACTGGCAGTCATCGTTCTATATCCGCTACGATGTCATCCTACCGAACAACACCTGGAATGTCAGCAACCATCTAGCATTAGGATTACGTTCGCTGTATGGCAAAGCTTATAAATTAGGCTTCGGCATAAGCTTCGATTTCAACAACTTCATCACCAAAGACTCGATTCCAGAGGTAATCTACGTCAATAGCCGCAAAACCACGATGAAAAACACGCAAATCCGTTTGGAGCTGATGCAGCGTATCGAGATCATCCGCAACGGCCTGATGTGGGACCTTGGCGTTTACGGCGGCATCAACTGCACAAGAAATATACATCTTGTCGAAAAAGTTAAATGGTACGACGAAAACGGCAATCAGACTCATCCTTACAACGAAAAAGTCGTTACCAATCTGCGTGGTTGCAAGGACATGAATCTGTTTGAATATGGCATCAACACACGCTTATATTATACCTTACTTGGACAGATAAACCTCGGAGTATCAGGCACTTACCGTCTCTCGGATGTCATCACCAAGAAAGACCCGATAATCGGAACTCCCGACAACAACCCGTCGCCATGGAGCGTGGGCCTGGAGGTTGAATTGCTTTTCTGATGAAAAAATTTGTAAAAGTGTAAAAAAATCTGTATATTTGCAGTCTTTATTTGACAAAAATTTAACTCAAAAATAAAATGAAAGTACAAGAATTAGTTGATAAACTGGGACTTAAGGTCCTGGCAGGCAAAAACGGCCTCGACCGCGAAATCGACGGCTGCTACATTAGCGACCTCCTCAGCGACGTGATGGGTAACGCACAGGAAGGCAACATCTGGATCACCCTCCAGACACACAAAAACGTGATGGCAGTGGCATCGCTCAAAGAGATGTCATGCGTCATCCTTGTTAAAGACCTCGGTGCCAACGAAGACACCATCAACCAAGCCAACGAGGAAGAGTTGCCGATTCTCCAGACATCATTGCCGACATTCGAGATCGCAGGATTGGTTTATAACCTTTTGAACAACAAGTAATTGTGGAATTAAAATCATATCGAGCCGACCTTCATATTCACACGGTGCTCTCGCCGTGCGGTGACATCTACATGTCGCCCGCTGCCATCGTGGAACAGGCGAAGAAGCTGCATCTCGATATGATTGCCATCTGCGACCACAACAGCACCCGACAGGTTAAGGTGACGCAGCAGATAGGCCGCGAGCAGGGTTTGTTAGTCATCGGAGGCGTGGAGATAACCACACAGGAGGAGGCTCATGCCCTCGCCTACTTCGAGACCGACGAACAGCTCGACAAGTTCCAGGAGTTCCTCGACGAGCATCTGCCGCACATCCCTCTCGATGAGGAGAAGTTCGGCTACCAACTTATCGTTGACAAAGACGAGGAGATCGTCGGCGACGAGCCTTGGCTGCTGTGGTCGGCACTCGACTGCGACCTCGACATGCTTTACGACAAGGTGCACGAGATAGGCGGTTTGTTTGTGCCAGCGCACGTCAACAAGCCGGCGTCGTCACTGATGTCGCAACTCGGTTTCATCCCGCCAGATTTGAAAGCTGACGCGCTCGAGATCTCAAAGCACGTCACCAAGCCCGATTTTTTGAAGAAATTCGCATATTTAAAGAAGTTCATGTTCACCAAGAGCAGCGACGCGCACTTCCTGCATATCATCGGCGAGGTGCACTGCGTGTTCCATATGTACGACCTCACCTTCGACGAGTTCCGCAAGACATTGCACGGCGAAGACGGCCGCTACGTCGACACTGAACCCAAAGAAAAACTACAACTTTTATTCGGATGAAAGAATTAGCATTACATGTATATGACCTGATGGAGAACTCCACCGCAGCCAACTCCACACTCGTCGAGCTGACCATCAAAGACAGCTTGAAGGACAACATCTATGCCTTCACCATCAAAGACAACGGCAAAGGCATGTCGCCGGAGTTTCTCGCCAAGGTCACCGACCCATGGACGACGTCTAGAACAACACGTAAAGTGGGCCTCGGATTACCTTTAATAAAAATGAACACCGAGAACTGCGGTGGTGGCATGAAGATTGAGAGTGAGGTCGGCAAAGGCACCGTGCTCAACTTCTGGTTCCAGCACGACAACATCGACCGTCCGCCAATGGGCGACCTCTCGGGCACCCTCGTGATGCTGTTTGCCGCCCACGAAGACATACATTTCATCTACAAACACATCACCGACGAAGGCGAATTCGTGTTCGACACCGATGAAATCAAAGAAGCCCTCGACGGAATGTCGATGAACGACATCAATATCATGAAATACCTGAAGGAGATGATTCAGGAAAATTTGGAAGAAATCCATTACAACGAATAACGTAAAGACGCACGGCCGTGCGTCTCAACAAAAATAAAAAATATGAAATTATCAGAAATAGCCAACGTATTGAACGCCAAAGTAATCTGTGGCGAAGACCGTCTCGACGAGGAGCAGGACAAAGTCTTCGCCTCTGACCTGATGTCCGACATCCTCACCCTTGGCGACAACTTCCCGATGATTGTCACGGGTCTCTGCACCATGCAGACCATCCGCACATGCGAGATGGGCAACCTCGACATCATAGTTTTCGTAAGAAAAAAGAAACCGACCGAAGAGATGATAGAGCTCGCTGAAGACGAGGGCATGGTCCTCATGGAATGCGAATACTCGATGTTCAAGGCATGCGGCCTGCTCTGGGAAGCCGGATTGAAACCTATTTATTAACAACAACAAATAACTGGTAACTAATATGCATTTGGAATATACAGTGGTTGAAGGCGATTTCGTCAATGCTGGCTCGGCATCAAGCTCGATAAAGAAGACGTTGAAGCAACTCAACGTGAACCCGTCGATAGTGAAACGCGTCGTTGTCGCCCTCTACGAGGCCGAAGTCAACGCTATCGCTCATGCCTACGGCGGTGTCGTCACCGCCGACATCGACGCTGGCAAGATACTCGTCCGTGTCATCGACAAAGGTCCAGGCATCCCCGACATCGACTGGGCAATGCAGGAAGGCAACAGCACCGCCTCGCCAGAAGTCCGCAACATGGGTTTCGGCGCCGGCATGGGCCTCCCAAACATCAAGAAAAACGTCGACCGCCTAAACGTTCAGTCAACAGTGGGAGTCGGCACGACAGTCGAGATGGAGGTTAATTTGGGATAGAGACGTATGGCCGTACGTCTGTACAATTATTAAATTAAAAGATTAGGATTATGGTATTTTTTCACGCACTACAGATCAACGAAACCGTTTGCGAAGGCTGCTCGCACTGCATGAGGGTCTGCCCCACCGAGGCTATCCGCGTGCGCGACGGCAAAGCGCATATCAACGAGAACCGCTGCATCGACTGCGGCGAGTGTTTCATCGCTTGTCCGCATAAAGCCGTGTTCGTCAAACAAGACGACTTCGAGGAAATCTTCAAATTCCCATGCCGCGTCGCACTTGTCCCTGCGGTCTTCCTCGGCCAGTTCAAAGACGATATCAGCGTGTCGCGAATTTATGCCATACTCAACGAGATAGGCTTCCAGCACGTCATCGAGACTGAGATATCAACGCCTTTATACACCGAGAAAAAGAACCAGATGGAGCGCGAAGGCAACAACAAACCGCTCATCTCGTCGTTCTGCCCGGCCATCGTCCGACTGATACAGGTGAAGTTTCCTGGATTGGTCGACAACATCATGCCTATCAAGGCGCCACTCGACATCACAGCGTTGTTTATCCGCCAGAAACTCGAGAAAGAAGGCTGGCGTCCGGAAGACATCGGAGTGTTCTACGTCACGCCATGCGCCGCCAAGATAGCAGCAGTGAAAAGCCCAGTCGGCGAGACACGTTCGTCAGTCGACGGCGTCATCAACATGGACTCGCTCTACAACCGCGTTTATAAAAAGATAAAAGAACAAGGTCACGACTATAAGGAGGTGAAACTGCCTATCGCACAGCTCACATCCGACAGCATCCTCACATCATTGACAAACGGCGAACGCCGTCTCTCGATAGCCGAGCACTCATTGTCGATCGACGGCATCAACAACGTGATAGAATTCCTGGAAAAGGTTGAAAATGACGAGGTCGAGGGCGTCGACTTCCTCGAGTTGCGTGCCTGCGACCAGAGCTGTCCAGGCGGCATCCTCACATATAACAACAGGTTCCTGACCTGCGAGCGTATGTTTAACCGCGCCCGTTACGTGGCAGGCAAAGAACGCCGCGGCGAGCTGACACGCGCCAAAGAAGTGGAAGAAGAACACGATTATCTGATGGAAAACATCATGGTCGAAGACGTCGAACCTCGCTCTATAAGTCTCGACCCCGACTTCAACAAGGCATTGGTGAAGATGAACAAAATCAAGATTCTGGAGAAGCTGCTTCCACAAATCGACTGCGGAATATGCGGCGCTCCGTCATGTAACGCACTCGCCGAAGACATAGTCTGCAACGGCTGCAAACTAACCGACTGCATCTTCATCCAACGCAACATGGAGTCTCGCAAAAGCATGAAAGTCGAGAAGTCACTCCAAATCATGGAGAAGACTTGGGGACGCGAAAAAATCGAAAATTATGTCAAGAGCAAATTTATAAATAACAATAAATAGTTTTAAAATATAACAAAATGAGTATCAACGAATTACAACCAAAAGAAGTATTTGAAAACTTCTACAGCCTGACACGCATCCCTCGTCCGTCAAAGAAGGAAGCTCAGGTTATCGCTTTCATGAAAAAATGGGGTGAAGACCTCGGCCTGGAGACCATCGTCGACGAAGCCGGCAACGTCATCATCCGCAAACCTGCCACACCAGGTTACGAGAACCGTAAAGGTGTGATCCTTCAGGCTCACCTCGACATGGTGCCGCAGAAAAACGCCGACACCGTGCATGATTTCGAGAAAGATCCTATCGAGACTTACGTCGACAACGGCTGGGTACGCGCTAAAGGCACCACTCTCGGTGCTGACGACGGTCTCGGAGCAGCAGCAGCAATGGGCGTCCTCGCAGCAAATAACCTTGAACATGGTCCTATCGAAGGCCTCTTCACCATCGACGAAGAGACTGGCATGACAGGCGCCAACAAGCTGGAACCAGGTGTGTTAAAAGGCGACATCCTCCTCAACATGGACTCAGAGACTGAAGGCGAGCTCTACGTGGGTTGCGCCGGCGGTATCGACACCAACGCCTACTGGACTCCAAAGATGGAGAAAGTGGCCGACGGAATGGCAGCTTACCAATTGATAGTCAAAGGTTTGAAAGGCGGTCATTCTGGCATGGACATCAACCTCGGAAGAGGCAATGCCAATAAACTCATGAACACCTTATTAATATTGGTGTCACAGAAGTTCGGCGTGCGTCTCGCCACCATCAACGGAGGCAGCCTGCGTAACGCCATCCCAAGAGAGTCGTTTGCCACAGTGGTCGTCCCTGCCGACAAAGCCGAGAAGATGAAGAAACTCGTCGAAGAATACAACACAGCTGTCAAAGAACAGTTCGCCGAGACAGAGCCTGACCTCATAGTGTCAATGGTCGAGACCGAGATGCCAAAGGAAGTCATCGACAACAAGACCTTCAAGAACATGATGGAAGCCATCGCAAAATATCCGAACGGCGTCATCGGAATGTCGAAAGACTTCGAAGGCACTGTCGAGACATCATCGAACCTCGCTCTCGTGAAGTTGGAAGACGGCAAAATCGTCACCTGCTCACTGCAACGCGGACTTGTCGATGAACTCAAAGACCAGCTCGCCGACGAGATCCGCAAAGTGTTGGAGGAACACGGCGCAGTGGCAGAGTCAAGCGGCTCATACCACGGCTGGAAACCAAACATCGACAGCCCTATCCTCGCCACGATGAAAAAGGTCTACAAAGAGAAATTCGGCAAAGAGCCTAAGGTCATGGTCATCCACGCCGGTCTCGAATGCGGTATCCTCGGCGCAAAATATCCTAACTGGGATATGATTTCATTCGGCCCAACACTCGTTCACCCGCACTCACCAGACGAGGCATTGCTCATCGAATCAGTGGCTCCATTCTGGGAATTCCTGGTTGAAACATTGAAAAATGTTCCTGAAAAATAATTTTTCAAAAAAATGTTGTACGTATTAAAAAATTGTGTAATTTTGCAGTCCGAATTTTAGGATAAAAAATAAAAATAAGATAATACAATGAAACGTACATTTCAACCATCGAACAGAAGACGCAAGAACAAACACGGTTTCAGAGAGAGAATGGCAACTGCCAACGGTCGCAAGGTTTTGAAAGCCCGCCGCGCTAAAGGCAGAAAGAAACTCACAGTATCTGACGAGTATTGATTCTGCGAAGCCGTACCTAATAATTAATTATTTAAGGTTAAAAAAGAGACAGCATCACGTTGTCTCTTTTTTTTGTATTTTTGCAATCTGTCATTCCGAGCGCAGCGAGGAATCTCATACAAATTATGCAGAAACTAACAAAAATATTATTTTCACTGTTGCTGGTTTTAACAATCAGCCACACTGTTTCTGCCCAGATCCCTGATTTCTTTAACGTCCCCCGCTCCACTCCCATCGACGACACCCGCCGCGACGGCTGCGACTACCTCATCATCACGCCAGACGACACCTTGATAAAGTCATGGGCCGACACTCTACGCAACTTCCGTGAAGAACAAGGCATAATCACCAAGGTACTGACAATGAGCGAGGTAAGCGTCAATCATCCCGACTCGTTGAGAACATTCCTGCGACACACCCAACAGGAATGGAACCCCGCGCCTGTAGCGGTATTACTGCTGGGCGACTACGACTCAGACCCGGCTAAAGGAATCACGTCATTTGCTCTCACAAACCACCCTGAAGGCCAGGCCTACGAACCGTATCTTGCCGACAACCGCATAGTCGACTTCACCAGCGACGCCCTGCCCGACATGGTGATAGCTCGCATGCCGGCAGCCAACGGCGACGAGGCACAGCTGATGGTGCAAAAGACAATAGAATATGAGCGTCATCCGTACAACGACGAGTATTACTACAACCATCCGGTCACTGCCATGGGCTACCAACGCTCACGGTGGTTCCAGCTATGCACCGAGATAATAGCAGGATACCTCGAACAACAAGGCAAAGACGTCATCCACATCAACGCCATACACCAAGGCACGCCCGACTCTGTTTGGTCAACAGGTCAAAGAACGGATGACGTGCTCAGTTATTTCGGTCCCGACGGACTCAGCTACATCCCTGCCACCATGTCGTATCTTACCGACTGGAACGGCGACGCCGACAATATCACCCAAGCGCTTGAAGACGGCACATATCTGTTCATTCATCGCGACCACGGCACCTTCCAGACTTGGGGAGAGCCTTACTTCAGCAACAGCCTTATAAATAGTCTCAACAACGAAAAGTTATCATTCATCATGTCGGCCAACTGCCAGACCGGCGACTTCAGCTACGGTGACGGCGGTTCCGACTGCCTCGCCGAACGTTTTCTGCGCAGTCAACACGGCGCCGTGGGTGTCATAGCGGCATCACAATTATCATATTCATACGTCAACGACACCTACGTCTGGGGCTTCTTCGACTACCTCTACCCCGACTTCATGCCAGACTACGGTCCGCAATCATATGATTTCAAATATCCTGCTTTCGCCAACGCTTATGGCAAGTATTATCTGCAACAATCAACATTTCCATATAATGCCAGCTATAAGCCGGTTACATATAACCTGTTCCATTATTTCGGCGACGCATTCTTACAGCTCTATTCTGAAGTGCCTCAACATCTCACGGTGATGCATCCCGAGAGCATCCGTCCCGACGACACCCATATCACAGTACAAGCTGACGAAGGCGCCATAATAGCGTTATCAGTTGACAATCAACTTATTGCACGTGGCAAATCGAACGGCGACGCCATGGTCTTCAGCTTTCATCTACCCTTTAATGAGGGTGCTGTCGTGAAAGTGGTCGCCACCAAGCAGGAATTTTACCGATACGAAAGCGCAATCCCTGTGACCGGCAACATCGGCGTCGGTGAGATATACGGTTATAATGACTTCAAAGTGTACCCCAACCCCACTGACAACACACTTTATATTGAAGGCCACCACATTCACAGTGTCAAGATTATCAATGTCTTAGGGCAAGAAATCCCATCAATGACAGCCTCCAATGATGATGTTGTCCAAATTGACTGCACCGATCTCACCAGCGGCATGTATTTCATCATGATTTCAGGTGATAAAACCGTCACAAAACGTTTCATCAAACGCTAAACATCGCCCTTACTCACACACCAAACGCACAGGCACTCCTGTAATCTTGTCATAGTCCTGTCTGAAAGCGTATAGTGTTCCTGTAACCTTAACCACATAAGCTCTTCGATTGTTATAATTGGTGCTCGACCAATAGAAAGCGAATCTGTTGGCACCGAAAGCTCCTTGATTGAAACGGTATCCGGCATAAGGCATGAATATAGCTCCCGCATCTTCCATCTGGTGCCATTGGCTATATGTATATTTATTATCATCACACGCCACATCAACACCACCAGTGAAACAGTTTGCGTATGGCGCTACCCAGTCATCAGGTAGGATTACTACACCTTTGTATTTGTTGTTTATTATAGCTCTGCCAAATTTTTCTGACGCATCAGGGCGACCCGTAAAAATGTAATTCCATTCGTCGATTGTCAAAGTACGCCACTGTTTGTTGATATTTCCGCCGTTTGTTATCACGACATATCCCCAATCTGCCTGGCCGCTGTAGTCACTTAAATCAGCCATAGGATCGCCATATGCAAAGCAGTCATCCTGGATGGTAGGGGTCTCGTACGGCATATAGCTGACAGCTCCATGGTTATAGCCTGTCTGTCCCCAAGCAAATGTAGTAATGGTTGACAACGCACTACAGTTCTGACCTATAGACTGTTGGTCACCTTCCACAGTAGAATACTGGTTGTTCCTGAATTTCCATTCACGACTTGCTTTTACGTATGACAGGTTGGATTTGGCAAAAACCACTTGTTTCCCATCTTCATTGATTGTAAACAAGCCATTCAGCGCACCTTCAGGTTGAGTCAACGTATTCATTATCACATCAATACCGTTATCGAGTAGTTCGTCGGCGTGTATCTCAGGTACAGCGGCCCTATTGCCAGTGTAACGTCCCGAGAACGCCGAGCCTTCATTTCCCGCAGCTACATCACCCTGAGGCAACAATATCGCCCATCTCTCACCATTTCCAGGTGCCAGCGCTATCTTTCCGTCATTATCAATACTGTAATTGAACGAGGCATCGGAAAAATCCACAGTGACTTTATTGTTCATTCCAGTTATGCAAGTGGCGGCATAAGTCGACAGCGTGGTTACGTTGAATTTCACCAAGGCACATTTGTTGCACAACCAAGCCTCGTATGCTACCGTCCCCTCTTTATATTTCTCATAAGAATGTCCATATGATATCAAAGGCAAACCATTAATCTGGTCCGAGATACTCACCGAACAGCCGGTACTGACACCTTCTTCCAGTCCCATAACTGGCACATTACCAAGGTTATAGAAATGCAAATAGTCATCTTGTGACGGCTCTGTAATTGAACCGTAGAACATGCCGTCATCATAGGTCAGCTTCCCTACATATCGTCCGTCGTTGGCCACAATTATTTCGTCACCGTCGATAAAAGCAATAGCGCCATTGGTCGGGTCCACATCAATCTTGGAATTATCACTCACAGACAGCATAATGTTCACACGGTTGTCAATAGGCAAAACCTCCTTCTGATGTTTCTTACATTGTGTTGTAAGAACAGCCAATGACAAAATCGCAAGAGTCTTCAGTGCTCGTTTTCGTTTCTTAATAAGCACATAGCCCACTCCTACCGATGTCATTATAAACAATCCGCTACCCAAAGGCGCTCCCATCGCGTCGTTTGTGATGCCAGCCGTCACTTCCGTGGCGCCTTCATCTCGGTTTCCATAACCATCTGAACCATTGCTGAAGAATCCATCCGTCCTGCCGCCTTGACCATATGATGACAACGGCACCAGCAACACCACCGCAATCATTGTTGACATAATCAAAGCCTCAATTTTCAATCTTGATCTTTTCATTTTGCTTTTTACGTTTAAAACTTTTGGCAAAATTACGGGCACTCAAAAGAATTAGTCGTATGAAAAACGACTAAGTTTTGGTCATCGCCATAACAAAATGACCATCAAGATATTATTAAGACAAAATCGAAGTTTCTATGTTTTTCTAATGTTAATAAATTTTAACTAAATTTTTTTAACATTTATGCCAGCACCAGTAAAACAAAAGAGAGACATCGTTTTCCGACATCTCTCCTGTTTAATACGTATTTCGTTGGTCGAGCCTCTTTTCGAGGTGATTTTACGCCATTTTAGTCAACTTTCTCAAGTTTTGTGTTTGCACCCCACTTGTTGATATTGAATGTGAGGTCGAAACGCAATGTGCCTTCCAATGGGTTGGTGCCTGATGTTGAAGAATTGTTGACTGGCACGAGGTATGATACATCGAGGGCAAACACATTGTAACGCAATCCGGCGCCAAATGTAAGATAACGACGGTTACCTTTCATCTTAGACTCATGGAAGAAACCTGCACGCACTGCGAAAATCTTGTTGTACCAATATTCAGCACCGATACCGATTGTGATTTCCTTCAGCTCCTCGCTAAATCCGCCCGGAGCATCGTAGAATGACTGGAACATACCCTGAAGCATTGACACATTAGGATTCTTACCTTTTTCAATAACGAATCCGCCATTGCCATCAGGAATCAAAGCGCCATCAGCATCTTTTGCATAAATAGGTGGTGTCGGGACAAGCAACTTATTGAGGTCGAATGAGAAAGCCAATGAGTTGAACTCATCGATATTGAGTTTCAACGATGGACCCAAACGCAAGTTTGTCGGAATAAAATCGGTTCTTGAGTTAGCATCAGTATAGCTCATCTTGCTACCCATGTTGGTGATTGCAACACCCCAAGAAAACTCACCATCGATGGTGTTGAAGTACACTGGACGCTGGTAGTAAACCGCAATGTCGGCAGCTATCGACCATGCAGCTCTTGAATAATTCGTAACTCCTTGAGTAAGATGTGAATAGATAAAACGTCCAGCCACTGATGCTGATAAGTAATCGCCCAATTTTCTTGAATAACAAAGGTCTACCGAGAACTCGTTAGGTGAATATGTTCCCTTGTCATTGTTATATTCGTCACGGAAATTGATCTCACCGAGTGAAAAATATTTCAACGATCCTGCTATTGTTGACTTTTTGCTGACACGCTTAGAAACAGCGAGATACGCAATGTTCATATCAGGAACAAGCTTCCTCAACCAAGGGCTGTATGCCAAACCGATACTGAAGTCATCTTCCATAAAGGCATATTTTGCCGGATTCCAGTGCATAGAATACACATCTGGCGAGGTTGAAACACCAATATCACCCATACCGGCCGAACGTGCGTCAGGCGCAATAATCATAAACGGAACTGCCGTTGAAATCACATTGTAGTCCAGGTTTTGACCTGTTTCCTGCTGCTGTGCCTTTGCGATGAACCCAGTCATCAAAAGAGCCATAAAAACAACTAACGATTTTCTTATCATATACTCAAAATTATTTTGCAAAATTAATACATTTATCGTTTAAAACGTAATTATTTCTAAAATATTGTCAGATTTTTATTTTTATTACAAAATTATCATCCTCTGCGACGTATTGCTTTCAAAGCCTTCAGAATCCGTCAGATATACCTTATATATATATACTCCCGCCGGCAGATGACGTCCTGCCCCATCTCTTCCATCCCATTGCAATTTCAGATTATAAGCATTCAAGTCCTTATATTCCAACGTGTTAACCATTCTGCCTGCTATATCAAATATTTGAATATCTACGTCTACCGTTACATTGTTTTTGTCATAATCAATTGTAATGCAGGTGCTTTCGCTAAACGGGTTTGGATAATTAACCACATTATGCATCGTCTTAACTGATTCATTATCAGCGACATTCACTGTAATAGAAGCCGTATTGCTATTGCCGTGCGTATCCCACGCCCTCATGCTCAGCACATTCTCTCCCACTTCCAGGAAATCAAGGTCTATTTCGACTCTTCCACTTGTAAAATCATCAATATTTTGTTCAAATTCATCATTGACTATCAATGATTTATAAAAATTTCCCGATTCAATCTGAAGCACTATGTCACGTCCAAGCATAGAGTTGTAATGACAAATACCTTGTGGGTCGTGAAGTGCAGCCGACAGATGTCCGTCATTCCATGTGAGATTTATCTCTGGTCCTTCAATATCTGGTAACACCGTCGGATTTCCATCTACTTTGATGTTTTTAAAGAAGGTATTTGCCTCTATACCATTTATGGTATCCATTGCGTAAAAACTCAATTTGGCATCGCCATCCTGGTTGTTGACATTGCGAGGCACCGCGAAATGACACGAAAACATGCCATTTACCACCGAAAAACAGCCATCATACAATACATCGGAATAGTTGGTATAAGTATAATCATTGCCGCTTTCTCCTGCGTTGTTCAAAGTATTGCATGTCGATTTGTTGTCGAACATTTTCACGTAAACGATTCCGTTAAACGATGCGTCCAATGCTCCGATTGAATTTGTCACCCTGCCTTCCACCATGAGAGTATCCATTGGCGCCACTGACAATCTTTGCGATGTCGGCATCCCGTTGACAGCATCAATCACCACTTTATTGTCGGGATATACAAATCTCAATGCCGGATCACCAAACATCACATACGACAGATAATTTGCGGAATTATTCTTGTTTTCTTTCTTTGTCATTAAAGCAACATCGCCCATAGTCAAATTTTTGATATTGCCGTTTTCGTATGTGTGAACCACAAACGCTTTGACCACGTTTTTGTTGATATCAGCCTGCGTAGGACGTGCCGTCGTGTACATCGCTATGGCGCCACCATTGTCCATTTTGTACAATATCTCTCCTGCCGACACCAACGAAGCGTTGTCGAATGCACTGAATTCACATGTGCCCGTTACGACTAAAGGCAACTTGTAGTAGTTTGTCAGTGACTCTATATCTTTGACTTTAAATAAGTTAGAAGCACTTAGACCTTTCACTCCGCCATGTCCGAGATATGTCATCATCATGATACCCTCGTTGAACTTCTCAATAAGCGAAGCGGTAGCATCAGGATAGCAATATGAGCCGTCGGAGAGTTTTTGTCGCACATAAGAGTCGGCATAAATCTTGCTTATATTGGCCGTTGTGTTCATGGTGTCGACCACAGCTTCGATAGCATCGCTGTTTCTCGCATACATCTTCTTATCATCGGCAACTAACAGCATCTCGTTACGCCACTCACCACGCGTCTTCGCATCATACATGTAGCGCCTGATTTTATCGACTGCCACATCAGCTTCTTCAGGTGTCAGCACCGGCATACGGCTCACGCACACATCCATAAGTCCTTCACATGAGTCACCTTCATCCTCATCCATCAAACCAAAATAATCGTCGGTCACGTATGCAGTATTCTCGTTGACGCTGTTCATCGCCTCATAAGGTGGCACGAAATTAAAGCCATATCCTTCAACATTCTTGTAATCATTGGTGCCACGCCCCAAAAGCAACACGTATCTCAAATCAGCCGACCTCTGATAAACCATCTTTACAAAGTTGCGGATAGCAGTAATATCAAGGCTTCCCGACGAAAACTCATTGTAAATCTCATCAATAAAAACCACCTTTGTCAATAAGCCCTCATCTTCTTCATGAATTGCTTTTATAGCTTGGGCCTGCTCAGCAAAAATCTTATCGGTGATGATAAGCATCTCAGCATTGGTTATCGAATGAATATTCTGATTGTCAATATGTTGTATCGACACAACATTCAAAATATCAGCATCTTTATACAATACATAATCCTTAGATCCAGACATTAAATATTTAAAACCGACGACGTCTCCACTCATCGAAAACTCCTGTATTTTAGGGCTAAGCGGTGATGACACGTCCAAAATGACAGCACCGTCGCCGACATCGGTGATACTGACAAGTTCAACTATCGGATGGGTAAGCCTGTTAAAGCCAAACTGCAACTGTTCGCCAACATAACTCAATGAACGACGAGCATTTACGCTTATATAATCAAGGCCAAGATATGGTGCCGAATTGTCTGAAACGATCTCCAGCTCCACCTCGACATCATCGCCCAAAGGTGTAAAAGCCGCATTTATCGTCTTCTCAACTCCAAAAGAATACGTTCCTGCCGCTTGTATGTTTATATCATCACCAAGCTGTATTCCATTGACTTTCAAACGAGCTTTAGTACCGTCAGTTTTCGATGCACCTATGAAACAAATATCTACCGAGCCTTGATACTCCGTTAAAACATTCTTAAAAACAAAAGGAATCTTTATTTCACCATCATCGATATTCACTGTCTCGCCAAACCACTTTCTACCACGATGATAATAGTTGTGACGGTCAATCTCATGATATTGTTTATCGACAAAATCAGTTATAACTGCCTGATAATCATCTGCTTCCTGCGGTTGATACTGCATCCTTTTACCATCATCCTGATTATCGATTTTCAAAAAATAAAATGTGGTGTCGGAATAATAATTGCTATGATATGCATACTTATCTCCTAATCTGGTCCATGCGATAGGTCCCTGTCCGTAAAACAGGATACCGTTGGTGTCGACCATGATATCCATCTCTGTCAAATCATCGTATGCTGCTATGTCATTGCCTTCAGGCAACATGCCATTGACGTTGCCAAACATACTTATCTTATTAAGATTCAATGTATTAACATCAATTCCAGCCGTTGTAAGCTCATCAAAAGTTATCCGATAAACGCCATCTTTGACAACACCTATTTTATATATGCTGCCGTCTTTCAAAACGGAGTTCGTCGCGTAACTCTGAGCTTCAGCTGCCGTTCCAAACATCATCAGCCCGACATATAGCAATATGTTCAGCCATTTTCTCATCGTGCGATAACCAATTTGGAGCATGACGACACTTTTTCTTCTTTTGAAGTCGAGAGTGTCATGTTATAAATGTAAATTCCTGATTGTAAAGGTGATCCATTGTCGGATGTACCATCCCAGTAAATCGGGTCGATACGTCCCGAAGTGCCATAACGGCTCTCCTTAATAATCTTTACAAGCTGTCCGTTTATATTGTAAATTCTTACGGTTACGTCGAATTCGCCCTTCTGATTATGCTCAAAATAGAAATTGGTATGTCCATTCATAGGATTCGGGGCGTTAAATACGTTTTCGAGTGTCAGACTACTGCTCTTAACCACAGTAAAATCAATAGAAACAGTGGTTGAGTTGTTATAGATATCCCACACTTTAAAGTTTACGCAATGATGACCTTCGTTAAGGTTATAAAAACGATAAGCTATTGTGCCATAATCATTTATATTGTCAGGTGCGTCATAATAGGAGTTGAGGTTATAACTTCTGTTGGTCGCGCCCGACAATGTGGCCGTGATATCGTGTCCGATGCCGGCTCCTGTCGCATTGATTCCGTTCGGGTCTTTCACATAAGCGAAAAACAGTGGGCTCTCATTGGTGATACCGCCGCTCACGAACAGCGTGTCATCGATAAATATACGTGCATCAGGGCCGTCAACGTCAGGCAATGCCGTACTGTTGTAGCCGCCAACTATCACATTTTCATACGAGCCGTTGGCATCGACAACATAATTAGTGGCATAGAAATTTATCAGACCTTTACCGTACGCGTAATTGATGTCTTTCGGAAGCATGAAACGGATGTCAAACTCGCCATTGACCACCGCCGCCTTGCCGCTGAACAATATGCTGTTACGCAATTTGAAGTCCATGACAGGACCGCCTTGGTCGCCATGTGTACGATAAATGTTTTCCTTGTCGTAAACTGACACGGTGACATCGCCGTTGAAGCCATCCATGATGACACCGAAATTGTCTCTCACCTCACCATGTAACTCAACGGTACTCAATGCCTTAAGTGTATCATTTGCAATCAACACTTGTTTTCCGTTAATTTTAGTTAGCACCACGTTGTATTTCGGATATGCCAGACGCAGCGCAGGATCGCCGAACAGCACGAATACCTTGGTGGAAGGGTTAGATTCACCATTTTGTTTCGTTTGGTAGAATATCTCACCCATTGTCTGATATTCGCCGTCTTTCATTCTGAACATATTCTTATATGTCCTATAAAGAAGAGCAGCGCTGCCACTTGTCGTCCTAGCTGTTGTAATCATTGCTATCGCGCCGCCGTGCTTATTGGTGAACACCATCTCTCCTGCCGATGTCCTGGTATGGTCATCGAAACGGCTAAACTCGCATGTAGCGGTTACAAATAGCGGCATCATCTTGTCGTTTTGCCATGAGTTGATGTCATCGGTGGTCAGGAAACGCTCTTCGCCGAGTCCGATCTCACCACCGTGGCCGTAATAGTTCACCACCAGCGAACCTCTGTCGATTCTGTTGTCGATGGCCTCATTCATCTCCGGACAACGTTGTCCGCTCGACGTCGCCACCTGATTATATGCATCAAGATAAATCTTGTCAACTACCACATCAGCACCCCAATACTTCAGAGAATCTGCTATAGCATTGGATGTGGTGATGAAATAAGAATCTTTGTCGTCACAGATAAACGACACCACATTGCGCCAGTTGCTCATCACCTTGTTGTCGCCTGAAATATAAGTCTCGATTTTATCGACGACACCGATGGCTTCATCAAGCGTCGACACAGGCATTCTGCCTATTGGCAAATCAATGGTCTCTGGTTTCTCCATATCTCCCTCATCCGGGTCAAGACTCACATAATAATCGTCGGTGACGACCGATTGTGTTATGATACATGAGTTCAGCGACTCCCATGTAGGAATGAAACACACGCTAGGGTTCTTATAATCATAGGAGGCGTCGCCGAAGAGCAGAACATATTTAAGTTTATGCTCACCTTCCTGGTTGTACAGCATTCTCACCAATGCGCGAATTGCCCCAATATCCTGGGCTCCGCACGAAAACTCATTGTAGATGTATGACGGCTGAACTATCTCAATATTCAGATTGTCCAGACGCGAATGTATCTCTTTCAGACGCTCTGCCTGTGACTGAAAGTCTGGATGTGTAATTATAAGATAATCAACATCTCTCAATGCATGCAGGTTCTGGTTTTCGACTATGCCCATAAAGGTTGGTGTACCGCAGCCCGCGTCATTAAACGCAATAAACTCATTGTCAGCGGCGCCAAAAACCTTGAATTTCATCGTCGACGATGCCAACGTGGTGTTCATCACCTTCGGCTCTAGCGGGTGTGTGACATCCCAGATTTTTATAGCTGTTGTGGCGTTTTGCAACTGATACTCATACACTTGCGAAGCAGTGACACATTCCGGGTTACGGAACATCATCATGTTATCGTTCATTTTCAGATAACGCCAAGCATTAATCGAGATGTAATCAATCCAGCCCACCGACGACGATACCGATTTCGTGTATTTCACATCAATACGGATATCAGATGATAGTGGAGTAAAACTGGCGTTACACGACGTGTCGTATTGCGCATAAATCGTTTCAGAGTATTTGTTAAACGACTTCGCATAAAGCACATTTCCATTATAACGCATTGTAAATGTGGCAGTTTCGCCATTACGTGAAGCCACTGAAGTTCTCAGCTTTGCCTGTTTCGACACGTCGATATCTGGAAAATTTAACGTATAGCTACGCTCTGTGGTGACGTCAAATGGGTCAAAATACCAGGTACGCCCCATGTTGTTGATATTTTTCTCATCTAAATCTATCGTGGCGTAATCCAAAAAACTGGCAACAGGGGTAACCAGCGAAGATTGCGGGACATCGGCGGTCTGCACTCGCATGCCGGGCTCCTCGCTCACCGTCAGGAAGGCACATGAAAAGTCGGAATACGAGTTTTTGACGTGCCCGTACTGCCATCTTGAGCCATAATATTCCCAAACAACAGGTCCTCTAGCGTAAAATATGATATAGTCTCCGGCATTGAACACTCCGTCTTCCTCACCGTAAACGCAAATCGGTATCTCAGCGAGGTCGTCAGGATAATTGCCATTGTTAAGCTTCGGCATCACACCGCCGCCATTATGGTATATGCGGATATTTCTAGGGTCTATGTTATTGACATCCAATCCCATAGATGTCAGATCGGCATATGTCAGCTTGTACATCCCTGTGGACGACAAAGCCATCTTATACCACGTCCCACTACTCAATACCGAGTTCCCTGCCGATAAGGCGAAAGGCCATAACGCCAAGAGTATCAGGCAAAAAAACGCTTCTTTATATATTTTTACTTTTCCAAAAGTCATAATTTGCAAAGATACTAATTTATTTTTAATCATAACGTATTCGTTTTAAAATTATTGTCAAAACTTTTTTTAAAAAAATCAGTCGGTTTTAAAGAAAAATGTCGTATTATTGCAGTTTGAAAAATTCAGGCAGGAAAAAAAATCATTTTTTTGTTGTAAAGCACAATAAATAAGATGATTTGAAGTTATTGATAAGAAAATTAAACACAAACAGAAATGCGTAATAAGTTAAGATTTGGTGCTATTTTGGCGATTTTGGGCTGCAGCATCGTATTGGTTTCTTGTGGAAGTTTCGGCGGCAACAAGTCGAAAAAGTCAGGAAAATCGAGCACAACAGGATGGAATTACAACGACCCTAACTTCGGCGGTTTCACTGTCTCGAGCGTGAAAGAGCAGAAAGTCGGTCCGGGTCTCGTAGCTATTGAAGGCGGCACATTCACCATGGGTGCAACCCAGGAAAACGTTTATTATGAGTGGGACAACACTCCTCGTCAGGTCACTGTCTCATCATTCTTCATGGATCAGACCGAGGTAAGCAACACTGATTACCTTGAATATATTTATTGGTTGAACCGCATCTACGGCAGCGAATACCCAGAGATGATCGAGCGTGCTTTGCCTGACACTCTCGTTTGGCGTAACTCGATGTCGTACAACGAGCCAATGGTGGAGATCTACTTCCGCCACCCGGCATACGGCGACTATCCTGTCGTCGGCGTGTCATGGCTCCAGGCCAACGACTACGCATTATGGCGTTCGGACCGCGTCAACGAGATGCTCCTCATCGAGGCTGGCGTGCTGAAGTTCGACGACAACCAGAATGCGGAGAATCACTTTACCACTGACGGATACCTCGCAGGCACATATACAGGTGTATCTGGCAACGGCCAGCGTGCGAAGATGGAAGATGGCATCATCCTCCCGAAATACCGTCTCCCCACCGAGGCTGAATGGGAATACGCAGCACTCGGCCTGGTTGGCAATACCGAAGGCGAACGCATCACTCAGCGCAAGGTATATCCTTGGAACTCCGACGGCGTACGCTCACAAGAGAAGAACTATACCGGCAGCTATATGGCCAACTTCAAGAGAGGCTCAGGTGACTACATGGGCGTGGCCGGCAGTCTTAACGACGGCGCCACCTTCCCTGCTCCTGTAACAGCTTACTGGCCAAACGACTACGGCCTCTACAACATGGCTGGCAACGTGGCTGAATGGGTGCTCGACGTCTACCGTCCACTCTCATTCGAAGACTTCGCCGACCAGAACCCTTACCGTGGCGACTCAGAAAACATCAACTACCGTGACGGCGACTATATGTCGACAATCCAGAACGACTGGAACAACAAAGAGGATCAGGACTACACCAAACAGATGTACGACTACGGCAAGACCACTTTGATCTCTGACCACTCACGCGTCTACAAAGGCGGCTCATGGGCCGACGGTCCTTACTACCTTAGCCCTTCAACACGCCGTTACCTCGACGAAAACCAGTCATCATCGACAATAGGTTTCAGATGCGCGATGAACAAAATCGGGACAACATACGGCAAATAAGATGCTGTAATTCAGATATAAGCCGTCGTTTGACGGCTTTTTTTATATAAAATCGATTAAAACAACTTGACAATGAACGACATAGAACGTATTTACGAGCTTTACAAAGGTGCTTACACCGTGACTACCGACAGCCGCACCATCACTCCAGGATGCGTGTTCGTGGCTCTGAAAGGCGAACATTTCGACGGTAACGACTTCGCACTTAAAGTCGCCGAAGAAGGCATAGCCGCATGCGTGATAGCCGACAGAAAAGACCTGCCGAAACACGACCGCCTTTTTGTTGTGGATGACAGTCTGAAAGCCTTGCAGGAACTGGCGAAACACCACAGAGAGAGACTCGGGCTGCCTATCATCGGTATCACTGGAACCAACGGCAAGACCACCACGAAAGAGCTCGTATCAGCCGTTCTGTCAAAGAAATATTACATCGTATTCACTCTAGGCAACTTCAACAACCAGCTAGGAGTGCCACTCACACTGTTGAGAATCAAGCCGGAAGTGGAACTTGCAGTGGTCGAGATGGGTGCCAGCCATCCGGGCGACATCGACGAACTCACCAACCTCGGCGAACCCAACTTTGGAATGATAACTAACATAGGTCGCGCACATCTGAGGGATTTTGGTGGCTACGAAGGCGTGATACGCACCAAAAACGAGATGTACCAATACATCGCGGCACACAAAGGGCTGCTGTTCGTCAACAAAGACAACGACCTTTTGATGGGTCTTGCCAAAGATATTAATAAGGTTACCTACGGAACATGCCAAGAAGCCGACGTCCATGGCAAAATACTATCAGCAAACCCATATCTGTCAGTCGAATGGAATGGATATAGGATTGACACTCAATTGGTTGGCGACTACAACTTCGAAAACGTGATGGCCGCGATCTGCATCGGAAAGCACTTTGGTGTCAATGACAAAGACATTGTTGAGGCACTGTCGAGCTACCACCCCACCAACAATCGCTCACAGGTGGTTGTGACCGCTAACAACCGTGTTGTTATGGATGCCTACAACGCCAACCCGACCAGCATGAGCCATTCTATCAGAAACTTCAGAAACATCTGCAAAGACGCTAACCTGCTGATTCTAGGCGATATGCTCGAACTAGGCGAAGAATCTGAAAAAGAGCACAAAACGATAGTTGAACTTTTAAAAGAACTCAACTTTAAAAACGTGTTTCTGGTTGGTTCAGAATTCGCAAAGGTCTCTGAATATTCAGGATTCTCAACATTTGATAATGTCGAAGAGCTTATCAAACATCTCGCATCCCACCCTGTTTCAGGCCATGATATCCTTGTGAAAGGCTCCAACGGCATTCATCTCAACAAACTCATTGATTCGTTGTAAATGATTGAGAAACACAACATTATCGGCTTGATGTCGGGCAGCTCGCTCGACGGCATCGACCTCGTGGATGTCGATTTCTGGAACGACAGGAAATGGCATTTCGAGATTGTCGCTAGTGATAATCATGATTATGACGAGACATGGAAAAAATCATTGTCTGATGCGTTTTATTTTGGCAAAAACCAATTGAAAGATATTGATTATCAATATGGTAAGTTCCTTGGTCAAGTAACTAGACAATTCATTGAAAAATACAATCTGCAACCTGAAATCGTCGCCTCGCACGGACACACGATATTTCATCGTCCGCAGGAGCATTACACCCTGCAAATCGGTGACGGTCAGGCACTTGCCGATGCCTGTGGTGTCATGGTCATCAACGATTTCCGCACCGAGGATGTGCTCAAAGGTGGTCAAGGAGCGCCATTGGTGCCTATCGGCGATAAACTACTGTTCGCCGACTACCCGATATGCCTCAACATCGGAGGTATAGCCAACGTATCGTTCGATGTTGATGGTCAACGTATTGCATACGATATATGTATCGCAAACCAAGCATTGAATTATCTGGCAAACCGATTATCGATGCCTTACGACAAAAACGGAATGGTTGCTCGCAGCGGACATATTGACAATCAATTACTTACAATATTAAGTTCACATCCTTTCTATACTGAAAATTATCCAAAATCATTAGGACGTGAGTTTTTTGAGGAAAGCATCAAACCGTTGTTGGAACGTCGTAACGACATTGCAGATATGATGGCCACATTCGTTGAGCATGTAGCAATACAAATTTCAAAATCAATTGAAAATCAACCAATTGGCAAATTATTGGTTACCGGTGGCGGCGCGAAAAACAAATATCTTGTGGAACGTATTCAGGCGAATACAAAACACGATGTTTTAGTCCCTTCCGACGACATCATAGACTACAAAGAAGCCCTTGTCTTCGCTTTTCTCGGATTGCTACGCAACAATAACGAAATCAATGTGTTACGCTCTGTAACAGGCGCAGAATCCGATTCTTGTTCCGGTAGAATATGGTATCCCACCAAATAAAAAAAGTGGAGACGACTTGGGTATCGTCTCCACAAACAAATGCAACTAATATTAACTGTTAACTATTAACATTCATTCTGCTAACTTTTAGCACTGCATACCGCCGCAGCAGTTGATCACCTGTCCGGTGACATAGCTTGAGAGGTCTGATGCGAGGAACAACGCCACGTTGGCGACGTCTTCCGGTGTACCACCTCTTCTCAACGGAATCTTGCTTGCCCATTCTTTTCTCACTTCTTCAGGAAGAGCCTTTGTCATGTCGCTCTCGATATAACCTGGAGCGATACAGTTGGCGCGGATGCCACGGCTACCCATCTCCTTGGCGATTGACTTGGCGAGACCGATCAAACCGGCCTTTGATGCTGAGTAGTTAGCCTGACCTGCGTTGCCGCTCACGCCGACGACGCTAGCCATATTGATGATGCTACCACCCTTCTGACGTGCCATGATTGGTAACACAGCATGGATGTAGTTGAATGCTGACTTCAGGTTCACTGTAAGAACTGCATCCCATTGTGCTTCAGTCATACGAAGCATCAAGCCGTCTTTGGTGATGCCTGCGTTGTTGACGAGGATATCGATGCGACCGAAATCTGCCATGATCTGGTTGACAGTCTTCTCAACGTCAGCGAAATCTGCTGCGTTCGACACGTAACCTTTAACCTGTGTGCCAAGCTCGCTGAGTTCAGCGACAGTGGCGTTAATATTGTCTTCGTTGATATCTGTGATAGCGATATTGCAGCCTTCCATAGCGTAACGCTTTGCGATGGCCTTGCCGATACCTCTAGCGGCACCGGTGATTATAGCTGTTCTATTCTTTAACATATTCATAAGTTTTTGCAATTTCTCCTTTACCTAATTTGATAATGTCTTCGCATGATTTTCTGAAATCAGCGCAACGTGTGGCGTCCTGAAGCATGAGATAACCCATGATGATGTAACCAACCGCTTCTACTAAACGTCTGTGGTGGGTCTCTTTATTGCCTGAAAGCTCGAAAATCTCTTTGTATTTTTCTGTCATGGCACGAAGTTTGTCGCGTAATGGCAGTAATTCTTCAGAATATTCAAAGTTATCGAGATCAGCGATATACTTGAGATATGCGCCGTTTCCTAAGAAACGTGCTGCTGCCACGACCTGGAGCTGTGAGGTACCTTCGTAGATGGTCAAGATACGTGCGTCACGATAGAGGCGCTCGCATTTGTATTCCTTCATGAAGCCTGAACCGCCGTGGATCTGGATGTCGTCGTAAGCGATCTGGTTAGCCCATTCGCTGGCAAACATCTTCAACACTGGTGTAAGCATGTCGGCAATCTTCTTGTTCGTCTCGACGTAACGTGCTGTCTCATAAAGCAATGAGCGAGCTGCGTCGGTCTTGGCGCGCATCAGGTCAAGTATGTCCTGCACTGCCACGAACTCTTTGATTTTCTTGCCAAACTGTTCACGCTGGTCGGCATATTCCTCTGCGTCGCGCACTGCTGCCTCGGCGAGTCCCACTGACTGGGCACCAACGCCTAAACGTGCGCCGTTCATCAGCGACATGACGTATTTTATAAGACCCATCTTACGGTCGCCAACGAGTTTAGCAGGAGCGTTGTTGAACACCAACTCCGCTGTCGGTGAGCCGTGGATACCCATCTTGTTCTCGATACGACGTACTGTTACGGCTTTCTCTTTTCTGTCGTAGACGAACAGTGAAAGGCCACGACCGTCGGTGCTACCCTCTTCAGAGCGTGCGAGCACCAGCTTGATGTCTGCATCACCATTGGTGATGAAACGTTTCACGCCGTTGAGTCTCCAGGTGTTAGCCTTCTCATCGAATGTAGCTTTCAGCTGTACTGACTGAAGGTCTGAACCTGCGTCAGGCTCTGTGAGGTCCATAGAGCATGTGTCGCCTTTGTAGATACGTGGCAAGTACTCGTCTTTGATAGCGTCGTCAGCGAATTTGAGGATTGTCTCGGCGCAGTCCTGCAAGCCCCAGATGTTGGCGAAGCCTGCGTCAGCGCGTGACACCATCTCGGCTGCCATCACGTAAGGCACATATGAGAAGTTAAGTCCGTTGTATTTGCGTGGGAGTGCCATACCATAAAGACCGGCGTCACGCATAGCCTCGTGATTCTGCTGTGTTCCCTTAGCGTAAACGATAGCGTTGTCAACAATTTTCGGGCCTTCAATATCGACTGCCTCGGCGTTCACGTCCAACACGTCACCGCAGAGCTCACCAACGATGTCCAACACCTTGTCGTAGTTGTCGATAGCGTCTTCCACGCTCTTTGGTGCCAGCTCGTCGTTCTCAGCGTCCACGAAGTCGTTTTCCTTCATGCGGACGATCTCAGCCATCTTAGGATGGTTCAGATAGAAAGCGAGGCTTTTATTATCTTGATAAAAGTTCATTATTTCTTACTATTTGATTTACAATATTTTATCATCTTCGACACTACATCGGCTGCGTCACCAGTGATGACGTAGTCAGCGATAGAGTTGATTGGAGCGTGCGGGTCGGTGTTGATGGATATGATCAACGCTGACTGTTCCATGCCCGAGCGGTGCTGCACTGCGCCTGAGATACCGCAAGCGATATACACTTTCGGACGCACTGTGACACCTGTCTGACCGACCTGGCGTTCTGGTTCTGCGAAACCGGCGTCGACAGCGGCACGTGTTGCACCGACTTCTCCACCGAGGAGGTCTGCGAGTTCATGCAAGAGCTTGAAGTTCTCTTTGCAGCCCATGCCGTAACCACCTGACACGATGATTGGAGCGCCTTTGATATCGATTTTCTTCTCTTCAAGCTTACGCTCGATAATCTTCACCACGAAGTCGGCTTCATTCAAAAACTCTGATGCGTTGAGTTTCACAACAGCTGTATTCTTCTGTTTCTCAAACACTTCCTGTTTCATGACGCCTTCACGCACTGTGGCCATCTGCGGGCGCACGTCCGGGCAGATGATGGTGGCGATGATGTTGCCGCCGAAAGCCGGACGGATCTGCATCAGGTTGCCGTTCTCGTCAATGTCGAGGGCTGTGCAGTCGGCGGTGAGGCCGCAACGGAGATATGACGCCACTCTCGGACCGAGGTCACGGCCAACTGGAGTAGCTCCGAAGAGCACTGAATACGGCTTCTCGCGTTCGATGAGCTTGGTCATAACACTGAAATGTGGCAACGTCTGGTAGAACGACAGACGTGAGTCCTCGAGGCAGAACACAGTGTTCACACCGTGTGTAAACAACTCATTCTCAAGACCTTTGAGGTTGTTGCCTATGACAGCGGCGTCAACGTTGACGTTGAGTCGGTCGGCCAGATGACGAGCCTTCGAGCAGAGCTCCAAGCTCACATCGGCGATCTTGCCGTCGTCTTTTACTTCACAATATACAATAATGTTATTCATTATTTTGCCTTGATTTCTTCAACAACTTTGATTGCGTCGCCCACTGTGACGATCTTTTCTGTCATGTTATCCGGAATGGTGATCTCGAACTCGCGCTCGATGTCCATAATCAACTCAACGATGTCGAGTGAGTCGGCACCCAATGTGGTGACGAAGCCGGCGTCTTCTGTAACCTGTGCTGGATCGCAATTCAGTTTGTTAACGATGATTTCAGTGATTCTTTCTTTTGTTGTCATAGCTATATTCTTTTTAATTTTATTCTTAAAATTTTAATCTTTATATCTTAGAAAATATGTGATGCTGTGAGGTCTTCGATCAATCCTCTGATACCCTCGTCATCACTGTTGATTGTGATACTTTCTTTCTTTGTGAGAACGACATTCTCGATGTTTTTCACCTTTGTAGGAGAGCCTTTTCCGCCCAAACGGTCGAAGTCAGGGTTGATGTCATCGGCTGTCCACATTGGGATTTCTGTGTTTTTCTTCTTGATCACGAGATGAGCGTGGCGTGAGCGGCAGTCTTTGGCGTTGCCGTGTACTGTCACTAGGGCCGGGAGCTTAGTCTCGACCACCTCGATGCCGTGCTGGAGCACTCTCTTGAGACGGATGGTCTCCGGGGTCACTGCGATGAGCTCGTCGGCGTATGTGATCTGTGGCACTTCGAGTTTCTCAGCTGTCTGAGGTCCCACCTGTGCGGTGTCACCATCGATAGCCTGACGGCCTGTAAAGACCACGTCGTAACGACCTAACTTCTTGATAGCCATCGACAAAGCATATGATGTTGCCAATGTGTCTGATGCTGCGAAACGTTTGTCGCTGACCACAAAACCGTTATCTGCGCCGCGATACAATGCCTCGCGGATGATCTCGTTGGCGCGTGGAGGTCCCATGGTGATGACGGTCACTTTGACGTCGATGTTGTTCTCTGCTTTTATTCTATCACGGCACTCAAGAGCCATCTCGAGAGCTTTCATGTCATCAGGGTTGAAGATGGCAGGAAGCGCAGCGCGGTTGATAGTGCCGTCGGCATTCATGGCGTCCTTACCAACGTTCTTGGTATCAGGCACCTGTTTTGCCAACACAACAATTTGAAATTCTTTCTTCATTTTATATTATACAATTATTTTTCTGGTTTGGGAACGAGGGCAAACGACAAGCTGCCGCTGACACACTGTTTTCCTCTGACACTCAATTTAGCGTCGCAGAAATAGATGTTGGCGCGGTGTGCTGTCAAGACTGACTCCACTTCGACGGTGTCACCCGGAAGAACCTGGTTCTTGAAACGCACGTTGTTGATGCCGGTGTAGAATGTAAGATTACCTGGAAGGTCATCCTTCATAAGGAGAGCGCAGCTCTGGGCCATAATCTCGCAGAGGATGACGCCCGGCACCACTGGGTTGCCCGGGAAGTGTCCCTGGAGGAAGAACTCATCGCCCTTGACATGATATTTGGCATGACCGACATGCTGGTCGTCGATGTCAATCTCGTCAATGAGCAACATAGGCTCGCGATGAGGTAAGTAGTTTTTCAATTCTTCTCTTGTCATAGCTATATGATTTTCAATAATTTACTTAATAGGTCTTAATGCTACCGCTCCGTTGTGACCGCCAAAGCCGAGTGATTCTGACACTGCGATGGTCAAGTCAGCTTTCACTGCCTTGTTTGGTGTGTAGTTGAGGTCGCAGACTGGGTCAGGCTCGTTGAGGTTGATGGTTGGTGGCACCATGCCGTCGCGCAAAGCGAGCACCGAGGCAATAATCTCCACCGCTCCTGCTGCTCCGAGGAGGTGTCCCATCATTGATTTTGTTGAGCTTATCATAGCTCTGCGTGCCTCTGTCTCACCCAATGCGAGCTTCAAGGCTTTGGTCTCTGATGAGTCGTTGAGCGATGTGCCTGTTCCGTGTGCGTTGACGTAAAGCACGTCTTTGCCTGTCTGGTAGCCAGCCTCGTCCAATGCCATCTTGATTGACTTGGCAGCGTATGTGCCTTCCGGATGCGGTGCTGTCACATGGTGACCGTCGCAGGTGTTGCCGTAGCCGCATACCTCAGCGTAGATGGTTGCTCCGCGTTTCTTGGCATGTTCGTATTCTTCCATCAGCACTATGCCGGCGCCTTCAGCGATGACGAAACCTGCGCGGCGTGCGTCAAATGGCAGTGATGCTGCGTTAGGATCTTCCGACTTGGTGAGAGCCTTAGCGTTGGCGAAGCCTGCTATCGACAATCTATTAATAGGTGCTTCTGTACCGCCTGCGATGATACCGTCAGCATAGCCGTCCTTGATAGCTCTGTAAGCCTCGCCGATGGCGTTAGTACTTGTAGCACATGCTGTCACCACTGGGATACATACTCCGTGAGCGTTAAACTTGATTGCTACGTTGCCTGATGCCATGTTAGCAATCATGGTAGGGATCATCAATGGTGACACCCAGCGTGGTCCTTCGAACTCGAGTTTATGCATCTCGCGCATCATGGTGTCGAAACCGCCGATGCCTGAGCCGATGTACACGCCCAGACGGTCAGGATCCCAGCCTTCCTCGTTACCTTGCATGGCCTGCACTGCTGCTGCCATGGCGTAGACCGAGAACAAGTCGTTACGACGCACGAAAGGCGTCTCGAGGTTGTATTCCGCAGGGTTGAAGTCTTTCACTTCGCCTGCCACCTTTGACGGGAGGTCGCTGGTGTCGAATTTGGTGATTGGAGCGATGCCACAGACACCATTCATAATATTTTTATGGAATGTCTCAATATTGTTGCCCACTGGTGAGACAACGCCCATTCCTGTAATAACTACTCTTCTTTTATTCATTTCTGTATGTTTTCAATTTTACCATTTCATAATCATAGCTCCGGATACGAGGCCTGCGCCGAAAGCGCTGAAAGCTATCATGTCACCTTCATGGAGTTTGCCTGCGCGTTTTGTCTCGTCGAGCAAAATCGGGAGGCTGGCCGATGAGGTGTTACCGTATTTCTCGATATTGGTCGGGAACTTCTCTGCCGGCTGTCCGAGCATCTGTTCAATGTATTTTATAATTCTCAAGTTAGCCTGATGGATGAAATATGTGTCAATCTGGTCGGCAGTCAGATTAGCTTCTTTAAGCACCACGTTGAGGTCGTTGACACATGTCGATGTGGCGAAGCGGAACACATCCTGGCCGTGCATCACGAGTGGGAGGTTGGTGCTGCCTTTCTTGTCGAACGGGCACCACTGCAGGTCGTGCATCTCATAGAGACGGTCCCAGCCGTCGCTGCTGGTGAGGCGTGTGGTGATGATGTTGTCACCTGGTGTGAGTACTGCCGCTCCTGCTCCTGCTCCGAACAGCACTGCGCATGTGCGGTCATGCCAGTCGAGCATATGGGCAGGTGCCTCAGCACATACCACGAGGACGTTCTTCACTCTACCTATTTTATAATATGCTTCCGCGATGTCGCATGCATAGATGAAGCCTACGCAGGCACCGTTGAGGTCGATGCAAGGACATTTGGCGCCAATCTTTTCTTTCACAATGCAGCTGAGAGCTGGTGTCACATATTCATTAACGACGTTTGCAACAATGACGAAATCGAGGTCTTTCGCCTCCAAGTTAGCGTCTACGAGGGCCTTCTGTGCAGCGTCAACTGCAAGGTCGAGCACATACTCCGACGAGAGCACGCGACGCTCCTTGATACCAGTACGCGTTGTGATCCATTCGTCTGAGGTGTCAAGAATCTCCGCAAGCATCTGGTTTGTAACAACCTGCTTTGGAAGCGAACTACCAATTCCTGAAATTTTCATTATATCTAAGTTTTGTTAATAATTAATTTTTCGTTTTCAAACATCGCAAAAGTACCCCCAAAAAACGGGCTGGTGTATTTTTGTGACGAAATCAGGGTGTTTTGTGACGAATTTCGGGTTTTTGTGACGAATTTAGCCATTTTGTGACGAAATTTTATAAAATTGTGACGAAAAAATTTTTTCTGTGACGAAATTAGGAAAATTTGTGACGAAATTAGGTTTGTATTAATATTATTTGTATATTTGCATCGTAAAAATTACGCCATGAAAAGTAAAAAACTTCCACATTATCTGATAGAGAAAAACAATCTTATCGTGCAAGTGACCATCTCGGTGCTCTTCGCGATAGCGTTTTTAGCCGTATATATTCCTTTGTCTAACACCACAACATCGTGGTTCTCATTGGAAGATCCCGACAAGTTCATGTATACGGCGTTCTTCATCATCTTCTCCACTATCTTCTTGATTTTCAGCAGGGTGATGATGTTTTACATGTCGAAACGGTTGATACGTTTCACGTTGCCCAAATACATTTTCTGGATGTTAGGCGAGATAGCGCTTATCGGCTTGTTCCACGCCTATATCTCATTGGGAATCATACATGTAGAAGATTATGTAGGCGATTATTCCAAGGCTCTCATCATTGGAAAGAGTATTCTTATCACCTTCATCGCGCTGGGGTTCCCATTCATCGTCACCGACTTAAGCTTCGCACTCCTCGACGCTCAACGAGTATTGAGAATCGCTAAAGGTGTGATACAGTCGAACGAAAACGACGCTGCCAAAACTCAGAAAAACGCAACTAGCGAGCCAATGGTCACCGACACACCGGACATCGTCAACTTCCACGACTACACGGGCGCACTGAAATTCACCGTAAAGCTCGAAAACATCTATTATATCAAGGCGGAAGGCAACTACGTGAACGTATTCTATAATAATAAAGGTGGTATCAGCTCATTCGTCTTAAGAAACAAGATTCAGACCATCGAAGACAATCTGGCTGGCACCCCACTCATGCGATGCCACCGCACATATATCGTCAACACTAACAATATCAAGCTGATACGCACCGAAGACGAAGGCTATTACATCGACTTCAACCAGACAGGACTGGAATCGGTGCCGGTATCAAACACTTACAGAGAAAAAATTGTCAAAAGATTCACAGAATTATAATATTTTTGTGTTTTCATTGTTTTATCTATACCTAATTAATATAGTGTATGAACTTAATGAGTTTTTTATTGGATGCTGCAACAGTGGTAGAGACTGCCGCTGAGCAGAATGAGAACAGTATTTCGTTATGGGAAATGACCGTCAACGGCGGCTGGATCATGCTTATTTTAGGCATATTCTCGATGGTTGCGGTTTATATCTTCATCGAGCGATTCATCAACATCAACAGAGCCGCCAAGAACGACGACGGTTTCATGGAATCGATTCGTAACTCAATGAAAGAAGGCAACTTAGCTGAGGCCAAGGAGCTTTGCAAGCAGACCGACACCCCGCTTTCACGAATGATTGAGAAAGGTATCTCGCGTATCGGCAAGCCGCTCAACGACATTCAGACAGCTGTGGAAAACGTTGGTAATCTTGAAGTTAGCCGTCTTGAGAAAGGTGTGGCGCTGCTCGCCATGATTTCTGGCGCCGGCCCAATGCTGGGCTTCCTCGGCACCGTCATCGGTATGATTCGCGCATTCTTCCAGATGGCAAGCGCAGGCAACAACATCGACATCGCAACTCTCTCGGAAGGCATCTACCAGGCTATGGTGACAACGGTGGGCGGTCTCATCGTAGGTATCATCGCCTTTATTTTCTACAATATCCTTGTAGCACAAATCGACAAGGTGGTTAACATGCTCGAGGCAAAGAGCATTGAGTTTATGGATGTGTTGAACGAACCAGCTAAGTAACCATGGCACTCAAACGCAGAAATCAAAGAAAGGTGGAGTTTAACATGTCGTCGATGTCCGACCTCGTGTTTCTGCTCCTCATCTTCTTCATGCTGACGTCGACACTGATAGCGCCTAACGCCATCAAGCTGCTGTTGCCACAGAGCAGCAGCCGAACCATGGCGAAGCAGACAGTCACTGTGTATATCAACGAGAACAACGACTATTTCGTGGAAGAGCGCAAAGTGGCTGAAGACCAGCTGCAGCCAGAGATCCTGGTGGAGCTCAACAAAGCCAACCAAGGCAGCGAAGGCACTGTAGTGGTGCGTTCCGACAAGAATGTACCGGTGCAGTACGTGGTCAACGTGATTGACGCGGTGAACAACATCAACAACGAGACACATCAGAACCATAAGGTTTTGCTGGCAACATCACCAAAGAAATGACGAGAGACAACAAAAATAAGACAATAGCTATTGCTGTCACGGTGGCGGTGCACGCCCTCGTGGTGATTCTGCTTGTCATCATGGCGTTGCATGGACCGTGGCCGTTGCCAGGCGAAGCCGGCGTGGAAGTCAACCTCGGCATGTACAACGAAGGCATGGGTAACCAGCAGCAGCCTAAGCCCAAAGAGGTGGTGAGCGTGCCAAAGCCTCAGCCACAACAGGTGAAAGAGGAAACCGTGACACAGAACACCGAGGAGGCGCCTGCCCTCGAGGAGCCCAAGCCCAAGAAAGAAGAACCAAAGGTGAACGAACGTGCCTTGTTCAAACCCACCAACAAGCCGGAAGAGCAGCCGTCATCGGAAGGTATCACTGGCAATCCGGGCGACCAAGGCAACCCTAACGGAGGCCAGAACGTCCCTAACTATGAGGGACAAGGCGGTGCTGGAGGCGGACCATCGTTTGACCTCGGCGGCCGTGGCGCGAAGAGCCTGCCACACCCGAGCAAAGACGGCGTGACAGAAGAAGGCACCATAGTGGTCGACATCTGGGTGGACCGTGACGGACGTGTACAAAACGCCAAGATTGGGAAAGGTACCACGATAACCAACACACGGATGCGACAAGAAGCTATAAACGCAGCGAAGACATCGGTGTTCGCGCCCGACAAAGACGCAGCAGAGCTGCAAAAAGGAACGATAACATACTATTATACCTTAAGACAATGAACTACGCTGAGACAACAAACTGGATGTTCAACAAGTTCCCGATGTACCAGAAGATTGGGGCAAAGGCTTACAAACCCGACCTCGGCAACATCGTGGAACTGCTTGATTTTCTTGGCAATCCGGAGAAGAAGTTCAAGACAGTGCACGTAGCAGGCACCAACGGCAAAGGCACAGTGTCGCATACCCTGGCATCGATATTCCAGGAATGCGGCTACAAAACAGGACTCTACACCTCCCCTCACCTGCTCGACTTCCGTGAACGCATCCGTGTAAACGGTCAAATGATTGACGAGCAGAGCGTTATCGACTTCATCGATGGCAACAAAGCCAAGTTTGAGGAGATGCAGCTCTCGTTTTTCGAGATGGCTACAGGCATGGCGTTCGACTATTTCGCAAAGGAAAAAGTAGACATCGCTATCATCGAGGTGGGTCTCGGAGGCAGATTAGACTCGACCAATGTGATAATGCCGGAACTCAGCGTGATAACCAATATTTCATTGGATCATGTACACATGCTGGGCAACACCTTGGCGGAGATAGCCGTCGAGAAAGCAGGCATAATAAAGCCGAACACACCAGTGGTCATCGGCGAGACACAGTCTGAGACAAAAGACGTGTTCATCAAGAAAGCGCAGGAATGCAACGCCCCTATCTACTTCGCCGACCAGATCATCGACTGCGACAAGGTTCATGTGGAATCGCTTGATTATCAGAAGTTTGACATCTGGAAAAACAACGAGCTTTATATCGAAGCAGTAGAGTTTCCGCTTTTAGGATATTATCAGAAGAAAAACCTCTCCACGGTGATATGCGCCGTCGAGATTCTGAAAGAGAAGTTCAATATCGAGAAGAAAGACATCATCAACGGACTTGAATTTGTGGTGAAAAACACTAACCTGATGGGCAGATGGCAGGTCTTGAGCCGTCAGCCGCTGGTGATAGCCGACACGGGGCACAACGTAGGCGGAATAAAAGAGATCACGATGCAGCTTAGTGACATGGTTTTCAGGAAGTTACACTTCGTTCTGGGCTGCGTCAACGACAAAGACATCGACGGGATTCTGAATCTGTTGCCGCAATACGCCGAGTATTATTTCTGCAAGGCTGACATCCCTCGCGGATTGGATGCTAACATATTGGCAGACAAAGCATTACAGGTCGGATTGAGAGGCAACGTCTATGAATCGGTGCAGCAGGCGTACCATTCGGCGCTCAACAACGCCCATTTCGACGACGTGGTATTCGTCGGAGGCAGTAACTTTACAGTAGCAGAGGTTATATGAGAATTGTTAAACCAATATTGTTTTCGTTATTGGCATTGTTCCTAGCTGGTTGTGCCATCAAGGGATACGTTCCGAAAAACGAGGCAATATTGATTAACAACACCGTGGATTTCGAGCCTGAAAAGTATAACATCTCAAGATCTGACATCTCGAGCAACATCGTCCAGAAACCGAGCAGAAGTTTCCTGGGATGGATGCCGCGAGTGTGGCTGTATTACAAGACGCTCAACAAGACCGACAAAGGTTTTTACCGTTGGATCAACAAAAACGTAGCGAAAGAGCCGGTATATGTCAACGATAAAAACATGGCCGAGTCGAAGCGTCTCATTGAGAAATATCTCAACAACACCGGCTATTTCAAGTCGAAGGTGACACCTGAAAAAACGATTGTTGAAGGGCGCGCCCTGGTAGATTACGTCGTGCATCCGTCGAAGCCATATTATATCCGTAATATCGACTACAAGATTGGCGACAGCGCTATTGCCAAGGAAATCAAAAAGATACAAGACGAACTGCCGGTAAAGGAAGGCGACATCTACAACGCCTACACCATGGACAAGCAGCGTGACCTCATCACGACGCATCTGCGCGACAACGGCTATTTCATGTTTACTAGAGAGTACATCATCTACGAGGTTGACACTAACCTGATGCAGCACAAGGCCGACGTGACGGTGCGCATCGATGGCAAGAAACACGACAAATATGCGCTCAAGGATGTCTACATCTACCCTGACTTCAAAATAACGGATACTGGGCCGATGGACACCGTCCAACACACTTTCTCGTTGAGCAGAAGAGGTCCTGAATATACTTTTAACTTCATCTACAACAAGAATCCGAAGGTGCATCTGCAGACTTTCGACCAGGTGATACAGATGCGTCCCGGCGAGGAGTTCTGTCAGAAAAAAATCAGCCAGACATACAGGGCGATGGGTAGTTTGAAACTTTACAGCATGAGCAACATCTACCTCGACACCATCCCTGGCAGCAACGACTCGATAAAGCCATTAAGATGCGACATCACCTTGCAGAAAGGCAAGCTGCACTATTACAACATACAGCTTGAAGGCAACAACTCAGGTGGCGACCTCGGCGCGTTGGGAAGCATCTCTTACCGAAACAACAATATTTTCAGGGGTTCGGAGGTGTTGAGGATAACGCTCCGTGGCGGTTTCCAGGCACAACGTGTGGAAGACTACATCATCTCGGAAGGCCTGTTCAACACCAAGGAGCTCGGCATCGACGCTAGCATTCTGTTCCCGCGATTCCTCTCCCCCATCAAGCTGAACAGATTTGTTATAGAATACCAGCCCAAGACAATACTCTCAACAGGCTACAACGTACAGATCAGACCGTTGTATACCAGATATATCGGAATGGCGTCGTTTGGTTATAACTGGAAGACGACACCCACAATAGAACACATACTGACACCTCTTAACTTCAACATTGTGAAGGTGTTACCAGATGAATTGTTCGCTTTTTTGCTCGAGTTTGAGACCAACCAGCGTATCAAGGAGCAGTACACCGACCACTTGATTTTCGGTTTGAACTATTCGTTTATCTTCAACAACCAGAATATCAAGAAGAAAGATAACGACTTCTTCTATTTGAAATTCGATATCGAGACGTCGGGAAACCTGCTGTCGTTGTTCAACAACACGTCTATCATGACTGAAAACGATGGTCATCATGAGATTTTGGGTATTCGTTATGCCCAGTTCTTCAAATATCAGTTCGATTTTAGGTTTTACCATTATTTCACCAGCAAAAACACCTTGGCGATGCGTTTCGTTTACGGACAAGGCATAGCATATGGCAACTCTACCGGTCTGCCTTTTGAAAGGAGCTTCTATGCAGGCGGTACCAACGGCATGCGCGGATGGCGTTTCAGGAGTCTGGGACCTGGTGAGTTCAAGAACGAATACGGCTACGACATCGAGCATATCGGTGACTTGCAGCTGGAGACGAATTTCGAATACCGTTACCCTTTATACGGTGTCTTGAAAGGTGCATTGTTCTGCGATATGGGTAACATCTGGACGCTCAGCAACGACGAAGCGTTCCCTGGAGGACAGTTTAAATTCGACAAGTTTTACAAGCAGATAGCTGTCGACGCGGGTCTCGGCTTCCGTTTCGACTTCTCATTCTTCCTTATCCGACTTGATATAGCGGCGCCTCTGTGTGACCCGGCATACGACGAGGGCTCACGTTGGCGCATCAGCAAGTTGCAGTGGCGTGACTTGGTGTGGAACTTCGGTATCGGATACCCATTCTAATATGGAACGGCAGTCGTTATATCAGCTTTTGATGAGGTCGTTCGGCTTCATCCCAACGGAAGGTCAGCGTACGGTGCTATACCATCTGGCGGCGTTTCTGCTCTCCGAAAAGCCTAATCCCACCTATCTTTTACAAGGATATGCCGGTACCGGCAAGACCACTCTTGTGACCACCTTGGTGAAGACACTACCGATAATTGGCATGCGCTACCAGCTGATGGCGCCGACAGGAAGGGCTGCCAAGGTGATAAGCGGCTACACCGGGAAGAGCGCCTCGACCATACACAGGAAGCTATACAGATTTCAGCAATATGCCGACGGCTCGCTTCGCATGACGAGAGCCGAAAACAAAGCGAAAAACACCGTTTTCATAGTCGACGAATGCTCGATGATAAGCGATGAGACCACTAACGGACGCTCACTGCTCGACGATTTGATTAGCTACGTGTTCAATGGCGAGAACTGCAGGCTGCTGCTGATAGGCGACAACGCACAGCTGCCACCTGTTGGACTGGAAAACAGTCCTGCCAACGACATCAACGTGCTGAGACACGAGTTCGGGCTCACTGTGGCGGCTTACGAACTCACTGAAGTGATGCGACAAGAAGAGGAATCGGGAATATTGTGGAATGCAACAGCGTTGCGCCAAACCTTAAGGCCATTAACGCCCTTAATGCCCTTAATGGCGGCGCCGATAGAACTACCATTATTCGATGTCAACGGCTTCCCCGACGTGCACCGCATTGAACCTCAAGAGTTTGAGGAATTGTTATGGCAGGAATTCGGTGACAAGACGAGCAACGAGGCAGTGATTATTTGCCGCAGCAACAAACGCGCCAACATGTATAACCAGGCGGTACGTGCCCGTATTTTACAGGAAGAAGGCGAAATCTCGACTGGCGACAAGCTCATGGTGGTGAAAAACAACTATTTCTGGACCGACGAAGACCAGAAAATCAGCTTCATTGCCAACGGCGACATGATAGAGCTGATGCGCATCAACAACACCGAGGAGATGTACGGCTTCCATTTCGCCGATGTAGAGATACAACTCACTGATTATCAAGAAGAACCAAATCTTTCAGTAAAGATATTACTTGAGACATTGACCAGCGACTCCCCTGCCCTGACGCAGGAAGAAGCCGACAGGCTGTACCGTGCCGTTGAAGAGGATTACATGGACATACCGAACAAACGCGACAGATACAAGGCGATGCGCCAGAACCCGTATTTCAACGCCTTGCAAGTAAAGTTCGGCTACGCACTCACCTGCCATAAGACACAGGGCGGACAGTGGCCAACGGTGTTTCTCGACGCGCCATACATAAAAGAAGACGAGTCCCTGCAGGTCAGCGACTTACGCTGGTTTTACACTGCAGTGACTCGTGCTCAAAAGCAATTGTACTTCGTTAACTTCGAAGACGCTTACTTCGTAAATTTGTGATTCTTACCTGGATAATAAGCCATATCACCCAATTCTTCCTCAATACGCATCAACTGATTGTATTTGCAGATACGGTCGGTACGTGAGGCTGAACCAGTCTTGATCTCGCCTGTGTTCAATGCCACTGCGAGGTCAGCGATGGTGGTGTCCTCAGTCTCGCCTGAGCGGTGGCTCATGACGGCGGTGTACTGATTACGATAAGCCAAGTTGACAGCAGCGATAGTCTCTGTCAAAGAACCTATCTGATTGACTTTCACCAAGATAGAGTTAGCAACATTCTTATCGATACCCATCTTGAGGCGCTCCACGTTTGTCACGAAGAGGTCATCACCCACGAGCTGAATCTTGCTGCCCATAGTATCGGTCATGAGTTTCCAGCCGTCCCAGTCGTCTTCGGCCATACCGTCTTCGATAGAGATGATAGGATATTTCTTCACCCAGTTATTCCAGAACTCGACCATGTCTTTTGCGTTGAGCTTCTCACCTGTCGATTTGTGGAGATGATAGACTTTCTCTTCTGGCAGATAATATTCTGAAGAAGCAGCGTCGAGAGCGATGAACACGTCTTCGCCTGGACGGTAGCCAGCTTTCTCGATAGCTTTGAGGATCACCTCGATACCTTCGTCATTTGACTTGAGATTTGGTGCGAAACCGCCTTCGTCGCCGACGTTTGTCGAATAACCGGCAGCTTTCAACACGTTTTTGAGGTTATGGAAGATCTCCGAGCCCATCTGGATAGCCTGATGGAATGACTTAGCACCCACTGGCATGATCATAAACTCCTGGAAATCAACGCTATTGTCAGCATGTGAGCCGCCGTTGAGGATGTTCATCATAGGGATTGGCAATGTGTTTGCGCTGACGCCGCCGATATAACGATACAGAGGCTGGTCGGTGTAGATAGCACCTGCCTTTGCGCAAGCGAGCGACACGCCGAGGATGGCGTTGGCTCCGAAATTGCCTTTATTCTTTGTGCCGTCGAGTTCAATCATCTTGGCGTCGATGGCGTTCTGGTCTGTAACCTCATAGCCTTCAATGGCTTTTGCGAGTTCGTTGTTCACATGGTCAACGGCTTTATACACGCTCTTGCCCATGAATTTTGTCTTATCGCCGTCGCGAAGCTCCACTGCCTCGTGCACGCCTGTCGAAGCGCCTGATGGCACTGCTGCTCTACCGAGGATGCCGTCTTCGGTGATGACGTCGACTTCTACTGTAGGATTGCCGCGCGAATCCAAGATCTGGCGGGCATGAATCTTTTCTATTCTACTCATATTTCAAAAATTTTAAAACCTATTTAATCAAGCTACAAAATTACAAATAATTTTGGAAATGCGGATAATTTTATAAAAAAAAGTGGAGACGTTCCATAAACGTCTCCACAGTATTGGTAGCCAATGGCTAAAGTCTTATTCAGCCTTTGCTTCTGCTGCTGGAGCTTCTGCTACAGGAGCCTCTTCAGCTTTAGGAGCCTCAGCTGCTTTCTTCTTGCCACCACGACGTGTTGTCTTGGTTGCTTTAGCAGCTTTCTTGCCGTTGGTGTAGATATCGTTATAGTCAACGAGCTCCATCATGCACATATCGGCGTTGTCACCGGCGCGGAGACCGAGCTTGATGATACGTGTGTAGCCACCTGGACGGTTAGCGACCTTCTGGCTAACTTCGCGGAACAACTCTGTGACAGCGTATTTGTTTTGCAACTGTGCGAAAACGATACGGCGTGAATTGGTTGAGTCGTCTTTGGAACGTGTGATCATTGGCTCGACGTAGAGACGCAAAGCCTTAGCCTTAGCTGTGGTTGTGATGATGCGTTTCTCAAGGATCAACGAAGCGGCCATGTTGGCGAGCATCGAGTTGCGGTGAGCCGATTTTCTTCCTAAATGATTGATTTTATTATTGTGTCTCATCTCTATTATTCCTTATCTAATTTGTATTTACTGATATTCATTCCAAATTCGAGTCCCTTGCTTCTGACTAACTCTTCAAGCTCTGTGAGCGACTTCTTACCGAAGTTGCGGAACTTGAGCAGGTCTGCCTTGTTGAGGGCGACGAGTTCACCGATAGTCTCCACCTCGGCTGCTTTGAGGCAGTTGAGGGCGCGCACCGAGAGGTCCATGTCGACCAACTTGGTCTTGAGGAGCTGGCGGATATGCAGCGAGCCTTCGTCAAAGTCTTCCGACACCGTCTTCTGCTCGTCCATCAGGGTGATGCGCTCATCGCTGAACAGCATAAGGTGATAGATGAGTATCTTAGCGGCTTCTGTCATAGCGTCTTTCGGTGCTATTGAGCCGTCGGTCTCGATGTCGAGAATGAGCTTCTCATAGTCGGTCTTCTGCTCGACGCGGAAGTTGTCGACTTTGAAGCTGACGTTTCTTATAGGTGTATGGATTGAATCGATGGCGATGGTGTTGACAGGTGCGTTGAGCACTTTGTTCTCATCGGCGTTGACATAACCTCTTCCCTTTCCGATGGTGAGGTCGATAGTCAGTTTCACCGAAGGATCCATGTGGCAAATCACGAGTTCAGGGTTCAGCACTTGGAATACTGACAAGAACTTGTTGATATCGCCGGCGACGAATTCTTCCTGTCCACCGATGACGACGGTGACCTTTTCGAATGTCTCACCCGGGATTTGTTGTTTGAAACGGACCTGTTTGAATTTCAACACGATATCGGTAAGGTCTTCGATCACACCAGGGATAGGAGCCATCTCGTGCTCCACGCCTTCGATGCGGATTGATGTGATAGCGTAGCCTTCGAGCGATGAGAGGAGGACTCTTCTCAAAGCGTTACCGATTGTCATGCCGTAGCCAGGCTCGAGCGGGCGAAATTCGAAGACACCGTGTTTGTCTGTCGATTCTACCATTATGACCTTGTCAGGTCTCTGAAATGCTAATATTGCCATAATATCAGTTTATATTCGATTATTTAGAATACAACTCAACGATAAGCTGTTCATTGATGGTCTCAGGAATATCCTCGCGGTTAGGATAGCTCATGAACTTTCCTGTGAGGGTATTTGAATCCCATTCTAACCATGGGTAGTTGTTAACGTGGCTACCCACTGAATTTGTAATCACTTCCAAGCTCTTTGATTTCTCGCGCACTGCTACGATGTCGCCTGGTTTCAGCATTGCTGAAGGGATGTTCATCACTTTGCCGTTCACTGTGATGTGGCGGTGGCTGACGAGCTGACGGGCGGCGTCACGTGTAGGGGCTATGCCGAGACGATACACTGTGTTGTCAACGCGTGACTCGATAAGCTGGAGGAGGATCTCACCGGTGATACCCTTCTTCTTCGAAGCCTTCTCGAATGTGTTACGGAACTGGCGCTCGAGGATACCGTAGGTGTATTTTGCCTTCTGCTTCTCCTGCAACTGGATACCATATTCAGAAACTTTCTTACGTTTCTTGGCTGCTCCGTGTTGTCCTGGAGGGAAATTTCTCTTTTCGTAATACTTGTCAGAGCCGTAGATTGGTTCACCAAACTTACGGGCGATCTTTGTCTTAGGACCTGTATATCTTGCCATAACTTCTTCTTTTTAAATGTTTAACAATTACACTCTTCTACGTTTTGGCGGACGGCAACCGTTGTGCGGTATTGGTGTGACGTCGATGATTTCGGTCACTTCCACGCCTGATGAATGGATAGCGCGGATAGCTGATTCACGACCTGCGCCTGGTCCCTTGACATAAACTTTAACTTTACGTAATCCCAAGTCATACGCTGTCTTTGAGCACTCTTCTGCTGCCATCTGAGCTGCGTACGGTGTGTTCTTCTTCGAACCCTTGAAGCCCATCTTTCCGGCTGATGCCCAAGATATGACTTGTCCTTCATTGTTTGCTAATGAAATGATGATGTTATTGAAAGAAGCTTTGATAAATGCCTTACCGGTAGCCTCAATCTTCACAACACGTTTCTTAACGCTTTTTGAATTTTTTGCCATTTAATTCACTAATTTTTTAATGGTATTTAATATGATCCAACCACTTTTAGTCTTTAGTCTTTAGTCTTTAGTCTTTAGTCTTTAATCTTTAATCTTTAGTGACTAGCGACTAAAAACTAGCGACTAGCGACTAGTGACTAGCGACTACTTCGTGGCTTTCTTCTTGTTAGCAACGGTCTTCTTGCGGCCCTTACGTGTACGAGCGTTGTTCTTTGTGCTCTGACCACGGAGCGGCAAACCGATACGGTGACGGATTCCTCTGTAGCAACCGATATCCATCAAACGTTTGATGTTGATCTGGATCTCGCTGCGGAGTTCACCTTCAGTTTTGTAATTGTCGGCGATGATGTTACGGATTGTGTTCTGCTCATCATCGGTCCAGTCCTGGACTTTCTTCTCAAACGGTACATTGGCTTCTGTAAGGATAGCCTTTGCAGCCGAACGGCCGATACCGTAAATGTAGGTTAAAGATATTTGACCTTGTTTGTTGTTCGGGATATCTACACCAGCAATTCTAGCCATAATTTATCTGTTTTTGTTTAATTAACCCTGACGTTGTTTTTCTTTAGGGTTCTTTTTGTTAATTACATACAATTTACCTTTGCGACGCACTATCTTGCAATCGTCTGATCTCTTCTTGATTGATGCTCTGACTTTCATTTTATATAATTTTTTTATCTTTTTCGAAGCATTCTTTTTTTAGGGCGCAAAATTACGCTTTTTTCCGTTACGTTCAACAAAAAAACGTAAAATTATTTGTATCTGAAAGTTATACGACCTTTTGTCAGATCATAAGGCGACATTTCAAGTCTCACTTTATCGCCAGGAAGGATTTTGATGTAGTGCATTCTCATCTTTCCGGAGATGTGTGCGATGATTTGAAGTCCGTTCTCCAATTCCACGCGGAACATGGCGTTTCCGAGTGATTCGGTAACGGTTCCGTCTTGTTCAATTGACATCTGTTTTGCCATATAATTTCCTTTTTATTTGTTGTTTTCTACTGCTTCTGCCCATTCAAAACTTGACAGTATCTCGGCTTTGCCGTGGCGTACCGCGATATCGTGCTCGAAATGTGCTGCCGGTTTGCGGTCGCGGGTAGTGATAGTCCATCCGTCGCGTTCCTGCACTATTTCTTTTTTGCCGAGTGTGATCATCGGTTCGATGGCGAGCACCATGCCTTCTTCGAGCTTGTTGCCCGTGCCACGTTTGCCGTAGTTAGGCACCTGCGGGTCTTCATGCATCTTGCGTCCCACACCGTGACCGACGAGTTCACGCACCACACCGTAACCGAACTGTTCGACGTAGCTCTGCACTGCGAAGCCGATGTCGCCCACCCTGTTGCCAGCCACTGCCGCCTCGATGCCTTTGTAGAGCGATTCCTTCGTGCGTTTGAGAAGGAGCTTCACTTCTTCCGACACCTCGCCGCAGCAGAAGGTATAAGCTGAGTCGCCGACATAGCCGTTCAGCACTGTGCCGCAGTCGATCGAGACGATATCGCCGTCGCGGAGCTCGTAGTCACCCGGGATGCCGTGGACCACTTGCTCGTTGACCGAGATGCATAAACTTCCGGGAAATCCGTCGTAGCCTTTGAAGGCCGGAGTCGCTCCATGGTCTCTGATAAACTCTTCAGCGAGTTTGTCGAGGTCGATGGTACGGACTCCCGGACGTATATGCTTCCCCACTTCGCCAAGGGTTTTGCCCACGAGCAAAGCGGCTTGTCTCAACAATTCGATTTCACTATCTGTTCTGTAATGAATCATATCTGTCTGTTGAAATTACATTCTACCGACGCGTCCTTTGATACGGCCTGATTTGGTGAGACCGTCATAGTGACGCATAAGAAGATGGCTTTCAATCTGCTGCAATGTGTCTAACACCACACCGACGAGGATCAGCAATGATGTGCCGCCATAGAACTGTGCGAACTGATGGTTGACACCCATTATTGACACGAGGGCTGGCATGATAGCCACGACGCCGAGGTACAATGAACCCGGAAGGGTGATTCTCGACATGATGGTATCGATGTAGTCTCTCGTCTGCTTGCCTGGTTTCACGCCAGGGATGAAGCCGCCGTTCTTCTTGATGTCTTCTGCCATCTGAGCCGGGTTGATGGTCACAGCTGTATAGAAGTATGTGAAGAGGACGATGAGGATGAAGAACACAAAGTTGTACCAGAAGCCGTTCATGTTAGTCATAGCTCTCATGAAGCCGCTCAGATTCTCAGTGTTAGAGTATCCGATGATGGTGATAGGCACAAACATGATAGCCTGGGCGAAGATGATTGGCATAACGCCAGCAGCGTTCACCTTGAGCGGGATGTACTGGCGGACACCGCCGTACTGTTTGTTGCCGACCACGCGTTTCGCATACTGTACCGGGATCTTACGTGTTCCCTGGACGAGAAGTATTGTCATGATGATAACCAGGACGAGGAATACTATCTCGAGCAAGAAGAAGATAGGACCGCCGACACCTTCAGTGAAGCGTGATGCTATCTCAGCGAACAGAGCGAATGGCAGACGTGCGATGATACCAATCATGATGATGAGTGATATACCGTTGCCGATGCCCTTGTCGGTGATACGTTCGCCGAGCCACATGATGAACAAAGTACCTGCGATGAGGATTATCACTGATGAAATCCAGAAGTACAATGAAGGAGCAGCTCCTGTGAACGGATAGATAGCTGTGGCTGGGAGCTGGGCTCTCAGGTTAGCGATATAACCCGGAGCCTGCACTGCCACGATAAGCACTGTAAGGTAACGTGTAATCTGGTTGATCTTACGATGGCCGCTCTCGCCTTCTTTCTGCAGACGCTGGAAGTAAGGGATGGCCATGCCGAGCAACTGTATGATAATACTTGCGGTGATGTACGGCATGATACCGAGAGCAAACAACGAAGCATTTGCGAATGCGCCGCCTGAGAACATATTCAACAAACCAAGGAGACCCGAGTTGCTTTGATTCTTCAACGCAGCGAGTTCATTAGGGTCGACGCCCGGCAACACTACGTATGAGCCGAAGCGGTAGATCGCAATGATCAACAGCGTATAGAGGATGCGCTTGCGCAATTCCTCGATTTTAAAGATATTCTGGATGTTCTCTCTGAGTCGTTTGTTTGACCACATGATGGCTGCAACGACCAAGACCACCAAAAATACTATTAATAACTCCTGCATATCTCTTTAGTTTAGTTGATTAAATTTTCTCAATAGTACCGCCAGCCTTTGTGATAGCCTCTTCAGCGCCTTTCGACCATGCGTTGGCTTTCACGTTGACTGCCTTTGTCAATTCACCGTTTCCGAGAATTTTAACGAGTTCATATTTTCCGACGAAGCCGTTTTCTTTCAACAGTTCTGGTGTGATGTCGGTGATGCCGCTGTTAGCGAAGTCTTCGAGAACCTCGATGTTCACTGCGCGATATTCCACGCGGTTGATGTTCTTGAAGCCGTACTTAGGCACGAGACGTGCGAGAGGCATCTGACCGCCTTCGAAACCGATCTTGTGGGTGTTGCCTGAGCGTGAGCCGGCTCCTTTGTGACCACGTGTTGATGTTCCGCCGTAGCCTGAGCCTTGTCCGCGACCGATTCTCTTACGATCTTTCACAGAACCTTCTGCCGGTTTAAGATTACTAAGATCCATAACTATTTTTTAATTTCTTAGTTTAACAATTAGATTTCTTCAATTTTGAGAAGGTGTTTCACTTTCTCAACCATGCCAGCCACTGAAGGGTTTTCCATGTCCACTTCAACTGACTGATGCATCTTTCTGAGGTTCAAGCTCTTGAGAGTGTCCTTCTGATCCTGTGGTCTGCCGATGCCACTTCTAATCTGAGTTATTCTTACTTTTTTCATTTTTTCAAAATTTTAGATTATCCGTTAAACACCACATCCATGTCAACACCTCTCATCTGGGCTACTGTGCGGGCGTCGCGCATCTTTGCAAGAGCTGCGAAGGTAGCTTTCACCACTGAGTGAGGGTTTGATGAACCTTTTGACTTAGCGAGAACGTTTTTCACGCCGACGCTTTCAAGAACTGCACGCATTGCACCGCCTGCGATAACACCGGTACCAGGGGTAGCTGGTTGGATGTACACGTAAGCACCGCAATATTTGCCGTACTGCTCGTGCGGAAGAGTACCGTTGATGACCGGAACCTTGATGAGGTTCTTCTTTGCATCTTCAGTGCCTTTCTGAACAGCGGCTTGAACTTCCTTAGCTTTACCGAGGCCGTAACCCACGACGCCGTTCTCATTGCCGACGACGACAAGTGCTGCGAAGGTAAATGCACGTCCACCCTTGGTGACCTTTGTCACACGACCGACGTGGACCAAGCGTTCTTTCAACTCGATTTCCGAAGTTTTAACTTTTTTTACGTTGACTTCTGCCATAGCTTTTAGAATTTTAATCCTCCATTACGAGCGCCGTCTGCTAAAGACTTAACTCTACCGTGATACAAATAACCGTTACGATCGAACACCACTGTCTCGATGCCAGCTGCCTTTGCTTTTTCAGCAATGAGGTTACCGACTTTAGCGGCTTTCTCGATCTTTGTGATTTTTTCTTCTTCGATTCCGTTTTCGCATGAGCTCGCAGCTACGAGGGTCTTGCCAGCTTCGTCATCGATAAGTTGAACGTAAATCTGCTTGTTGCTTCTAAAGACAGACATTCTTGGGCGTGCCGCTGTGCCGCTGATGGTCTTACGGACGCGTCTCTTGATGTTTAATCTTCTTTCGATCTTCTTATTCATCTTTCTTTCAATTTAAAAATTAAACATTATTTACCTGCTGCCTTACCTGCCTTGCGACGGAGCACTTCACCCTCGAACTTGATACCCTTGCCCTTGTAAGGTTCAGGCTTACGGTACGAGCGGATCTTTGCTGCCACCTGGCCGAGCAACTGCTTGTCATATGAACGCATCTTGAGGATAGGGTTCTTTCCTCTTTCGTTGATGGTCTCGCATGTGATTTCTGCTGGCATGACGAAAATCATGTTGTGTGAGAAACCGAGTGAGAGCTCGAGTTGTTTGCCGTTGGCTTTAGCTTCAGCTTTGTAGCCGACGCCGACGAACTCCTGCACTGTCTCGAAACCTTCTGATACGCCTTTCACCATGTTGAAAATCAACGCGCGGTAGAGACCGTGTTTGGCTGAAGCGTTAGGGATGTTAGCCGGGCTCACGTGGATGTGGCCGTCTTCAACTTTAAGTTCAACATCGCCGTGGAAGTCCTGGCTCAATGTGCCAAGCTTACCTTTGACGGTGATAACGTTATCTTTGATTGTAACCTCAGTACCTGCTGGGATTGCAATAGGTAATTTACCGATTCTTGATAATGCCATAACTGTTTCCTCCTAAATTATGATACATAGCATAACACTTCGCCTCCGATGTGAAGGTTGCGAGCTTCTTTATCTGTCATAATGCCTCTTGAGGTCGAGATGATGGCGATGCCAAGACCGTTCATGACTCTCGGGAGGTTCTCTGAGTCGGCGTACTGACGGAGACCTGGGCGTGAAACGCGGTCGATACTCACAATAGCCGGCTGTTTGGTAACAGGGTGGTATTTAAGAGCGATCTTAATAGTACCTTGAGGACCTTCGTCTTCGAACTTATAGTTAAGGATATAGCCTTTTTCGAAGAGGATCTTTGTGATAGCCTTCTTCACGTTTGAAGCAGGGACTTCCACGATTCTATGTTTCGCATTGACTGCGTTGCGGACGCGTGTCAAAAAATCTGCTATAGGGTCTGTAATCATAGTTTTAATCCTTTTTAAAATATTACCAACTTGCTTTTTTAACACCTGGGATCAAACCTTTGAGCGCCATTTCACGGAAGTTGATACGTGAGATGCCGAACTGACGCATATAACCTTTTGGACGTCCTGTAAGCTGACAACGATTGTGTACGCGGATAGGTGAAGCGTTTCTTGGAAGCTTCTGGAGACCTACGTAGTCACCGGCTGCCTTGAGGGCGGCGCGTTTCTCTGCGTATTTCTCTACCATCGCCATTCTCTTGCGCTCGCGCGCTTTCATTGATTCTTTTGCCATATCTTACTTATTTTTTCTGGTTTTTAAATGGAAGACCAAACTGTTTCAACAAGGCCATTGCTTCCTTGTCGGTGTTCGCTGTTGTCACAAAGGTGATATCCATACCGTTGATCTTGTTGACTTTGTCCATGTCGATCTCCGGGAAGATGATCTGTTCGGTGACGCCGAAGCTGTAGTTGCCGTGGCCATCGAAACCTTTGTCGTTAATACCTCTGAAGTCACGAACACGTGGGAGTGCTACAGCGACGAGGCGTTCGAGAAACTCGTACATCTTGTCACCGCGCAACGTCACGCGCACGCCGATCGGGTTACCACGACGAAGCTTGAAGTTAGAAACGTCGTGTCTAGAAATTGTCGGTACGGCTTTCTGTCCGGTGATAGCTGTCATTTCCTCTACACCATAGTCAATCAGTTTCTTGTCGGCGAGAGCTGCGCCGATACCCTGATTGAGCGAAATTTTCAAAAGCCGTGGAACCTGCATCACAGTCTTGTACTGGAATTCCTTCATCAATGCAGGCACGATTTCGCTCTTGTACTGTACTTTAAGTTTGGGTTGATAGTTCATTACTTAATAACCTCCCCTGATTTTTTTGAATAACGGACTGATTTTCCTTGTTCATCTTTTTTACGACCGATGCGGCCGGCTTTGCCGTCCTTGTCACAAACCATGACGTTTGAGGCATGGATGGAAGCTTCTTTCTTTACTATACCACCTTTAGGGTTTTCGGTATTAGGTCTTGTATGCTTCGACACGAGGTTGACGCCGTCGACGATGACGCGGTTTTTCTCTGTATCGACGCTGAGCACTGTACCTTTCTTGCCCTTCTGGGTTCCAGCGATAACGACTACGTTGTCGCCTTTTTTAACAAACATTTTACTCATAACTTCTTTCCTTTCTTAATTAGAGTACCTCAGGTGCAAGAGATACGATTTTCATATACTGTTTCTCACGCAACTCTCTGGCCACTGGTCCAAAGATACGAGTTCCGAGCATTTCGCCCTGACCGTTGAGGAGGACGCATGCGTTGTCGTCGAAGCGGATGTATGATCCGTCGGCGCGGCGTGTCTCCTTCTTTGTACGGACGACGACTGCTTTTACTACTGAACCCTTCTTCACGTTACCGCTTGGAAGAGCGTCTTTCACTGTAACCACTATGACGTCGCCGATACGGGCATAACGTTTTTTGGTTCCGCCTAACACTCTGATGCAGAGCACTTCCTTTGCACCGCTGTTGTCGGCTACTGCAAGTCTTGATTCTTGTTGTAACATTACTTGGCCCTTTCTATTATTTCAACGAGTCTCCAACGTTTGTTCTTGCTCAATGGACGAGTCTCCATGATGCGCACGGTGTCGCCGATGTTGCATTCATTTTTCTCGTCATGTGCGAAGAATCTTGTTGATTTCTTAACGAATTTACCGTAAATCGGGTGTTTTGTACGACGTTCAATCACAACGACGATCGTCTTGTCCATCTTGTTGCTGGCAACGACTCCGATTCTCTCTTTTCTAAGATTTCTTTCTTCCATTTCTTAAATCCTTTCGTCGTTTATTATTTAACGTTCTTTTCAGCATTCTGACGCTTTGTGAGCTCTGTCAGCATGCGTGCTAACTGTTTACGTGTCTCGCCGAGCTTATTCGGATTGTCCAATGGAGAAACTGCGTGTTGCATTTTCATTTTGACATATTGATCGCGTGTGGCGTCGATACGTTCCATCAGATCAGCAGTACTTAATTCATTGATAGCTTCTTTCTTCATGATGCGTTACTGTTTTTTATTCGACATAATCTCTTCTAACCACAAATTTAGTTGCTACAGGAAGCTTTTGAGCGGCTAAGCGGAGTGCTTCTCTTGCGACTTCAAGCGGCACGCCCGCAGCTTCGAAAAGCATGTGACCTGGAGTTACGCGAGCTACGAAGTACTCGACGTCTCCTTTACCTTTACCCATACGAACCTCAAGAGGCTTCTTGGTGATAGGTTTGTCAGGGAATATTCTGATCCAGATCTGTCCTTCACGTTTCATGTGACGTGTGACAGCTTGACGTGCAGCCTCAATCTGGCGGGCTGTGATCAGGTGCTCCTCAAGTGTTTTAATACCAAAAGTACCGAAGGCGAGTTCATGGCCGCGGTGAGCGTTGCCTTTCATCTTGCCTTTCTGAGGTCTTCTGTATCTTGTTCTTTTAGGTTGTAACATCGTTTATAGTTTTTTTATTTCTTACTTAGTAGTACGTTTATTACGACGTGGGGCGCCACCTTGTGGTTTGCCTGGGTTGCCGGCTTTTTTAGGAGCGGCAGCGGCTGTGGTGGTAGGCACCAGTTCCGGACGACCGTAGATCTCACCTTTGCAGATCCACACCTTAATACCGATGCGGCCGTATGATGTGTGAGCTTCCACGAGTGAATAGTCGATGTCGGCGCGCAGTGTGTGCAGCGGAATACGACCTTCCTTGTAGGTTTCCTGACGAGCCATTTCAGCACCACCGACACGGCCTGATGCGATGACCTTGATACCTTCGGCACCAATTCTCATTGTATCTGACACAGCCTTCTTGATGGCGCGACGGAATGATACACGTCCTTCAATTTGCTTTGCGATTGAACTTGCGACGATGAATGCGTCGAGTTCAGGTCTCTTGATCTCGCTGATGTTGATCTGAATCTCCTTACCGATGAGTTTCTTCATCTCTTCCTTCAACTTGTCGACCTCTGTACCACCTTTACCGATGATAACGCCCGGACGAGCTGTGAAGATAGTGACTGTGACGAGCTTTATTGAACGCTCGATACCGATTTTAGAGATACCAGCCTTACCGAGACGGGCGTTAAGATACTTGCGGATCTTATCGTCTTCACCGATGTTCTTGGCTGTTTCTTTACCACAGTACCAGTTTGAGTCCCAACCTTTGATGACTCCAAGTCTTAGACCTATTGGATGAGTTTTCTGTCCCATTGTAATCTTAATTAATTCTTTTCTTCAACATTAGCTTCTGAGGCTTTCATATCTGCAATTCTGCTATCGACGATGATAGTGACGTGGTTAGAACGTTTGCGGATGCGGTGTGCACGACCCTGTGGGGCTGGCTGAATGCGCTTCAGTGTGCGGCCTTCATCAACAAATATCTCTTTTACGTACAGGTTAGCGTCTTCGATACGTTTACCCTCGTTCTTTGCTTCCCAGTTGGCGATAGCTGAGCGGAGTAACTTATACACCGGCTTTGCTGCCGCTTTAGGTGAGTATAATAAGGCATGCAGTGCAAGTTCCACTTTCATTCCTCTAATCATGTCAGCGACAAGGCGCATCTTGAATGGCGAGGTAGGCACATTGCTCAACTTTGCCATAGCTACCTGTTTCTTAGCTGCCTTTCTGGCTTCTGCTGCGTTATGTTTTCTTGCTCCCATAGTTCTTATTATTTAACATCTTTTCTATTGCCCGAGTGGCCTCTGAATGTACGTGTAGGAGCAAACTCGCCGAGTTTGTGTCCAACCATGTTCTCAGTCACGTAAACCGGGATGAATTTATTACCGTTGTGAACAGCGATGGTTTGTCCAACGAAATCAGGTGAAATCATTGAAGTTCTTGACCAAGTCTTGATAACGGTCTTCTTTCCTGTTGCTACATTATCCAACACTCTCTGTTCGAGTTTATAGTGGATATATGGTCCTTTTTTAAGTGAACGACTCATAATTTCTCTCTTTTTACTTGGTTAATTACTTCTTACGTCTTTCAATGATATACTTGTTGGATGCGTTCTTTGGATGACGTGTCTTGTAGCCCTTTGCCGGCAAGCCCTTGCGGCTTCTTGGATGGCCACCTGATGCACGGCCTTCACCACCACCCATCGGGTGATCGACAGGGTTCATAACAACACCACGGACGCGTGGGCGACGGCCCAACCAGCGGCTACGACCAGCCTTACCTGATTTCTCGAGGTTGTGGTCGGCGTTCGACACTGTTCCGATTGTAGCTCTGCAAGCCTGGAGGATGAGACGTGTCTCACCTGAAGGCATCTTCAAGATGGCGTATTTACCATCACGTGACATCAGCTGTGCGTATGCGCCTGCGCTGCGTGCCATCTTGGCACCCTGACCTGGACGCAACTCGATGTTGTGGATGATT
>JAGCPH010000050.1 GCA_017645275.1 Bacteroidales bacterium | reverse complement strand
TTCGCGTTGAACATCGTCAGTATCAGTATCTTTACAAAGAAGGTGATGATTACATTTTCATGAATCAGGAAGACTACGAGCAGATCCCTCTTATGAAAGATCTTATTACAGGTGTTGATTTCCTTAAGGAAAGCGATGTTTGCGACGTTGTTTTCGACACATCGACCGATACAGTGTTGTTCGCTGAACTTCCAGTGAAGACTGTCCTCGAGGTGACTTACACAGAGCCAGGCGAGAAGGGCAACACAGCCACCAACGCCATGAAAGACGCTACAGTTGAGACAGGTGCTATAGTGAGAGTGCCGTTGTTCATCAACACAGGCGATAAGATTAGAATTGACACACGTACCGGTGAGTACGCAGAAAGAGTAAGAGAATAATTATGAGAATTGAACCAGCAACGACCGTCAAATGTATAGCCGATTTTATTGGTGCCACCAAGATTATCGGCGATGCCAACCGTGTCATCACAGGGCTCAACGAGCTTCATGAGGTGGAGAACGGCGACATCACATTTGTCGATCACCCGAAATACTATCAGAGAGTGCTGAGCTCAGCGGCAACAACCATCATCATAAACACTGCTGATGTGGAATGTCCTGAAGGTAAGACACTCATCGTCCACGACTGCCCGTTCGACGCATTCAACAAGATTATCTTGTCATACCGTCGTTTCGAGCCTGCAACCGAGATGGTCAGCAAGAAAGCCGAGATTGGCGAAGGAACCATTATCGAGCCGGGCACATTCGTGGCAGATCACGTGAAAATCGGTAAGAACTGCATAATCCACGCCAACGTGACTATCAACAACTGGACTGTTATCGGTGACAACGTCATCATCAACAGTGGCACAGTGCTTGCAGCCGATGCTTGCTATTTCCAGCATCGCGGCAAAGACCGTCAGGTGAAGTTCGAGTCATGCGGCAGAGTGGTGATTGAGGATAATGTTGAACTTGGAGCACATTGTGCCGTCGACATCGGAGTGACAAGCGACACCATCATCGGTGCAGGCACCAAGACAGATAACTTCGTCCAGGTGGGTCACGACGCTAAAGTCGGCAAGAACTGCTTCCTCGGAGCACACTGCGCTATCGGTGGCGTGTCGAGAGTAAAAGACAATGTGTCGATCTGGTCAATGTCAGCAGTCAACAAAGACCTCGTCATCGCAGAAGGCACAACAGTGTTGGCTTACACAGCTGTCGACAAAGACACTGAGCCAGGCGTGACATACTTCGGTATGCCGGCTATGGAGGCCAAGAAGAAGTGGAGAGAGATGGCGTGCGTGAGAATGCTGCCGGATCTTATCAACAAACTCAAGTAAAACTAAGAGCCGCTAACAAGTAGCGGCTCTTTTTTTCGGTGCCCTGCGGGCAAAAATCCAAATAAAATCTTTTAAAAAAATCTAACAAAATATTTAATGTACATAGGAAGAACATTTTAAAAGATTTTAAAAAAGATTTTGTAAGATTTCTCGTCGAAGACGACAAAAAATAGAAATATGAAATTAATTATTTTAGTATTAGTCGTTTTATTGATTGTAAAATGGCGGAAGTGGAGCACGACCGATAAAGTCGTCATGATCATTGTTATCGGATTGCTATGCCTTTGGAAGCATACTGAGAAAGCGAATCTGGATATCGTGCCGAAGCCGAGCATGATGGCCGTGGAGAAGGGACAGGGCTTTAAAATCAATAAGAAAACCATTATTTTTATTGATAATGAGGAGAATAGGTTCAACGCCGAATATCTGCAGTCGCATCTGAATAATGTGTTTAGAAAAGGCGATTTTGAGGTGAAGACAGTGCGTCGGCATTCAAACTGTATCATGATAAAACTGACCGATACTATTGAATTGTCAGAGGCGTATAATATCATAGTCGACAAGGACAATATTAAGATCATCGCTGGTACGAAAGAAGGTGCTTTTTATGGCGTCCAGACCCTGATGCAGATGATGCCTTCGGATGTTTATAAAGCTGATAACATTAAGAAAAGCAAGAAGATAAGTCGTGTTAAGGTGCCGAAGATGAGGATTTACGACGCTCCGAGATTCGCTTATCGAGGCATGCATATGGATGTGTCGAGAACGTTTCAGGACACCGATTTTATATATAGATTCATTGACGCATTGGCGTATTATAAAATCAACAATTTCCATTGGCACCTGACCGACGACCAAGGCTGGCGAGTGGAAATCAAGAGCTATCCGAAGCTCACGGAACTTGGTGCTTGGCGTGGCCCTCACGAGGTTTTGAAGCCTGCATATGCATCGGGAATGGAGCGAAACGGCGGTTTTTACACCCAAGAAGAGATAAAATCTATAGTAAAATACGCAGCCGACAGAAATATCAATATCATTCCTGAGATCGATTTGCCGGGACACAGCAAGGCGGTGGCGGTGACGTATCCTGAGATTTTGTGTGAGACGACGGGCAAACACTATAGCGTGCAATGGGAATCGAACAATGTTTGGTGCGTGGGACGTGAGGAAAACTATGCCATGCTTGATACTATCATTGGCGAGATGGCTGAACTGTTCCCATCTAAGATTTTCCACATTGGCGGCGATGAGGTGAATATGGATTCTTGGATGGAATGTCCTCATTGTCAGGCACTTATGAAAGAAAAAGGCATGACCAAACCTGCTGAATTGCATAATTATTTTGTAAGACGACTTGAGCAGATTTTGGCAAAACATGGCAAGACGATGGCTGGCTGGGACGAGATTATCGACGGCGGCGAGCTGATGCCAGAGACGGTGGTTTATGCCTGGGCGAGTCCCGAGAGAGGTGTGAAATCGATGGAAGAAGGCCATCCGACGGTGATGCAGATTGCGCAGTACATGTATTTCGACATGAAACAGAGCGAGGACGAGCGTGGACTGAAGTGGGCAGGCGTGAATTCGTTGGAGAAAGCCTACAGTTTCGAGCCTATTGAGGGCTGTTTAGGACCTCAAGGCGGCTGCTGGGCAGAGTGTCTTGGTGTGAAAGACTTCGTTGATTATCAGGTGTTTCCGAAGCTTTTAGCGTTGTCGGAGATAGCTTGGTGCCAACATAAGCCCGATTATCAGGAGTTTAAAGAGGTGCTTTACAATTCCCAATATGAACGTCTCGACGCGATGGGATGGAAGTTCAGAATTGAACCGCCAGAGGTGGTGTATGAGGACGGAAAACTTGTCGTGACATGCGACAACAAAGATTTGAAAATCAGATATACCAAAGACGGTAGCGAGCCGACCATGAAATCTGACAGATATTACGACCCGATAAAGACGAAAACGCCTGAGAATTATAGGTTCGCGACGTTTTACAATGGGCGTTCAAGCATAGCGAGAGGCGCTCAGAACATCGAGTTGCACCATTATCTGAAGCCTACGACGACAGTGGAGTCGAATATCCCGTTTTTTGAGGATATCAATAGGCTTGTGGATTACGATTTGAACACCTATTGCTTCACTGCGCGTGAGATTGGTGACGGCGACTACATCAAGTTTACATTTGACGAACCTGTTGAGTGTCAATCAATTGGGATGTGTACTGGCTATTACACCTTGGCGGTGTACGGCGTATTGAACGGATATATCGAATATTCTTACGATGGCGAGGAATATCATCGTGGCAACCGTTTCGAATACGATGCCATCGACGGCTACAGAGCTTATTGTCATCCCGAAAAGCCAGTAAAATCAGTGCGTGTCGTCATTGACGGCATCAGTGAACACGAGGTGACCGGCATTCAGGACCTCAGAATCGAATAATTAGATCGTACTTTTCAGTTTCTCTACAATAGTGTTGATCCTCGTGAGCTGTTCGGGGATGTTGATGTGTTGTGGACAGTGTGACACGCATTGGTTGCATCCGATGCAGTGCTCCACTTGTCGGTCGGCCTCCAGCTGACGATTGTATTCTATCAGGAATCTCCGACGAGCTTGACGGTAATCCTTTGACTGTGAATCCTCTACGATGCTTCCTTCGTTGACGCATTTGTTGTAGAAGCTGAAGTTTGTCGGGATGTCGATGCCATACGGACAAGGCATGCAATACTGGCACGAGGTGCACGGAATGATCGGATATTGCAGGTATTTGTTTGCGATGTCCATCAACAGACTGATCTCGTCGTCGGTGCATGGGACTAATGGGCAGTAAGTGCGCAGGTTGTCCTGCAGATGCTCCATGTATGTCATTCCGCTAAGGACGGTGAGCACGTTAGGGTAGGTGCCGACGAAACGGAATGCCCACGATGCCACGCTGTTTTGTGGGGCGTGCTGTTTCAGCGTATTCGCAAGAATAACAGGGAGTTTCGACAGACGACCACCGAGCAGCGGCTCCATGATGACTGCCGGAATGTTCAGGTCGGTAAGACGTTTGTAGAGATAATCGGCGTTGACGTTGTCTTCGTCGACATCGTGTGCGTGCTCCCAGTCGATGTAGTTCATCTCTATCTGCACGAAGTCCCAGTGATATTTGTCGTGGTTGTCGAGCAGCCATTCGATGACGCGCTGGTCGCCGTGGAACGAGAAGCCGAGGTTACGTATACGGCCTGCCTTACGCTCTTCCTGCACAAAGTCGATGATGCCGTTGTCGATGTAACGTTTCTGGAAAGTGTCCCAGCCGCTCAAGCCTTTGCTGCTGTTGCCTACGGAATGCAGCAGATAATAGTCGAAATAGTTGGTCTGCAGCTTTTCGAACGAGTCGTGGTACATCTTTATTGATGCCTCACGGCTCCAGAACTGAGGCGCAAAGTTTGACAGCTTGGTAGCGAGAAAATACTTCTCACGAGGGTAGCGACTCAACGCTATTCCTGTGGAGACCTCAGAGTTTCCGCGGCAATACACAGGAGATGTGTCGTAGTAGTTTACTCCGTGGTCCATAGCGTAGTCCACCAGTTTGTTGACCATCTCCTGGTCGATGGCATCGTCTTTGAACGGCAGTCGCATCATGCCGTAGCCTAGGATAGAGACTTTATCGCCAGTGTTATGGTTGACGCGCATGGTCATCTTGTCCTTCGGGATATCGCCGACTGAATATGTCGTTTCTTTATCGTAATTCGCTGATTTGCAGCCAGTTAATGCCACTGCCGACACTGCCGCTGTAGCTCCGACCACTTTGAGAAAATCTTTTCTTGATATATTGTTTTCCATGTTACACCTCCTTGTGAATTAAGTTACCCTCGACGAAAATCGCGCTGAACGGTCTGGCCGGACACACATGCTCGCATGCGCCGCAGCCTATGCAGCGTTCAGTGTTTATTGAAGGAATCATTGGTGATGCGGCGTCTTCCGGGTCGTAATGCATCATAGTGATAGCCCCTGAAGGACAATGTTTTGCGCAGTTGCCGCATGTCACGCCGTCGCGCAGTGGCACGCAGTTGCGGCCAATCCACACGGCGTGGCCGATCTGGATGGCGGTCTTCTGTTCACGTGTCACCTTGGTGATGGCGCCAGCGGGGCATACCTCCGAGCATTTGGTGCATTCGGGACGGCAGTAGCCACGTTCATACGACATCTCAGGCTGCATGAAAGTGTCGAGTTTTGATGATGCACGCAGCACGTCGTTGGGGCAGACCTGAACGCACAGCTGGCAGCCTGTACAACGTGAGCTGAAGTTGTCGAGACTTACCGAACCGGCAGGTTTTATTGGGGTTTCACGCTTGGGTGCTTTCTTCTTTTCGATTGTTGCAAGACCGCCGTCGACGACCTTTTCCTGAGCTTTCAATGTCGAGGCAGCGGCTAGAGTTGCAACAGTTGCGATGAAAGTCTTGCGTGAGGTCTTGCCATTTTTGGTCTCGTCACCGATTGTTTTTACTTTGTTGACATTATCAGTATTGCCGGCCAGACGGTAACGCATCGCGCCTTGATGGCATTTTTCTATGCAGTTGAAGCACGTGACGCATTTTGTATAGTCAATCTTATGGTTTTTAGAGTCAATGGCTGAGCAACGGCAGTTTCTTTCGCAAAGACCGCAGCTGTTGCATTTTTCAGTGTCGATGACAGGCTTGAAAAGCGAGAATCTCGCAAAAAAGCCGAGAATTGTGCCAACAGGACATACTGTGTTGCAATACCAGCGTCCGTTAGTAAGCGATAAGATGGTGATAATCAAGAAGTAAGCTATGGAAACAATGAATATCGGCAGACTCTTGATATACACGTCGACGTGGTAGAAAGCATAGCTGTCCCAACGTTCGGCAAAATATGCTAAAACATTGTTAATCAATTGATAAAGTGGCGCAAACAGGTTCGAGGCGATGCGTCCGTAGATGCTGTATGGGGCGATGAGGATTGCTATCGAGTTGAGCCCGACAAACAGGAGCACCGCAAACACCAGTAATATGCTGTATCTCAGCCATTTACGACTCTTTTTGAACTTGTAACGGTTCTTTTTTCGTTTCTCTGCCATGCGAGAGATGCCATCCTGATACACGCCGAGAGGGCAGAGGATGGAGCAGTAAATGCGCCCGAATGTCATGGTGACAATGATGATTGCGAGGACAGTGATGGAGCCTGATGCCAGCAAAGCGGGCACAAACTGCAGCTTCGCCATCCAGCCGAACCAGGCGTGGAGGGTGCCTGTGAAGTCGAGAAACAACAGCGTAATCATCGTGAAGCAGATGATAGCTAATGTTATTCTAAGTTTTTTTAACATTTTATTTGTTTTATCGTCATTTCGACCGTAGCCGTTAGGCGGAGTGGAGTAATCACTGGCATAAAATTTCTAAATAATTCAAATGGCGGTGATTTCTCGACTACACTACGTTTCGCTCGAAATGACGGGATTATTGATTATATTTAAAAACTCTGTTTCGTCAATTATTTTAACTCCAAGAGTTTCAGCTTTCTTTTTCTTTTCAGGCCCCATCTTGTCGCCCGCGACCACGAAATCGGTTTTCGATGAGATGGAAGAAGCGTTTTTGCCGCCTAAATCTTCAATCAACTGCTTGATGCCGTCACGGGAGAAGTTGGCGAACACGCCGCTCACTACTATGGTCTTGCCTGCAAGCACCTGGTCTTCAGATGAAGTGGCTTTCTTCTCTTGCGAAAACTGCAATCCAGCGGCTTTTAATCGGTTGATAATATTGATGTTACGCTCGTCGTCGAAGAAGTCTCTGATGCTTTGTGCGATGGTAGGGCCGATGGTGTTGATGGCTGTCAGCTCTTCCAGCGATGCGTTGATGAGGTTGTCGATATTGCCCATCTCGTTGGCCAGAATCTTCGCTGTCGTTTCGCCTATCTCTCTGATTCCCAATGCGTAAAGCACTCTTGCAAATGGCACTTCGCGTGATTTTATGAGCGAATTGAGTATATTGTTGACTGTCTTTTCTTTAAAGGAAACCTTGCGTGTCACCGTTTCCGGGAAGAGGCTCGACTCGTCGATGAAAGTCTCCACTTTCTCGAGTCCGTAGAGCTGGTCGTAGGTGAGGTCGTAGAGGTCGGCGTAGTTGTTAATCAAGTGGTTATCGAATATAACTTCCACTTTTCCTTCGCCGAGGCTTTCGATGTTCATAGCTTTGCGGCTGATGAAATGCTCGATGCGGCCTTTTATCTGTGGCGGACATCCCATGCTGTTGGGGCAGTACCATGCTGTTTCGCCTTCTTTTTGGGTCAAAACGGTGCCACATTCCGGACATTTGGTGATAAACTCGACGGGTTTTGAGTCGTTTTTGCGTTTTTCGAGGTCTACTTCGATGATTTTCGGAATTATCTCGCCGCCTTTTTCTACTTTCACAATGTCTTCATAATGCAGATCCAATTGCTTGATGAAGT
>JAGCPH010000049.1 GCA_017645275.1 Bacteroidales bacterium | reverse complement strand
GTTTTGTATTATGGCAACGATATATGATTTTAAGGCCCTGAGCAACAGGGGCGAAGAGGTGGACATGGCACAATACCGTGGCAAAGTCCTCATGATTGTCAACACCGCCTCAAAATGCGGCTTCACTCCGCAATACGACGGTTTGGAAGCCCTTTATCAGAAGTATAAAGAACAAGGTTTGGTCATCCTCGGCTTCCCATGCGACCAGTTCGCACATCAGGAACCGGGCAGCGACGAGGAAATCGCCGAGTTCTGCCGCATCAACCACGGCGTCACATTCCCTCTGATGAAAAAAATTGACGTCAACGGCGAAAATGCGCATCCAATCTTCGAATATCTGAAATCGCAAGCTCCTAAAGAGGAATACAAAGGCTTGAAAGCAAAGGCCACTCACACCATGCTCAAAGGCATCAGCAAGAGCGCGAAGAAAGAGGGTGACATCCTTTGGAACTTCACCAAATTCCTCATCTCGAAAGACGGCAGCGTCGTCAAACGTTTCGCGCCAGTGGCGGAACCGAAGGAAATGGATGCTGAAATTGCAACAATGTTGAAATAAAACACCATATCATGAAAAAAATAGCATTAATCATTGCGGCACTGCTGACGTTAAGTCTCGGCGTCTGCGCACAAAACAAACAACAAAAGGAGGACAAAGAAATGAAAAAGACCCTTATCGTTTACTTCTCAGCCACCGGCACCACCAAGGCCGCGGCCCAGAAACTCGCCAAAGAATTCAACGCCGACCTCTATGAGATCACGCCTGAACAACAATATACCGCAGCCGACCTCGACTGGCGCGACAAAAACTCCCGCTCGACCATCGAGATGAAAGACAAATCGTCACGTCCAGCCATCAAAGGCCGTTGCGAGAACATCGCCGATTACGATGTCGTGTGGATCGGATTCCCAGTGTGGTGGTACACCGCCCCAACCATCGTCAACACATTCATCGAGGCACACGATCTCAGCGGCAAGACAATCTGTGTGTTTGCGACTAGTGGCGGCAGCGGCGTGAGTGGTTCCTATAACGACCTCAAGAAGGCTTATCCTCAATATAATTGGGGCGAAAGCAGGCTGATGAATTAAAAGAAGTTACATGTTCAATTTTTTTATATATCTTTGCACCTTGGATATATGAAAAAACTTCTTCACATATTAATATTTGCCTTGGTGGCTGTGATGGCAGCCTGTACTGGCGGCGGCGGCGTTTCGGATAACGGCGAGAGAAACCGTGACGCACAGTCGGCCGACACCATCCACACCATTCGGGCGGCGATGAGCATCTATGGTTACCAGCCCGAACAGGCGTTGCAAATCATCGACTCGGCGCTCATCGTGGGCAATATTGACGAGGTGCAAGCCGAACAGTGTCGGGCACGCATATATGGCATGACACTGATGCACGAACAGATGGACTCGCTGCTCGGCGGACCGACAGACATCCGCTTGGACTCAGCACAGGCCATAGCCATGCGACTGCTCACCAATAACACCATCAAGGCCAGCCTGACAAGACTTCGCGACGTATATGAGATTCTGGCTTACACCGAGCGTATGCAGAACGACACCATGGGATGGCTCTATCGGTCACGACAGCTGGTCGATGTGTGCCGTCAGATAGGTCCGGAGGCGGAGACTGACGCCTTACGCACGGAAGCGGAAATTGGTGCCGCGCTCTATGCCATGGGCCATGAAGAAGAAGGCATGGCGAAAGTTGACAGCGTGTTGGCCATACTCAGTGATAAAGGTAGATTCAACGAGCTTGATGCCTTCATCGTCGCCTCGCGACGCAAGATTGTCATGCTCGGCTCGCACAACCGCTATGCCGAGACGCTGCCATTGGCACGCCGTATCATTGAGCGGCTCGACGACTACGAGGCGAACCCCGAAAAATATCACGACGGCAGCCACCGCGAACCCAAAACCGACCAGAGACGCATCGACTATATCCGTTTCTACCGCAGTCAGGCCCAGAACTTTATCGCTGCGGCTTATGCATCATTGGGCGAGCAGGGCAATATGCTCTCGGCTTTCCGCCAGATTGAGGACGTTGTGCGTGAAGCCACAGCCAGAGAGCACATCGCACGTTACAACGCCCTGCAACAGCAGATGGAGGCTGAGCGCCAGCGTGATGCCGCACAACGGGCTAAAGAGTCGCGCAGAGTGATAGGTTTAGTGAGTCTTCTGATATTTCTGCTCACCATTTATGTCTTTTGGCAGTGGCGCAAGACGAATAAGCAGAACAGAATCCTTGCACAACAAATCAGAGATGCCGTGGAATACAAGGAAAAGTACAGAGAACTTTCAACTCAAAACTCTCAACTTCAAAACAACTCTAAACTCTACACTCTAAACTCTACACTCTCAGACGCCGAGCTTTCAGCCTACCTTAGCGACCTGATAGAAACGGAGAAACTGTATCTCAATCCTTTGTTTGAACGTCAGACGCTCATCGACCTCACCGGTCTCTCAAAAGAACGCATTGGTGCCGCCTTCTCGCATGGCAGCGAATACAAAAGGATTACTACACTTGTATGCGAGCTTCGTCTAATCCATGCCGTCCGCCTCATGGACGAACATCCTGAAATGAGCTTGGAGCAAGTGTGCTTGGCAAGCGGTTTTTCGAACACAGTCTCTTTCCGCCGCAGCTTCAAGACAAGATACGGAATATCTCCCTCAGAATTCCGCGAAACGAAGGAATAAAGTACCGAACAACACGTCTTTTTGCCATACAATTTGTCTTACAAGCGAACAATTTGCCTAAAAACGGACGAATTGATTGTTCGTGTAAGAATATTTTGTAGTAATATTTTATTTTTGCATCTCAAAAATGCAAATATGATGGTGAAAAAACAATTTTTATTAATCGTGTCAGTGGTCATGGCATGTATGCTCGTCATGACAGCTTGCAAGAAAAAACCTACTGACATCAAGCCTGGTAATAAGGCTTATTACGAGCTCATTATCCTCAGCTCTGAAGAGAGAAGTATGATTGTGTTTGAAAATCACACTTCTGCCATTGCCTCTGTAAGCTATAGGGCCGAGTGGTTCTCTGCTTCTGCAGCCAACAATATGGTACAAGGTCATCCAGCACTCATTGTGGTGAGCAATATAGTGGCACCTGACCGTGTTGTGGAGGCAACTATTGATGTCACATTGGCAAGCGGAGAAGAAATCGAAGTGTTGGTGCGCCAGGGCATACAACTCTATGGCGACGCCTATTTGGGCGAGAACATGGAGTTTATAACCAACTGGGAGAACTGCGACACCGTGAGAGTGAACGGCGAAGAAAACCCTGTGGGTACCCCATGGGCAGTCGACAGCGAAACCAACATACCTTAT
>JAGCPH010000048.1 GCA_017645275.1 Bacteroidales bacterium | reverse complement strand
GGACGTTATGCCAACCGTATCGGAAACGCTGCTTTTACCATTGACGGAAAGACATACCATCTTTACAAAAATGATGGTGACAACACGCTTCATGGCGGCGAATTCGGTGTCGACCGCGTGGTTTGGGATGTGAAATCGGTTAACGACAGCTCAATAGTGCTTCATACCGTTTTACCTGACGGCTTGGACGGTTTCCCTGGCAATCTTGACATCACCATGACTTACACCTTGACCGCTGACAATGAGTTCCGTATTGATTATCAAGCTACTACCGATGCCCCGACGGTGTGCAACATCTCACATCACTCGTTTTTCAACCTGAAAGGGGAGGCTGGCGGCACAATTTTCGACCACGAGCTGATGATAAACGGGAAAATGCTTACCGTTATTGACGAACACCTTATTCCTACAGGCAATTTTATCTCGGTAAAAGACACTCCGATGGATTTCACCAAGGCAAAGGCAATCGGTCGTGATATTGAAAAGTATCATCCGCAGATGGTTTTCGGCAATGGATATGACTTCAACTGGGTTTTGAAGAAAAATCTCGGAGAGATGAGCCTTGCGGCCACTGTTTACGAGCCTAAATCGCACAGATTCATGGAGGTGCTGACAGACCAACCTGGCCTGCAGTTCTACAGCGGTAATTTCTTTGATGGAAAAACAAATGGTAAATACGGCAAACCGCTGTGTACCCATGAGTCGTTTGCCCTTGAGACACAGCAGTTCCCAGATGCTCCAAACCAGCCTAACTTCCCGAGTGCGGTGTTAAGACCTGGTGAGGAATACCATCACACTTGTATTTACAAGTTCAGCGTTAAATAGTCTTGTCGATTTTCCAAGAAAACGCTCTCAGACCCAGTTCAGGTGTCTGAAGATCGTGTTCGTGCAGCATGTTTAGGATGCTGTCCACTTTGTAGTCGTCGACGAAGGTGAGCATGGCATCGTTGAATGTCGGCCATGTGTGTGTGCCGTAGTGCGCCTCACCGGTCGATGAGCCACGTCCTGTTATCTCGTTCCACTTGGTGAATCCCCGAACTCCTTGTTTCTCAAGGAGCTTGGAAATCTCTTCATAATATGCCTGATTGTAGGCGATGAATATTGCTGTCATTGTGTTTCGTTTAAAGTTCGTTAGCTAATGCGAGTCTTGCGCGTCTTCTTTCGTCACGTCTGATTTTTCTTGAAACGAAGATTGCGTACAATGTCGGGATGAGCACGAGGGTGATGAGTGTCGATATTGAGAGTCCCCATGACACCACCACGCCGAGACCGTTCCACATCTCAGCACCTTCGCCGGTTCCTATTGCCATTGGCACCATACCGAGCACGGTGGTGAGCGTGGTCATCAAGATAGGACGCAGACGTTGGCGTGATGCCGTGACAACCGATTCGTTGACACCCATGCCGCGTTCCAAACAGAGTCGGGTGTAGTCGATGAGAACGATACCGTTTTTCACCACGATACCCATCAAGATCATCACGCCGATGAGTGCCATGACACCGAGTGCCATGCCGTTGACTCTCAGTCCGATGAGCACGCCGGTGATGGCGAACGGCACCGAGAACATGATGACAAATGGGTCGAGCAGTGACTCGAACTGTGATGCCATTACCACGTATACGAGGATGATAATCAACAAGATAAGGGTGAACATATCGGCAAATGCATCCTGCTGGTCTTCATAGTCACCGGCGATCTTAACCAGGAACTCAGCCGGAATCTCGGTCTTGTCGATACATCTTTCAGATGCTGCCACGCCGTCGCTCAAGGCATAGCCTTTTGCAACGATGCCAGTGATAGTCACGATACGTTCACGGTCTTTACGCTCGATGGTAGGAGGGGTGCGGCCTTCCACAATCTTTGCCACCTCGCTGAGGCGGACAGCGTTGCCTGAGGCGCCATAAAGCACGATGTTTTCGATGTTTTCAACGCCTGTACGGAACTCAGGGGCGTAACGCACGCGGATGTTGTATTCGTCACCGTCTTCACGGAAATATGACATCACCGAGCCATTGATGCGGTTACGCACATATTGTGAAGCTGTGGTGATGTTGATGCCGTTGAGCATCAGCTTCTCACGGTCGAAGTCGACATGCATCTCAGGGGTGTACTCGTCACGGCTGATGAGAACCTGCGAGATTTCTGGACATTCGCGAAGCTCCAGTGCCAAATCGTTGGCGATGCGGTCAGATACGTTGAAATCGTAGCCGTAGATCTCGATTTTTACGCTTGCCGTCGAACCCATACCCATACCTTCGGAGACATTGTATTTCTTGATAACAGCGTTGTTTTTCAGGTCTTTACGGATGTATTCGGCAATCTCCTGAGTGCTTCTCTTACGTGTATCCTTGCTTCCGAGGTTGATGTTTATCGCAAGGATGTGGGTGCCGTTGCTCTGCATTGAGGCGAAGGCGTTTTCCTCGTCAGCCACACCATAGCGGTAGTTCATCACCTTGATTTCAGGTATCTCGGCCATGTATTTCTCGGCGAGTTCAGCACCAAGCTGTCCTGTGATATCTTCTTGAGTGCCAACAGGTAACTCGATATTTGCTGTCAGACGGCCTTGGTCCATGCTCGGCAAGTATTCTGTCTTCATTCCCGGCAAGGTGGTCACGAGTGTCACCACAAAAATCACGATGGCGATGATGATGGTCATGGCACGGTGTGTCACAGCCCAGTTGATGAGACGTCCATAGCCACGGCTCAGTGCGTCGAGACCTTTATTAATAGGTGTGAAAAGTACTTGGTGCCATTTGTGCGAGCGAGGGTTGCGTTTCAACATCCTCGAGCACATCATTGGAACCAGCGTCAAAGCAGCCGATGTAGAGACTATCATGATGATACTCACTATCCAGCCGAGCTGGTGGAAGAACACGCCGACAGCACCGTTGACCATCGTCAATGGCAGGAACACCGCCAACATGGTCAGGGTAGAGGCGATAACTGAAATTGACACCTCCTGTGTGGCATGGACAGCAGCCTCTTTAGGTTTCGCGCCACGGTCGATGTGCGAAGTGATGTTTTCCAACACCACGATGGCGTCGTCCACCACCATACCGATGGCGATGGTAAGAGCACTCATGGAGATGATATTCAATGTGTTACCTGTCGCAAAGAGGTAAATGACTGAAGCGACCAACGAAATAGGGATAGAGAGCACGATGATGATGGTGGCTCTCCATCTGCCGAGGAATATAAACACCACCAACATAACCACGAGGAAAGTGATGAAGATGGTCTCTTTCAATGAGTTAATGGTGTTGACGATGCTCTCACTGGTATCGTTGATAAGGTTGATTTTGATGTCGGAAGGCAACGTCTTCTTAATCTTCGCAAGCTCTTTGTTGATGCCTTTACACACCTGCACTGAGTTGGCGTCGGTCTGTTTCTGGATGGTCACCATAGCACCTTGGATACCGTTGGAGAACACCTTTTGCAGACGTTCCTGCTCGCCGTCGTTCACTCTCGCCACATCTTTTAAATAAATAGGTGTGCCGTTGAAGGTTCCGACCACCACGTCGAGCATCTCTTTTGCCGATTTGAACTCTTTCTCCACGCGCACTGCGTAAGTGTTCGAGCCGATGTCGATATTTCCTGCTGGAGTGTTACGGTTTTCGTATGCCAAAGCCTGTGAGATCTGCTCGACAGTGAGGTTGTAAGCCTCGAGTTTGTTAGGGTCGACGTACACCTGGATCTCACGTTTCGGTGCACCAGCTACTGACACTGTACCTACACCAGGAACACGTGCCAATGGTGTGGTCAGCTTATCATCAAGAATCTTGTCCAAGCCTGAAAGGCTCTCTTCAGCAGTGACCGAAAGGAACATCACAGGGATGTCTTCCATGCTGAATTTGAAAATGGTCGGGTTGCCTGCTCCGTCGGGGAGGTACTGCCGCACCATATCAAGTTTGTCGCGCACGTTGTTTGTCGCTTCTTCGATGTCGATACCATATTCAAACTGAACGGTGATGACGCTCACATTCTCTTTCGATGATGACGAGAGGTGTTTCAGGTCGCTCACGCCGTTCAGAGTGTTTTCAAGGGTTTTGGTGATATTCGTCTCAATATCTTCCGCGCTCGCGCCCGAATACGATGTCATTACCATAATGGCGTTCGTTCCCATGTCAGGGAAGAGGTTGATCGACAGCTTCGAGAGCGCGAAAACACCCAGGATGGCCACGGTGATGAAGACCAGCGAGACCGTTACCGGATGATTTACTGATGTTCTATATAAACTCATGATTCTCTTTTATTTACAAGATTATTTCTTAACAACGTCGACGGCGATGCCGTTCTTCAATTTTGTCTGGCCAGTCATGACGACGGTGGCGTTGTCGTCCAAGCCGCTGATGACTTCGTATCTGTTGCCCATCCTGCGACCGAGCTCGACCACGCTGTAAGTCACTGTGCCATCGTCGTTTAACACGTAGACATATTGCTCGCCTGAGCCAACTTGTTTCATGACAGCTCTGTCAGGAACCACCACGCGGAAGTTGTCACCGTAGTTGACTGTGACGCGTGCGAACATGCCTGGACGAAGGATCATATCGTTGTTTGCGAAGCGTACCTCTACTGCGAAGGTGTGTGTCATCGCATTGATGGTAGGGTGGATGAGGTCAACCACGCCTTTGAACACCTGGTCGCCATAAGCCTCGGTGGTGATGTCGACTTCCATGCCTTTCTTTATCTGTGAATACTGGCTCTCCGAGATGTTGATGAGCATCTTCACCGGGTCGATTTTCTGTATCACGAAAAGCGGCTGCGTCATAGCGTACATGTCGCCTTCGTCGTAGTTGCGGGCTGTCACGATGCCGCTGATAGGGCTCTTCAGGATGGTGTTTTCCAATAGGTTTAAGTAAGTGCGCTTCGAGACGTCGTATTTCAACGTCATGGCCTCGTAGTCGGATGTCGAGGTGGCTCCGATTTCGTAAAGTTGAGCGATACGGCCGAACTCGATGGAGTCGTTGATGAGCTGAAGATGCGCTTTCTCAAGGTTGACCTTGTCCATGATGGCAAGTGTCTGACCTGCATTGACTTTGTCGCCTATCTCGACGTAAATCTTGCTGATACGTGCCGATGACTGCGGCGCGATGTTGTTCACTACGTCGGCCTCTACAGTAGTCGGATACACTGAGAGCTGTGATACATATTCAGCATTGACGGTGGTGACGGTCACTTTCGGGTTTTCCTCCACCATCTGCTGTGTGTTCTGGTTCTGCTGTCCGCATGACATCATCATTCCTGCGGCTGCAATGATTAATAATGTGTTGAATCTTTTCATATTTTGTGTTTATTTAACTTCTAACTTTAAACTTCAAAACTGCTTTAAACTTTCAACTCTAAACTCTAAACTAAAACTCATTTCCCATAAGTTCTTCAATCGACGCTTTCGTCACCATAAAATTGTACACCGTGCGGCTCATAGTGAGTTGTGCCTGAACCAGTGCCAGCTGGGCATCGTTGAGCTCCACGAGTGTGGTCTTTCCGAGTTCGTACATGCGTTCGGCGATGTCGTAGCTGCGTTGTGCCATCTCCACTGTAGATTCCGCTGCAGCGTAGTTTTTCATGAATGTGGCGATCTCGTTCTCGTAGTTCTTATAAGCCACCCTCAGGTTGCGCTCGGTGTCTTCCATGCTGAGCTCCAACATGTTCTGTGATGCCTTGTACTGGCGGATGCTGTTGCGTTTCGAGAAACCGGAAAAGATCGGGATGTTGAGGCTCAATCCTGCTACCGAATAAGGATTCCATTTGAATTTGAAATCGTCGCCCATTGCTATGTAATTGTATGCAAATGAAGCAGATAGGGTGGGGATGTACTGATATTTCGTCATCCTGATAGTGCGTTCAAGCTGCTCGTTTTGTATCGAGAGCTGTACCATAGTCGAGTTGTTTTCAAGGTCTACATCATCACCTGAAACGATATATGACATCATCTCGTCTTTGTATTGGTCGATGTTGCCTTGCACACCGATCTTCGTCTCGAGGTCGATACCCATAATAGCTTTGAGCTGCCAGATGGCGAGGTCGATGGCTGTCAGTGAGCTGTAGACGTTAGGCTCGGCGTTTTTGACGTTCACCGAGGCTCTAAGATATTCATACTCAGAGGTTTTGCCAGCAGCATAAAGCTGTGAGCTATACTCGAAGTTCTTGGCGGCGTTGTCGTAAACGTCTTTATAAACCTCATAGACTTGTTGTGCGAGCAGCACTGCGTAATAGGCTTTTTTCACCTGTGCCACCATCGAGATCTTCGACGAACGTGCTTGTTCCACAGCGAGTTCCACGTCGAGTGCCGACAGCTTCAGCGATTCCCACAGCTGTGCGTTGATGAGCGGCATGGCTGCGCTGATGCCAGCGTTTACGTTGTTCCATTTACCGACCTCAATCTCCATCGACTGGCCGCCGAAATCCATAGCCATCACTTGTTTTTTGATGGTTCTCTGGTAGCTTCCGCTGGCGCTGATGTTAGGATACAAAGCCGCATACGAGCCTTTCTTGGCGTATCCCGACTTCACAATGCTGATGTCAGCAATCTTGATGGTTCTGCTCTCGTCAAGAGCGATTTCGATAGCCTGGTCCAGACTGATGATGACCGAGTCCTGGGCCTGCTGAGCCTTAACGCTTCCTGTCAGAAGCATGAAAAGGCCTAATGTCACCGTTAAAAACAATCTTTTGTTATGCATTTCAATCAAATTTTTCCTTTTATTAATAAGTTCGCAAAAATACGTCATTTAAACAAAATATCTGTTATTTTCAACCTTGATTTTTTCCATTTCAGAGTTGTAATATGTCATTTCGAGCGAAGTATTAAAATTTTTTAGGATTTGGTGCAAAATCCCACAACAAATGTTAAAAAATGTTAAAATTGTAAAAGCAAAGAAATTTTGCTATATTTTTGCCGGAAAGTTCTAAAAATTAGTAGTATGCTACCGGTTAAAAATGACTTCGAAATAGTGCTTTATCAGCCAGATAATTCAATAAATATAGAAGCTTTATTGGAAAATGACACGATATGGCTCACTTTGGACAATTTGTCTGATTTATATAAACGCAATAAATCAACAATATCCAGACATATTAATAACATATTTAGTGAAGGAGAACTAAAACGAGAACTGGTTGTTGCATTTTTTGCAACTACCACACAACATGGTGCAATTGCTGGTAAAACGCAAACGCACGATGTCATTTATTATAATCTTGATGTTATTATAGCTGTCGGCTACAGAGTTAAATCGCAAAGAGGTCAAGATTTTAGGAAATGGGCCAATGTGATTATAAAAAATCATATACTTAGAGCTAATTCTATAAATGTCAGGGTTAATAAAGTCGAAGAAGAGATTTTTTATCTGAAAAAGAAGACAGATGAGCTTGATACTTTTGTAAAAGGTAAATTGCCGCCTACAGAAGGCATCTTCTATGACGGCCAAATCTTCGACGCCTATGTCTTTGTTTCGGGTTTGATAAAACTTGCCAAAAATGAAATAATCATGATAGACAATTACATTGACGAGACGGTTTTGACACTTCTTGACAAACGAAATGAAAACGTAGCAGCGACCATTTATACTGCCAAAATTTCTGAAAAGCTAAAACTTGACTTGCAAAGACATAACTCTCAGTATCGTCCAATAATTATTAAACATTCTAACAAATCACATGACCGTTTTCTGATAATTGATGAAGAAGTTTATCACATTGGTGCCTCACTAAAAGACTTGGGGAAGAAGATGTTTGCGTTTACAAAACTGCATTTTGCTAAAGAAGATATTGTGGGTAAAATTTAATTGCAGATATGACCAATAAGCATAATATCATTTTTTTAACTAAATTTCTTCTATAAATTTTGGAAATCTCATTTTTATTCTATAATTTTGCAGTGTTAAACAAAAGGACATTAAGAAACAGACAGTTATAAAACTATAAAGACATATAATTAAGGTGTTTTCGCTTTTCTTGTATTGATCGAAATCTAGCAAATTTCAAGTAATACAGAAGAAAGTCGAAACGCTTACAGACTATACCGTGAGCGTTCTTGTTGTGTTACGGGTATGCTAGAGCCTCGATCTTAACAAAGAGTTCGCGGTTTTTTATTGTATGAAAATGGCAATTTAATAATAACAAAAGGTTAATAAAATGAAAGAAAGAATTTTACGATTGAAAATTGCTTTTAAAGCTATGATGCTCGTTATAATGCTGGTAGTAATTGGAATAAATCGTAGCATTGCAGAGCGTGTTACTCCAGAAGTTGCAAGAAACGTAGCTGCGACTTTTTTCAACAACAATGGAGTTAAATCATCAACGGTTACTGATATCTCAAAAGCGGCAGGATTTTCGAATCTTTATATTTTCAATGCGGACAATGGTTTTGTGATTTTGTCGGCAGATGATAGGGTAAAGCCGATATTGGGTTATTCGTTGACAGGAAAATTTGTGACCGCAAACATGCCGGAAAACTTGCGTGGATGGCTACAAGGATATGATGATGAAATACAATATGCTGTTGACAACAATTTGAGGTCATCAACAGATATCATGCAGGAATGGAATGATTTGAAAAATGGAAAGTCTGGTGTTGCTAAGTTTACTGTTGTTGTAGAACAGCTTATCCAAACTCGATGGAATCAGTTACCTGGATATAATGATTTGTGTCCTTATGATGAAGAGGCAGGAGAACATACTCCTACTGGATGTGTTGCGACAGCTATGGCTCAGATAATGAAATATTATGAAAAGCCAACTCATGGATATGGCTCTCATTCATATACGCCCGATAGTCACCCTGAATATGGAAGCCAATCTGTAAATTTTGGTAATTCTACATATAATTGGAACGCTATGCCACTTAATAATTCATCTTCTGAAATTGCCAAATTGATGTATCATTGTGGTGTATCGGTAAATATGGACTATGATCCTGAAGTTAGTTTGGCTAATGGGTTAATAGTTATTAACGCAATGAATGAATACTTTGATTATACTTTAGGGAATAACCGCTTTAAAGAAGACCACGAAGCAACATGGATAAATGATATTAAAGATGAACTTCAAGATAACAGACCTCTGTTTTATTGGGGTAGTAGCTCGAATGGTGGTCATGCTTTCATTTGTGATGGTTATGATGATGGTGACAATTTCCATTTCAATTGGGGCTGGGGTGGGCTTTGTAATGACGCTTATTATAGCCTTGATGCGTTGCTTCCGCAAGATATAATTATATACGGGAACTATACAGATAATCAAGGCGCAATATTTGGTCTTCAACCTATAGTTTACAGTTGCGAAGCCCCAACAAACCTTTCCGCCATAGTAAACAACAATAATGTAACATTAACTTGGACCGCTGCTGAAGATGTTGAATCATACAGGATTTACCGCGACGATGTTATGATAGAATCGTCTGTTACTGGAACGAGCTACATTGACAGTGAATTGGCACTGGGCGATTATACTTATTATTTGAGAAGCAACTGTTCCGATGAGAGCACATCGGCTGCTTCAAACACTGTCATCGCTGAAGTTGATTTTCCAGGAAATGTTACAGCTACAATTGGGAATTTACGATACTCACTTAATACACAGAAACATGTCGCTCAAGTAATTGGACGATCATCAGGTTATAATTCTGGAAATCTTGTCATACCGTCGTCGGTAACATATAATAAAGTAGATTATAATGTTACATCAATAGGATATCATGCTTTTTATTTATGTGATGGTTTTACTGGTTCATTGACGATTCCGAATTCAGTTACTAGCATAGAGAATGGTGCCTTCTGTTGGTGCAGTGCTTTGACATCGTTGACGATTCCGAACTCAGTTATTAGCATAGGTAATAGTGCTTTTCGTGGATGCAGTGGACTAACAGGTTCATTGACAATTCCGAACTCAGTTACTAGCATAGGTAATAATGCTTTTCGTGAATGCAGTGGACTAACAGGTTCATTGACTATACCTAATTCCGTTACATCAATTGGAAACTATGCTTTTCATAATTGTAGTTTCAACGGACTTTTTATTGATATGATGGATATACCAGATAACTTTAATTCCATATGTGATTGTACATTTTCGGGTTCATTGACGATAGGTAATTCTGTGACATCAATTGGAGGAGGTGCTTTCAGTGGTTGTACATTTTCGGGTTCATTAACGATAGGAAATTCTGTGACTTCTTTTGGAAGAGATGCTTTCAGTGGTTGTAGTTTCGATGGACTTGTTATTAATTTAACAGAAATACCAGGTAACTTTAAGTCCTTAATTGATTGTACATTTATGGGTTCATTAACACTAGGAAATTCTGTAACATCAATTGAAGAAGGTGCTTTCAGTGGTTGTACATTTTCGGGTTCATTGACGATAGGTAATTCTGTGACATCAATTGGGAATTCTGCTTTTGCGGGTTGCAGCGGTTTTACTGGTTCGTTGATTATACCAAATTCTGTGACTTCAATTGGAAATGGCACTTTTTCTGGTTGCAGCGGTTTTACTGGTTTGTTGACGATTCCAAGTTCTGTGACTTCAATTGGATATCATGCTTTTTCTGGTTGCAGCGGTTTTACTGGTTCGTTGACAATCCCAAATTCTGTGACTTCAATTGATGTTAAGGCTTTCAGTGGTTGTAGTTTCGATGGACTTGTTATTAATTTAACAGAAATACCAGGTGACTTTAAGATCTTGGTTGATTGTACATTTTCGGGCTCATTGACTATAGGAAATTCTGTGACATCAATTGGAGAAGGTGCCTTCAGTGGTTGCAGCGGTTTTACAGGTTCATTGACGATAGGAAATTCTGTGACTTCAATTGGAGGAGGAGCCTTCAGAGGTTGCAGCGGTTTTACAGGTTCGTTGACAATTCCAAATTCCGTGACTTCAATTGGAGTAGGTGCCTTCAGTGGTTGCAGTGGTTTTACTGGTTCGTTGACAATTCCAAATTCTGTGACTTCAATTGGAGGAGGAGCCTTCAGTGGTTGCAGCGGTTTTACAGGTTCGTTGACAATCCCGAATTCCGTGACTTCAATTGGAGTAGGTGCCTTCAGTGGTTGCAGCGGTTTTACAGGTTCGTTGACAATCCCGAATTCAATCACATCAATTGCCTATATGGCTTTTGATGATTGCAGCGGTTTTACGGGTTCATTGACGATAGGAAATTCTGTGACATCAATTGGAGGTTATGCTTTCAATGGGTGTAGTGGTTTTACAGGTTCGTTGACGATTCCGAATTCTGTGACTTCAATTGAAGTTATGGCTTTTTCTGGTTGCAGCGGTTTTACGGGTTCGTTGACAATTCCAAATTCTGTAACATCAATTGGGAATTCTGCTTTTTCTGGTTGCAGCGGTTTTACAGGTTCATTGACGATAGGAAATTCTGTGACTTCAATTGGAGGAGGAGCCTTCAGAGGTTGCAGCGGTTTTACAGGTTCGTTGACAATCCCGAATTCTATAACCATAATTGAAGCTTATGCTTTCACTGGCATTGAAGGTATAGCCTCTGTAATTGTGCCAAATTCTGTGGTAAGTATTAAAGTTGGTGCATTTGAAGATTGTAGTAGTTTATCGTCAATCATATTTCCCAATTCTGTGACGACAATACAAAGCTCTATATTGGAGGGTTGTAACAATTTAACATATATCGAAATAGAATGTTTGACCCCACCAACTGTAGATCAATATACTTTTTACGGTGTTGACAAATTTGTTTCTGTTAAAGTGCCTTGTGGAACACAAGATGAGTACAAATCTGCACAATATTGGTCTGAATTTGAGAATATTCATGAAACAGAATATGGTTTGGTCGTAACTCGGAATGATGGATATGGTGGCAAGGTTTCAATTCTTGACATGGCCGATTGCGAAGACAATCATTGCGTAATTCTTGCCGAACCAAGTGTTGGTTATACTTTCAACGGTTGGTATGTGGATGATGAATTTGCAGCAGGTTCAGAATTATATAATTTTTCATTAACAGAAGATGTTGCTTATGAGGCAAGATTTTCGCGTAACGAGAATCATTATATTGCTAATGGCACATCAAATACTTGGAGCAATCCTGACACGTGGGATACAGGAGAGGTGCCGACAGAAACATCGACGGTCGCAATTTATAAAAGTATAGTTGTTGATGTCGATGCAAATGTTTCGGCAATGGGTGTATATGATGATAATACAATAACTATTAATTCAGATGTGGTTCTTACCGTCGATGATGAATTGGTGTCGGGTAATTCTTCATCAATAGTTGTCGAAGATGGTGGGCAAATTATTCATTCCAATGAAGATGTTATGGCAACAGTTGAGAAAACTATTGAGCCATTTTCTTCAGATGATGACGGGTGGAATCTGGTCTCATTTCCACTTGTGGGTAATGGAAGTGTTGCATCGGTTACTAATATGCTTAGTAGCGAGTATGATTTGTTTGCATACGATGAGCCTTCATATACATGGATCAACCAAAAAGATGAGAATAATTGTTTTACTGAATTAGATGCTGGTAAAGGATATTTATATGCAAACATAGGGAAAGGTGTAGGTGCTGCTATAGGCACAAAAATAGGCGATGGCACATCAACAACATGTTATACGCCATTCTATACAGTTTACAATTATAGTATATCCGAAGATCTATATCTTGCATCAGAGCTTGAATCTGCAGGCTTATCAACTTCGGCACTTGGCGCTTTGTGCTTGTATGCAACCAACCAAACAGGTTATCAGCAAAACAATATCAATATTTGGATGGCTAATGTAAGTGATACAGAATTAACAGAAACATCTCACAATGTCAGTGATATGACGCTTGTTTATACTGGTGATATGACACCAGAGATTGGTTGGAATGAATTCATATTTAATGAAAACACATTTACATGGGATGGGACAAGTAATATTCTTGTCTGTGTCCAACGAAATAATGGAGTATACAATGGTACAATTTATTGGCAGGCACATAATCCGGGATTCGCGGCTTTATCATATAAATATACCGATAATAGTGCATACGATATGACCACTGAAACATATTCAATGACAGTGGACTATTCGCGTCCCAATACAATATTCCAAACAGTTGACCAAATTGGCGAATTTGAAAGCTATGAGCCAATAACAATGTCGTTTGCGGGTGAAATTGAAAACGGAACAGCTGAAGTCACTGTGCCGCTGAGCTATACGAGCGGTAACAAATTGTCGGGCTTTAACCTGGTCGGAAATCCGTTTGTGCATAATGTCACCTCATACGAGGGCTACAACGTAGCAGATGGCTGCTACAGAATAAATGATGCAAAGACAAACCTGATTGTAAGTAATATTTCAAATGAGAATCCGCTGAAAGTAGGTGAAGGATTCTTTGTGAAAGCCACTGGCGAAAATGCTTATATCACATTCAATTCGCAAACAAGAAAAAGTCCAGACGAACGGGGTTTTGTGCAATTAGAGCTTGTTGAAAATGATAAGATTATTGACCGCCTAATAGTTAAAAAAGATGGAGTACCGTTGAAGAAAATGTCCTTAAGAGGCAATCATACCGAATTGTTTGTAAGATATGATTCGGAACGTGTGTCAATAGTGCCAATACAGGGCCCTGCCCAACATGTCTGCTTCAAGGCTACGAAAATGGGAAATTACACAATTTCGATCAACATTGAGAATTTAGACATTGATTATCTGCATCTTATCGACAATTTTACGGGGAAAGACATAGATTTGCTAATCGAGCCGCAATATACATTTGTCGGTGCAAGCGATGACAGCGAAAACCGGTTCAGGCTGGTGTTCGACAAATCGGCAAACGTCAACAATTCTGAGATTTTCGCATATCAGAATGGCAATGAAATCATTGTCAGCGGAAACGGAACATTGCAAATATCCGATGTAATGGGCCGCATGGTGGCTACACAACCTATCAACGGCGTGGTGACTATGTATACATCGTCTTTACAAACGGGCGTATACATATTCCGATTGCTTGGAGAATCGCCAAGAACTCAGAAAATTGTTGTCAGATAAAGATCATGAAAGGAGAAATACTATGAAAAAGATATTATTCGCAATAGCAATTATATTCGTTCTGAGTTTAGAAACAAACGCACAACGTGACGGTTTCTTAGGCAAAGATTCAAATTGGAACGATTCATATCGTGAAACACCATATGATGACGTTCCGATGTTTCCGAATAGTCATGGAACAACAAATAATATCGAAGCACCATTGGGAAGTGGCTTGCTAATCTTAACAGCTCTCGGCGGTGCATACGCTTTAACCCGCAGAAAGCAATAAAAGTTATATTCACTTGTTATTCACCACCACCTCTCAACCAACAATTTCACACTTGGGAGGTGGTGCGTTTTTTTTAAATTGCTCTATTAGACAAAAAACCATGATGAAATCGTTGGAATAAGCAAAAAATGTATTTTTACACCAAGAATAAAATTATTTACACTGAGAATAAAATTTATATCATAATAGTATTATATTTTTGCAGCCGAAATTAACTATTTGAAATTTAATCCTATGATTAACCATTTTACTGCAAGGAGACTTAGAGTCTTCGTGATTGCGATGGCAATGGCATTGGGAGTGCTGTTGCCATCTACAGTCAACGCCCAGAGTGACAGTTTCTTCAGCTCTGGCGAGCAAAACAGCCGTGACGGCATAAGCCTGGGTGGCTGCTCAATTGAAAACCCGGGACAGGGTGGGTTTGGCTTCGGCAACTCACAACAGGAAAACAACCTTCCACTCGACAGCGGACTGCTTATCATGGTGATGGCCGGTGTCTACGTCCTGTTACGCCGCAAGCATCTGAAAAGACTCAGCATTTTGATTATTTCGGTAGTGCTGATGCTCGAATTGAGCCAGTGCAAGAAAGACAATGTTGAGCTAATAGCAGCGGGCGAAGGCGTTTTTATCACCCTTGATTGCGGTTACAATGGAGGAAGAACGAGTTTCGACCCTTCAACATGCAGCTTTGTGTGGTCAAATCCAACAGAATATATCAATGTTGGCGGAAGCGAAAGCGGTTATCTTGGCCAGATCACAGGAGAGGGCGACGGAGTATCGCAGACTATCAGGTTCAGTGGAACGATTGCAACTCCTGTTAGCGGCGAGACCCTTTATTTCATGTATCTCGGTAACGGCGACCATGCCGGTGCCACTGTTTTGGATTTCTCAAACCAGGACGGCACATTGGATGGAGTCACCGACTACCATGTAGCAGTGGGTAGTGCGGTATATAGTGGACAGACAAGCTTCACCGCCACCTTGGAGATGAGAGTGGCGTTCGCGCGCATCGATATGAGCGATTTTTCAGGTGAGACGGTATATGTGCATGGTGATGCCGTATATGCCACAGCGTCAATAGATTACACCAAAGGAGCAATCTCTGGCGAGACTAAAGGATATATCAATGTGGGAGCAGCCAATAATGACAAGTTTGTGGTTTTAATCCCTTCAACTAAACTGGCGACAACAGTCTTGTTCGACAGCGACGGCATATCTGGATACATGCGGTTCCTCAATGGTATCCAAAAAAGCAAATTCTATGCCAACAGCGACGGCTCGGCACTGAGTTTTATGAGCGATCCGCAAGTTGAGACTTGCAAAGGCTTGTTCTCTGTTGATGGCACAATAGTCGGCACGAACACTGTCATTAAAAAGATGGTGCGATTCTCGCCAGGAAACCTGCAATATAATGATAATGAGTCGGTTAAATGGCGTTTCGCTGAACATCAATGGGATTATGTCGGGAAATGGAATACCAATAGCTGGGTAGATTTGTTCGGCTGGGGGACATGGTCTGGCACTAGGGAACAATGGAATCCGCTCAACATATCAGATGATTATGAGGAATATCAATGGCATGGTGATGCAACATTTCAATATGAACTTGCCGGTCATGACGACTGGTATACCCCTTCAAAAGATGAGTTTGTATGGCTTATTGGACATTATACCTCTAATCCTGGAAGCCAGTGTAGGGAAGGAAACCGTTTCCTGAATGCCATTATCACCGTCGGTAATAAAAATTATGATGGAATTATAATATTTCCTGATGGATATACAGGTGGCATAGGCAATTATGCATACAATAATTATGATGGTGAAAGAACCAAGGTTTCAGCTGCTGACTGGTCTTTGATGGAGGCTGCGGGTGCTGTTTTCTTGCCTGTTGCTGGCAAACGTGTTGTGTCGAGTGTTAGTGGGGTCGGAAACTATGGCTCATTGGACTACCTGGGCTACTGCTGGTCATATACGCCTGATGGTTATGATTGGGCATATTACGTGGATTTCCGCGCTGATGCTTTTGTCGGTCATAGCGTGAACCCTAGAGGCGCTACCTATCGTTTCTACGGTCAGTTGGTGCGCCTGGTGCGTTAGCATTTCAGTTATTTATAAAAATTTTATCGTTTTCTACCTTTCTTAAATATTTTTTGTATTTTTGCAGATTGCACATTTGAGAAATATGAAGGCGAAGATATATGGAATATTCATTCTCGTTGAGGCTTTCTTCATGCTGATTGCCTCAATGGTGGCCTTGCATTACAACGTGCACGGTGGTGAGCGCGACGTAGTGGCACTGCTGGCAGCGACAATGATTACTGGCATTTTCGGGTTTATCCTGCTTTCAGCAGGTCGTGAAAAGGCAAAGAAAACCGGAAGCCGTAGCAAGAACATCGAAAGCCTCACCATGAAGGACTCTTTTGTCCTCGTTACCGTGGCGTGGGTGCTTTTTTCCATTTTCGGGATGCTGCCGTTTATATTCACTGGCTCCATTGATAACGTGACGGATGCTTTCTTTGAGTCGGTGTCGGGATTCACCACGACGGGTGCCACTATCATGAATAACATTGATGCTCAGCCACATGGCATCTTGTTCTGGCGTAGTATCATCCAATGGCTCGGAGGCTTGGGCATCATCGTGCTGTTCCTTGCCATCATCCCGGCAGTCAACAAAAACTCAAACAAGACAACGCTTTTCGCCGCCGAGATGTCGGGATTGAGTGTTAAGAAGTTACATCCGAAAATGGCTGTCACGGCGCGTCATCTTTGGCTTATATACATGTTGTTGACGGTCTGCTGCGCCTTGGCATATTGGGCAGGTCCGATGAGCCTCTATGATGCGGTTTGCCACGCCTTGACAACCCTGTCGAGTGGGGGGTTCGGCACACACCAGTCAAGTATTGGCTATTTCAACTCGAGGTATATAGACTATGTGTGCATATTTTTCATGCTGTCATCGGGCGTCAACTTCTCTTTGTATTATTTCCTTTTCAGAGGCGATGTGCGGTATTTTGCCAAAAACGAGGAGCTTCGCTGGTGGCTTGGCGTTGTCGTGATTTGCGTAGCGGTGGTTACGGCGTTGTTCTATTATGCGCCAAACATGACCTCAATACCTACCGATGCATCGGCATATCCTGAGCCTGTGTTTGAAAGCAGGTTGCGCGCCTCATTGTTTCATGTCGTGACTTTAATAACGTCAACGGGTTTTCAAGGCTCATATTACGACTACACGTTATGGGGCGGGCTCTTTTTAATCCCTACACTTTTGATAATGCTCAGCGGCTCCTGCGCAGGCTCCACATCGGGCGGCATTAAGGTGATACGCTGGATGGTGTGCTTCAAGTCTATCCGTAACACTATCAAGCAGTTCCTGCATCCAAATGCGGTGTTTACGGTGAAAATCAATAAGGAAGTGGTGTCGAACGATATCTTGCTCCGTACGCTGAATTTTCTCTTCTTCTACGTGTTAATCTGCATAGTCAGCGTTATTTTGCTGGCTATCAGCGGCTGCGACTTCAAAGAAAGCATCTTCAACACCATCACGGCGTTGAGCAATATGGGACCAGGCTTTGGCTCAACCGGCCCTGCCACCACGTTCTCCGACCTCTCGGTTATGGGGAAGTGGGTGATGTCGTTCCTGATGATAGTCGGACGTCTCGAAATATACACCGTCCTGCTGATCTTTACTCCATCATTCTGGAACAAGAAATAGCTTGTCAATCAAGTGTTTTAACGTATTCAAACGTGTTTGACGAAGGTTTTTGATAGACCTTCAGGTCGAACTGTGAGATCACTGCGTAAATGTGGTCGAAGATGTCGCTCTGGATAGACTCGTAAGAGACCCAGTCGGTCTTCGCGCTGAAGCAGTAGATCTGGAGCGGCACACCGAACTCTGTCGGGTCTTTCTGACGAACCAGCACCGTCATGTTGAAGTTCAAATCATCGCGATGTTTAAGATATTCAATCAGATAAGCCCTGAAGATGCCAAGGTTGGTCTGACGACGACCATTGACTAGAGTAGAGGTATCAATATTGTGCCCCTTGTTGAATTCAGTAATCTCGTTTTCCTTATCGGTGATATACTTCGAAACAAGCTGGTATTTCTTGAATCTTTCAAGCATCTCAGGGGTGCAGAACTTAACAGTGTCGGCGTCGATATATATCTGTCGCGCTATACGTCGTCCTCCTGACTCGCTCATGCCTCTCCAGTTGATGAAAGGGTCAGTAATAAGTGAATAAGTCGGGATGGTGGAGATGGTGTTGTCCCAGTTTTGGACTTTCACTGTTGTCAAGCCGACATCAATCACGTTACCGTCAGCGGCGTTGCCTTTCACAATCCAGTCACCGATACGCACCATGTCGTTGGAAGTCAATTGGATACCGCCTACAAAGCCTAAGATCGGGTCTTTGAAAACGAGCATCATCACCGCGGAAAGAGTACCCAGTCCGATGAACAGGTCGCGCATGTCTTTGTTGATCAAAACCCCAACTATCAATAGGATGCAAATCATTATCGCGAATATCTTCACGACCTGCATCAAGCCTTTCATAGGCTTGTTTTTGGCTACGTCAAATGAATTGTAAATCTCAGATATTGAATCAGTTATTGAAATAATGATGCCTGTCCATGTCGTTATCTCACCGATTCTTGCCAAGGCATGAATAAAACCGTCGAGCATATCCAAATCTGGCGCAACAGCGTAAATCAGACCCTGAATCATGTAGACCGGGATGAGATATGCGATGCGTTTCTCCAGCTTTTTGCCGAGGAAAAAGTCGTCGTATTTGAATTTCGTGCGTTTGAAGAAGCCGCCGACGTATTTTTTTAAGATTTGTTTTACTATAAAAAACAGTAAAAACGAAACCACCAGCAATGTGATGATGCCGAGACCCTGGGCTAAATAATCAGCTGTCTCGTCGCTGAGACCCATGCTTGAAAACAATCTTTCTAAAATGTTTAAATATTTGGTAATCATTTTATTAAATTTATTTATCTAAAAAATACTTTAATTATTTAGACGCACAGCAGTGCGTCTCTACATTATTGTCATTTGGTAGCAAAACATTCAATGATAATGGCAAAATCTCGACTGTTATATCCTTCGCCATCATGACAGCTTCACCATCGACATTGGCGATATCTTCTTTCTCTCTAATTATCTGAATCTTGCTGGCTTTATGTATATCGACAATCTTTGTGTGGTCGATTTTGCTGGTTAATAGACGCTCGGCAATCCACGGAACCTGTATAAAACTCGGTTTTTTGAAGATACAGACATCCAGAAGGCCGTCATTGAGCGAGGCATTAGGGGAGACTACCGCATTTGAGCCGAACTGATTGCTGTTGGCAAACGAGATGAAAAGAGGCTCACAATCGAGTTCTTCCTTGTCGTCGAGTATAAGGTGGTATTTCTCTGGTTTGAACTTGAAATAACGCTCTGTAACGAGTTTTACGTACGTTTTTATGCCTCTGCTAGGGTCTTTGGCGAAATAATCGGCTATGATAGCGTCAAAACCCACTCCGGCGATGCTAATATATGGCACTCCGTTCATCGTGGCGGTGTCGATCTTCGATTTCACGCCTTTGTTGATGACCTCAGTGATGACTTTCTTGGGTTTTAAAGGTAGATGCAAGTGTCTCGCAAGGCCGTTGCCTGAGCCGTAAGGCACTATCGCGAAAGTCTGACGAGCCCCGATCATGTTGGTAGCCACCTCATTGATGGTGCCGTCGCCACCTACAGCCACAATGATATCATATTGATCTTCAATGGCTTGCTTGGTTAACTCGGCAGCGTGACCGGCATATTCGGTCAACGTGATGGTGTATTCATATTTGTCCTTGTCAATCAACTCATCGACCATCGAAGGGAACTTCGACTTGTCGTGATGACCTGAGATAGGGTTGACAATAAACAATATTTTTTCTTTCATTTTATGTATAACTTATTGTTAATCATTCGATTATTATATTGCTGTAGGAGCATCCTGAACTTGTTGTTGAGCTCGTTCCATTGCTCTTCTTCGCCAACTTTGTAAAGGTTTTCGTTAAGACATGGGTCTTCGTCGAGGTCAAAAACCGCGGTGATGTTGTTGCCGTCGGATTGCAGCATGTGTTTGCCGTCGGAATACTGGTAAATATTGTTGAGATAGCTTGAGAAACAAGGCTCTTGCAGGCTGTCGAACACGTTACGTCCGAAGCTGAAAATGCTGTCATTGTATCCCAAAGCTGCTATCAAGCTGACTCCAATGTCGGTTTGCTGTGCCATAATATTGGTTCTCAATGGCTTAATGATGCACGGTGCATAAATAGCAGTCACAATCTGGTATTGTCCGTAGCCATTGAGGTAGTTGTCGTAACGGTGTTCAGGGTTAACGTGATCGCCCACAATCACGAAGATGGTGCTGTCGAACCAGTCGTATTTGCTGATGGTTTCGAAGAAATGACGTAAGGCGTCGTCGGTGTAACGCACTGTCTTCTCGAAATCGGTGGCGTAGTTGCCATCTGGGAGCTCATAACCTTTCGGGAGTTTGAACGGATGATGCGACGACAGCGTGAACACTCCAGCGGCGAAAGGCTTCGGCATCTCATTGAGTTTCAATGCGGTAAACTGCAGGAACGGCATGTCGGAGATGCCCCAGGTGCCGTCGTAATCGTCGTCGTTGCCATATTCGTCGCGACCGTAATAATTGTCGAAACCTGCAGAGAATGCTGACGAATTGAAGTTCATGGTGCCGTTGTTGCCGCCGTGGAAGAAAGCGGTGGAGTAGCCGTGTTGCTTTAAAATGCTGCCGAATCCGTCAAGTCGGTTGGCGGCGTAACGCGATTCCACATAGTCTTTCGACATCAACGATGGCAATCCGGATAGGATGGATGTCAACGCCTCGATGGATTGTCGGCCGTTTGCCATTCCATTGAAACTCAAGCTGTTGGCAAGCAATGAGTCGAGAAATGGGGTGATGGTTTCGGTACGTTTCTCGTTGTAAAAACTCACCATCTCCTGTCCGTGGCTCTCCAAAATAATCATGAAGATATTGTAATCTTTGGCATCACCATCGATAAACCGATTGATTTTCAAGTCTTTTTGAATAGGAGAGTATAGCTCTTCAAGTTCGTCGTCATCATAATAATGTATCGGTTTCAGCACATCGCCCGAGGAGCCTCGGCCTATGGTGAACGGAGTGTTAAGCACGAGCACCATGTTTTGCGGCTTGGTGTATTGCGCTGCCGTGATGATGCTTATCGGCTTGTTCTGCAATCCGCCTCTGAGGCCGATGATTGAAAGCGCTATTAAAAGCAGAAACGCCAACGAACTCGTTGTGTACCAATATCTTAAGTTTGTTACAACAGCAGGCTTCACCCTGGTTCTTCTTGTCAATATGATGATCGTAATCAGGAAAAGGATGAAAACCAACACCATGAACCAGAAGTCGACCAGGAATTGCTTCACCAAACCGCCTTGGTTGTCGTCGGTATGCTGCATAAAACCGAACAGTTCGGAGGTCATTCGCTTGTCGATATAGCGGTAATATATGACGTCGATAAGATTTAAAGTAATACTTAACGAATTTGTTATAACAAAAAGAATATCAACAACTTTACAGTATACTTTATTGTACTTAAATCTGAATGGGATTCCGTAAAAAACGAGGAACGGAAGGTTGGCGATGATGAGTGTCCAGATGTCGAAACGCATGCCGATGAAAAATAGCCTGAACTGTTCGCCGACGCTCAAATCAGGGAAGTTGGAGACGTTGAAAACGAATAGCAGCCAACGGCTTATGGCAAGGAGCAACAGCATCACGCCGAGGCGGATGATGAAGACTTTCCAAAGCGGGATTTCTCTATTCGACCACATGTAGAATTTTTTTGCAAATATAATAAAAGTTTTGTATCTTTGTGAATCAAAATTATTGAAAATGAGATTTAAGTTTTTGTTTTGTTTTTTATTGATTGTCAATGTTTTAATGGCTCAAAAAGAGTCGAAGTATCCTGTCTATCCCAACCCTGTGAAGTTTCCGATTTACCTTTCAGCGACGTTTGGCGAGCTTCGCAACAACGCTTTTCATGCTGGTGTCGATATAAAAACCAATGGCGAGATAGGCAAGAAGGTGTATGCTGTGGCAGATGGATATGTGAGTCGCATTGGTGTGTCGCCTTGGGGCTATGGCAACGCTGTTTATATCACACATAACGACGGATATACCTCTGTTTACGCCCATTTGGAGATGTTTAACGACAAAATAGGAAAGTATGTGAAGCAGAAGCAGCTCGAGAGCAAATCGTTCGCCCAGAGCCTTTATTTGAAGAAAGACGAGATTCCTGTGAAAGTGGGTGAACTCATCGGATATAGCGGCGATACTGGCGGTTCGGGCGGCCCGCATTTGCATTATGAGCTCCGTGACGCCAATCAGAGACCATTAAATCCTTACTTTTTCGGCTTTAAAATCAATGACAACATCAAGCCTGCCATAAATGGTATCGCATTGTACCCCAAAGAGTTATCGTCGGTGAACGGATCCGATCAGGCGGCATATTTCAAGTTGAAAAACAATGGCGGTAACTACACCGTTGAAGGTGGCGACATCAAAGTCAACGGGAATGTGTCGTTTGGTATCTCGGCATTCGACCAAGCCAACGACTCGCATAACAAAAACGGCGTTTATTCTATCGAGCTTTTTGTTGATAACAGATTGATATTCAGTGTGTTATTTGACCGTTATTCATACGACGAGACGCGTTATGTCAACAGTTTGATTGATTATAAAAAGTTTGTCAACGACAAGATCCGCTATGTGCGCTCCGAGATTGACGAGTATAATATCCTTGACATTTATGGCGAGAGAAATGGCTATATCACTGTAAATGAAGGGGATATGGTAGCAATGAAATACGTCGTGAAGGATTATTTCGGCAACACTTCGACAGTAAAGTTTAATCTTGTTGGCGTTGAGCCTATTAAGGAATACTCTGATAATCAATATAGTAGAGCGTATTACCGTGTCGATGGCAATAATGAGGTTGAGGTGAATATCGATGGTTTTAACGCCAAGATTCCGGAAAAGGCATTTTACAGATTTGAATATGTGCTTGCCCGTCAGCTTGACACCATCCCAAATATTGCCTCTGATCATGCGTATCTCTTTGGTTCTGAAGATATTCCGATTCAAAAAAACATCGCTATCAAGATTCGTCCGGCAGAAGAATATGCCGATTCCGACAAATTATACATCGTGAGTGTTGACAAAAAAGGTAAATTCAGCGCTGTGGGAGGCAAGATGGTAGAAGGCGTGATGACTGCTAATATCAAGAAATTCGGCACTTACGCGCTGGCTATAGATGACAATGCACCGACAGTGAACCCCGACAACTTCAAGAACAATACCAAGGTTATCAATTGTAAACGATTGAAAATCAAGATTAAAGATACAGAGTCGGGGATTGCTAAATATGATATCTACCTCAACGGGAAATGGGTCGTGGGCGCTTACGACGCCAAAAACGACCTGTTGTTTTACGATGTAGACGAATTCCTGAAATACGGTAACAATAAGATGGAAGTCGTTGTGACTGACGGTGTTGGCAATAAAACCACCCGTACTTACAACATAACTCGGGAACGCCCCAAAAACGATAAATTTATTCGGTAATCACAAACTGATACGCTCCGGCATCGGGTGTATCGCCTCTTGTCATGCCATCCAGATCAAACTGTAGGGCACCTGTCGAGAAGGCTGGATTGCCTATGCCTATCGCAGCCGACAGAGTGTCAAGATGGAAGTCAAACTCATGGGTATTCTTGAACTTAGGGTCTTCGTTGAAGACGCATAGATCGTACAGATTCATGCTGTCATGAGGCCGTTTTGTGCGGATGAGGCTGCTTCTGAACACGTAGTTGGTGTCGGGGATGGGGTAGAAGTCGGTGCCAAATTCATCGTCGCGGCTGCCATACACTATGCTGTTGTTGATTGCGCAGTTAAACGGTATGGCGTAGGTGTTGCCGTCGGTAGGATCCTGGTATAAGTTGTTGAATAACAACGCTTCGGCCTTTCTGGTGGAGCCTGTCCAATAGTTGGCGATGGTGCCGTGTGTGAACACATATTCGCCGCCTCCAGTGAGTGCCACACAGTAGTTGCCGCAGTTGCCGACCACGAAGTTCGACATCCCAAGGCTGTAGCAGTTGGCGTAAACACCAATTCCAGTATGATTTTCTATGATTGTATTGTTGACATACGCCGCGGCCATGTTGTCTTTCAGCATACGCTGTATCTGCAGGCCAATAAAGCCATTACGGATTATCGCGTGGTTGATGCTGTGTCCGTGACCTTCGCGGGCTTCCATGAGCCAGATGCGGTCCCATTGTCCTGGCTGGTTGTCATAGAAATGCTCGAGTCTATCTCCCTGAAACACAACAGGTTCTTCCGCAGTGCCGTTTACGATGAGTTGTCCCTCGCTCCATGCCCAGAGGCCTGCACCGTTGTGGAAGTACACATGCGTGCCAGGCTCAATGGTCAAAGTGCCGTCGGAGTCGATAAGTGCCACATTATAAATGACATACGGCCTCTCAGCGGTCCAGTGAACATCTTTATTCACCGAGTCGGTGATAGGGGTGTAATAATTGGTGTAATGCCCATATTGGTCGGGGAAGATGCCTATCCGGCCGATGATGTAATTGGCGTTTTGTCCGTATGCCGTCAGATGCACCACGCTCTCATTGCCGTTGGTGTTAAAAATCAGGCGGTCTTCGACGAAAAACGGGTTGTTCACATTATTTGGGTTGATTGTGACCTTGACAAACACGTAGAGGCTGTCTTTTGCGTATATCTCTTTGTCGGTAAACACTGTTCCCGACTGTCCGTCTACGTTGATGCTGTAAGGCGAGTTGCTGCCTCCTTCGAGACGAATCGAGTTGATTTTGAGGTTGTCGGAGTTGTTGTTGTAAACCATCAGAATCCTCGTTGAGGAGCCTACGGCGGTGAACACTGTGTCGAAAGCGATGGTGTCGGTCGACAGGCTGATATTCTTCGACGGGTTGTCGGAAAACGTCTTCTCTTTGCGGCATGAAACTGCAAAAACTACAATCGATAATATTATGATAACCAAATATTTACGCATATTTACTTAATGTAATCCTTGAAGCTTTGTTTTAGATAGGCATCGCTGCCGATATACTTCAAAACCGGCAAAAACTGACTGGCATCCATGTATCCTGGAGCCACAGTTATGAGCTGGTTTTTCTCATTCATAAAGACGTATGAAGGGTACGACATCTTACCTTGGAGCAACGCTGCTGCCAGCTGGTGTGTGCCACGGCGACCGTTCATCCCGCCTTCGTTGATGTAGGTGTATCCGCCGAAATTGATAGTGTCATTCATCTCGGCATTGAGTTTCACCGCATAATAGTTCTCGTTCATGTATGCGACCACCAGCGAATCCTGAAATGTGGTCTGGTCCATCTTCTTGCACCATCCGCACCAGTCGGTGTAAGTGTCGATGAAGATTTTCTTCGGCGCCGTTCTGTTCAGTTCCACCGCTTCCTGAAACGTCATCCAATTGATTTTCTGTGCATTACCGAATATCGGAAGCGCAAACAAAACCATCAAAACTATCACTAATCTCTTCATATCTCAATAACCAATAACCATTAACCAATAACCTATAACCATTAAAACTCTCTAATTTCTTTTTTAGAATCTTTTTCCTTCAAGCTGTCTCTCTTATCGTAGAAATGTTTTCCTTTCGCCAGCGCGATCTCCATTTTCGCAAGGCCGCGGTCGTTGACAAACATCTCGATAGGCACTATGGTGAAGCCTTTTTCTGAGCTCTTTGCCTTGAGTTTGCGCAGTTCCTTCATGGTGAGCAGTAGCTTACGGTCGCGTTTCGGAACGTGGTTGTTATATGTCCCGAAGCGATATTCCGCTATGTGCATGCCCACGACGAACAGCTCGTTGCCGACGAAGGTACAGTATGAATCCACCAGGCTTGCCTTGCCTTCGCGGATGCTCTTGATCTCTGTGCCTGTCAGGACGATGCCGGCGGTGTAGCGGTCGATGAGGAAATACTCGAACGATGCCCGCTTGTTTTTGATGCTTATCTTGACCTGTTTGACCTTGTTAGCCATTATTTGATGTCTCCTAAAATCAGCGGCATGCCGTCTTTGCTGTTGCCTATGATGACAACCTTAGTGTTCGGTGATTCGGCGAGTTTCAGTGTAGCGTCTATGCCTTTCTCACGCAAAATCTTGTCGTTGATACTGGCGCTCACGATGTTGTTGGCTCTTGCCTTACCTTCAGCCTCAACACGTTGACGCTCAGCCTCTTGCGATGCCTTCTCAAGCTTGAACTCGTATTCTAAAGCCTCTTGTTCCTGTTTAAGTTTGCTCTCGATAGCCGACTTGATGGTAGGAGGGAGCGTGACCGAGCGGATGAGCACTTGGTTGAGCTGGATATGCTTGCCTTCCAAGAGGTTTTTCGTCTCGATGAAGATCTCTTCCTGGATAGCGTCGCGTTTCGTAGAGTAGATCTGCTCCGGAGTGTAACGTCCGAGGACGCTTCTCGCGGCAGAACGCATTGCCGGATAGACCGCTCTGGTGAGGTATTGCGTGCCTATGGTGGCGTGCAGCTGTCCCAGTTCCTGCCACATCGGCTGGTACCAGGTGGAGAATTCTATCTTGATTTCCAATCCGTTAGACGAAAGAGCGCTCATTTCCTCGTCGGCCACCTGCTGACGTGTCTCGTAAAGCGTCATGCTGTTCCAAGGGGCGATGAAATGGAAGCCTTCCTCGTAGGTCTTCGTGACGTCGATACCGCCGCCAAACAAGCGGTAAAGCACTCCGCCATGACCGGCAGGAATCGTCACTGTGATGCGACTCCAGAAGATTATGAGCAGCAAAACGATAACTCCAATCAGGACGAATGGACCGTATTTTTTGTTGTTTGATGGCTTATTCTGTTGATAACCATTAGTTTGCGTGTATTCCATATCTAAAAATTTTTAATTTGTTTATTTTTGCAAAGGTAATAAAAAAAACGATAATTTTGCACTCTTATTTTTAGGAATTAATAATTAAAATAAAAATAATGAAAAAACTTATCATGATTTTAGGAATTGCTGGACTTCTAACTGCTTGTAACTCAAGCGATAAAGAAGCTCAAAATGGAGAATTCAAGTATCTCGTCGACGAGTTTGCCGACCTTAAAGTGATGCGTTACCAGATTCCTGGTTGGGACGAACTGACGCTTCAGCAGAAAGAGTACATTTATTATCTTGGCGAGGCTGCAAAATGCGGTCGCGACATCCTTGCCGACCAGAATTTCAAGTATAACCTGACCGTCCGCAAGACACTCGAGGCTATCCTGAATTCTTACAAAGGCGATACCAAATGCGCTGATTATCAGAACTTTGTGGTTTACGCAAAGCGTGTCTTCTTCAGCAATGGTATCCATCATCATTATGCCGAAGACAAGATGTTTCCTGAGATTTCGCAGGAATATTTCGCACAGCTGGTGAAAAACTCCGATCCGAAGCTTTTGCCTTTGGCAGAAGGCGAGTCTGTTGACGACTTCCTGAATTTCATCACCCCTGTGATTTTCGACAAAGACCTTTATGCAATGCGCCGCAGCAGTGAGGAGGACATCATCCAGAACTCATGCGTCAATTTTTACAAAGGCAATATTAATAAAGGTGAGGTCGAGGTATTTTATGATGCTCAGCGCAAACCTAACGATCCAGAGCCGATTTCATACGGCCTGAATTCAAAGCTCGTCAAGGAAAACGGTAAGCTTCACGAGGAAGTCTACAAGGCTGACGGCCTTTACGGAAAAGCCATCCAGCAGATTATCTATTGGCTCAAGAAGGCAAACGAGGTGGCCGAAAACGACAGCCAGCGCAACTACACTAACTTGTTAATCGATTATTACACAACAGGTTGCCTCAAGACATGGGACGAATACAACATCGCTTGGGTTGAGGATTCGATTTCGAATATCGACTTCGTGAACGGTTTCATCGAGGACTACAACGACCCTATGGGCATGAAAGCCACTTGGGAGGCTATCGTCGACTACAAAGACATGGAAGCTACCAAACGTTCGGAGATCATCAGTGCCAACGCACAGTGGTTTGAGGACAACTCACCAGTCGACTCGCGTTTCAAGAAAAAAGAATGCAAAGGCGTGAGCGCAAAGGGCATCATCGTCACCACCTTGGCTGGCGACTGCTTCCCGGCACCTCCGATTGGCATCAACCTGCCGAACGCCGACTGGATCCGCAAGGAACACGGCTCTAAGTCAGTGACTATCACCAACTTGATGGACGCTTACGACAAGGCTGCCAACGAGTCACCAAAGAGTGTCTTGGCTGAATTCGCTTACTCACAGGATGAGATCGACCTCTGCAAGAAATATAGCGGCATTGCCGACGTGTTGCACACCGACTTACACGAGTGCCTCGGTCACGGCTCAGGACAGCTGCTCCCGACCACTCCACAGAACGCGCTCAAGGAGTACAGCTCGGCACTCGAAGAAGCCCGCGCCGACTTGTTTGGACTGTATTACTGCGCCGACCCGAAGATGGTGGAACTCGGCATACTTCCTAACATGGAATGCTACAAAGCACAGTACTACGACTTCATCCGTAACGGCTTGATGAGCCAGCTCGCTCGCATCGAACTCGGCAAAGACATTACCGAGGCTCACATGCAGGACCGCGCCCTCATCAGCTGGTGGTGCTATGACAAAGGCTTGAACGACAACGTCATCGAGAAGAAAGTGCGTGACGGCAAGACATATTTCGTCATCAACGACTTCGACAAGCTCCGTGGCTTGTTTGGTGACTTACTCGCTGAGATTCAAAGAGTTAAATCGGAAGGCGACTACGAGGAAGGCAAGAACCTCGTTGAGACTTACGCTGTGAAGATCGACCCGGAACTTCACAAAGAGGTGAAAGATCGTTATAACGCCCTCGGCTTGAAGCCTTACGGCGGTTTCATCAACCCGGACATCGTTCCTGTTATGAAAGGTGGTAAAGTCGTTGATTATCAAGTTAATTACCCATGCGACTTCTTGAAACAGCATCTCGATTACGGCAAGAACTACAGCTTTGTTGAGGAAAACCACGACGCTCCAGAACATCTTGTCGTCGACATGCTTTACGACTTCATCGATGGTACTTTGGCATGTGGAAACGCTGAAAATGCTGTGCATGAGGTGGTTAAATATATCAATGCACACCCAGAGGAGCGCGTTATCTACATCACCGACTATCATCCGGCAAACCACAGCTCATTTGCTGAATACGGTGGCATCTGGCCGGTACACTGCGTGCAGGGAACACGCGGCGGCGCTATCCATGAGGCTTTCTATACCGATGTCATCAACCCAGCTAACCGTCCTGACCCTGAAAGAAACATCTTCCGTAAGGGCGCTAAAGTCGACGAGGAACAGTATTCTGGCTTCGAGTCAGTCGGCCCTGACGGCAGAATGCTTTCGGAATGTGTCGGTAAAGACCTGGTTATCAGCGGTATAGCCACTGAATACTGTGTCAAGAACACTTTGATGGAGTTCCTCAACGCAGGTCACAACATCGAGTTGCTGGTTCCTGGTCTCGGCTACGTCACTAAAGACGGTCACATTGAGACGATGAAGGAACTTGAGAAGATAGTGACAGTGATTGAATAAAAACCGATGATTGAACAATAAAAAAGGACGCTCAAGCGTCCTTTTTTTTATTGTTGACCTTTCTTTGCTGCTTTTTTAGCTTCGCGTTCTTGTTTCTTCTTCAGCTTCTTGTATTGCCGCTCGACAGCTTCGTCGTGGAACTTCGGGTTGTCGCCTTTGTATTGGTATTCCTCGCGTTGCATGTTCTCTGGCTTCTCATTGAAGACATATGTCACACGGAAGGTGAACAGGTTGTTGTATTGTTTGAAAGTGCCGAGCGAATTACCTTCGATGTCGTGATACTCCCTTGTTCTTATGGCGTTTAATGAATAAGAATAACGGATTCCCAACTTCCATCTTTTATAGACGCGCAATTTCACATCAGCGAGAATGTTGTATTCGTTCTGGTCGTACTCGCCGCTGGAGGCTGTCACTGAAGTACGCAGGCCATGCTCGTATTCCTTCAAGCCCATGAGTCGGGCGTAGGAGACGCCGACACCGGCCGAGACCACGTGTTTATCAGTGAAATATATCATAATAGGCACCTCGCCATAGTTCATGGTAAGGTCGTATTCGCCAGTGATGATGACACCCGTCACAGGGTCGATCTTGTTGTCGTAGTATTTACGACCTTGCTTTGCGCCTTTCTGATTAAAAAGCACTTCCATTGACAGCTCGAGGCTGAAATTTCTCTTCTGCCAGACGGGTGCGATGACACCCACACCGGCGTTGAGGCCTTTTTTGAAGTATCCCATCATCTGGTCGCCGTCGACCTGGCAGATGTTGAGTCCGACGAACGCTTCACCTAAGAATATCTGGGCTTTCGCAACGTTTGTCAAAGCTGCGAATGCGATTAATAATCCGATTATAAAGTACTTTTTCATATCTCAATAACGCAAAAACGTTAAAATTATTTTATTTCATGCTCAAACTGATGCGTTTTCTTGGAATGTCGACATCGGTGACGGTCACCTTGACCTTCTGATTCAGCTTCACCACTTGGTTTGGGTCGGTGATATAACTGTTCGACATCTGGCTGATGTGTACGAGCCCGTCCTGATGTACTCCGACATCCACAAAACAGCCGAATGCCGTGATGTTGGTGACTATTCCGACGAGTTGCATGCCTTGTCGCAGGTCGTTGATGGTGCGGATGTTTTTGTCGAACTCAAACACCTCGAACGTCTTACGAGGGTCGCGCCCCGGCTTCTTGAGCTCGTCGATGATGTCGTTGACGGTCTCGATGCCGAAGTCTTTCTCGATGAACTCTTTAGGGTTAATCTTTGCGATAAGCTCCTCATTACCAATGAGTTCCTCTACTTTCACGCCGAGTTTCTTCGCCATCTTCTCGACGATATGATAGCTCTCAGGATGCACCGCTGAGGCGTCGAGTGGTTGCTTTGCACCGTGAATGCGCAAAAATCCTGCACACTGCTCGAAGGCTTTGTTGCCCAAACGTGGCACCTCGAGTAGCTGCTTGCGGCTTGTGAAGCCTCCGTTCTCGTTGCGGTATTTTACTATGGAACTTGCCAGCTGAGGACCGACGCCGCTAACATAAGACAGCAGTTGTTCGCTGGCGGAGTTGAGTTCCACGCCCACAGCGTTCACACAGCTCTCGACCACGGTGTTGAGCTCGTCGCCAAGCATCTTCTGGTTCACGTCGTGCTGGTATTGTCCCACACCGATTGACTTCGGGTCTATCTTCACCAGCTCTGCTAACGGGTCCATGAGTCTGCGTCCGATGCTCACCGCACCACGCACGGTGATGTCATAGTCTGGGAACTCGTCGCGGGCTACCTTGCTGGCTGAATATATCGATGCTCCGCTCTCGTTTACCATCACCGCTGTGATGTCTCTATCGAAGCGTATGCTCTTGATGAAGTCCTCGGTCTCACGGCCTGCTGTGCCGTTGCCTATGGCGATGACGTCGATCTTATATGCCTGAACTAGATGTGCAATCTTCGCTGCCGCCTTGCCGTGCTCGTTTTGCGGTGGGTGAGGGTAGATGGTCTCATTATGCACCAAAGCTCCTAACTCGTTTAATATCACCACCTTACAGCCTGTACGGAAGCCTGGGTCGAGCGCCAAAACACTTTTCTTGCCCAGTGGAGCTGCCAACAGAAGCTGACGTAGGTTCTCGGCGAATACCTTCACCGCCACCTCGTCGGCTTTTTCTTTGTATAGCGCCCGCATTTCAGTCTCCATTGACGGCTCAAGCAGACGTTTCCAAGCGTCGTCGATAGAGTCCTGCACCAGGTCGGTGGAGGCGTTGTCGTTCTTCAGAAATATGCTGTCAAGCACATTCAAGGCGTCGTTGGCCTCGATGCTGAGTTTCACCTTCAGAAGGCCTTCCTCTTCGGCACGGAACAGTGCCAAAATCCTGTGTGACGGCGCCTTCGCAATGGGCTCCTTGAAGTCGAAGTATTGTTTGTATGTCTGTGCCTCGGCTTCTTTGCTCTTCACCAAAGTTGACGAGATGATGCCGTCACGATGGTATATCTTACGTATCCTGTTGCGTCCGTTGATGTTTTCGGATATCCACTCCGCCATGATGTCGCATGCGCCTTTCAATGCCTCTTCTTCATTGTTGACCTCTTTTTCCTTGTTGATGAAGCGTTTGGCGAGGCCGTTCACGTCGTCGCTGTTCTGCGACATGATGAGTTTTGCCAAGGGTTCGAGACCTTTCTGGCGTGCGATCTCAGCCTTGGTGCGGCGTTTCGGCTTGTAGGGGAGGTATAGGTCCTCGACATCCTGCAGTGTCTCAGCGTTCGTTATCTGTTTCTCGAGTTCGGGTGTCAGTTTCTCCTGCTCAGCTATCGATTTCAGTACAAATTCCTTGCGTTTCTCAAGTTCGTCAAGCTGCTCAAGACGTTTCTTCACCTCCGCCACCGTCTCCTCGTTCATGGTGTCGGTCATCTCCTTGCGATAACGCGCAATAAACGGCACCGTCGCACCCTCACCAAGCAACTTTATCACGTTTTCAGCCACTCGTGGCGTAACTCCAAACTCTTTCGATATTTTATTTATAAAATTCATAATAATCATTGTTATTCGTCATTCCGAGCGAAGTCGAGGAATCACCGCCTTTCAATTGATCCATTATCTTTAGATGTCAGAGATTTCTCCATTCCGCTTCGCTTCAGTCGAAATGACGGTTAGTGAGTATTCCATATATCCCATGCTGCCTCCGCTTGTAACGTCAACATTTTCAATCCGTTATACACACTGGCACCATGTTTTTTCGCCTCTTTCATAAACATCGTCTCCTCAGGGTTGTAAATCAAATCGATGAAGACGTTCGTGTCATTGGCTGTCGCATACGGCAAGTCAAGCATCTCATCTGATTTTGGAAACATCCCGACTGGTGTTGCGTTGATAATCAATTCATTAGAATTGAAGCCAGAGCTTTTCAGACGTTGATATGAGTCGTTTTTTCTCGATAAATTCTCAAACTCTATTTCTTTCTTTTTTAGAACGAATTTCACTGCTTCCGATGCGCCGCCTGTGCCGCAGACGTATGCTTTTTTTATCGTTTTCCCATAGATGGCTTCTTCCAGAAGTCCTTGAAAACCAATGTAATCGGTGTTGTAGCCCGTCAATTTCCTGTCGTTATCGATTTCAACCACATTGACGGCACCGATTTGCTTTGCGTTTTCGTCTATAAAAGAAAGGTATTGAAAAATCTCTTTTTTATAAGGATGTGTTATTGTAAAGCCTTGTAAATCAGGATATTGCACCAAAATGTCTTTGACGCTTTCAAGCTTTTCGATGTCAAAATTGATAAAAAAACAGTCCAAAGCCTCATTTTTAAACTTATTGTTGAAATAAGCCATTGAAAATGAATGACTTAAAGGATGTCCGATGAGTCCGTAGTTCCTCATGATTTTAACTGATTCCAAAAATTGCTCCAAATCCCAATGTGCACAGCACTCCGACGATGATGCTGGCCAGAATCACGCCTCCGACGACGGCCAGTACGCTTTTCTTGAAGTCCATGTCAAGGAAACTGGCGGCTAATGTGCCCGTCCAGGCGCCTGTGCCCGGCAGTGGTATGCCAACGAAGAGCAGCAACGCCCAGTAGAGTCCGCGTCCGGCCTTTTCCTGCAGTTTCTGACCGCCTTTGTTGCCTTTCTGAATGCACCAGGTGCAGAATCCACCTATGACTTTTTTGTCTTTGCCCCAATCAAGCACCTTGCGGGCGAAGAAATAGATGAAAGGCACCGGCAGCATGTTGCCGATGGCTATGATGACATAGCTCCAGAGCAGGCTGAAGTCGGGGTTGGCGGCGTGTATGCCGTAAGCTACAGGTATCGCGCCACGCAACTCGATGAGTGGCACCATCGAAATCAAAAATATGTAGATATAGTTTTTCATTTGTTATGTTTTCTGTATTCTTCAATCAAATCCATGATGGCCGGGTTGCTGGTGAGGTTCTCTGCGTCGAAATTCAGGAACTCGATATGTCCGTTGTAGTCCGATTGCAGTGCCATCTCCAGCGTCAGTAGCCCCGACTCGGTCATGTCCTGGGCAAAATAGAGAAACGCCTTGCGATACAGCAGAGGGGCGTTGTTTGGCAGCATCTGCAGTCCGCGCTCCAGCGACTCCATCGCCTTCTCGGCGTCGTCTTTCAGCACATAGCACTCCATCATCGAGATGTAGACGTTCTCGTCGTAAGGGTTGAGGTCCAGAATCTCGTTCACAAACTTCAACGCGTTGTCGTATTCCCCGATTTTGTTGTATTCCTCGATGATCACATACATATAATCGGTGTTGTACGGCGATAGCGTGTGTGCGTGACGGAGGAACTTTATCGCCGAATGCGGGTTGTTCTCGTCGCTGAGCAGGAAGCCTATCCCTGCGTAAGCCTCTGGCAGGTTCTCGTCCATCGACATGGCTTTTTTGAAGATCTTCAGAGCGTCTTCCTTCTCTCCAAGTTTCGCCTTTGCCTCTCCGTAAAGACAAAGCAGAAGTGCCGATTCAGCATTGTAACGGAACGCTTCTTCCACCAAAGTTATGGTGTCGGGGAAGCGGTCGAGCTCGTTGAAAGCTGTCGCTATGTCGATATAGCCTTTTTTATAATGTGGGTCGATGGATACGGCAAATTCGAACTGTTCGACGGCGTTTTCGAGGTCGCCCATGCGCACATAGCAGTTGCCCAACGCCATCCAGGCGGCCTTGCTGTACGGGTTTTTGTCGATCTCCTTGCGGAAAAATTCCACGGCCTCATCCATCCTCTGCAGAAACGAGAAACAGTTTCTTATCTCAAAATATTGATTGTCAATGTCTTCGGCTTTGTCAAGACCTAAGATGAAGAACTTCAACGCATTCTCCATGTCGCCCAGATTCTCGTATTCCTCGGCGATGTAGTTGTAGATATCCTCACAATCCCTGAACTCCAGCTCTTTCGCGGCTTTCATATATGCGTTGATCGATTTCTGGTGCTCGCCTAAGTCGGAATAGCACACCGCCAAAGTGATCTGATAATCGGCGTCGTTGCGGTCCAAATCGGAGTTTTTCAAGGTCGAAAGCGCCTCTTTTGCATGCGAGTTGGCGAGAAGCTGTTTTGCCTTTATGATGTTGATCAGAGGGTTGTTAGGGTGATATTTTACAGCGAAATCGGCTGCAATATTGGCCTTTTTGATGTTGTTCTGCTGAAGATAATGCTCCAAAATGACGTTCAGCTCATCGACGTCGAAATAGCACGACTGATGCTGCTTCACCATCTCCTCGAAACGGTTCACCAGCTCCTTCACGTCCATGTCGTCGTCCAAAAAGTTGTCGTCGTCAAACATTTTCCAATTTTTTGCAAAAATACGAAAAATTTGATGTCAGAAACAAGATTTTATCAAAGAAGTTTGCATCATTTAAATAAAAGTATTATTTTTGCGAAAAATAAATTGTTGAAACACAAAAATTGGTGATATGAAGAAGCTTTTAAGTGTTTTTTTGATGGTTTCGATGGTCTTTGTCGGAACCGAAATGTTTGCGCAAGGCAAGAGCAAAATCAAGATTTCAAACGGGAGCGCCAAAGATCTTGTCCAACAGATAAAAGACAATCCTAATGCCGAAGAGCTATATCTTTTCAGAAACGGTCTGGACTCGATCCCGGAGGAAGTGGGCATGCTGAAAAACCTCAAAGAGCTCACCGTCAGCTCAAACCGCGTCACATACGTGCCGCCTGTCATCTGCACTTTGACAAATCTGGAGAAGATATCATTGAAAAACAATAACATCAAGCAGCTGCCTGCCGAGATTGGTAACCTCAAGAACCTCACCGAGTTAGACCTTGACGGCAATGAGCTCGAGGAGCTGCCTGAATCGATTTGCAACTTGGAAAACCTTACGTATTTGTCGGTTACAAATAACAAGTTGTATCATCTTCCGCAGAATATAGGTAACTTACAGAATCTTCAGTTCCTGTATATCGGCCGTAACAGCCTTCAGGAGCTGCCTGCATCGATTGCAAATCTGACTGAGCTGGTGGAGCTTAACATTGCAGGAAGCGGACGTATGCTGGTGGTGCCTAATATGGGAAACTGCCACAATCTTGAGACATTGTTCATCGACAGCAGCACTTTGTTTGATGAATCGTTCAGTCCGCGCAGCTTGCCACGCTTGGAGGTGAGAGTGTTACCGTAAAAATTTCATTTTGTTTGGAAAGTTAGAAAAAATATATTATCTTTGCGAAAATTTTTGAATTATGCCATTGATTAAATCTATTTCCGGATTCCGCGGCACTATTGGTGGCAGGCCGGACGACGGGTTGACTCCGATTGACATCGTGAAGTTAACTTCTGCTTTTATATGTTTGATCAGACGCGGCGGTGTCAAACGTCCGCGTATCGTTGTCGGTCGCGACGGCCGTCTCTCAGGTACCATGGTTAACCAGCTGGTCTGCGGTAACCTGCAGGCTATGGGTGCCGACGTCATCGACATCGGATTGAGCACCACCCCGACAACAGAAATCGCTGTCACCGAGCTGAAAGCCGACGGCGGCGTGATACTCACAGCATCGCACAATCCGAAAGAGTGGAACGCTCTGAAACTCCTTGATAATAAAGGCGAATTCATCGATGCAGCTGACGGAAAATGGCTGCTCGAGAAGGCCGCTAAAGACGAATATGAGTTCTCACCAATCGACGAGATAGGCACCTACACCTTGGCAGAAGGCTGGATTGAGCGCCACGCTGACATGGTGTGCAAACTGCCATTGGTGAAGAAAGAACTTATCGAGAAAGCTAACCTGAAAGTCGTGGTTGACGGTGTCAACTCGACTGGTGGCATCGCTATCCCGATGTTACTCAAGAAGTTGGGTGTGAAAAACGTGATCGAGCTCAACTGCGAGGTGACAGGCAAATTTGCCCATAACCCGGAGCCGTTGGCAGTCAACCTCGTTGACACCTGCGCCAAGGTGAAGGAATGTGGCGCAGACCTCGGCATCGTCGTTGACCCGGATGTAGACCGTCTAGCATTTATTAATGAAAAAGGTGAGATGTATGGCGAGGAATACACCCTTGTGACAGTGGCCTCATACATCCTTGAACATAAGAAAGGCAACACCGTTTCGAACCTCTCATCGACACGTGCTTTGCGCGACGTTACCAATGCTGCAGGCGGCAAATATTCAGCAGCAGCCGTCGGCGAAGTCAACGTGGTGGCAAAGATGAAAGAAGTGGGTGCTGTCATTGGCGGCGAAGGCAACGGTGGCGTCATCTATCCTGAGATTCACTATGGTCGCGACGCCCTCGTCGGTGTCGGCTTGTTCCTGACGTATCTCGTTGAGAATAAATGCACTGTGTCGGAGCTGAAGAAGAAATTCCCTATGTATTACATGTCGAAAAACAAGATCCAGCTCACGCCTCAGACCGACGTCGACGGCATCTTGGCAAAGCTCGCCGACAAGTTCAAGAACGAGCAGGTGACAACCATCGACGGCGTGAAGATTGACTTCGCCGACGGCTGGGTGCATCTCCGCAAATCCAACACAGAGCCTATCATCCGTGTGTATTCTGAAGGCAAATCAGAAGCTGAAGCCGACAAACTGGCACAGATGATGCTCGATGAAGCTAAGAAAATGATGTAATATGAAGAAACACCATCACAGAAGTTACAAGTATCACGCGATAACGTTCAAGTTGTCGCAGGGGCAGTACAAATCGCTCAAAAACTACTGCAAGGCGCGCAAGACTACGCCCATCAAGCTGATAAAGAAAAACATCGAGCGGTTTATCTCACACTACGAATATGGTGTGCCGCCTGAACTGTATCTCTGTGAAAACCAGCTGAATCTCTTTGAAGATATTGATAATAACAAACAGTAAACTGTAAACCATTATCTGTTAAACGGTATTCGATTAGTGATAGAGCGTCCTAAAGTGACCTCATCAGCATACTCTAAGGCATCGCCGACGGCGATGCCTTTTGCTATCGCCGTGATCTGTCCCTCGAAATGTTTTAACATCTTGGAAATGTAATAGTTAGTGGTGTCACCCTCGATGGTGGCTGGCAATGCCAGGACAATTTCGCGGAAGCTTTCTCTTAAAGTCCTATCTACTAATTCTTTGATTCTCAAATCGTTAGGTGAGATGCCGTTGATGGGGTCGATGACACCGCCAAGCACATGGTAGACACCATTGAACGAGCCTGTGCGCTCAATAGCCATCACATCGCGCATGTCGGCGACTACACATAGCAACTCATTGTCTCTCTTAGGGTTAGAGCAAATGGAGCAATGCTCGCTGTCGCTGATGTTATAGCATTTTTTGCATAAAACAATATTGTTTCGCATGCTTAACAGCGACTGCGAAAGCGACTCGGTGACCACTTTCTCTTCGCCAAGCAGATGCAAAGCGAGCCGCAGAGCTGTTTTTCGTCCAATGCCAGGCAGCTTCGACAGCTCGTCGACGGCTTTTTCAAGTAATATCGAAGAATACTCCGCCATCTTACTCGTAATAATCGCAGAATTTCACGTAGTCTTCCATGTTCTGACGGCCATATTTTTCAGCCAGTTTGAAATAATAGCAGGCCATGGTGTAGTCGTTGGCTCTTCTGTAAATCAAACCGATGTTGAAATACGGGTCGGCATAATCCGGCTTGATCTCAACGGCTTTGTTCCAGTCGGCGAAGGCTTTCTCCTGATTGAAATTGTTGCTGTAGGCGCATCCGCGATAGTAATATGCCTCGTAGTTGTTAGCGTCATATTTTATCGCCTTGTCGAAATAACCTATGGCCTCGTCGATCTCCGAAGTGTACAGATAATCAATGCCTTTGTCAAGGTAGATCTTTGATTTCTCAGGATTCGGACCGCAGCTAACCATGATAACCGCCAATGCCAAACTTGCAAAAAATAATGTCTTTTTCATATAAATCTAACTTTTAACTTCTAACTCCTAACTTCTAACTAAAAATATATCCAGTGCCACACCCATTCATTTCCGGTGTTATACTCGAGGGTCGGGAACGGCACCTTGAAAATATTCAATACTTTAAACGTATATTTCAAAAACTTATTGTTTGTCGGAATCTTTGTAAAATCAACGTCAAGCGAGAAAAAGAACTGTCGCTGTCGGTCATAGTAGGGTATAGGCGTGCCATTGTGTTCCAATGCGTTGTCGAAACCGCCAGTCATGCCTGTAGCACCATAGCCGAACGCGAAATTTAGCCATGCCGGAAACTTGCTTTCCTTATTGAGGAACAATGACTTGAAGTTACACGATGCCCATATTGTGATACCATTGTAGTCTTTAATCGTCTGCTGTATGAGATTCTCACCCAACAAATCAGGACGGATATCGGCGAAATGTGTCGGGTGGAATGAATATTTCACTGTGATACGTTGCTCATGCCATAGAAACTGCTGTCCGATGAACAATGCGCTTCCAAGAGTGTTTGCTGCCATGTCGCCCCACGAGAAGCCCCAGCCGTCAGAGAAACCGTCGAAGACCTCGACAGTGGTGAGGAAGGCGAGGCCCAACGTGCCACCGAACCATATCGAACGCTTTTCGTCGAGACCGGCATCACGCAAGAGTTCGTAACCGAACGAACCGACGATATACGATGTCGCCAAGTGTCCGGCTTTGTCCATCTGCAGCCATTCGCCATTGTCGTTGTAGAAATGGAAATTCGACTGCGGATAGTCGGCGTACCATGCGAAGTACAGTCCTGTCATCGAGGCGGCATAGAGCGCAGCTTCTGTACCTAAGACGATGCTGACGTTCCTCCTGACTCGCGCCTTATCCACCAGCGTATCCTGTGCCGATGCTGATAACACACTGAGAATCAATAATATCGCTAATAACGCCTTCTTCATTTTTCTAGTCGCCTGCGGCGAGAAATCTTACAAAATCTAATTTAAAATCTATCAAAACTTTTCGTAGAATATTTTGTTTGATTTTTTAAAAGATTTTGTTTGATTTCTGCCCTTTAGGGCATCCCTTTAAGATGCAATTTATTACATCTTTGAATTAATTATATCAGTTACTGTTTCTACTATTTCTTTTAATTTCTTTTCATCTTTCGCTTCACACAAAAACCTCAGATACGGCTCGGTGTTCGACGGTCTGATATTTAACCAATAGTCATGATAATCAAGACGATAGCCGTCAAAATCGAGGAAACGTTCAGGCTTTTCAATGCCCATGAAATGGTCGCGCACGGCATCCATGGCTTCCTGTTTCTTCTCAATCTTGAAGTTGATTTCTCCAGAGTTGTAATATCCTGATATCTCTTTGATAATCTGTGACATACACTTGCCTTCGGCTTTGAATTTCGCCAGAAGTCTAAGCACCAGCAACGCTGCCATAATGCCTGAGTCGGAGTAGTAGAAGTCGCGGAAGTAATAGTGTCCGGCGAGTTCGCCACCGAAGCAGCCGTCGAGTTCACGTAGTTTCAATGCCGCGTAGGCACGCCCCACACGCCAGGTGACCACTTCAGCGTTGTAAAGCCTGCCAAGGTATTCCTGAATGGCCCGTGACGACCTAATATCTTGAAGCACAATGCCTTTCTGATGTTTCTCGCCAAGGAAATAGTTGCCTAAAAAAGCAATAATCAGGTCCGGACTGATGAACTGGCCTTTCTCGTCAATAAACGTGATACGGTCGGCGTCACCGTCGAAGAGAAGTCCGATGTCGCATTTGTTTTTCAGCACCAGTTCCTTGATCTGTTCCTGATTCTCAGCCTCCAACGGGTTCGGCTCATGACCTGGGAAACGTCCGTCGAGGGTGTCATTAATATAATAAGGAGTGTCACCAAGCAGTTTCTTGACAAACAGATTCGACGCTCCGTTGCTGCAGTCGATGGCGACTCTCAATTTGCTCAAGTCACCGAGGTATTGACGCTGATAATCAATGTATTGCGCATAAACATCAATCTCTTTAGTAACACCTTTTTGGGCTGCTACGACAGCTTTTTTATCTGATTCGACGAGTTTCTCGAGCTTGTTTAAGCCAGTGTCATAACCCACAGGTTTGGCATCTTTCGCACTGATTTTGAATCCGTTATGATTAGACGGGTTGTGCGAGGCTGTGATCATCACCGACGCCTCATAGTCGTATTTTGCTGTTGTCCAGTAAATCATCGGGGTAGTGGAGAGGCCTACGCTGTCCACGTTGACACCTCTGTCGTTCAAGCCTTTTGTGAGTTGGGCAAAAGCCGTGTCTGACGACAAACGCATGTCACGTCCCACCAAAAAAGTCTTGGCTGGCAATATGTCTGGCAGGAAATAACCGATTCTGTATGCTATCTCCTCGTTGAGGTCGCTGCCCCAAACGCCTCTGATGTCGTATGCTTTGAATGCTTTCATCTGTATATCTTGTTTTTGTTCAATGCTTTTCTGTATTTCTCCGCGTTGCGGTTGTGCTCCGTGATGGTCTTAGCAAACACATGGTATCCCGAGAGGTCGTCCTTGGCGCAGAAATAGAAATAGTTGTGTTTTTCGGCGTTCAACACCGCATCGATGGCGGCTATCGACGGGATGCATATCGGTCCCGGCGGCAAACCAGCGTATTTGTAAGTGTTGTAAGGCGAATCGATGTTTTTGTGTGCGTCCAACACTCTGCGGATATTGTAGTCGCCCAAGGCATAAACCAAGGTGGGATCGGCCTGCAAGGGCCAGTGTTTTCTTAGCCTGTTAAGGTAAACGCCAGCAATTGTTGGCATCTCCGACGTCTTCGTTGTCTCTTTGTCGACTATAGAAGCCAAAATGGAGACCTCTCTCTGCGTCAGTTTTATTTCTTCTGCTTTTTGCTTTCTCGTCTCATTCCAAAAACGATTGTATTCGACCACCATTTTATCAACGAAATCGTCGGCATCGGTGTTCCAATAAAACTCGTAAGTGTTTGGAATAAAAGTAGTTGCGTCAACGTCAGGCTCATTCTGAATCTCAGTAATGATAGAGATGGAGTCAGCCTCGATTTGCTCGCTAATACGTCCGGCAAGCTGCTCCACAGTGCGCATGTTGTTGAAAACGACCTTCACCGGTGTCTGATATCCCATGCGTAACATATTGATTAGCTGCTGGTTGGTCATTCCGTCGGTCAATACATAACGTCCGGGATGAACGTTCTCGTCGTAATGCGAACGCTTTGCGAGCCAGTTGAAAGCTCTTTGGCTTGTCAACACATCCAACGAATAAATCTCTTGTTTAACATATTGATAATCAGAGCCAGTTGGGATAAACAACGACACACTGCAGCCGTCGGCGGTCTTTATTATCGGCTTCGTGATGTACAAGTAATTATTGATGAAAAACGCTGCCACAATGGCGGTCAAGATCAAAAACGACACAAAAAACGTACGTCTGGCTTTACGCTTTTTCTTTCGCTTGTCGTAGTATGTATATCTCATCCTATCCATTGCGTCTCTTGTTAATGTATTGATACTCAACCTGATCCACAAATCCTGAGGCTGTCTTGCACCATTGTTTGCGCACTCCGCAGCGCTCGAAGCCCAGCGACTCGAATAGGAGCATGCTTTCAGTGCTGCTTGCCATGACTAAGGCATATAACTGATTGAGTAACAATGTGTTGAAACAATAGTCCAATAGCAACGTTATCGCTTGTTTTGCATATCCTTTTCCACGATGGTCCTTGTCGATCATTATCCCGATGCCGGCGCGCTCGTTGAACTCGTCGTAGTCATAGATGTCGATGCATCCCACGGTGTCGCCGCTAAGGTTGTCGTCAATCATCATGCGAAGCTGCTTTTCCGATACTAAGTCGTTGTTATTCAACAGAAACTGCTCAATCTGATGCTTCGAAAACGGCACTATGGTGTCGCTCACACGCCATATTTCCATGTCGTTTTCCCAGCGGAAGATGACGTCGGCATCGTAAGGCTCCGCTACACGCAAAGTGATATTTTCGTTTTTAGTGAACATTACTTTTCAAAGATATAGAATCCGTCGAAGACATGCGTCGCCGGACCCGACAAAACTATGTTTTTAATTGAGTTTGCAGTCTTTTCGAACCTGACATTCAATGTCGCCAACGTGGTTCTGATGTTGATGTTGTCGCCTCCGTACCACAACGCTGCCGCAATGGCCGCTGCCGTCACACCAGTGCCGCAAGCCAGCGTCTCGTCTTCCACACCACGTTCGAAAGTCCTGATATAATACTGATTGTCAATGAGTTCCATAAAGTCGACATTCACGCCGTCTTTCGAGATATTCTTGTCATTCCTGATTTCAGCCCCGACTTTTCTCACGTCGAAATCCTTCAGATTTTTCACCCTCGTGACGTAATGTGGAGAGCCGGTATTAATAAGGAGTCGGTTTTCGTCAATCTGCCAGCTTTCGATGTCTCGCATTGTGATAGAGACCATGTATTCGTTGTCGGAGTTCTTCGTCAAAATGGCCTTGTGGACTCCGTCAATCGCTTCATATTCAAGATGTTGCGGTGCCAGTCCTTCCTCCACAGCGAAGGCTGCGATGCATCGTCCGCCGTTTCCGCAGAAGGTGCTCTCATGTCCGTCGCAGTTGTAATATTTCATCCGGAAAGCGTATTTCTCGGACGGCAAAACCATTATCAATCCATCTGCGCCGACGCCTGTCCGCCTGTCACAAATCGCTTTAACCTCGTCATCGGTGAGACTGACAGGTGACTTTATGGCGTTTATCATGACAAAATCATTGCCTGCGCCATGAAATTTGCTGAATTTAATTCCTTGATAATCAGTGTTTTGCATAATATTTAAAAATAATTTGCCAAATTGATGAGTTTGGCAAGAAATTTGATGTAAAAATAGTATAAATTTTTGAATTTTTTCAAAAAAGATGCAAGATTTCAAAAATTTTAACGTTAATAACATAAGAAACTTTTAAAAACTTAATAAAATGAAGAAGTTAGTTGTTTTAATCGGAATGATGTGTGTTGCGCTGGTTGGCAGAGCAGACGGAGTTAATTTTGCAGATGCAGCTGAAAAGACAGTGAATACTGTGGTTCATATTCAGGCTGAGATTGTGACAAGAGGCAATAGCTATTATGATTTCTTCGGGCCGTTGCTCGAGCAGCTTTACGGACAGAGGTTGCAGGTGCCTGACAATGTGTCGATTGGCTTCGGCTCAGGCGTGGTGATTTCGCCCGACGGATATATCGTGACAAACAATCACGTTGTGGAAAACGCGAGGAAAATTGTGGTGACATTCAACGACAAACACAAGAGAGAAGCCACTATTATAGGTACCGACCCGACCACCGATATAGCTTTGATCAAGGTGGAAGCCACTGATTTGGAATACCTTACGTTTGGCGATTCCGACAAGGTGAGAGTGGGCGAGTGGGTGCTCGCAGTTGGTAACCCGTTCAACCTGACATCGACGGTGACAGCTGGTATTGTGAGTGCTAAGGCAAGGAATATCAACATTTTAGGCGAAGGCACAATAGAGTCGTTCATCCAGACTGACGCGGCCGTGAACCCTGGCAACAGTGGTGGCGCTTTGGTCAACATCAATGGCGACCTGATTGGCATCAACGCGGCAATAGCCTCACGCACAGGCAGTTATGTGGGTTATTCGTTCGCAATACCTTCAAATATCGCAAAGAAAGTGGTCGAAGACTTCCTGCTGTACGGCTCGCTGCAACGTGCTTATCTCGGTGTCAGCATTGCTGAAATCACTGAAGAACTGGCCGAACAAAAGAATCTCGACATGCTCTCGGGCGTTTATGTCAACGATGTCTTTGAAGACGGAGCAGCTCAGAAGGCTGGTGTTAAACCGGGTGATATCATCTTGAGCATCAACGATTTGACAGTCGATACCAGAGCTCAGCTTGTCGGCGCTATAGGCCAGTACAGACCGGGCGATAAGGTCGATGTGAAGCTGATGCGCGACGGCAAGGAACACAACTACACCGTGACGCTAGCTAATATGCATGGCACTGAGAGCATAGTGAAAGGCGGCGACTCGTTCTACAACGAGAAACTGGGTGTGGTGCTCGAACCGTTGTCACAGGAGACGAAAAACACCATCAAAAAGAACTTCGGACTTAAAGTGGTCGAAGTCAGAGACGGCGTGTTCAAGAGACAAGGCCTGAACAAGAATTATATCATCTTAACCGTTAATAATCAGAAGGTTAGCAACGAGCAAGAGCTGAATAATGCTATGGCTAACACACGTAACGGCAAGATTCGTATAGAAATGACAGACAATGCTGGTGAATTCCTGACGATACTGGAGTTTTACAGCAAATAAAAAACAATAGATATGAGACAGTTAAAGATTTCAAAATCAATAACAAACCGTGAGCAGGGAGCACTCGACAAATATCTTGCCGATATTGCCAAGGAGCCTATGATAACCCCTGACGAAGAGGTCGAACTCGCCCAAAAGATCAAGATGGGCGACCAGATAGCCCTTGACCGTCTGGTGAGAGCCAACCTCAGGTTTGTGGTTTCTGTTGCAAAACAGTATCAAAATCAAGGACTTAGCCTTGCCGATCTGATCAATGAAGGCAACGTGGGGCTTATCAAGGCGGCACAGCGTTTCGATGAGACGAAAGGCTTCAAATTCATCTCATACGCCGTGTGGTGGATACGTCAGGCCATATTGCAGGCCGTGGCGGAGCAGTCGCGCATGGTGCGTCTGCCGCTTAACCAGGTGGGATTTATCAGCAGAGTGAAGAAGACCGCATCTTACCTCGAGCAGCTGTATCAGCGTAAGCCGACGATAAAAGAGATCGCCGACGAACTCGACATGCCTGAAGAGAAGGTCGAGACAGCATTGAAAGTCAACGCGAAAGAGGTGTCGATGGACGCCCCCGTCAGCTCGGACGATGACATGACATTTATCGACACTGTGATTCCTGAAGACAACTACGATGCCGACAGAATTGTGGTGTCGGAAAGCGAATCGGCGGCGATAAAGCGTTCATTATCAGTGCTTAACGAGAAAGAGAGAAAGATAATAATCTATTATTTCGGCCTCGATTCCAACAAAAGCTACAGTCTTGAGGAGATAGGCAACATGATGGACATGACACGCGAAAGAGTGCGTCAGGTGAAGGATAAGGCGCTGAAGAAACTGAGAACTCGTTCCAAAAAAAGTTTGCTTAATGTGTTAAATGAAGATTAAAAATTTGTAATTTTGCGCCTTAATTTGGAAAATTTGATTTTATGAATAAAAACTCGGTTATTGGAATCATCCTTATCATTGGAATTTTCGTGGGATGGTTTATTTGGATGACTCCTTCGAAGGAAGAAATTGAGCGTCAGCAGCATATCCAGGACTCTATCGCCAACGTCAACAGACAGCGTGCCTTTGAGGAACAAAAACGTATCATGGAAGAGGCTGAAGCGGCAGCACAAGCCGCTGTGTATCAAGCAGATGACACAGAGATAACGGACAGCCAGCTTCGCGACAGATACGGCGTTTTCACCTCGGTGGCAAGAGGCGATGAGCAGGTTTTTACAGTCGAAAACGACGTTTTGAAGATGACGATGTCGTCGAAAGGCGCCTATGTGAAGACCGTCGAACTGAAAGACTACAAGACCTGGGATTCGCTGCCGCTGATAGGCTTCGATGAGAACACAACCCAGTTCAACATGTCGTTTTTCGCGGCAAACAGAGCCATCAACACCTCTGATTTGTACTTCACACCTTATGTCAATGGACAGGCTTACGAAGGTGATAATTCTATAGTCGTGGGCGATAACCCATTGACAATCAGCTTCAGAGCTAATGTCGATGACAATGTGGGCGTGTTGAATCCTGATGAATACATCGAGTTTGAATATATCGTTCCGAAAGACGAGTATATGGTCGATTTTGTGGTGAAGACCGTCAACATGAGGAATGTGATTGCGTCGAACACCAACTTCATCACCATCGACTGGTATGCCGACATTTTGAAGCAGGAGAAGGCTGTCGACCGTTACAATGGCTCCAATGTCTATTACAAATTTGTGAATGACGATGTGGAGTCGCTGAGCGGCAACCGTGGAGGCGAGAAAGACGGCGAGCAAGCGCTCAACTCAAACCTCAAATGGATCTCGTTCAAACAGCGTTTCTTCAGCTATTCGCTGATTGCGAAGGAGAACTTCAACTCGGGCAGTATCGGCATGAAGGCCGACTATAAGAAGTCGAATCCACGCTATCTCAAGACGATGTACGCCTCTGTCGAGGTGCCGTTCCAAGGTTTTGAGCCTACCAACGTGATGCCGATGCAGTTCTATTTCGGTCCTAACAGCTTGAAAGTCATGGACAGATACGATATCGGCCTTGACAAGCAGATTCCGCTCGGCGGTAAGCTCGTGGGCTGGATCAACAGATATATCGTTGTCAACGTGTTCGACTGGCTCGGCAGCTACGGCTGGAACTACGGTATCGTGATTTTGGTGTTGACCATCATCATCAAGCTGTGTCTGATGCCGTTTGCCTACAAATCTTATCAGTCGACCGCTAAGATGCGTGTGTTGAAGCCTGAAATCGACGAGATCAACGCGAAATTCCCGGATGAGAAGGACAACATGAAGAAACAGCAGGCTGTGATGGACCTCTACAAGAAAGCAGGTGCCAGCCCGACATCAGGATGCTTGCCGATGTTGCTGCAGCTGCCAATCTTGTGGGCTGTGTTCCGTTTCTTCCCGTCGAGTATCGAGCTCCGTCAGCAGCCGTTCCTCTGGGCCGACGACCTCTCGACCTACGACAGCATCCTCGACCTTGGCTTCACCATCCCGTTCTACGGCGACCACGTCAGCTTGTTCACCTTGCTGATGACTGTGACTACGATTCTTTACACCTATATTAATAATAAGCAGATGGCTGCCACCAACCAGCAGGGTATGAAGGGAATGAAGGTCATGATGTACCTGATGCCGATCATGTTCCTGGGCTTGTTCAACAACTACGCGGCCGGCTTGAGCTATTATTATATGCTGGTGAATATCATCACCTTCATCCAGATGTATCTGTTCAGAGTGTTCACCGATGAGGACAAGCTCCGCAAGAAGATTGAGCTCGCGAAGCAGAGACCAGTGAAGAAGTCGGCATTCCAGAAACGCTTGGAAGAGATGCAGAAACAGCAGCAGCAAGCTCAGAGAAGACGTTAACAAATTGTCATTCCGAGCGAAACGAAGTGTAGTCGAGGAATCACCGGCATTATGAATGTTTAGGAATAATAGAGTGGCGGTGATTTCTCCATTTCGCTTCGCTCCAGTCGAAATGACGAGTTGATAGTATGTTACCAGATCGTATTTATATCATCGGTTATATGTGTTCCGGGAAGTCATCGATTTCACGGAAAGTGGCGGCGCGACTGGGATACGAGGCATTTGACACCGATGACCTGTTCGAGGAGAAATACCACATCTGTGTGCAGGATTTCTTCGAGAAATACGGCGAGGACTATTTTCGGAAATTTGAGTCTGAGATATTGAAAAAGACAGGCGAGATGCACCATGTGGTTGTTTCCACAGGCGGCGGAACGCCTTGTTTTTTTGATAACATGCAGTGGATGAAGGAGAACGGCTCGACCATCTTCGTGAGAGTGAGTCCGCTGACATCGTTTCACCGCATCATGAATGCCAAGCGTAAACGTCCGTTGGTGAATGGAAAATCGGAGGACGAGCTGCGCCAATACGTTGAAAACCATTACAATTCGCGTCTGCCGTTTTATGAGCAGGCCGATTTCACTGTAAAAGGGGAGAATCTCGATATCGACGAGATAATGAACTACCTATCGCAGCTCTAAAAGCACCACGTTCTCTACATGCTGGGTGTGCGGGAACATATCGACAGGCTGCACCGCTTTCACTGCGTACAAATCGTCAAGTAACTGAAGGTCACGGGCTTGCGTGGCCGGGTTGCAGCTTACGTAGACAATTTTCTTTGCCTGAATCTTCTTGAGTTGTTCGATCACTTTATCGGCCATGCCAGCGCGAGGCGGGTCGGTGACTATGAAGTCCGGCTTGCCGTGTTCGGCTATGAACTCGTCGGTGAGCACCTTCGCCATGTCACCGGCAAAGAACTTGGTGTTTGTGATGTTGTTGAACTGCTCGTTGATTTTGGCATCGACGATAGCTTCTTCAACGTATTCAATGCCCACCACCTGTTTCACAAAACGTGAGAAATACAAGGCGATGGTGCCAGTGCCGGTGTAGAGGTCGTACATCAGCTCGTCGCCCTGCACGTTGGCGAGGTCGAATGCCGCTTTGTAGAGCCTTTCTGCCTGATACACATTGGTTTGGAAGAACGAGACAGGTCCCACACGGAACTTCAGGTCGTCGAAGCCCGGACGCGGTGACTTCATCGTTTCCACCAGATAAGGCTCACCTTTGAGGCATTCGAACGGCAGGTCGGAGATAGTGTCGTTGAACTTGCTGTTGATGACCAGCATCAGCGAGATTATCTGCGGAAACTGCGCTGAGAGGGCAGGGATGAGCTCATTTCTTACAATCTCGTTTTCCTCGTTTATCACTATGATGACCATAAATTCGCCTTTGCCGTTGCAGCGTATGATTACGTTGCGCATGGTGCCTTGGTGGGCTCTCACGTTATGATAGGAGAGATGGCGTTTCATTGTGAAGTCCTTGATAAACAAGCGGATATCGTTCGATGGGTCGGCTTGCAGGTAGCAATGTTCGATGTCGATAACGCGGTCGAACAGTCCCGGCAGATGGTAGCCGAAGCCTTTGCAGTCTTCCTCGGTATAGGTGCCAGCAGGAGCGCCGTCGGTGAGCCATTTGCGGTTCGAGAAGCTGTATTCCAGCTTGTTGCGATAGTAAAACTGTTTCTCGCAGCCAAGAATAGGCATCATCTCAGGGTATTCGATCTTCCCGATGCGGTCGAAGTTGTCTTTTATCTGTTTCTGTTTGTAGAACAGTTGCCATTGATAGTCAAGGTGTTGCCATTTGCAGCCGCCGCAGAGACCGAAATGTTGGCAGACGGGCTTCACACGTTTGTCGGATTCCCTTTTTATGTTGAGAATCTTGCCGTCGAAGCAATTGGATTTCTTCTTAAACACTTGGATATCAACGATATCGCCTGGTGCTCCGAAGGGGATGAACACCACTTTCTCGTCGGGCTTTGCAATGCTCATGCCTTCCGAGCCGGCGTCGATGATTTCGACGTCTTCGAGATATTGGGGTTGATGATGCTTTTTCATGGGTGCAAAGGTACAAATATTTTTATCTTGCGCTGAAAAAAGTTGACACAAAAGTTACGGCCAAATCAGGCGAATCAAATATCAGTAAGAAATGTATCAACTTCTTTTTTAGGTACTAACAATATCTGGTTGATATCTGTTCCGTTAAAAGAGAACTCCGGATAAAAATCATAAGGTTCATATCCTGGTTCTATATCTAGTTGGATCAGTTCGTTAGTTGTCAGATCAATAGCAGTTAGTTTACTATTGTGGAACCGTCTCTCTATTAATTTTTCTTGAAATGATTCATAATTAGGCATGGAATTAATTTCATGACTATCAATACTTAGAAGTTGTATATGTTTAGGATAGTTGGCACAGTGTTTGTCATTACGCAAAACGCCTTTAATTACAAATTCGCGCGAACCAATATTATCTGGTCTATAAACGAGCCTAAAGCCACAATTATCAATATTATAATTTTTGTTAACAACACTATATATTTGTATGTGATTATCTGCAAGTGAATAGAATATGTCATTTGTTCCACAGATATATACACCACCATCAACAAATACATAATCATATGATTTTATAAGTGTATCGCCAGCCAAGCCAATTTTTGTTTTCATATTAGAGTACGACGATGTATATTCTGGAACATTAGATGTCATATGATATAAACCGTAAGCATTTGGTTTACCATTATTAACTTTTTTTTCGTCAGCATAATACTCATACGAATACTCATCTTTTTTAGCACAATTAAATTCATCTAGGGTTGGTAAATCAAATTTTAAACCTGTCAATTTACACATGTTTTCTGTAAGAAGTTGCGCTTCTCTATATGATATGTTATATAATGGTCTTTTACTATTAATACATCCAAATAAAGCATCTGAAACTATACCTTTATCGCCATTAGTAAACTCATATTTATTAATATAAACGGTATATTTCAAATTACCATCACTATCGGGAATATGTATTGGTATCATATTATTAATAATTCTTTTGATTCTCATTCGTTTGATCACATCTGTTCCTCTGCGCCAATTGAGTTGTACTTTCTTTCCATCATGCAAATATGCGGTGTCTTTCAGGATAAAGAACTGATATGATTCTCCTCCTATCAGAAAGACGAAACTCAATAATAATGTTATTTGCTTAATTCTATCATTATTGATAAAAAGGTATAAAATATAAAAAACAGATGCTATAATTATTGGTGTTATCATCTGTTTGCGAGTAAATCTATCCAAAAAACAATAACCCACAAACAAAACGATGCCAATAATAATTGAAACTTTGTTGGGAATAAGATAACGATGATTACCACTGATTGGAGTTAATAGCATGTATAATCCCCAAATTAAGATAATTGATAGTGCAAGATTCCACATTATGTTGTCATCAGAAGTCCAATCCCAGTCATGAAGAAAATCGTCAGAATATTTTATACCGTTTGCATAATCAGTGTTTTCAATAAATGAAATTATTTGCCATTCGCGGGTTTTTGGCTTATAAGTTTTATATCTGATCCACCTATCATCCTCATCGCCGACAAGCCATTCTGTCCATGAACATTTTTTTAGTGACGATCTGTTTATTTCCAGTAGTTCCCAAAACCAACAAGATTTTGAAGCGATATCATTATCATAGCTATTGTTGCGATAAATAATGTCGCCAGCGCCATTTATAATATACAGATGGAGTTTGTCCCAGTTTAAATCCCAATAACCTCTTCCTGTATTAAATTTATTATCTCGAATCGTCCCTTTGTAAAGGGTGTCTTCGTTTACAACAACCAATTGTCCTTTGAATCTGCCATCACTTAAAAAAACTGTGGTGTCGGGCACAATAACATGTTGTATTACAGATTGGATTAATATAAATATTAAAGCTGTCATTTTGTCTGATAATAATCGTCAATCATTTGTTGTAACTTGTCATGAATAGTTGGGTTATTAAAGTAATCTTTCATATCATTTTCGTTTTTAAGTATAGCATATTCTGTTCCGACATAATTACCGACACTATAACCACAAAAGAAGCCAACACATCCGCCTACTACATATAAAATCTTTGTTTTGCCATTGCCGGCACTTTTTGCGTTTTTTACAATTCTTTGCATGAAAGTGGAAAACGATACAGTCAACATAATATCCTTTAAAGTGGCGTTTTGAAATAAACCATGCTCCTTAATCATGATTGGATATGTAGTATTGTATTTCAAATCATATTTGATAATAAAGCAATCACCAGTAAATGATATTGTGTGGTTATCGACAATAGTTACCTGATTATTTTTGTATGCATGATTTGCAAAATCTTCAGAATTCACTCTGTTGCCAAAATAACCGACAACAAATCCCAAGGAAAAACAAAACAGAAAAGCAACAATCATAATAGCTATGGTAACTCCTGTTATAAACAGTACTCTGTTTACATTTAGATTTGGCTTTTTGGCCTCTGTTATTTGATCTTTTGTGTGATCCACTATACCAACCAGTTTGCGCAATGATGCTTTTTGATTTTTATAGTAATAAATCATATCTGTTTGGCCTAACTGAAATTTGATGGTTTCTTCGATAGAGTAATCATCTATTAAAAAAGGAATAATGATTTTCTTTGTGTTGTTGGCATGAGAAATCTCTTTTTGAACCCATTCAGAATTGTTGGATGCTTTGGAAGACAAAAACAAGACGGCGTTAGATGCGTTTATCTTGGAGACAATTTTTTTGACAAAATTATTATCATGAGAATAATCGCCATGTATGTCAATCCAATATGTTATATTATTAGCATCTAAGACTTCAAGGATTCGTTCAACAGCAGATCCTGGGATGACATTTTCATGTGCATCTATGTAATCAGAACGTGAATAACTAATAAACAGATCGTACTTCATATAAAGAAAAAGTAATTGTTTGTGCTCGCAAAGTTAATAAATATTATAAAACAATCTTGCTTTTTTGTAAAGAAAAATCCCCAATTATACTGCAATCATTTAGATTACTAGCTGTAGCAAAGAATGGGTGAGGAATCTCAATAGCCATTTATTAAGATTTTTCTTGGAAAAGTGAAATACTATTTTTAATTTTGCCAAAACTTTCATTATGCAAAACGACATTTTTATAAGCTATTCCAGGGAAGATAAAGCTATAGTCTTGCCTTTTATTGATAAAATCAATAAAGAAGTCGGCACTCAATGTTGGATTGATTTGGATGGCATTGAGAGTGGCGAGCAGTTTGAAAACAAGATCATTCAGGCAATTGATTCCGCTCAGATAGTGCTGTTTGTGTTGTCAGACAATTCGTTGAAGTCGGATTGGACCAAACGCGAAGTTTATTATGCCGAGCAGAAGAAAAAGAAAATAATTCCGGTGGTGATCGACGGCAAGGGTCTGCGCGACTGGTTTATGTTTCATTTCCAACATATCGATTTTATTGATGCCAAGTCGGATGAGCAATGCAAGAAACTGGTTAGGGATTTAAGAAAAAGACTGAATCGGGAGGAGATAACTGATAAAGGTGAAGAGATAGAAAAGAAATCAAAACTCAAGTTTTTGTGGATGGTCTTGGGAGTAATAATTGTTGCTTCGGTCTTGTTTGCAGCCTTTTACAAGCCTAAGACGATAATAGAGATGGGCGCTGCTTTTTCAGTCTCTCCAACCAATAAGGTTGTTTTTTCGAAAGGCAATCTTCAGTATCAGGCTTCTACCGACACATGGCGGTTTGCTGAAAATCAATGGGATATAATAGGAAAAGGCAATACCAAAATATCGCCCGATTATGATGGTTGGATAGACTTGTTGGGGTGGGGTACTGGTGAAAACCCAACCGACACAGCTAAACAAAGCACCAAATACCAACCGTTTAAAGAATGGGGCAACAACATCATTATCAATGGGAGCGACAAACGCTGGCGCACTCTTACCAACAGCGAGTGGGAGTATGTGTTTAACGGTCGCAAGACAAATATCAAATATGCTAAAGCCATTGTCAACGGTGTGAACGGAGTGATTCTGTTACCGGATAACTGGAATTGCAATGACTATAAACTAAACAAAGCCAACGACGACAAGGCTGATTTTAACGCAAACAGCATCTCGCAGTCTGATTGGACCACAATATTTGAGGCTAATGGAGCTGCCTTTATGCCGGCAACTGGCTATCGCGATGGAACCAGAGTCGACAACGAAGGCGAAATCGGATACTATTGGTCGCAAACACCTTTCGACAACGCAAAGGCATATTACGTGTTTATCGAAGACTGCAGTCTCACGCCATCGTATCATGCTTACGGCAGAGCCGACGGCCGCGGAGTGCGGTTGGTTTATGATGTTGAAAAATAGTAAGTCAAAACTTCATGTAATATGGATAAAGGAAAACGCTATTTCGCTTTCATTAGTTACAAACGCGAGGATGAGGAATGGGCCAAGTGGCTTCAGCACAAGCTGGAGCATTACAAGCTGCCGTCGAATCTGAACGGGAGGAGCGACTTGCCGAAAGAGATTCGTCCTATATTCAGAGATAAATCCGATTTGGCGGGTGGCGTTTTGGCCGAAGAAATTAATGATGCACTTGAAAACTCGCAGTATCTGATAGTGATTTGTTCGCCACATGCCGCTCATTCGGAATGGGTTAGCAAGGAGGTGAAAGCTTTCATCGATATGGGGCGGAGCGATAAGATTATTCCGTTTATCATCGGAGGTACTGCTCATGCGCAAAATCCCGAAGAAGAGTGTTTCCCTGTAACGTTGAGGGAAATGCCTGCAGATCAAGAGCTTTTAGGTGTGAACATCAACGAGATGGGCCGTGATGCTGCAGCAGTGAAGGTGGTGGCTCAAATGTTTGGGCTGAAGTTTGACGAGCTGTGGCAGAGATGGGAGAGGGAACAAAAGAGACGGAGAAATTGGATTGTCGCTGCAAGCGTAATCGGTTTCCTTTTAATGGCTGGCGTAGCTGGCTGGATATGGTGGCAATATAGAGAAATTAAGGAAAAAGACTGGAAGATGATGGAAAACCAGTCAAGGTTTGTGTCAGAGAAAGCGCAAGATCTTATTGTTAAAGGAGATACGTATACAGCCCAAAGATTATTAATGAAAGTATTGCCTGACAATGTTTACAATCCCTCAGATCGTCCATGTGTCAGCGAAGCTGAGGCGGCTTTAAGAAAAGCGTGGGACGAAAACACTGCAATACTTCCTGTTGCAGGAATTATCACAGCTTCATTTGTTCCTGACAGTGCACAAATTATTACAATTTCAATAGATGACACATTGAGAATTTGGAACACATCATCAGGGCAAATAATACGTATTGTGACAGGGTTCTTTACTTTGGGAGCATATTCGGCGGTTTTCAATTCTGACTGCAGTCAATTGTTGATAAGTTATTCAGGTGGATCGATGGGTATTTGGGACACTTCGTCAGGAGAACTATTGCATACATTGGGTTGTCATGGTGAAGGTATTAATGAAGCCATATTCAGCCCTGACGAGACGTATATAGCATCGGCCGCTTCTTTAGATAGCACGGTTGTGATATGGAACATTGCAACAGAACAGCCGACGCATGTCTTTAAAGGTCACACAAACACGGTCAATTCCATAGCTTACAGCCATGATGGCAAATATATTGCATCCGCCTCAGATGATAGGACAGTACGTATTTGGGATGTTGAAAAGGAATGTTGTCTCTATACTTTAATAGGGCATACAGGAAGTGTCCAAGATGTTGCATATAGTTATGATGGCACAAAGATTGTCTCTTCCTCAATGGACAAATCCATTATAATATGGGATGCTGTTACGGGGCATCATCTAAAAACGATTAATGGCCATGATGACAGTGTTAATACTGTCGTTTTTAGCCCTGACAACAAACAAGTTGTCTCAACATCCAACGACAAAACAGTGCGTGTTTGGGATGTAGAGACTGGTTTGCCTGTTAAAGTTTTAAAAGGACATACAGCCGCAATAAGATTCGCAACATACAGCTCCGATGGAAAACGTATTATATCAGGTTCCTATGACAATTCTGCCAGACTATGGAATGTCGAACCTCATAGCCTTTTGTACACATTAAATGCACTATTTGTCAGTTCGACCACATACTATCGCAACAATCGTCACATTGTATATGAAGCAGGAGACAAAATTTGTGTGTTGGATATCATGACTGGCGAGATACTCCGTGAATTCAAGATCAATTCACGTTGTCCTGTGGCATTTTCTCCTGATGGGAAACTAATCGCTTATTCAACATTTGATAAAAGAATTGGGATTTACAACACTGAAACTGATGAAATTGAGCATATATCACCACAACAAGAATCTCAAATTGAAATGGTGTCATTCAGCCTTGACGGGAAAAGTATGGTTTCGGCCTCAACAGATGTTAAAATTTGGAATGCGATAACCGGTCAATTAATTCATACATTAGATGTACCTCCATATATAGTAAGGTCTTCCGTATTCAGTCCAGATGGTAAACTTATTGTGACAGCTTCCGATGACAATACCGTCAGAACATGGGATGCCAAAACAGGTCAACCCATTCATGTTATGAAAGGTCACAAATCCATTGTAAAACATGCAGTATTCAGCCCGGATGGCAAACTTATCGCATCGGCGTCATGGGACAAAAAAATCATAATTTGGGATACTTATTTGGAACTACCGCTCCATATCTTGGAAGGACATGCCGATTATGTGAACTATGTGTCATTCAGTCATGATGGGAAATATATCGCATCCGCTTCCAGCGACAATACTATAAGAATATGGGATGTTCTCACCGGCAACCATATATTAACATTATATGGACATACATTGGGTGTCATATCTGTATCATTCAGTCCAAATGATAGAAACATTGTTTCTGTATCTGACGATGGTGCAATCAGAATTTGGGACTTTCCACCTCTTCAAGAACTCCTAGACCAAACCCGCGAGCGCTTCAAAGATCGTCCACTGACGCCAGAAGAACGCAGGAAGTATTATCTTGAATAATAATATGCTTGTAACACAGTTAAGAATGTAATACCCCCTTTTGACCTATGAATACACAACTAACAAAAAAGATCTTCATCGCATCTTCTTCAGAGATGCATCACGAACGCCTTGTACTTGTTGACCTATTGACCGATTTGAGTACTGAAAAGGTGTATTATCAACCAGTTAAATGGGAATATGTCGATACTGCCTTGCGTGTGGAACGAAAAGAAGACCAATATTTGCGGCGACTTCGCGATTGTGATGTCTGTATTACGATGTTTAGTAAGACTCTTGGAAAATATACTGTCGAGGAATTTAAGGATGCAATAAATGAACAAAAAGCTGGTAATAACCTTAAAAAGGTTCTGGTTTTAGTGAAAAATGATGGTGCTGATGCCGACGAGAATCTAAAAGGTTTTCTGTGCAATATCAAGCAAGAGTATGGCTGTACGCCTGTGTCGTTTGACGATGATACCCAATTGAAAGAAGAAGTGGTGAAGTTTTTGTCAAATGTTGAAGGAAGAAGTGATGCGGTTCAACCGATCCGTGATATAAATGTAATGGTTGCCGGATTGAATGAGTTAGAAGAGGATAAGTTAGAGTTTACGGATATAATGGCTCATTTGAACGAAGCATTGATCAAAACAGGAATCCGATTGCGACGTGTGAAATGTTCGGACAGAATGGCCGAATTCAAAAAGCAAATAAGCGATTGCGACATGTGCTTAAATGTCTATTGGCATAAACTTCCAGAATGTGCGAAAGATAATGTGGATTATGCTTATACTAGTTTAAAAGCAGGGAATAATCCCAAACACTTATATATTTTCTTTAAGGAGACAGATAAAGATGTCGCAGACAAAGCTTTATCAGAGTTTAAAGCAAGTTTCGAAACTGAATATGGTCATTTTTTCTGCCGATATGAAAATGTTGATACGATGAACTTGAATTTTGTACTTCAACTAATGATGATGCAAAATGTTCTGGATAATAGATTGATTAATCATAATGGAGGTAGTTTGTTCGTGGGAAATGTGCCAATTGTTAATGTTGGTAATATTCCATTTGCAAAACTCAACAAGGACTATCAACGTATGAATAAAAGATTGCTAGAACTTCCAGAAGAGATTGAGGATGCTCGTATAGATGTTAAAACATATCATAATGACCCTCGTAGAGAGCAAAGACTCCAAAAATTATTAGATGAATATAATAGTCTGCAAAAAGAATTTGACCAACACCAGCAGTTTTTGTTTGATGTTGCCATGCGTGTTGCACAATTACAAGGAAAACGTTTTACTGCTCGCATGAAAAGGGCTATCAAAGCCTTTGAAGTCGGAGATGTTGAAAGGGCTAATATTATTCTTGATGAAGCATTGGAAGATGCAAAGCGTCTTTTGGGGAACTTTATTGAGAGCAGAGAAATCACCGAATTGATGCGGCAAGACATTTTTAGTGCTATTGAGGAATTGTTATTGACGATTAGTACAATAATGGCTGATTCAAAACAACCTATAGAAGGACGAATCTCAAGAGTTAAACAAATATATTCGCAAGTTGATGAAATGGCAGGAAGAGTTTCATTAGATAATAGATCTTATTCCAAATTATTAGGCGAATATGCAATGTTCCTGTACCTTTACGGAGCGTGTGAACAAGATAATATTAAGGCATTAGGTCTGTTTTCAAAACAAAGACAATTGTTAAGAAGAATACATGGTGAAAAGACGTTATCTATGGCTGATTCATATGAAAGGAGTGGCTTATTATACGTTAATATGAAAAGATATAACAGGGCGTTGAGGTTATATAAGTTGTCGTATGATATCAGAAGAGAACAACTGGGTGACGAACATCCTGATACTGCTAAATATTTTAATAATATAGGACATCTGTACCACAAGAGAGGTGAAAAGGGGGATTATGAAAAAGCAATAGCCAATTATGAAAAAGCATTGAAAATATGGGAGAAAGATAATGCTAATATCGATTATCTTAGCACTATATATTCTAACATGGCTATATTAGATTTTGATTATAACGAATACAATAATTTTGACAAAGCATGGGGATTACTAGCGGAGTCGGTAGGGCGATGTGAACTTCAGTTGGGTAAAGAACACCAAACAACAGCAGATGTGCATATAGCATTAGGATACTATCTTGCAAAACACGACTATGACAAGTCTTTGATTCATTTTTTTAAAGCCTTAACGATAATGACAAAGAATTTGGGAGTTGGGCATTGTTCAACAGTGTCATTAATATATAATATTGGGAGAGTGTTCGAATTTAAATGTTTTTATAGGGAGGCATTGGCATTTTATAATAAGGTTTTGGAAATTGAAACACGTAGAAATGAAAGCAGTGTAAATCATCATAACAAATTAGAATCTATACAAAATGATATTGCTAGAGTGGAGCTCATGGGGGACGAAACACTCGGCACTAATGAAAAGTTTTCTTTTTATGATTGGGAAAAGATTTCTGATGAGTTAGTTAATAATGAAGATGGTTTATATAATGAAATAAATGATGTGTTGGGAATAAAAATGTAAGTTGTAAAGTATTTATACAGACTTGTAATATATAGATACAGTCATATATAATCTCAATAAAATACAAAATGTTGGCAAAGTTGAAGAATATCTCACATATATAGTTTGGCAATTCAAAATAAAATTCATACATTTGTACCCTCAAAATTCACAAACGATGAACATAACATACATCCCAACACCTATCAACACCTCCGATATCGAATTGTCGAGTGAACTGAAACAACTAACCGAGCAGATGGCTCGCAACGTGCACGACATATGGGCGTTAGGCCGGTTTAACGACGGCTGGACCTACGGCCTAGAGCGTAACGACAACTTGAAGAAACACCCTTGTCTAGTTGATTACGACGAGCTTCCAGAAAGCGAGAAAGAATATGACCGCAATACAGCTATTGAGACACTAAAACTGATACTGAAGTTGGGGTGGAAGATAGAAAAGAAGTAAGGTGTGGGCTTGGGGGTAAGAAGTGAAAAACAGACAAAAGTTTTGGAAAAATAATTTGATGTTACAGGTGCGTGAAGAAAATATGATAAACAAACAATAACAAACACAATATATCATTGAAATATGAAGCAAGATTACTATTGCAAAATGATAATAAACAAACTAACAAAACATGTTCTTCTTTTTATTAGTTTGTTCATTACAACCATAAGCTTCGCCCAAGTGCAAATTCAAAAAGGTGTAAGTTACAGATACAACGGCAAAAATCCTCGTACACCATTGCCCAATGTGGTTATCAAATATGACCCAGAAAGGCAGCCTGCTATAAGCGACAGCACGGGATCTTTCGAACTTACATTCAGCAATCGGAAGATGGGTGATCGTATCGGTTTGGTGGCAGTGACCAAACGTGAGATGATGGTCTTCAACCAACATGCCGTGGACGAATGGAGCATCCGCAAGGAGCCACTTTGCCTTGTTCTCTGCGATGCCGACGAGTTTGATAGGCAGAAACAAGAATATATCGAACTCGGGCGCAAAGACGCTAAGCGAAAATATGACCAACAAAAAGAAGAGCTGGAAAAACAGCTTGAGGAAGGCAAGATAAAACAGGATGATTTGGAGAATGCATTAAATGTTGCATATGAGAGGCTGGAGAAACTGCAAAAAGAGATAGACAAATACGCCGATGACTTGGCCCGTATTGACATGAGTGAGCTGGACGATAAGATGCAGGAGATACTGGAAATGTATCAGTGCGGAGAGACGGAAGAAGCCATTGAAAGGTTAAAGTCGTTGAAGCTGGCGGAAGAGTTTGACAAGGAAACGGCTCACAACGAGGCCGTGCAGCAAGAACTGCAACAAAGCGACAGCAAACTGTATACACTCGTGGAACAGATGAAGAGTAGTGTCGCCCTCTTAAAGAACAGCGGTGAGTGGGAAGAAGCTGGCAAATACCTCAAACGCATTGCTGACAAGGTGAACACTTTTGATGTTTTGTATGAATATGCGCTTTTTTGCCAAAGCCAGAACAACCATCAAGAAGCTATAAATTATTATAATCGTGCCCTGCATCTAATTGACAATGAAACAGACATGAATAGCATAGAGTGTCAAAATAATAGAGCAGCATTACTGAACAACCTCGCCAATCTATACAAGGACACCCAATGCCTAGCGGAAAGTGAGGCTATGTATAATGAAGCCTTGGAAATATACAGACGTCTTGTGCAAGTCAACCCGCGAGCCTATGAGCCTGGTATGGCCATGATCCTGCACAACCTCGCCTTTCTATATCATAACACCCAACGCCTAGCGGAAAGTGAGGCTATGTATAATGAAGCCTTGGAAATATACAGAAGCCTGGCGCAAGGTAATCCGCAAGCCTATGAGTCCGATGTGGCAATGACGTTGAACAACCTAGCCAATCTATACAAAGACACCCAACGCCTAGCGGAAACTGAGGCTATGTATAATGAAGCCTTGGAAATATACAGACGCTTGGCGCAAGTCAACCTGCAAGCCTATGAGCCCGAACTGGCCATGACGCTGAACAATCTCGCCAGTTTATATAAGGACACACAACGCCTAGCGGAAAGTGAGGCCATGTATCTTGAAGCCTTGGAAATATACAGACGTCTTGTGCAAGTCAACCCGCGAGCCTATGAGCCTGGTATGGCCATGATCCTGCACAACCTCGCCTTTCTATATCATAACACCCAACGCCTAGCGGAAAG
>JAGCPH010000047.1 GCA_017645275.1 Bacteroidales bacterium | reverse complement strand
CTGAAACGCGCGGCATTGCTGGTGAAAGAACTGGCAGGCGGCACCGTGTCATCAGAGGTGAAAGACGTGGTCAACGGCGACTTCACCCCTGTCCGCGTGCAGCTCAAATTCGACTATCTGAACAAGATTGCAGGTCAGAATATCGAGAAAGACGTGGCTGTCAATATCCTCAAAGACCTTGACTGTCAAGTGGTTGAGCTCACCGACGCTTACGTCACCGTCGATGTGCCGACATGCAAAGTCGATGTGTACCGTCCAGCCGACCTCGTCGAGGAAATCCTCCGCATCTACGGCTACGACAACATCGCCATCCCTACGAAAATCAACGCCAGCATAAACGTCAACAACAAGCCTGACAAGGAAAAAATCCAGAAAGAGATCTCTCTCATGCTGGCCAGCAACGGTTTCTACGAGATCATGAACAACTCTCTCACGAAATCGGCATATACCCGCGAGCTCGACAGCTTCGACGAGGCTCATAACCTCAAGATTATGAATCCGTTAAGCTCCGACCTCGACGTGATGCGCCAGTCGCTACTATTCGGCGGACTCGAGAGCATCGCACGCAACCAGAGCTTCAAGAGCTTCGACATGAAGTTCTTCGAGTTCGGCAACGTATACTTCTACAACGGCGACAACAAGCAGACCGAGGAGAAGCCGCTAAACCCATACAGCGAGAACTTCCGCCTCGACATGCTCATCACCGGCAACGACAAAGAAGAGTCATGGAACAACAAGCCAATGAGCCTCACTTTCTACGACCTCAAGAAATACGTCCTCGGCATCATCCACAAGCTAGGCATCAACGCCGACGAGCTTGAGATGACCGAAGGCAACGAGTCACATTATGAATATTCAATCGTTTACTCATTGAATAACAACAAGTTAGTGACCTTAGGCAAGATCAACGCCAAGACCTTGAAGATGTTCGACGTGAAGAAAGAAGTGTTCCACGCCACCTTCGATTGGGACATGGTTTTGAAAGTCGTCAAAGGCCTTAAAACCATCAGTTTCAATGCGTTACCGAAGTTCCCAAGCGTACGCCGCGACCTCGCACTCGTCATGGACAAGAACGTGACATTCGAGCAAATCAAGAAACTGGCGTTCGCAACAGAGCGTAACATCTTGAAGTCGGTGAATCTGTTCGACATCTACGAAGGCGACAAGATTCCGGCAGGCAAGAAACAATATGCGGTCAGCTTCATCATCCAGGACAAGCAGAAAACCTTGACCGACAAGGTGATTGAGAAGACCATGGCAAGAATACAGCAGGCCATCGAGCAACAACTTAACGCAACATTGAGATGATTGATATTCAATCGATTAAACAACGTTTCGGCATCATCGGCAACGACCCTGCTCTGAACCGTGCCATCGAAGTGGCAGTGCAAGTGGCTGCCACCGACCTCACCGTGTTCATCAACGGAGAGAGCGGCACCGGTAAAGACGTGTTCCCGCAGATCATCCACCAGAACAGCGCCCGCAAACATGGTCCTTACTTCGCCATCAACTGCGGCGCCATCCCGGAAGGAACCATCGACTCAGAGCTCTTCGGACACGAAAAAGGCTCATTTACAGGGGCTTACGACACCCGTAAAGGCTATTTCGAGGTGGCTGACGGCGGCACCTTGTTCCTCGACGAAGTCGGCGAGCTGCCATTGGCAACCCAAGCCCGACTGCTGAGAGTGCTCGAGAACGGCGAATTCATCAAAGTGGGCTCTTCGAAGATTCAGAAGACCAACGTACGCGTGGTCGCCGCCACTAACGTCGACATCCCGATGGCTATTGAAAAAGGACGTTTCCGCGAGGACTTGTACTACCGCCTCAACACCGTCCCGATTCACATCCCGGCATTGCGCGAGCGTAAAGACGACATCAAGCTGCTTTTCAGAAAATTCGCTTCCGATTTCGCTGAGAAATACCATATTCCGGCAGTGACACTCACTCCAGAAGCCCTCACAATGTTAGAAAACTACCGCTGGGACGGCAACATACGTCAGCTGAAGAACGTCACCGAGCAGATCTCAATCATTGAGACTGAACGAGTTATCACGCCTGAGATACTGAAAAACTATCTGCCTGAGCAGACAGCTCTTCCAGCCATCTTCAAAGACGAGAGCAAAGCCGACTCCATCTCCGAGCGCGACCTGCTTTACAAGGTGCTGTTCGACATGAAGAAAGACATCACCGAGCTCCGAAAGACCGTCGACGAGCTGACAGCAGGACAGATTCCGACAACAACACAGATTGCCACACCTATCAAGGCGACCGTCATCAACAGTTCGGGAAACGCCAACCTCGTAGAATACGAGAACACCCAAGATGCCGAGGTAGAATACCTTCAGGAGAAGCCTGCAATTGACAACCTCTCGCTCCAAGACAAGGAAAACGAAGTGATTATCAAGGCATTACAAAAACACAACGGCAAACGCAAAGACGCAGCAAAAGAGCTTGGCATCAGCGAGCGCACGTTGTACAGAAAGATTAAAGAATACAATATTAATATGTGATGATAAAAAAAGTTAACACCTTATTAATATTAATAGCGGCTCTTGTGCTGACAAGCTGCGGCATCTACTCATTCACCGGAGCGAGCATCCCTGCTGAGGCGAAAACCGTGTCGGTGCAGCATTTCCCGAACAATGCCAACTTGGTCAACCCTATGCTCAGCGACATCATCACCAACAATCTGCGCGACCGCTTCATGAACCAGACATCACTCGACGAGGTGCCCGACAACGGCGACCTCGCCATCGAAGGTGAGATTGTCGACTACAAGACCTCCCCTACCGCCATCACAGGCGACCAGGTAGCCGCCTTGAACCGCCTCACCATCACCGTGAACGTCAGGTTTTACAATAGATTCGACGAATCGAAGAACTTCGAGCAGAAGTTCACGCAATACGACGATTACCCAAGCAATGAGGACTTGAACGTGGTGCAGGAAGCACTCGTCACAACCATATGCGACAAATTGTGCGAAGACATTTTCAATAAAGCGGTTGTTAACTGGTAGACATGGACATCAAGAAACTGACACGGTTGTTTGAGAATCCTGAAGACATTGACACTCAGGATGTTAACACTCTCAAAGAGATTGTGAAGGCATTCCCTTACTTCACAGCGGCTCAAGTGTTGCTTGCAGTCGGCATGACACGTAGCGGTCACAATGATGCCACGATACAGCTTCGCAAAGCCGCTGCCATGGCACCCGATAGGAACGTGCTCCGCAAGCTGTGCACCCAACTTCCCGACGAATACGTCACAGTATCTAAAGACGTTGACAATCAACAGGATATCATTCCAGAAAAGACTATTCTGATACCGGAAATCGACCTCGGAGGCACGTCGGAAGACCTCAACCGCGAGGTGGCACTCCTCGAAGAGAAGAAAAAGACCCTCGACGAGCTCATGGCCATCATCGAGAGCAAGATATCGGAACTCGAAAACGCGAAAAAAGAGCCTAAAAAAGAAGAAAAAAAACTGTCAAAAGCGGAAATTATCGACAAATTCATCGCAGAAAACCCGTCAATTTCACGTCCAAAACAGGAGTTTTTCAACCCGATTTCGGCTGCACAAGAGTCTGTCATCGACCAAGAGAATATCGTAAGTGAAACATTAGCAACGATTTACGAAAATCAAGGGTATTTTGAAAAAGCAATTTCAATTTATGAAAAATTAAAGTTGAAATATCCAGAAAAAAGTATTATTTTTGCGGGTCGAATTAATGCGTTAAAAAATAAGTTAAACAATTAATATTTAATAAAATGTACGTAACAATTTCAGTGTTGATCCTTATCGTCAGTTTTTTGATGATGTTGGTGGTTTTGGTTCAGAACTCAAAAGGTGGCGGATTGGCATCTAACTTCTCATCGCACAACCAGATTCTCGGCGTCCGTCAGACGACAGACTTCCTTGAGAAGACAACATGGACCCTCGCTGTCCTTTTAGTGGTTTTCTGTCTCGCTTCAAGCGTCACAATTCCTAAGAACGGTGTTCAGGGTGTCGGCCAGGAAAACAAGATTGAAGTGCCACAGGCACCGGCTAATCTTCCTGCTCCAGATGCAGAACCAGCTGAATAAAATCTGAAAAGGTAAGACAAAAAATGTCAGAATGTCACTCGTTCTGACATTTTTTTTATAATTTGGCAGACAAAAACCATTTTGGAACGATTTTTGATAAAGAAAATTCGCAAGAAAATAACAATTAAAAATATAATATCATGGCAAAATTGAATATCAAACCGTTGGCAGACCGCGTCGTCATTGAGCCGGCTGTCGCAGAACAGAAAACCGCAAGCGGAATCATCATCCCTGACACAGCAAAAGAGAAACCTCAGCAAGGCACTGTCGTGGCAGTTGGTCCTGGCACAAAAGACAACCCTGTCACAGTGAAAGTCGGCGACACCGTCATCTACGGCAAATACGCTGGCACCGAGTTCCACCTCGACGGCAAAGACTACATGATTATGCGTGAAAACGACATCATCGCTATTATCTAAATTCGTAAATAATTAAAAATCAAAGTCATGGCAAAAGATATAATGTTCAATCTGGATGCACGCGACGGCCTGAAGAAAGGCGTCGACGCATTGGCAAACGCAGTGAAAGTGACCCTCGGACCTAAAGGTCGCAATGTTGTTATCGAGAAATCATACGGCGCCCCTCATATCACAAAGGACGGCGTGACAGTGGCAAAGGAAATCGAGCTCGCTGACCCTATCGAGAACATGGGCGCACAGCTAGTGAAAGAAGTCGCTTCGAAGACCAACGACCTCGCCGGTGACGGTACCACAACAGCTACAGTGCTGGCACAGTCAATCGTGGCAACAGGCCTCAAAAACGTCATCGCAGGCGCCAATCCGATGGACCTCAAACGCGGTATCGACAAAGCTGTCGCTAAAGTCGTCGCTTCATTGAAGGAACAGTCAGAAATCATTGGCGACAACAACGAGAAGATCCAGCAGGTCGCTACTATCTCAGCTAACAACGACTCAACAATCGGCTCACTCATCGCCGAGGCAATGGGCAAGGTGAAGAAAGAAGGCGTCATCACCGTTGAAGACTCAAAAGGTATCGAGACATACGTCGACGTCGTCGAAGGTATGCAGTTCGACCGCGGCTACATCTCACCTTACTTCGTGACCGACACAGAGAAGATGGAAGCTGTCTATGACAACCCATATATCCTCATCTACGACAAGAAAGTCAGCGTGATGAAAGACCTTCTCCCAGTTTTGGAGAAGACATTACAGACTGGCCGCGCCTTGTTAATCATCGCTGAAGATATTGACAGTGAAGCACTTGCAACTTTGGTCGTCAACCGTCTGCGTGGCTCGTTGAAGGTCGTCGCAGTGAAGGCCCCTGGCTTCGGTGACAGACGTAAAGAGATGCTTGAAGACATCGCCATCCTCACAGGCGGCACCGTCATCAGCGAGGAAAAAGGCTATCGTCTTGAAGATGCCACTTTGGCAGAACTCGGCTCATGCGACAAGATCACTGTCACAAAAGACAACACAACTATCGTCAACGGCCACGGTGAGAAAGAGAACATCCAAGGCCGCGCAGCACAGATCAAGTCACAGATCGCTACCACAACATCAGACTACGACCGCGAGAAACTCCAGGAGAGACTGGCAAAGATCGCTGGTGGCGTAGCAGTCATCCACGTCGGCGCAGCATCTGAAGTCGAGATGAAAGAAAAGAAAGACCGTGTTGAAGACGCTTTGAACGCAACACGCGCAGCTATCGAAGAAGGTATCATCCCTGGCGGTGGCGTCGGATTCATCAGAGCTATCAAGGCTTTGGAGAAAATGAAAGGCGACAACGACGATGAGACAACAGGTATCTGCATTATCAAACGCGCTCTGGAGGAACCTCTCCGTCAGATCGTGGAGAATGCAGGCCTCGAAGGCTCAGTGGTGGTCAACAAGGTGGCTATGGGCAAGGGCGACTACGGCTTCAACGCACGTACCGAGACCTATGAGAATATGCTCAAGACCGGTGTCATCGACCCAGTGAAGGTGTCGAGAGTGGCACTCGAGAACGCTGCATCAATCGCAGGTATGCTCCTGACAACAGAATGCGTCATCTCCAACCATAAAGAGGAGAACCCAGCACCGCAGATGCCTCCAATGGGCGGCGGAATGCCAGGAATGATGTAATAAATTTCATCGATTAAAAAATTGTAGAGACGTGCCATGGCGCGTCTCTACTTTTTTATATCGATGAAATTCCATTTTCTTTCATGAAACATCGTATCTCCGCAGCATGCCGTCCTCGGATGATAACGTGATGGTTTCCGATGGTGCGGTACAAAAGATACGGTTTCAGGTTTACATCAAGCATTATCTGCGTGCGACAGAAATGATCACTGTATTGGTTTTCAACAGCTTTAGCCTCCAAAGCGATGAATTTGTCGAGACGTTGACCGCCCCATTTGAAGATGGTGTAGTCGGTCAACGGCATGGCTCCCTGTATGGCGACGCCCAGTCCCGACTCGAAATGCGAGCGTATGATGGTCTCGTCGCACATAGCCAACGGTATGGTGCAATGCGCAAACAGCGTGGTGTGGTTGGTGAGCTGCGACGGATTGGCCATGAAAGCCTCCTCACCACATAAGCGTTTAGCCAAAATCATGGTGAGAAGCGTCTGCATGTCGCCCTCACATCCAGCCACAATGCCTTCGTCGTTAAGCAATGCCAACGCCAAGCAACTCGTTGTGTTACAGACCTTTACAATGTCAAAACAACGTATTGTCATAGCATTCAGGCGTTCTTCCTGACAGATTTCCTTTATGACAAGATACGTCTTGGCAGCCTCAATCATGTCAGCCTCATTCGGCTCCTTGACAGACTTGGCCCGTTTTTTGATGTCATCTGCAACTTTTTCGGCTTCAGCCGTAGGAACATTGTGTATTCCGTCTATAAGTCGTTGTAAATCAATGTAAACAGATTCAACACCATAAAACTCTCTGAGATAATCGTAGTCGACACCCGAAGCTATAAGCCAGTCGGAAGGATAGCCGAACAATCCTATGCGAGTGCCACGCAACTTGCTCGATATGGTAGGTACATCATGATTTTCATTAGCATGGATTGCGGTGATAATCTCGTCGTTGGTGCCGTGGATTATAGCACCTTCATCGCCTTGTTCTTCAAGATAAGTGAGGATTTCGAGCGCCGCCGCCAGAGAGTTGTTGCGACCGTCGGCTATAATCGAAATGGTATGTTTCGACGCAGCGCACCAAGTGCCAACAAAAATATTTTTAAACAAATTCTCCACGCCGCCTGTGGCAATCATCAAATAATCAGGTTTAAAACACATTGACTTCCAATCAGTTGACTCAGAAATAACGGTGATTTCGGCACCGCATTCTTTTTCAAGGCGTGAAATTAGGTCGGCGTATTCTGTTTTCACAAAATCGTCGCTCTGAAACAAAGAACGAAGGACTAAAACTTTCATTTTTTAAAAACTAATGAGTTACCACAAATTTCTGTGTTTTTTTACCGACTTTTACAAAATAAACTCCATTTTCGTAATTTGAAGTGTTGATATTCAACTCTTTGCCAGTATTGATTTCAAACTCCTCGATCTTCTGACCCATTACATTGAAAATCATTACATTGTCAAGATTTTCACCATTAATTCTTAAGAAATCATTTGCCGGATTAGGATAAATCGTGAAATGGTCTGCATTTATTTCATCAACGCCATCATAAACATAAATCACGACTGCCAAATCATAATTTCCGAAAGATGTCATCAGGTGAAGTGTACCATTCATTTCATAATCTTTTACAGATTCTTCATAATACACATAAACCACAAGACTGTCTGATGGAGCTATTGTCATGCCTTTTATATCGTTTCCTTCAAACTCTCCATCCAAGCACAGCAATGCAAACTCATCGGATTGATAATCTTCAATCAGCAAATCTGCTGTAGTTTCATTATAAATTGTAAATACTCCAGGTTCATCAATACAATTACCTATTTCAAAACTAATGGTATCAGTGCTGAACACCACCTCGCCTGTTGGAGCAGGCTCGCAGTCATGCTGCTGCAATCCTTGGTTTTCCAAAGCCGAGATAACAGTCTGTGCATTGCTTATTGGCCAAAGGTCGTTGATTACGATGCTGCGGTCAGGAGCGATGAGGATCACGGTAGGATACTGACTGATCTGGAACTGGCTACAAATTGATGTTCCCCCGGCAACACCGCTAATCGTCGGATATTCAACACCGTAGGTGTTAACCCAGTTCAGACAAGCATTCTCATTGTCACCTGTTGCTATCTCAACATAAAAAACGTCATGCATATTGCAGCCCATAGCATAATATGACTCAACAATCTTTGGAGTGGCTTGCTGACAAGGGCCGCATGTCGTGAAGAAGAAATCGACGAGAACATATTGTCCCCCATCGAGAATATCGAACAGATGAACCTCTGTTCCGTGAACGTCGGTGGCTGTAAAATCGACAGCGGTTGACAACGGGCACTGAGCTAACATATTAAGGCTCAATACAATAGCAATAACAAATGTAAAGATTTTTTTCATATCAATGTAATTTGGTGTTAATATCGGAGCAAATTTACACAAAAATCTTTATAAATGATAAAAACTTTTTACTAATTTTGCATTTTGTTATGGAAGAAGAAAGACCCAGAAAGCGCGACCGTATAATCAAAGGATTTTCGAAGCTTCTGAAAGAGGACAAATTGAAAGCCGTTTCAGAGTATATCGAGAATCCAGGCGAGTTTATTGCCCTTTTGAAAGGCTTTTGGTACAGCGACACAGAGAAACAGAAGCAGTTCGACGAGTTCAGCGAGAACACCATCTCCAATTTCCACATCCCTTACGGCGTATCGCCCAACGTGGTGATCAACGGCAAAATTTACATGGTGCCTATGGTCATTGAGGAAAGCTCCGTTGTGGCAGCAGCGTCGGCAGCAGCCAAGTTCTGGGGCGACAGAGGTGGCTTCCATGCCGAAGTGATTGACGTTCAAAAGGTTGGACAGCTTCATTTCTGTTATAAAGGCGACAAAGAAGTTTTGAAAAACCTCATGCCTGAGATAGAGACAGCGCTTCGGACATCGACCAAGGACATCACTGCCAAGATGGAGAAACGTGGTGGCGGAATCCTTGATATTCAATTAGTTGACTTCACCGACAAGATTCCAGACTACTACCAGCTGCGCGTCACATTCAACACCGGCGATGCCATGGGTGCCAACTTCATCAACTCGTGCCTTGAGACGTTCGGGCATACTTTGCAGGATTATTTCCTCCGTCGTGGCGAAAATGTCGAGATAGTGATGGCGATTTTGTCGAACTACACACCGAATTGCCGTGTCAAAGTATGGGTCGAGTGCCCTGTCTACGACCTCGATGGCGTCGACGAACACCTTGACGGTCAAGGATTTGCAGAGAAATTCAAGAAGGCGGTCGACATTGCTCATATCGACGAATACCGTGCCACAACACATAATAAAGGTATATACAACGGCATCGACGCTGTGGTGATTGCCACTGGCAACGACTTCCGTGCCACTGAAGCGGCTGGCCATGCTTACGCCTCACGCAACGGACATTACGAGTCGCTCAGCACATGCGAGATAAAGGACGGCATGTTCAAGTTCTGGCTTGAGGTGCCTATTGCACTCGGCACCGTGGGCGGACTCACGAGCCTCCACCCTCTTGCCAAGGAATCCTTGGAATTGCTGGGACATCCGTCGGCACCCGAGCTGATGACGATAGCCGCCACCATGGGACTCGCCAACAACTACGCCGCCGTCAAATCGTTGACTACCAAAGGAATACAGCAGGGACACATGAAGATGCACCTTGCCAATATCCTTAACCAACTCGGCGCCACCGACGAACAGAAAGCCGCGGCTCTGGTACATTTTAAAGATGTCACGGTGACATACGCCGGAGTAGAAGAGTTTTTGAAAACAACAAACACTAAATAAGGCCGTCATTTCGAGCGAAGTCGAGAAATCACCGCCGTTGAATATTTCAGAATCAATTGGATGCCGGTGATTTCTCCACTCCCTCTGGTCGGTCGAAATGACAATACTATGAATAGATTTCACGCTAACGGCAAATTCCTTTTATCAGGCGAGTACCTTGTGCTTCAAGGCGCCAAAGCCCTTGCGTTGCCATTGAAATTGGGACAGTCGCTTGAGGTGAAGACCATCGACATCCAAGAAGGCATGATACATTGGGATTCCTACACTCCAAGAGGATTCTGGTTTGCCGCCATCTTCAGCAAATTCGGCTTCACGGTGCACGCCTCCGACGATATGGAGAAAGCTGACAACCTCTGCAAGATTTTTCAAGAGATCAAATCATTGAATCCCAATATCTTACAAGACAAAAACGACTATTTCTTCACCACCCGTCTGGAGTTTGACTCACAATGGGGTCTCGGCAGCAGTTCCACTTTGATTTCATTGTTGTCGCAATGGGCAAACGTAAATCCTTACAAGCTCCTAAATCGCACTATGGGCGGCTCAGGCTACGACATTGCATGCGCAACAGCTTCAAAACCAATAACTTACCAGCTTATAAACAGCGAGCCTGTTGTTGAAGAAATCAATTTCAAGCCTGTGTTTTCTGAAAAACTATATTTTGTTTACCAAGGACACAAGCAGAGTTCCGGAAAAGAAGTGAAATCGTTTAAAGACCGAGCAAAAGTTTATGATTTCACAACTGAGATCTCTGAAATCTCAAAGATTTCAGAGAGCCTGGTGAGAGTCACTTCTTTTGAAGAGTTTTGCTCCCTCCTCACCCGCCACGAGGCCATCATGAGCCGAGTCTTGGAGCAGCCGCCATTAAAAGCACAATATCCTGACTTCCATGGAGTTATCAAGTCACTCGGTGCCTGGGGTGGTGACTTCTTTTTGGCTGCAACAGAGCTTTCCGAAGAAGAGGTCATAGAGTATTTTAACAAAAAAGGCTTGGATGTTGTTATCAAGTATGACGATATCGTCTTATAAAGACTGTTAATTAGGACTATTTTTTTCTCCAAAAAGTTATTCATATTATCAAAAATATTTCGTATAATTGCAGATTGTAATTTTTTGAAGGACACTTTTTGATGAAAATTTGGGAATATATCATAAGTCTCTCATTCTTAATGTGTTTGCTTTTTGGCGCACATAGTTTCGCATTCGCGGAAAGCGAGGAAAAAGAGAGTTTTAACGCAGGCGAGGTGATTATTGAGCACGTCCTCGACTCGTACGAATGGCATATTTTCACCTGGAAAGGCCATGAAGTGAGCGTATATCTGCCTTGCATAGTCTTCAACGAGGGCAAATGCTATACCTTTTCATCAAAAGTTTTCCATGAAAACGAGCAGTATAAAACGGTTAACAAGACCAATTCAGAAGAGCTCGTTTTCACCATACCACACGAAGGAAATTTTAAAGGCAAGATAGTGATTGTCAACGCCGATGGCACTATGAAACGTCCGTTCGACATTTCTATTACAAAAAATGTGTTGGCGCTGTTTATCTCATGCGCCATCATCATCGTTTTGTTCTACCTTGTCACGAAAGCCTATAAAGAACGTGGCGAGAAAGAGCCAAAAGGCCTGCAGTCGCTGTTTGAATGGCTCATAGTATATGTGCGCGACGATATCGCACGCAAGGCCATCAATGAGAAGAGTGTCGACAAATACCTACCCTACCTGGTGACGGTGTTTTTCTTCATCTTCATCAACAACCTGCTGGGTTTGATACCGATATTCCCTTTCGGGGCCAACATCACGGGTAACATCACGGTGACGGCATGTCTGGCGCTTTTCACCTTCTTCATCACGAACCTTCTCGGAAACAAAGAATATTACAAAGACATCTTCAACACGCCTGGTGTGCCATGGTTCTTGAAGTTCCCGCTGCCTCTCATGCCAATCATCGAGACGGTGGGCTGCTTCACCAAGCCGTTTGTGCTCGCGGTGCGTCTGTTTGCTAACATCACTGCTGGACACATTGTGGTGCTGGGATTCATCAGCAGCATCTTCATAGTGGCGCAAGTCAGCGTGGCTGGCGGTGTCGGGATGTCAATTTTCTCTTTGATTTTGGCGATTTTCGTCGATTGCATCGAGTTGTTGGTAGCGTATATCCAAGCATATGTGTTTACGCTGCTGTCAGCATTGTATTTCGGGATGGCGTCGAAGGAACACGAACACAGTTGATAGTTTAGAGTGTAGAGTTTAGAGTAGTTTTTAAGTTTAAAGTTGAAAGTTTAAAAGTTTATAAGATAATCTTTAAAATATTAAAGTTATGTCATTATTAGTTTTGTTACAGGAAGTCGCAAGAGCAGCAACAGATTTGGCACCATTGGCCAAGTTGGGCGCAGCTCTCGCAGCAAGTATCGCAACAATCGGTGCGGCAATGGGTATCAGCAAAATCGGCAGCAGCGCATTGGAGTCAATGGCTCGTCAGCCTGAGGCAGCTGGTAACATCCAGTCGAGCATGATTTTGGCAGCAGCTTTCGTGGAAGGTGTGTCACTTTTCGCAGTAGTTGTCTGCTTGCTCGTCGCAGTTGGTTGAGAAACCGTCTCAGATTGCAACGGTTGGTTGCAATCTGAGACTTTAAAACGAATTAAAGTGTAGAATTATGGAATTGATAACTCCTGATTTCGGGTATTTTTTCTGGATGGTGCTGGCATTCGGCATTGTGTTCTTCTTTGTCGCGAAATTTGCCTTCCCTATCATCGGAAAGACATTGAAAAACCGTGAGAAGAAGATTGCCGAGTCGTTGGAGCAGGCCGAGCGTATCCATGAGGAAATGCAGACCATCCAAGCCAAGAACGAGGAACTTCTGAAGAAAGCTAAAGAAGAACGCGAGGAGATGCTCAACGAAGCCCGAATCTCACGCGACAAGATAATCGAAGAAGCACGCGTAAAGGCCAAGGAAGAGACTAACCGTCTCGTAGACGCGGCAAAGGAAACGATTGAAAATGAACGCAAAGCGGCGATGATCGAGATCAAAAACGAAATCGCCAACATCTCTATAAAAGTCGCGGAGAAAATACTAGAAAAAGAGCTCTCGAAAGACGAGGCACAGATGGAATATATCGACAAAGTCATCAAAGAGACTGAGAAACAATAAGATAGTATGAAAAACATATTGCTCATACGCCGCTACGCCAAGGCATTTCTCGAATACGCCATCCAAAACGACATGGTGGACGAGAGCCTTGCCGACCTCGAGTTGCTGACCGAGACAATCCAAAGCAACCGCGAGCTGCGTAACATACTATCGCAACCGTTCATCCAGAAATCCAAGAAAGAAGCTATCCTGAAAAGGATTTTCGAAGGTAAGATTTCTGATAAGACATTGAAATTCATCGACTTGATTCTTGAAAAGAATCATCCGGAACTGTTGACGAATCTTCTTATCATGTATCGCGACATGTACAACGACTACAAAGGCATCGCAGTGGTGACAATAACGTCAGTTGTTAAGCTCGATGAAGAACGGCAGCAGCATCTTATCAGTTTGATAAAGCATAAAATAAACGGTAACATTCAGATTATCAATAAGATAGATAAAAAGATAATTGGAGGTTTTGTGATTAACTACAAGGATTACCAATATGATGCGAGCGTTTACACCAAATTGAGGAATCTTGAGTCGTTATTCACGGGTAATTTGTATGTTAAAGGTTTTTAATAGGAAATAAACATTTTTGATATGGCAACAATAAAACCTGCTGAGGTATCAGCGATTTTGCTTGATGAGCTTACGAACTTCGACAACAAGTCGACGCTTGACGTGAAAGGCACAGTGCTCAATGTCGGTGACAACGTGGCGCGTGTTTTTGGCATGCGTAACGTGGAGTCAGGCGAGCTCGTAGAGTTCGAGAAGACCGGTGCTATGGGTATCGCGCTCAACCTCGAGGAAGACAACGTCGGCGTGGTGCTTCTGAGCGAAGCCGGCGACATCAAAGAGGGCGACACCGTGGTATGCACAAACCGCATCGCTTCAGTGAACGTGGGTGAAGGCTTGCTCGGACGTGTCATCAACACCCTCGGACAGCCTATTGACGGCAAGGGCGAGATAAAAGGCGAGACAGTGGCAATGCCTCTCGAGCGTAAGGCTCCGGGCGTCATCTACCGTAAACCTGTCGACGAGCCGCTGCAGACTGGCATCAAGGCCATCGACGCCATGATTCCTATCGGACGCGGACAACGTGAGCTTATCATCGGCGACCGTCAGACGGGAAAGACATCAATCGCCATCGATACCATCATCAACCAGAAAGAGTTTTACGACAAGGGAGAGCCTGTCTATTGTATCTACGTGGCAATAGGACAGAAAGGCTCAACCGTCGCCAATATAGTGCAAAGCCTTGAGGATCATGGGGCTATGGCATATACCACCGTGGTGGCCGCCACAGCATCCGACACCGCCGCAATGCAGTACTACGCACCGTTTGCAGGTGCCGCTATCGGCGAGTATTTCCGTGACACAGGTCGCGCCGCGCTCATCATCTACGACGACCTCTCGAAACAGGCCGTGGCTTACCGCGAAGTGTCGTTGCTGCTCCGCAGACCGCCAGGACGTGAGGCTTACCCAGGCGACGTGTTCTACCTGCATTCACGACTCCTCGAGAGAGCAGCCAAGATCATCAACAACGACGAGATCGCAGCAAAGATGAACGACCTGCCGGAATGCCTGAAAGACAAGGTGAAAGGAGGCGGCTCACTGACAGCACTGCCAATCATCGAGACACAGGCAGGCGACGTGTCGGCATATATCCCGACCAACGTCATCTCCATCACCGACGGACAGATATTCTTGGAAACCAACCTCTTCAACGCAGGTATTCGCCCTGCTATCAACGTGGGTATCTCAGTGTCACGTGTCGGTGGTAAGGCACAAATCAAGTCAATGAAGAAGGTGGCAGGAACCTTGAAACTCGACCAAGCCCAGTTCCGTGAGCTCGAAGCGTTCTCGAAGTTCGGCTCCGACCTCGACCCTGCTACACAAGCGGTACTCGACAAAGGCCGTCGTAACGTTCAGATACTGATACAACCGCAATCGTCACCACTGAGAGTGGAGGAAGAAGTGGCTATCATCTACTGCGGCGTGAACAACCTTCTTAAAAAGATTCAGCCGAGTCAGGTGGCGGAATTCCAGAAACGCTTCCTGCACCTGCTCAACACGACTCAAAAAGACACGATGAACGCTCTTCGCACCGGCAATTACGGCGACAACGAACGTGCCGTCTTGAACAAGGCTGCCGAAGAGATAATCACTGCAATGACTAAGAAAGACTAAGGATTATGGCAAATCTCAAGGAAGTCAGGACACGAATAGGTTCGGTAAACTCGACGATGCAGATCACTGCTGCGATGAAAGTGGTGTCGGCATCGAAGCTCCGCAAGTCACAATCGACCATTGCGGCGCTGCGTCCGTATGCTTCCAAACTCAAAGAGATAATGCAGCGTCTGTCGTCGTCGCTCCAGACCTCGGCGGAAGGCGCATATGCCAAGATTCACAAAGAAAATCCTGAAGACGAGAAGATACTGCTCATCCCGGTGGCATCCAACAAAGGACTTTGCGGAGTGTTCAACGTAACTGTGTTACGCGAGACTTTGCGTGTTTTGAAAGAAGATTTCAAGGTTCAATACGAAAAAAGCAACGTCGACATCCTATGTATCAGCAAGAAGATTGAGGAGACGCTGCGATTCAGGAAATATCGTCTCGCAGGCAGCCAAAACGAGCTTCTTGACAATCTCTCTTACGAAAACACCATAGCATTTGCCGAAAGGCTGATGAAAGACTACGTGGATGAGAAATACGACCGTATCGTGTTCATTTACAATCAGTTCAAGAACGCAGGCACACAGATTTTGGTAAAGGAGCAGTTTTTGCCGATTGTCAGTGAAAACCAAGTTGAGACAGAGATAAATCCTGCCGATGAGATTGAATACATCTTCCAGCCTTCAAAAGAGGAGATTCTTATCTCTTTGATACCCAGGTCATTAAAGCTACAAGTGTATAAGATTTTGCTTGACAGCTTCACTTCAGAACATGGTGCGCGCATGGTCTCGATGACGAAGGCCACCGACAATGCCGGCGAGCTGCTGAAAGAGCTCAACCTGTCGTACAACAAAGCACGTCAAGGCACTATCACCAACGAGATTATCGAGATTGTGAGCGGTGCCAACGCGTTGTAATTCTTAGAGTAACCCGTTATAAACCGAGATTATCCGCTCGGCAACGACTTCCGGTGCAAATTTTTCGCGACATATTTCGGAAATTTGCACCGGATTATATTTATTATAGTTTTCACGTATCCTACGCATCGCTTCTGCCAGTTCGTCAACATTATTGACCTCCACGAGCATGCCGTTATTTTCGTCAACAAACGACTCAGGACCTCCGCAACGAGTAGCGATTACTGGCAATCCGGCATACATCGCCTCGACGTAGCTCACACCGAACGTCTCACTTTGAGAAGGCAGCACAAACACATTGCTGTCTTGATATATCTCATTGATTTGCTGCCTGTTAAGCTGACCCATAAGACTAACTTGCGCATCCAACCCCAGCTCATTTATTTTGTTTTGCAGGTTCTCTTTCTCCGGACCGTCGCCTATAATGACAAGTCGGGCATCGTCATTAACCTTGGCAAACGACTCTACAAGCTTATCTAACGCCTTGATAGGCACCAGGTTACCCACAGCGACATAAACAAATGGCGAAGTGTTTTTGTTTTGCCCACTGAAACTGTAAATCTGATTGTCAACCATATCAGAAATCACGACACTGTCATGGTTAAAGCTACGCAAAACATTATCTCTCAATGTGTTGGAAACACAAATCAGGCAGTCGCAGCTATTATATGCCTTTGTCGCAATTTTTTTGTCCAAACCGCTTATCTCGTCACCTGCTTTGTTAAGTTTGCTGCTGTGTTCGGTGATTACGAGCGGAATATCATATTTCTTTTTTAAAATTGTTGCTATTGCCGCTATGCTATAAAAATGTGCATGTATAATATCAGGTTCTCCAAAATCTTTAAGCATTGCACGAAACGGTATCAGCAAAAGCCGCTGCAAAACCGGCAAAGCTCTGCGATATACGCCGATGGGCAATGACAGCTCAAACACATTGACTCCATCGCGTTCGTATTTGAACAAGCCACATTTCCTTTTATATGAAAAAGCCCTGAAATCTATAGCGATGAAAGCTACCTCCATCCCCGCCTTTGCCAAAGCTTTTGCCTGGTCAAACTCAAAAATTCCGTTGAGCGGATATTGAATGCTTGGGATTCCTCTGGAAATAACGGCTACTTTCATGACTTAATGAATTTCGACATGAATTATATGAGTGACACGTTTGTCTTTGGGCGGAATCCGCATATAATCACCAAATATCGACTTGAGCAATCCGTCAGGATTACTCGGAGCCATCAGTTTTTTGCCTTCAAAATCAATATCTTTTATTGGGAAAATGTCGTCAGGTTCGTAATATGTGCCGTATGTGTTGTAAAACTTGTTTTTCCCGACTTTTGTCTTGGGTTTGATGCAGATTATTGCCCAAACCGCCTGCATCACGACATTCAAGATTGGGAAAGTGACAGTGGCAAGGAAGTTTTTCAGGGTCACGTCTTGTTTGACTTTAAAGAAAAAATGAGTCTTATTTAGCCATTTCATCAAAGGTTTCAACACTTTTCGTGACACTTTCGGACACGGATTCACATTGAAGATGTCGACATAAAGTCCTTTGGCATAGTTTTTCGTGAAATCGTCATGTTTGGTGACATAAAACGAATTTTTATCCCTTACTTTGCATATTTCCACTTTGACCGAAGGATCCAGTTCGGGAGTTTGCAGCAAAAACTGTTCTGACAATTCTTTTGGGGCTATTTCGACAAACTTCTCGTAGTCTTCCTGCATCATGCAGATGTCGAGGTCGTCGTCCCAGGGGATAAAACCTCCATGGCGCACGGCACCCAGAAGCGTACCGCCATCAAGCCAGTATTTTATGTCATGTTTGCGGCATATCCTGTCGATTTCCAACATGATATCAAGGATGCGCATCTGCATCTTCCTCAACAAAGTCCCTTCGCCGTTATAACACGAAAAATCTTCCATATTATTGATTATGAATTCCTTAATTTAAGCAAAACATCATTGATAAGCGTGCTCGAAGTGCCTTTGGTATAAGGAAAATACACTATCTTAACCCCCACTTCGGCAAATTGTTTTTCGTAAGCATCCCACTTTGGAGTTCCTTTCCAATCGTCGCCGACGAACATCACATTGAAATGGAGCTTTTCCCATGCCGCCATCTTGTCCATATTGACTTGAGGCACCACTTCATCAACATATCTTATCGCTTTGACGATTTCCATCCTTTCTTCAAAAGGGATAACGGCATGTTTGTGCTTGTACATGACGAGGTCGTCGGTTGACACGCCCACGATGAGATGGTCACATTGTGCCTTGGCTTTTCTGAGGAGATTCAGATGCCCGATGTGAAACAAGTCAAAAACTCCAGTTGTATATCCGATTATCATTGTGTTATTATTTATCATTATTGTTTAAAAAACGTTCGAGACAGTACATAAGCCATTTTTGATTTCCATTATAACGGCTAATATCAATGTCTGAGCGGAATTCCGCGCGTTTAGGACCTTGCCATTTTTCAAAATAGCTGTCAACAGGACGAGGCATCGGCACTTTTTCAGGCACAGGCAAGTCGGCGTATTTCATCGCAAAAAGCTGGCGGATGAGGTATTTCGACTCACCATTTCTGATACGTTTCAAATCCAGAGGCTCTGACAAATAAAGCGAAGCATATGGATCGAGATATGGCATACCCGCTGCCTTAAACGCATTCTGATATGATGCGTAACTTTCGTCAATTGCAAGATCCTGTAGTAATTTCAGATAATCAATCTTGCCTTCAGGCAAACGGTAACGCTCAAAAAGATACGTCATTGAAACAGGCTCTCTTAACACTTCTGAAGGCGAAATGTAGGTGTATCTCTTCTCAAAAGCATCGAAATCCCAGTCTTTCGAAAGAAGCTTGTCCATGCCGCCAAAGACATAATCACTGCCATCGCCAATAATCATTAGGGTTATGCCATCGTTTTGAGCTTGCTTGGCAGCATGATAAATCTGAGGCTCAATTGAGTGGACCGGTGCACCTTTGACCTTCATCACATCGTCAAGACACTGGTCAATAATGTCCCAATTAATGTCAACATAGTGAAGATTGAGATTGTATTTTTGAGCATATTTTTCGGCTCTGTGCAATTCCTCCGACTGGAATGTCCCGTTTAAGAATCTGAAAGTATAGGCGTCACAGCCTGGCATATAAGAAGCCAGAATCGCTGAATCCATACCGCCAGAAAGAAGGATGCCCAATTTCTCATCTTTTATTCCATCAAACTGATGCTGAATGGCTTTGTCGATCTCTTGTGCTGTCTTCACATGAGTCCTTTTCTCGACAGGCATCTGCCGATAAACCTGATGATGAAGTCCGTCAAAAAACTCTTTATCATCATCTTCAATATATCGCAAGGCCAAATATGAACTGGCACAATAGTTTTTATCTATCATTGCTTTAATGTTTCGTTTAACAGTTTTACAAAATCTTTGGTCAGATTACGTCTTGAATACTTCTCAACCATTTCGTTATGCCGTGTAATCAATTGATTATCATTATATTTTTCAACAAAATCCCGAATCACCGATTTCATCTTTTTTTTATCGTTGAAATCGACAGTCACACCTGATTGGGTCTCGTTGAGGATACGTGCCGAGTCGCCGTTTTCTGGGCCGATACTCAAAATCGGGCGGCCTGACGCTATATATTCGAACAGTTTTCCTGTCAAAATACCTTTGGCATTAGGTGTGTTGTTAACGAAAAGCATTAGCACATCCGATTTCTGTTGCTCCTCAATCACTTGATTATGAGGGATATACGGAATTATCTCAACGTAATTTTCAATATTATGACGTTTTATTGATTCGATGACGGAGTTGTCGATTTGGCCAATCAGGCGGATTTTCATTGGTATATCCAATTCTGATATCGCCTCCCAAAACATTTCCGGATTACGGTTTGCACCGATGATGCCAATGTGGGACATGGTCAATATGGATGTTTTTTGATAATTTTCGTTAGAAATATCAAAAAAATCGTATCCGTTAGTAATCACAGCGACGTTGTTAGCTCCATGATTTTCGAGGCCTTTCGCACAATCCCAGCCCACAGTGACCACCCTCGTGGCCTCGCTCAACACTTGTCGCTCAAGGCGATGATGCTTTCGGTCGCTTCGGCGTGTCAGCTTAAGATCCTTATAAAAATCGATGTCAGTCCACGGATCACGGAAATCGGCCACCCACGGGATGTTGAATTTTTTATGTAACTCTTTGGCAATCAAATGCATAGAATGCGGCGGACCTGTCGAGATGATAGCATCGACAGGGTGTTCCTTCAGATATCTCTTGAGAAATCGCACCGACGGCCTGATCCACCAGCAACGCGCGTCAGGGATAAACAAATTGCCACGTAACCAGACACTTAAGTTCTCTTTCCAGCCCGTTTTCTTAGCTCCATCGTTGATGAAACCCGCCTTCACCTTCTCCCCTTTCTTTATTCCAAGGAACTTTTTATAAAAAGTGTACGGCTCCACAATCGGTCGTCTGATAACCTCCGCCTCAGGTGCCACATCATTCATAAGTGACTGATCCTCAACAGGATATTCGGCATCTTCGGCAGTGTAAATCACTGGCTGCCAACCGTTTTCGGGCAGATATTTCGACATCTTCAGCCAGCGCTGAACGCCCGACCCTCCCGATGGCGGCCAATAATAGGTGATTATCAGGACACGTTTCATATAGTCACATCACGTTTTTTGAATGTGTAGTAACAAACGAAGGCAAAGCCCAACAAAATCAGCAAAGACGTGATGAACTGGATGGTGTTACCAATACGCCAAATGCTTGGTTCATAACGCATTACGATCTCGTGCTGACCTGCCGGAACAACTGCCGCACGCAGAATGTAATTGGCGCGCAGCAACGGACTCTCAACACCGTCAATCCACATCGTCCAGCCTTTCTGGGTCCATATTTCAGAGAAAACAACCATCTCATCCTTTGATGAATCAAAGGTATATTTCAACTCATTTGGCTTATAATCAACGAGTTGGATGGTGCCTTCTGCCGGTGTAGCCTCGAAATCTCCTACCAAAGTTGCAAATTCTTTATTGACTATGGCCACATTGTGCACGTCGGTGTTGGCGATAGCGTCAATTTCCTCATTAGGCGTGTCTACCCACTTCATGTCACCTACAATCCAAGCGTTTCCGAAGGCCTCGTAGTTCTTCGACGCCATTCTTTGCTGGTCTTTCGGATATATTATGTACTTGGTGTTCAACATGTTAAGCACTTTCCAGTAATTCGAGTCGCGCTTGCTCAGATAGTAATCGATAACATCCTGATAACGACGCAGTTTGGCACCATGATATCCGCCCACTGACTTGTGAAAATACGAGGTACTTGCATCGTTGAAAGTACTCACCGTGAGGTTAATCACTCGATAATCAAGGTCTTTGTCCTGCAAAATCTGTTTGTCGACTTCAGTCATCACGAAAGGTTTGTTGGCTTTACGCTTGTCGATGAAATTATCATTGTTGAGATAACGCTTGTCGATGGTATACATGTCAAATACCACCAACAGTGCCAAGCCCGCGAACATGTATTTTTTGTTCAGTTTACCATTGATACTCAACAATATCAGTACTGATGCCACTATAATAAAGAACAAACTGCGGAGGGTATCGGCACGGAAAATTGCCACACGTACCCTGGCAAGCTCATCGGCAAACAGCTTGTATATCGCGCCATCGCTTTCCGACTGAAGCTGTTGGAACTGCGCAGCTTCGTTTTGACTCAGGAAGCTGAAAAACGTCTGCGGCATGATGTAGAACAACAGGCACAGACCGCCTGTAATACCGAGCGAGATATAAACATATCTTCTGTTTTGCTTGAGTGTGTCAGGGTTTTTGAATATCTCCGCCAAGGCCAGGAAGGCAAGCAATGGCATGCACACCTCCGCAATCACCAGCGTCATCGAGACTGCGCGGAATTTGTTGTAACCCGGAATATAATCGAGGAAGAAATCGGTGAATCCCATGAAATTCTTGCCCCAGCTGAGCAATATCGAGAGCACCGTGGCGGCGAGAAGTATCCATTTGTACTTACCTTCCACCACAAAAAGTCCCAAAATGAACAGGAAACACACGATGGCACCTACGTAAACCGGTCCGCTGGTGCCTGGCTGGTCGCCCCAGTAGGCGTTTTGTTGCGCTATCGTCGAACGAAAACGCGGGTCGCATTTATCCAACGCCTTGTTGTCGTTGCCTATATAGCCTGAAGCGCCGCCTTTGACGTTAGGAATCATCAAGCTCCATGTCTCGCCAATACCGTAGCTCCATTGCGTAACATAGTCTCTGTCAAGACCTTTGGTCTGGTTTTCAGTATTTTTCGTCAGCACAGGTTTGCCGCGCATGGTCTCCTTGCCAAATTCATAATTCGCGTAAAGCGTTGTGGTACAAGTCAATATGGCGATGACAGCTATACATAGCAAAATGCCACTCGCTTTCAAAAAATGCAGGTATTTCTTTTCTTTGATAGCGTCGATGAGCTCTGCAACTACGATGCACACCACTATCAGCAGCAGATAATATGTTATCTGGAGGTGTCCAGCGCGTATCTCAAGAGCTAGTGCGATGACTGTCAGGATGCCGCCCCAGAGGTATTTCCCTTTGTAAGTCAACAAGATACCGGCGATGACAGGTGCCATGTAAGCCATAGCGACCGCCTTGGAGTTGTGTCCGGCACCAATCACGATGAATAGATATGAGGTGAAGCCGTATGCCAACGCCCCAATGAAACTGATCCATGTCTTACAGCCAAGGACAAGCAGCAGTATGAAAAAGCCCAGCATGCTGATAAACACCGCGCCTATAGGATGCGGGAAACCCACGTTGAGAATACGGTTGACATATGTCATGAGGTTGCTGTTTTGCGGCACTCCTATATTCCACGCAGGCATACCACCAAACATAGAGTTGGTCCACAAGCTCTGCTCCCCTGTTTGTGCCTTATAATCAACGATTTCCTTCGACATACCTTTGTACATCTCGATGTCGTGTTGCTTCAGGCGTTTGCCCTGCATGATAGGTGAGAAATACACCAGAGTTATAAGCGCAAATGCTACGATGCACAACGCAATCCAAAGGACGTGTTTGTTTTCCAAAATGACTTTCTTCATATCAATAGACTATCTTAACAAACTGATTATCAACAATTAATAAATATATTTTATTACCTTTTTCGATGTTTCTCATCATTCCATCAAGCGAGATATGATTCTCGCCGGCCTCCAAAGTACCACAATTTTCACGATAAACCTCTTTGCCGTCAAGCGAAACAAGTCGCAAAACCACATCAGTTTTCTTATTCAAATTGATTTGGCAGAAAGCGTTGTCATTCAATGGGTTAGGATAAACCAGCAGGTTATTGTTTTCGATAATATACTCATTCAAGCCGATATTGTTCCACTCGTAACATCCCATATCGATTCTGCCGTCGTAGACACGCGGTCCGCCTGCCAGATCGCTGTCTGGGATAAACAGTCCTGTGATGTCGGCCACGCCAGTATTAACGCACGGACTATTCGCAAGTAACTGATAATCATACACATTAGGATTCACAAACAATGGATCGACATCAATCATATCGATATAGTTCTCTTCAGGCAAATATTCATGTCCATAAATTGAGTCCAAGCCATATTGGACAACGCCATTTTTAAAAACAGGACGGCAGTTGCTACCCCAGAGCCATATCTGAGAACCATTGTAATAATCGATAGTATCTGTGTCGTTCGAAATATAAATGGCGCGGTTTCCCCAGAAAATACAGTTATTAAGTATCGGAGCGGCATCAAAAGCATTCTGCATTCCGGCTCCGCCGCCGCCACCGCAAATATTATTGACGATGGTAAGGTTGTTAAGTTCGGGGTCGGAAGTAGCTATGGCAAGACCGCCGCCGTAATGCATCACTGCATTTTTGTAAGCCAGCATATTCGACACTTTCACTTGATACTCTTTGCAACGTTGGATACCCAAACCACCAGCATTTACTGCATAATTATTGTAAAAAACAGCATTGTTCATCTCCATGTTGCAGCTATCGATATTCATGCCGCCGCCGTATCCGACATCGCTATAGTTGTCGTGAAACACCACATCGGCAATAGTCACGTCACATTTAAGAAACTGAAAACCAGTGCCCCAGAAGTAAGAGCCCTCAAAACCAGTACCAAAATTGTCGTAAACCTCACAGGCATTTATGTTCACAACCGAGTTCTCGGCATATATTGCACCACCTCTTTTTCTCGCTGTGTTATGATGGAAGGTGCAGTTCGAAATCTCAAAATCCTGGCACAAAAATATGCGCATCACGCCGCCGTCACCATCAATTGCAGTCTTTCCATAAGAAAAATCGCAATAACCAAGTCTTACAGTATTAGATTTTTGGAATGTAAAACCTTTCCATGCCCCTTTTTGCGGATCATCATAGTTTGAATAGCCAGTGGTGTCGGCCACCGTGAACGTAATTCTTTCATTTTCGGTGCCTTCTGCGTAGAAATCACCCAAAACTGTAATTTCAAAATACGCATCCGCAATGACAGATGTACCTGGTTCTACAACCAAACATGAATCATTTGCTACAACAACATCGCCTACAACATGCACCTCGCCACTCCACGTACCACTTTGATTACCAGACACTTGCATTACTTGTGCATTCATTAAAAAAGCACAAAACATAAATAAAACCGTGAATATCTTTTTCATAGCACTACTTTAATTAATAATGTGTCAAAGATACTAATTTTTCGAATAGGAGTAATAATGAATTTTTATTATTTTTGCATCATGAAAAAATGGGCAATAAATATTACTGTTTTTGTCGTCGCGATTCTGATGATTCGCTGCGCCAATGTCGTCTCACCAAGCGGCGGTCCGAAGGATATGAAGGCACCGGTAGTGCTTGAGGCATCACCAGCCAACAACTCGACAAACTTCAAAGGACGCTCAATACACCTCACTTTCGATGAGTTTGTGACACTCAACAACCCATCGAACAACGTGCTGATATCGCCTCCGATGAACAAAAAACCGACGTATCGTACTAGCGGCAAGACAGTGATTATCAGGTTCGAAGAGCCTCTGAAGCCCAACACCACATACTCCATCAACTTCGGCGACGCTATCAAGGATCTTCACGAAGGCAATGTGATGAGTGGCTACACCTTCAACTTCTCAACAGGCGACATTATCGACTCGCTTTCGCTGAAAGGAAAAGTCACCTCAGCTTCCACCCTAAAACCAGGCGAAAACTTCTATGTAGCACTGTATTCAAATGATAATGATACAGTTACGCTCGACTCACTGCCATATCGTGTGAAGCCAAACTACGTAACAACGACCAATAAAAACGGCGAGTTTCAGTTTTCGGGCCTTGTCGACAAGGAATATCTCCTTTTCGCTTTGAATGACAATAATTCCAACCTCGTTTTTGACCTCCCAAACGAGGAGATAGCGTTCTATTCGGAATTAGTCAGACCGTATTTCATTGGAAAACAGATAGTTAAAGACACAATCAATCCGAGTTACGAGTTGTTTTCGTTCGTTCAGGAAGACTCAATTCAGAAAATATTCAAAAAAGAACTTGTGGAGGCGGGATTGTTACGTTTCGTTTTCCGCTATCCTGCTGATAATGTGAGTATTACGCCTTTGGAGGAGCTTCCCGACACCTTCAACATTATGCCGGTTTATTCTTCAAGAAAAGACACTGTATTGTGGTACTTCACACCAACAAAAGACAGCCTCTGGATCAGCATCAATGACGGTGTAAACATCAGTGACACAACACATTACAGCCTCAAACCACGCGAGTCGGTGTCGAGACGACGTCGCAACCAGGAGGAGACAAAAGTAAAAAGTCTCACAGTGAAAAACAACCTGAAAAGCGGTAAGCTGAAGCCCTACCAGCCGCTGGTGCTCACGTTTAACGAGCCTGTGACGAAGCTCAACGAGCACGACACCACCAGATTTATAGTCGATAAAGACACCATACTCAACGACTTACATTTTGTAAAAGTCGACGAGTACGGTTTCAAATACCAGCTTGCCAAAGAGTTCGAGCCAGAGAAAAAATACCAGATTCTCGTCCCTGACTCCACTTTCTTCGGTTTCAGAGGCCTCACCAACGACACTATAAAACTGAGTTTCAGTATACAGGAGGAGTCGGCGTTCGGTAATGTATATCTCACCGTCGAAGTACCCGGCGACTTACCGCAAGTTATCATCGAGTTACTGACCGAGCAAGGTAAAGTCGTTGAAAAACATATACTTACACAGTCAGGCGAGATAGCATTCGAGTACCTCGACCCAGGCAAATACAAACTAAAAGCCACTCTCGACCAAGACGCTAACGGCGAATGGAGTCCCGGCAACTTCGCGAAGAGGCTGCAACCCGAAAAGATAGTGTTTTACAAAGGCACTCTGGAGGTGCGCGCCAACTGGGACATCGACCTCGACGAACCTTGGAAAATTGAAAAATAATTGAAAATGAATCCGTTATACCCTGTTATCAAGCTTCGTGAAGGCAAAGACGACGCCGTGAAGCGTTTTCATCCGTGGATTTTCTCGGGTGCTATCGCCAAAGCAGCTCCCGGACTGCAAGCCGGTGATATTGTGACAGTTACAAACTCAAAAGACGAGATCCTCGGCACCGGTTTCTGCGAGGCCGGCAACATCGCAGTAAAGTTGCTCTCGTTTGAGAACACCAAGATAGGCGCGATGTTCTGGCAGGAACGCCTCAACGCTGCCTTCGAGACACGCAAAGCCCTCGGATTCATTGACAATCCGCATACAAACTGCTTCCGCCTCGTGCATTCCGAAGGCGACAACCTCCCGGGACTGATTGTCGACATCTACGGCAAGACCGCCGTCATCCAAGCACAGACAGAAGGCATGGCGTTGAGTGTCAACGCAATAGCAAAGGCATTGGAGGCCATACCAGAGCTCAAAATCGAGGCGATTTACAACAAAAGCTCCGAGGCAATGCAGCGTATGGGCAAAGATGCCGTCGACGACGGCTATCTCCTCGGCGGAAAATGCGAAGACTTCGTGCTCGAAAACGACTCCAAGTTCCTGATTGACTGGGAAGAAGGACAAAAAACCGGTTTCTTCCTCGACCAGCGTTTCAACCGTGATTTGGTGAAACAACTCGCCAAAGACCGCACCGTGTTGAACACCTTCTGCTACACCGGAGGATTCTCCGTCACAGCCTTGCAAGGCGGCGCAAAACAAGTGGTTTCCGTTGATTGTTCAAAGAAAGCTATCACAATTTGCGAAAACAACATCGAACTGAATGGTTTTTCAAAGGAAAACAACCCGAGTTTGGTTGAAGATGCCAAGCTTTACCTGCAAAACATGCCTGAAAATCAATATGATTTGATTATCCTCGACCCACCGGCATTCGCAAAAAACCATAAGTCGCTGCACCGCGGACTGCAAGGTTACAAATTCATCAACAAAGAGGCTATAAAGAAGATTGCAAAAGGTGGTTTGCTGTTCACTTTCAGCTGCTCACAAGCCGTCGACAAGGCACAGTTCCAAAGCATCGTGATGGCCGCCGCCATCGAGACCGGCCGCAAAGCGAAGATTCTGTATCAGTTATCACAGCCCGAAGATCATCCGATCAATATCTATCATCCCGAAGGAGCGTATCTGAAGGGACTTATGTTACAAATAGACTAACTTTGCATTTTCTCAATTGTCTTCGTGGTCGAATAACCCTCAACCAGATCAACTGTGACCACTTTTCCGCCTTTAGCGGTAACAATGTCGTATCCCACGATGTTTTCCGGCTTGTAGTCGCTACCCTTCACCAAAAAATCGGGCTGCACTTTCTTTATCAAATCATAAGGTGTATCCTCATCGAAAAGCACTACGGCGCTCACGAACTCTAATCCTGCCAGCACAAAAGCACGCGCATACTCATCGTTCACCGGACGTGACGGGCCTTTCAGACGCTTCACGGAGGCATCGGTGTTCAAGCCCACGACCATCACATCGCCGAAAGCCGCCGCCTTTGACAGATATTCCACATGTCCGCGATGCAAGATGTCGAAACAGCCATTGGTGAAAACGATTTTCTTGCCATTTTTGCGGCACTCATCGAGCCATTTCGCAAGACCTTCTTTATCTATAATTTTATTACAAATCTTTTTGAAATAATTCATCTTTTATTTTTTTTGCAAAATTAAAAAAGATATACGAAAACATATAACTTTGCGTTAAATTTTTATTCATAATAACAAAAACGTAATCATCATGAAAAAATTATTAATTCCAGCATTGTTCGTATGTGTGGCCTTGTTGTCATCTTGCGGCGAAGATCCGGTGACACCAATCCCAACTCCATCTTCATCTTCAAAGAAAATCAGCGAGATTTATTACGAATACGAGCGCCATGATTATATATCCAATGACAATGGCCAAACATGGAATGAATATAATTCTGAATATCAAGACAACGAACTTCGCGAACGCTGGACATGGAATGGAGACAAGCTTTACTCAATTGAAAACTATTCCCAATTCATATATGATGATTTATCATTGAATTTTACGTATGACAACGGTCATATTTCAGAAATCACAGCACCAGCTATAAATGAAAGAATGATTTGTTATTACGATAACGATAAAATAAGCAGGATTGAATTTGTTTCAGAAGATAAATTAAGTGAAGTTTGGGAATTGGTTTACTCAGGAAACAAGATTATAAGGATAAATAAAGTTGATTTACCTGAGTATTTTACAATTACCTGGAATGGCAACAATATCAGCATGATAAAATGTTTTGAGTCGGACGTTTGTATTATAGAAATGTCATACACTTATGATAACAAAAACAATCCGTATCACGGCTCTGACGCATTATTGGCATTGGCTATTATTAAAGCGGACTTTGCGCTGATGTCGTCAAACAATATGACCAGCGAAAGAATAACAGATCTTTTCCCTATACTGAATACAGGGGATTATTATACCTATACATATCAGTATAACAACAATTATCCGACATTAAAAACACAAATAGAAGAAGTCATATTACCACACTTTGACCCCGTGGAGTATCTATCAAAAATCGTTACAGAAAAAAGATATTATATCAACTATCTTGAAGATTAGTTTATCGGTTTTCTCTTGTCAATAAAAAACATCACTACATAAGCAATTATTCCAGTGATGAAATAAAATATCATCTGTGAGCCATGGTTGATGGCGGCGAATGAACCTGCCACTTGTTCTGAAATGCCGTAGAAGCCGCTCAGCAAGGTGATGACGATGAAATGATATGTGCCGATGCCTCCCGGAACCGGCGCCACCACGCCCAAAGTGGCGATGCCAAGCAATGTTATCGCCTCGACCAAACCGAGGTGGCTAGTCTCTGGAAGCATATAAAACGGCAGCCATGTCATGATGACATAAAAGCCCCAAACACCCAGCGTATACAGCACAAAACGCCATTTCTGTTGCATCGTGACGACCGACTTGATGCCATCGACAAAACCATGCCAAAGTGACGCTATTTTTTTGTTTCTTCTTATGATTTTTATCAATAAAACGATACAAGCAATGCCTGCCAGAACCACCACAATTCCAAGTAACACATTGTTTATCAGCTTATTAAGAAGCGGTACCATCCACGAGGTGATGAGACTTCCGAGAAGTTTCCATTGGAACACGATGACCAGAAATGCCAGTCCGAACAACACCAGCAAGTCTATGATACGCTCTGAAATAACCGAGCCGAAAGTCTTGTCGAATGGGATGTTTTCTTTACGTTTCAGAACGCTGCAACGTGCCACTTCGCCGAGTCGCGGGAAGATGCAGTTGGCGAGATAAGCGATTAAAACGGCACCGAACGTTGTCGACGGCCTTGTTTGATATCCGAGCGCCTCAATCTGTATGTTCCAACGTAAAGCTCTGAAAAATAACGAGACAGCCAAACACATGAGGCTCAACAGCATCCATGTGTAGTTCGCCCCTTTGATGTCGGTCCAAAGCTGTGCCAAGTCAATGTTACGGAAACTGAACCATAACAAAGCCACTCCCAACGCGAGGAAGGCTACATACCACAGTGTTTTGGACGTCTTTTTATTCAAATTTTGTTGTTTTTGTCAGGAAAAACAATCATCGGCTTGAATTTCTTGGCTTCTTCAAAGTCCATCGAGCAGTACGACGCTATAATCACGATGTCGCCTTTCTTCACCAGATGTGCCGCTGCCCCGTTGATGCCGATGACACCGCTGCCACGTTTGCCCTTGATGACATAGGTGTGCAGACGGTTACCGTTGGTCACGTCGTAGATGTCAACTTTCTCATTTTCAATGAGGTTGACGGCATCCATCAGGTCTTCGTCGATAGTGATGCTGCCGATATAGTCGAGGTCGGCCTGCGTCACTGTGGCGCGATGTATCTTCGATTTCAGAATCTCTATGTTCATCTTAATAAATTCTCAAGTTATCAATCAGACGGACCGGTCCAAGCTGCAAAGCCACGAAGATACGTGCATGTTCGCTGTCTTTCCAGTCGGTGACGGTCTGCAATGTCGCCTCGTCTGCTATCTCAACGTATTCAACGTCAAATTGTTTTATGTCGGAGTATTTTTTCAGTGCAAGAGCCTTCATCTCGGCCGGACTCATCGTCTCATAATCGGCGACAGTTTCTTTTAACACCTTGTAAATCAACGGTGCAATGGTGCGTTCATCAGCATTGAGGCGCATATTACGTGAACTCATTGCCAAACCGTCTTTCTCACGGACGATATCACAAGGCACCACTTCAAGATTTATATTGTAATCTTTCACCAGCTTGCAGATGATAGCCAGCTGCTGGAAGTCTTTCTCGCCAAAATAAGCTCTGTTAGGCTCCACTATCTCAAACAACTTGCGCACCACAATGGCCACTCCGTTGAAATGTCCCGGACGACAAGCACCTTCCATAACATGCTCGATAGCGCCGAAATCGTAATGGTCTTCAACTTTTGTGGGGTACATCTCCTCCACCGACGGCATAAACACCGCGTCACAGCCCGCACTTTCAAGCAATGCCACGTCTCTCTCAGGAGTGCGAGGGTATTTCTCCAAGTCGACAGGGTTGTTAAACTGTACAGGGTTCACAAACACACTTGCTACAACAATGTCGTTCTCTTTTTTAGCACGGCGGATGAGTGAAAGATGTCCTTCATGCAATGCACCCATGGTTGGAACGAGGCCGACGGTAAGGCCCGAATCGCGTTTTGCCTTCAAAAACGATTGAAGATCAGCGATATAGTTAAAAACCTGAATCATCTTCTTCAAATTTTATTATAAAAAAACATGCAAAATTAAACAATTCATAAATATAATGTGCAATTAATTTAAAAAATTCGTACTTTTGCAGCAGAAAATGCCCTCGTAGTTCAACGGATAGAATGGAAGTTTCCTAAACTTTAGATCAGGGTTCGATTCCCCGCGAGGGTACTTTTTTCATAATATTTAAAGCTGGTTTTCGTTATTAATTTGTAATATCTTAATTATATGAAAAAAAATATACTTATTTTAGCTATCTTATTGATAACAAATATATTATGCTATGCTCAAGCCATCGGCGAATGGACCACGCATACCCCCGGTGTCAACGTGATCAGCGTGGATAAGATGCACAACAAGGTGTTTTCAGCCACACCATACGACATCTATTACTACAACACGGACGACGCCAGCATCAACCATCTCTCTAAGGTCAACGGGCTCTCAGACATCGGCATCAGTATAATAAGGTATAACGAAGCCACCGACATGATGTTTGTAGGCTATACCGATGCCAATATCGATATTATTGATAATCAAGATAATACATTTAATATCCCAGATATTTACAACAAATATATACTTGGCGACAAGACCATCCGCAATGTGTTTTTCGACGGAAAATTCGCCTATGTCTGCTGCGGATTCGGCATCGTAGTGATTGACTTGCAGCGCAAGGAGGTGAAAGACACCTATGTCATCGGCAACAACGGTAGCTATCTGTGCGTCAACGACTTAACAATCTTAAACGGTGTCTTTTACGCTGCTACCGCCACCGGAATTTACTATGCCGACGTCGACAACCCGCAGCTAGCCGACTTCTCGCAATGGAGCCGTATGGGCCACGGACTGCCGCATGCAGTGAACAATTTCTCTAATATCGAGACTTTCAACGGCTATGTGGTGGCAAACTATTCCGACAATGAAAACGACAACGACCAGCTGCTGATAATCAACGACACGTTGTCGTGGGGCTATTTCAGCCATGACACATACAGCATCATCGACGAAATCAGGACCTGTGGCAATCTGCTTGTGCTGACAGTCGGACAGAGCACCATAGAGGTGTACGACACCAACAAGCAGGTTGTCTTCACCAAAGACGGCATCTACCCTAACTCAGCTTTCTTTGACAACAGCAACAACTGCTACTGGGCCGGCACCATCTTCAGCTCTTTGTGCAAAGTTTTTCAAGACGGCACATATTCTGCGATAGGTTTCAATGGCCCGTACAACAACAATGTGTTCGAGGTCAACGCCTCAGGCAACGATGTCTGGGTGGCTCCAGGCGGCTACACCAGCACATGGGCACCTACATGGCGACACTATGGATTCTATCATTACGACGGCGACATGTGGTCGTTTAACCTGTGGAACCACGTGTTCGACACCGTGACTGACATAGTGTGCGTGAAGTCAAACCCGAGAAACAGCAACGTTGTGTATGCGGCGTCATATTCAAAAGGTATCGTGGTATTTGAAAACGACGTCGTCACCAACATATACGACTATCATAACAGCAGTCTGGGCAAGCATCTGGTACTCAACTACACCTATGTCACCGGCTTCGACTTCGACAGCAGCAACAACATGTGGCTTGCCAACAGCGGCACCGACAAGATGCTCTCTGTCTGGCGCACCGACGGCACCTGGGAGGCGTTTAACATAGGTACTGGCGACATCAGCCATATCATGGTCGACAAGCACGACATCAAATGGATCTTACAGCGCGACGGCACCATCATAGTGTACAACGGCAGCGTGGTCAAACATGTGACGACCAACGCCAATCAAGGTGCGTTGCCGGGAAGCGCCAATTGCTTCGTTACCGACAACAACGGCACAGTATGGATTGGCACCACCGACGGCGTGGCTCTCTTCTACGACTCCAGGAAGATTTTCAACAACAGCTCCTACGCCTGTTCAAGGATTCTTATCCCTCGCAACGACGGCACCGGACAAGCCGATTATCTGCTTTCAGGCCAGTCGGTGCTCAGCATCGCTGTTGACGGCAGCAACAAAATGTGGTTCGGCACCAACGACGGCGCACTCCACACCTCCAACGACGGTCAGGTCAGCTACACCCATTTCACCACCGAAAACAGCCCGCTGTTCTCCAACACCATTAACGACATGACCATCGACGACGACGGCAACGTGTATTTTGCCACCGACAAAGGTCTCATCTCATACAAAGGCACCGCCTCTAAAGGACAGACGAAAAACTCCAACGTCATCGTCTATCCTAACCCTGTACGTCCCGAACACCGCGGAATAGTAGGCATCAAAGGCCTTGTCAACGATGCGATAGTGAAAATCACCACCACTAACGGCTCCTTCGTGACACATCTCCAAGCCGAAGGCGGGCAGGCAGTATGGGACTGCACCGACATCAACGGACGTAACGTGGAGCCTGGCATCTACCTCATCTTCGTGAGCGACGAAAGCGGTAAAGAGACCTACGCCACCAAGGTACTTATCATGAAATAACCGATGGACCGCTCCGACAAGACACGCGCCATCGTCATCAAAGCCATAAAATATGGCGATAACAGTCTGATTGTCAAGCTGTTGACAGAAGAAAACGGCCTTCGTTCGTTTATGATAAAAGGTGCTTTCAACAAAACAGCAAAGATACGCGCGGCCTTGTTTCAGCCACTAACCCTCCTCGATGTCACCTGCGCCGACACCCGCGGCGAACTCGGATACCTCAAAGAGGCAAGTGTCGAATATGCTTATAAATCAATACCTTACGAGATAAATAAAAACGCCATAGTGCTCTTCGTGTGCGAGATGCTATCCAAGTCGATTCAAGATTCGGAGACCGACACCGAGCTCTTCGGCTTCATCCACGATGCGCTGACACACCTTGACGAGGCCGAGTCTAACTACGCCGACTTCCCATTGAAATTTTCGATAGAGCTCAGCCGTCACCTAGGATTTGCGCCTAATGCAGACAATTACAAGCAGGGATACATTTTTGACCTTGAAGAAGGCATATTCCGCCACGACAGCATCGGCAGCCTATATCTCATCGACAACCAATTAAGTGAGGCATTTTACCGCCTTTGCGGGACAAATGTATTCGGCACCGAGAGCCTGAACCTCAGAAATACTGAGCGTCGCCAGCTTCTCGATGCCGTGATAACATATTACAAACTGCATGTCAGCGGATTCAACGAGATAAACTCAAACGATGTCTTAAAGACCGTTTTGGAATGAGCGCACCTCGTGATGGCCTTATCATGCATTATTCTCTTCTTTTTCTGAGAATACGGGCCAACAGACCTTCTTTCTTCTTGCTGTGATGATGGTTGTCGCTTCCGTAGTAACCGGTTCCATAGCCGTAGCCATAGCCATAACCGTAGCCGTAACCATAGCCATAGCCATAACCACCATAACCGTAGCTGTAACGATATCCATAGGTACCTGAGAACACGATACCATTGATAATGATGTTGATCTTAAGTCCACGGTCTTCCAAATCTTTAGTTATAGAAGCGAACACTTTCTTGTTTGTATGACCTTGACGCACCACGTAACAGTTAGCATCTGCATATTTCATAAGCAAGAATGCATCGGTCACCAAAGCGAGAGGTGGAGTATCGATGATGATATAATCGTATCTTTCTTTCAGCTCAGCAAACAGCTGTGCGCAACGGTCTGAAGCGATAAGCTCTGCTGGGTTAGGCGGCACAGGACCAGCACAGATGACATCCAACGACGGCAACTTACCTGAAGGTTGGATGATCTCATCAAGAGATGCTTTGTTGGCAAGATATGATGTCGTTCCAAGCTTGTTGCTCAATCCAAACTCCTGATACAAACGAGGTTTACGCAAGTCGAATCCGATAAGCACCGTCTTCTTTCCGTAAAGGGCGTAGATCGAAGCCAAGTTAATGGAGATATAGGTCTTACCCACTGACGCCATATCACCTGTCACAAGCACCGTACATCTCTCCTTACCCTGCGTGATGAAATCGATATTCGTTCGTATTGAACGGAACGACTCGGCAGCAGGCGACTTCGGTGACTCGATAACCATGGTCTTTGTGTTGGAGCTCGATTCAATCTGAGGAATCTGTCCGATGATCGGGAAATTAGTTGCCTGTTCGATATCCTTACGCTCCATAATCTTAGTATTGAAGAAGTCAACAAGGAAGATATATGCTATCGGTATGGCCAGACCTAAAATCAATGCCACTAAATAAATCATCGTCGTACGAGGAGCCACTTTTCTGACAAGTGACAGTTTGGCAGTGTCGATGATCTCATTGTCAGGAGTGTTGCTCGCTTTGAGAATCTGTGCCTCTGAACGACGCTGCATCAAGAAGTTGTAGATATTCTCGCTGTATGTGAACTTACGCTCATATCCAAGCAGCTGACGTTGTGTCTCAGGCAACTCTTTAACCTGCTCATCAAGTTTTGCGATGTTGTCGTTTATACCTTTGATGGTCAGACGTGCGTTGTTGATAATGTTGTTGATGTTTTCCAACAGCTGCAGTTTGGTTTGGGCAATCTGCTGGTCCAAACTGATAACCACAGGGTTCTTGTCGGTTGAGGTAATCAACTGTGTTGACTTCTTACTTGAGAGATCGACCAAACGGCTCACGAGGCTGTTCAACAGAGGGTCCTGGATACCCATAGCACTCGGGGCGATAAGTTTGTCAGGCTCGTCGAGGTTTGCCTCGATATAAACCTTCAAATCGGTGTAGTATTTGAGGTTCAACTCGAGCTCAGCCTTACGTTTCTCTTGTTCTTTTAAGTAATTGAACAAATCGTTAGCCTGAGTGCTGAGGTTCATAAAGTCATTGCCTTGCTGGAATCTCTGAAGGTCAACCTCAGCCTTGCTCAACGACTCTTGAATGCCAACCAATTCATTATCAATAAATTTGATTGTATTGTCCGAAACCCTGTTCTTCAAATCGAGATCTCTTTGTATGAATTGATTGCACACCTCGTTCAAATAATCGGTGATTTTCGCCGCATTGGTTCCCTGTTGCGTGAGAATCAGCAACGATGCCTGTTTGTTCATGTTCGACACGCTCATGCCACTACTCATACGACCAACAAGCGAAACCATACTGTTGATGCAGAATGAAAGCTTCATTCTGTTGTCGTTATCAGCATTATAATGGCTGTTAAGGATGATACGGAATTTGTTGTATTTGTTATTAACGGTATCACCGAAATGATATTTCTCTTCAAAGTTCAAATTGCCAACTCTGCCGACGTATTTATCCTCGTTAAAGTCATACTTGCTTGCTACTTCCGCTTTTGCCGACAACAAATACTCGCCATCGTCGAGGATTTTCACGAAATAACGCACGCCCACCATCTGAGGTACTGAATAGTCAACCTCAACGGTGAAAGGATTGTCTTTGTACAATTCCACTGTCGCCAGACGGCCTTTTGCATAATACGACACGTTGAAATCCAGGTTCCTCAATGCTTTTTCAGCAATCATGTATGATTTCAAAATACCTATTTCGTTATCGACATTACCCAAGCTTCTGAAATTCATACCCGTCATCATTGCGGCAGCGTCCATACCCATCTTCTGCTCTTTGATGTAAATGGACGATGAAACTTGATAAACATTAGTAGTGTAGCGGTTGTATACATATCCTGCCGACAACGCCAAAAATCCAAAAATGACAAATAAATACCAGTAACTCAAAACCTTAATGATAATGGTTTTGATATCAATACTGTTTTCCTCCTGAGTCTGAATAGGTCTCTGGAAATTCTGACTATCGTTGTTTGTACTCATGACAAAAATTATTTAGCGGTTACTAATAAGAATGTTAAAACAGTAACAAGCAATGATGCTGCCGAGAAGATTGTTGAATAAGGCATCGTGGTGAAACCGTATCTCTTGATACCCATTGGCTCGACATAGATGATGTCGTTCGGCTTCAGATAATACTGAGGATTCTCAAGAATATCGGCATCATTCATATTCACTCTGACAATCTGCGAACCTTCTGTTGTCTGGTGTATGATTTTCACGTTTTTCTTGTTACCGAAATCGGTAGCGTTGCCTGCCAGAGCGAGGGCCTGGAACAGGTTGATGTCCGACTGGTAGACCTGATACTGGCCCGGACGCGCCACCTCGCCGAGAATCGTGAGGTTAAACAGACCGAGTTTCACGTACACGATTGTCTCTTTCTGGTACTCACCGATGATGGTCTGAATCTTCTGCTGAATCTCATCGATTGTCAAGTCTTTGACGTAGATCTTGCCTGCATATGGGAAGTCGATTGTACCTTCGTCACTCACGTTGAAACCATTAAGATAGATACTTGGGTTACCACTTGAATTACTACTTGATCCATACGACCCCATCCTGTCACCTGTGTTATTGAAGAACTCCGAGAAGTTCTTGTCCATACTCGACACTCTGATGTACAAGTTATCGCCCGGTTGCACCTTGTAGTCGAAACTACGTTTGTTCTGATACTCAATCGAGGTGATACTATCGCTCATCGCCTCATTCTGCAAATACAAAATCTTTTTTTGCGACACGCATGATGTCAAGATCAACGTCGCGACAACTGCGGCATACAAAACGTTTCGAAATAACAGTTTCTTCATATTTTGATAATTTTTATTTTTTTATCTGTAAACAGTTGATATCCAATTTTTTAATTCCACACAACGGGTCTTTTGAATACTTATTTTCAACCTTGAAAGTGTAAACTCCGTTTTTGTTGAAGCTCATCTCATTGATCAGCGGAAGACTGTAATGATAGTATCCGTCGACCTTTTCCGACTTAAAGTTACCCTCTTTATCCTTCAGACGGAAATAATACTCGCGCGAACGGCGGCTTCCGTCGGGCGAGGTTATGGTCATCGCGATGGACAGTGTCCCGTCGTCATCGACATGATAAGGATAATCGTTCGGAAAAACGTCGGAGATTGTCACATCAAGCACCAAATCGGCTGTCATCGGGGCTTTCACTACCTTATAAGACGCAGTAAGATAGTCAAAACGAGGCCATCTCTCGCCCTCAAACTCGCGCGACAATACCTCACCGCTTTGAGTCTTTGAACAAGACACAAAACCTAACACTATCATTATCAATCCTATAAGTATATATGCCCTTTTCTTCATCAGTCCAAAAACCTTTAAAGAGTTTACATATCCTCACAATTTGCAAAGATATAAATTATTTTTCAAATAAACACAAAACTTTAATAAACTTTTAATATTTTTGTAATTCAATAGAAAACGAGGTCAAATTTTCGCAACAATATGATTAAGAATAAGATAAATTACTCTCAGCGTAAATATGTTATCGGTTCGATATTCATATTGGTGTCGGTTATCCTTTTGATCAAACTTTTTATAATACAGATTGTCGACGACTCGTACAAGCAATCGTCCGACAACACCACTTTAAGATATATCACACAGTACCCTTCGAGGGGTAAGGTTTACGACCGCGACGGCAGACTTCTCATCTATAACGATGCCGTTTACGACCTGATGATAATCCCGTCGCAAGCGAAGAACATCGACACTGCATCATTTTGTAAGTTATTGAATATAAGTAATAATACCTACAACACTTGTCTGAAAAAAGCGAAAAAATACTCGATGGTGACACCGTCGATTTTCCTGTCGCAGATCACCAAAGACGAGTACGGCCACATCGCGGAGATGTTGTATCATTACCCTGGGTTTTATTTTCAGACACGTTCGGTCCGTCAGTATCCTTTGCCGATAGCGGCTCATACCTTGGGCAATATCGGCGAGGTGACAAAAGGCGAGATGGATAAGGACTCCTATTACAAACTCGGCGATTACATAGGAAAATCTGGCATTGAGAAGTATTATGAGAAAGAGCTTCGTGGCGAGAAAGGCATGAAAATTCTTGTCGTCGACGTACACAACCGCGAGAAAGAGCGTTTCATGGACGGCGAATACGACACAGCGCCAATACACGGCACCGACATCATACTCGGTCTAGACGCCGACTTACAGGCTTACGGTGAATATCTGATGGCTGGCAAGACAGGCTCCATAGTGGCCATTGAGCCTTCCACCGGACAGATTCTCGCCATGGTGTCAAGCCCAAGTTACGACCCCAACGAGCTCGTCGGGCGCAAGCGAGGCACACGTTACTCAGAACTCCTCAACGATCCAGACAAGCCATTGATTAACCGAGCTATAAGCGGTGTCTACCCTCCTGGATCGACCTTTAAGATGGTAAACGGGCTCATATCGTTGCAAAGTGGCGTGGTGACGGCATATACCGCTTATCCGTGCAATGGGCCTGAGAGTACGCCTATCAAATGCACACACTTCCACAGCTCACCGGTGAAACTCTACGACGCCATCGAAAACTCGTGTAACCCATACTTCTGGCGTGCATTCCAAGATATGATGAGCGCTCCGAGGTTTAAGAACCCGAAAGAGGCATACATGTTTTGGTACAACCACGTGACGAGCTTCGGACTGGGACGTTCGTTCGCATCCGACATCCCGTTCACCGTGTCGGGCAACATACCCACGAAAGAATTTTACGACAAAACATACAATGGCTCATGGAACGCCATGACGATACGTTCGCTCAGCATCGGACAAGGCGAGATACTCGTCACACCACTGCAGCTCGCCAACGTGGCAGCCGCTATCGGCAACGAAGGCTACTATTATGAGCCTCATTATATCAAAAGCTTTGCAAACACTGACAAAAGCATCGACTCCTCATTCCTTGAAAAACATATTATTGATATTAACAAGCGTCATTTTAAAGACGTGAAAAAAGGCATGCGGAGTGTCTTCGAAGGCGACCACGGCACAGCCCGATTCTCGAAGATCGACAGCATCACGGTGGCAGGCAAGACAGGCACCGCCGAGAACCCGCATGGCGAAGACCATTCCATATTCATGGCCTTCGCACCTGTCGACAACCCGCAGATAGCCATCGCCGTGGTGGTCGAAAACGCAGGCTTTGGCTCCACCTGGGCCGCCCCTATAGCCTCTCTGATGATTGAAAAATACATCCGCGGATATGTGAAACGACCTAACGTGGAGAAACGAGTATTAACACTTAACAGCGACGAGCAATGAGAAGCAAAGGCATCATAGGAAAAATCGATATCTGGCTGCTAATCATATACTTAGCACTCGTCGTGGTGGGCATCCTCAGCATCTACGCCGCCGCTTTCAACGAAAGCCATCCCGACATCTACGACCTCACACAGAATTATGGCAAGCAATTGCTTTTCTTCGGCATCAGCCTTGTAATAGGATTTATCACCTTGCTCATCGATGCCAAATTTTTCAACGCTTTTGCATATGTTTTGTATGGTCTGTCATTGTTTTCACTGCTTTTAGTGCTTGTGATAGGCTCAAAAATCTCAGGTTCCACCTCATGGATTCAGTTCGGTTCGTTCTCGTTCCAGCCGTCTGAGCTGGCTAAATTTGGTACAGCACTGGCATTGGCGCATTTCTTAGGCAAAATCGACACCGACCCGTCTAAATTCAAGACACAGCTCATAGCTTACGGCATCGTATTCGTACCGATGCTGCTCATCTTGGCACAAGGAGACGCTGGCTCGGCCTCAGTGTTCATTATCTTTCTGCTCGTCCTCTACCGCGAAGGCATGGGAGGCAAAATACTCATCATCGGCATTGTGGCCGCAACCTTGTTTATATTGTCGCTCTGCGTCTCTAAATGGCATGTTATGATAGGTCTGGTAATGCTTTTCGCGATATTTTTATTTATCATTGAACGCACTAAGAAAAACGTCTGGCTGCTGACAGGCATCCTCATAGCGGCCTGCGCCTTTGTGTTTTCCGTTGATTTCGCATTCAACCATGTGCTGAAGCCTCATCAGCAGACACGTATCAACATCATTTTAGGCAAGGAAAAAGACACGAAAGGTGTCGGTTATAATCTGAATCAGTCAATGATTGCTATAGGTTCCGGCGGTTTCTCCGGCAAGGGCTACCTCAACGGCACCATGACGAAATACAACTTCGTCCCCGAGCAGCACACCGACTTCATTTTCTGCACCATCGGAGAGGAGAACGGCTTCTTGGGATGTTTCGCTGTGATAATGCTTTATCTTGCTTTAGTATTGAGAATCATACATTTAGCCGAGCGACAACGATCCACGTTCAGTCGTATCTATGGCTATGGGATAGCGTGTATCTTCTTCTTCCATTTTGCCATAAATATAGGAATGACAATCGGATTAGTGCCTGTCATCGGCATCCCATTGCCATTCCTAAGTTACGGAGGCTCAAGCCTCTTGATGTTTTCTATGATGCTTTTCGTGTTCCTGAAACAGGACGCGAACCGTATGAATATCCTTTAAATTCCTAAGCAGATATTCAGTCCTTTCGCGGTGCGGATGAGGTCGCAGTCCGGCTCCACGAAGTTCATCTTCGCCACAGCGTCTTTGATAGGCACGCTGATGACATTTGGATGACGGTAAGCCACCATGTGACCATATTCTTTGTTGAGCACCATCTCGAATGCCTTCACACCGAACTGTGATGCGAGCACTCTGTCGTATGCAATCGGCACGCCACCACGCTGCAGGTGACCGAGTGTCGTCTCACGCATATCGTGTTCAAAACCAGCGGCTTTCATCTGCTCGATGAACTTCAAACCTATGCCGCCGAGTTTCACGTTCTCGTATCCAGGCTCGTTGCTCTTGGTGAAGATCTGCTGACCGTCTTTTGGCTTGGCACCCTCGCTGATGACCACAATGGCATGACCCCTGTCGTTGACGAAACGCTCCTCCAGACGAGCCTTCACAATATTGATATCGTAAGGGAACTCTGGAATCAAGCACACCTCGGCACCGCCAGCAATTGCTGCGTTTAACGCAATCCAGCCAGCGTCACGGCCCATGACTTCGAGCACGAACACACGGTTGTGTGATGCCGCTGTCGTCACAAGCTTATCGACTGCTTCGGTGGCAATCTGCACTGCGGTCTGGAATCCGAATGTGCAGTCGGTCATCGAGAGGTCGTTGTCGATGGTCTTCGGCACTCCTATGATGTTCAAGCCCTTTTCATACAACTTCTGTGAGATACGCTGTGAGCCGTCGCCGCCGATGTTGATGACACAGTCAACGCCCATATATTCCAAACGGCGAATCATCTCGTCGGAACGGTCTACAATTTCCCATGTGCCGTCGTTTTTCTTGACAGGCCATGCGAACGGGCCGCCTTTATTGGTTGTCTCGATTATCGTGCCGCCACGGAAATGTATTCCGCGCACGACTTCAGGTGTGAGGCGCACTATCTCCTGCGGCTCCCAAAGCACTCCGTTGAATGCCTGGATGCTGCCGAGGACCTCCCAATCTTTCTCCTGCGATGCACGCTTCACTATAGCGCGAATCACCGCATTCAGTCCTGGGCAGTCGCCGCCACCGGTTGTTATTAAAACTCGTTTCATGATATTCTCCTTCCCGTCATTTCGACCGACCGTAGGGAGTGGAGAAATCTCCGCCAATCAATTGTTCAGTGGCATTCAAATGCCGGAGATTTCTCGATTCCGCTACGCTTCACTCGAAATGACGATTGTGTGATTATTTTAAATTTAATGCTATCTGAAGTTCATCAAGCTGTTCCTGTGCAATCGGTGACGGTGACTCCGCCATTACATCTCTTCCCTGGTTGTTCTTTGGGAATGCGATGAAGTCGCGGATTGAGTCCTGACCTCCGAAGAGCGAGCAGAGACGGTCGAAGCCGAAGGCGAGACCTGCGTGAGGTGGTGCTCCGTACTCGAAGGCATTCATCAGGAAGCCGAACTGCTCCTGAGCCTTCTCATCGGTGAAGCCGAGGGTGTGGAACATTTTCTTCTGCAGGTTCTTGTCGTGGATACGGACCGAGCCGCCGCCGACTTCTGTGCCGTTGAGCACGATATCGTAAGCGTTTGCACGAATTTCACCCCATTTGTCAGGCTGCTCAAGGAGATATTCATCCTCAGGCTTCGGTGCCGTGAACGGGTGGTGCATAGCATAGTAACGCTGTGTTTCTTCGTCCCATTCGAGCAACGGGAAGTCGATGACCCACAATGGTTTATATACGTTAGGATCGCGCAAGCCGAGCTGGTTACCCATCTCGAGACGGAGAGCGTTCATCTGTACTCTCGTCGGCATGGCTTTACCGCTGAGTATCAATAGCATATCACCTGGTTTGGCATTGCATTTGTCGAGCCATGTCTTCAAAATCTCAGGTGTGTAGAACTTATCGACTGACGACTTGATTGTGCCGTCCTCGTTGTATTTCACATAAACGAGGCCTTTTGCTCCTACTTGCGGACGTTTCACGAAATCGGTGAGTGCGTCGGTCTGCTTGCGGGTGTAGTTAGCGCAGCCTTCTGCGTTGATGGCAACCACCAGTTCAGCCTCGTCAAACACCGAGAATCCATGGCCTTTCGCCACGTCGTTGAGCTCCACGAACTTCATCCCGAAGCGGATATCAGGCTTGTCGCTGCCGTAATATTTCATTGCGTCATGCCAAGTGATTCTTGGGAAATCACCGAATTCGATGCCTTTGATGGTCTTAAACAGATGTTTCGCCAAGCCCTCGAACATGTTGATGACGTCTTCCTGCTCCACAAACGACATCTCGCAGTCGATCTGTGTGAACTCTGGTTGACGATCGGCGCGGAGGTCCTCATCACGGAAGCAGCGCACGATCTGGAAATAACGGTCGAAGCCGGCCACCATAAGGAGCTGCTTGAACTGCTGAGGTGACTGCGGAAGAGCGTAGAACTCGCCCGGGTTCATACGTGAAGGCACCACGAAGTCGCGTGCGCCCTCAGGTGTCGACTTAATCAGACAAGGTGTCTCAATCTCGAGGAAGTCATTGCCTGACAAGTACTTACGCACCTCTTGTGCCATCTTATGACGCAGGATGATGTTGTTTTTGATAGGGTTACGGCGCAAGTCGAGGTAGCGGTACTTCATACGGATGTCGTCGCCGCCGTCGCTGACGTCTTCGATGGTGAACGGAGGCACCTTCGAGGTGGTCAAAATCTTGAGAGACTCGACCTTCAGCTCGATGTCGCCTGTCGGGTTCTTCGGGTTCTTCGACTCGCGTTCCACCACGACGCCTTTCGCCTGGATGACGAATTCACGTCCGATCTCGCGGGCGGTCTTCATCGTCTCAGCCGAGCTAACTCCTTCTTGCATAAACAGTTGCGTGATACCATAACGATCGCGCAAATCAATCCACAGCAGGGCGCCTTTGTCGCGAACGCGTTGCACCCAGCCGCTCAATGTGACTTCCTGACCCACGTTGGCCATGCGAAGTTCACCACATGTATGAGTTCTAAACATATCGTTTATTTATTATATTCTACAAATTTGCAAATTTACAAATATTTTGGAAATGCAAGAAATTAATTTTTATAAATCACCTTCATAAGGCAATTTTTGCAGTCGAAATCGAGGCGGAAACGACCACAATCATTGCTAATAAATAAAGGTGTGGCAGGTTTTCCTGTCTCTTTGGCGCACATCCCGTTGGCGTAACGGATGCAATGTTTTGTCGTCATCACCACTATCTCGCCTTCCGGCATCGATTTCTCCAGACCGTCGTCGATATGCGTAACGCCGTGATTTTCATAGAATTGACGGGATAATGAATTGGTGACATTGGCGGAAAACGATAACGTTGTATCGGGATAATCCGATTGTAAAGACGTACGGCCGTACGTCTCTACAATGGGACACCGATGGTTTTCCATCAACGTCTCCTCCAATTTCACCACCAATTGCCGTTTCAATTCTCCTAAAACCGAATTCGGGATGAAATAAACCTCTTTGAAATCGATATCGACAGATTCTATGGTGAATTTAGTGTCACCCCATTGCGACAGTTTCGTGCGGATATTTTCGAGTGACTTTTCAGGGTTTTTCGCTATGTCTTTTGGGCAATGTATCTCAACATCAGCACTTACGGTATCATCAACAAATGCTGATAGTTTCAAACCCTCAGCGGTATCTGACAATTTTAATCTGATTGCGATTTTACGGTTGCCGTCGGAGGTTTCGACGGATTTCTGCCATACTATGTCGTAGTTGCGGAACAATGAGATTCCTCGCCGCACTCGGAATGACAGTGGTGCTGAACTTAGGATTGTACTACCATCAACCCCATTGACATTGAAGCCTTGCAGCTCGTTGTTTTCATCCAAGAAACAGAGGCCGTCGCCATTGTGGAGTTCTATGCCTTTTAACAGATTGACATTCAATCGTTTGCCATCTATTTTCTGGATTGTGCCGATATGTTCTCCCATCGATTTCGGGGTGAATGGCGAGTCGATTTTTTGTCGGCCATGCGCGAAATAGTCAGTGAAACCACGCGAGAACGACTTTTCGAGGTTCGGAACAAACGAAGGTGTCGAGACACCTCGGGAAGCACGCTCCAAATCGTCACGTTTTTCGATGATTTTATCCAACGCCTGACGGTAATATGCCGTAGTATTCTTCACATAATCAGCGTCTTTCAGTCGGCCCTCGATTTTAAACGAGGTGATGCCTGCGTCAATGAGTTCCTCAAGGTTTTTCGAGTTGTTCATGTCGCGCAACGACAGCAGATGTCGGTTGGCTATCAAAGTGTTACCATTCTCATCTTCGAGGTCCCATTTCAGTCGGCAAGGTTGGGCGCACGCCCCACGGTTTGCCGAACGATGGCCGATGACGTGGCTCAGATAGCACTGACCGCTATAGCTCACGCACAAAGCGCCGTGCACGAAAAACTCGAGAGGCACGGTGGTTTTGGAGCGTATCTCTTTTATCTCGTTGATACTCAATTCCCTAGCAAGCACAACCTGTTTGAAACCCACATCTTCAAGGAACTTGACCTTTTCGGCGGTTGTGTTGTTGCATTGTGTAGAGGCATGTAGTGCAATCGGAGGCAAATCCATCATCAGGAGAGCCATATCCTGCACTATGAGTGCGTCGACTCCGGCGTTGTAGCAGTCCCAGGCGATCTTGCGAGCCTGATCTAACTCGTTGTCAAACAACAAGGTATTGAGTGTGACGTAAACCTTTGCGTCGTAAATGGCGGCATGACGGCAAAGTTTCTCGATGTCGTCGATGCTATTGCTCACTTTCTCGCGTGCACCGAAGCCAGGACCGCCGATATACACCGCATCAGCGCCATGGTTGATGGCGGCAACACCCACTTCGAGGTTTTTCGCTGGAGAAAGTAGCTCTATCTTTTTCACGACAAATATTTTTGCAAAAATAACATTTTATTCTTTTGGATTCACAAAGAAAATGCTTCCCACGTCCACAAGCTCGCCGTCGTACAACTCGATGATTTTCATACCGTTGCGACGAACAAACTTCCGCAGTTCCTTACATTCCTTGAGATGTTTCAGTGAGCCGCACACCACAAGATTATCGCCAAACATGCCGCAGCAGCCTGGGAAAAATCCATATTTCTGACCAGGTAACGTGATTTGATGCGGATCAACATAAAAGACATTGAAATTGTTCTCTTCCAAGACTCGTTTTATGCCGAAATCGGAGGTGATATAGTTATGTTCATCCAGCGCCAACAAATTGCATCGCGTATATCCTTGATTTACATTGAGTTGCACGGATTTCTTCCACATTTGTCCATACAGGTTGCAAATGGCCGAGTCAGTATATAACAAATTATGTATCAATATATTACCAACACCAACAGCGTTAAAATGGCAGGTCTCCGGATACTTGTTTCCGACAGATTTCCCACCCTTTTCCACCTTGATGTTTTCGGGCAAATTAATGTGGACATTTTTCGCGCAAATTATTGTGTCACAATGTCTTTCGTTATGGCAAAAACAGAAAATGTCGGGGTGTGACGAAATTGATGGATAGGCGGCATTGGAGGGCTCGAGCCAACAAACGTTGCCGTGTTTTGAGAGATTCTCACGAGCTTCGGCTGGCATTGTGGCACTGGCGATGATGGTTTGGATGTTACCTGTAGAGACGCACGGCCGTGCGTCTCTACAGGTAATGACGACCTTTTTATATCGTTCTAACAGTTTTTTCTTGTTCTCCCCCTTATACCCTATTGCGTGATTCAATTGATTTTCAGGGACTTCAATGGTGACGCTATCCGATTTCTCGTCAATTTTGTCGAATTTGCGGCCCCATAAGCGACTGAAGACCATCTCGGCGAAGTTTTTATGGTAAGGACCGGCAACATAAGCTGCACCATTCAGGTCGTCGGAGGTGTGAAGGCCTATTCGGAGGACTTTAACGTCGTTTTCGGTGAAATATTCATACAACGTCGCCGACTGTTCCACAGCCTCATCCAGTGTCAGAGGTTTATATTCACCAGCATGGTAAAGTCGCTCTAACTCAGTGTCTTTCACCACTATACACGGATAGATGCGTGTCTCTTTTGCGCCAAGTCTGACGATATCGTGGGCAGTTTGCATATCGTTCTCGAATGTGTCGAACGGCAGTCCGAGCATCATCTGCAAGCCGAGTGTAATACCCTCACCCACAATGATTTGCGATGCATTTTCGATATCTCTAAAAGTGTGTCCGCGGCCGCATCTACGCAAGATCTCGTCGTTGGTGGTCTGCGCACCGAGTTCAATGTTGCGCACCCCGAAGTTTTTCAATGCTTTCATCCTTTTTTCGTCGATATAATCTGGTCGGGTGCTGCATCGTATGCCCTGAATTACGCCTTTTTCGAGGTAAGGCTGCACAATTTTCAGAAAATCGTCCTGCATTTTTTCGGGCAAACCTGTGAAATTTCCGCCGAAAAACGCCACCTCGACGAACCTGTCATTTTCCGTAAAAGAAGATAAATATTGGTCTATTGTATTTTTAACATATTGAATATCAGGTATTTGCTGCTTTCCAGTAATGCTAAATTGGTTGCAATAGACGCATCGGAAAGGACACGCCAGTTCGGGCAAAAATATCGGGATGTTGTAATATTTCATTTCGACATCAAAATTGCTAAAAAATCTTGAATTATCGTACACAATATCAAAATATTTCTTAACTTTGCGAGTTATTAATATTGTGTAAACAAAATTTTAAGTAATATGTTTAAGCATTTAAAAAGCATCATCATTATCGCAATGGTTGCCCTCGTAACTATCTGTGGTGCAACAAGTTGCAAGTCATCAGGCAAGATGACAAAGAAAGAGTACAAGGCCAAGGTCGAGCAGGCCACCAAGGATTTGAACGCCATTTTGGACGGAACCACAGAGTGGTCGTTGGAGGAGCAGCAGGCCCGTGTCAACGAGATCAAACAGGTTGATTTCTCGAAGAAAAACCCTGAAATCATGGAAATGATCGACCGTGCTGAGGCTAAGATAGCACGTGAGATTGCTGAGAGAGACCGTCTAGCGGAGGAGCAGCGTCTCGCCGAAGAGCAACGTCTGCGCGAGCTCGAGGAGCAAAACAAGCCTAAGACTGGTTTGACAGAGTATTTCAACATGATTGCAAACGCCAAAGACGTCAACACAGCCAATGGTTATATCAGAGATGCCTTGAAGATGTTCGAGTCACCTGACGCAGTGGTGCTCATCCTTCTCAACAACTACGGCGACTATGACCGTCCGACGACAGCACAGAACTATCTCAACTACATCAAGGATCAGAAGAAGGTCAGCGTGATTGTCAACGACGTCATCTATAACTCAGACAACAAGATTAAACAACTCGAATTAAAAAAGAAATAAGATGAAAAAGGTATTATTTGCAATAGCATTCGCATTTTTCGCACTCACAGGCTATCAGGCTTTCGCACAGGAGCCGGAGCTCAACCCTGAGCGCAAACAGGCCATTGACAGTCTTGCACTTGAGAAGGTCCGCGACCTCTCTAAATATGTCAAACTGATTGGCTCGAAGAACACTCCATGGAGCGAGGCCAACCGCGTTATCGACCGTGCCGAAGAGCTCTTCGCACCAGATGCAGAGATCGGCGTTTCATCATTGTCGAAGACAAAAGTCGAGTATTACAAAGTACGTAAATACCTTGAGAGACTGATGCGCCTCAACTACGACCGCGTCGAGATCGACTGGTATAAGATTCAGTATGTGTCGGATTTACAGCGTCAACCTGACGGAACATATGTCGGTGTGATTACCATCTTCCAGACATTCAAAGGCTATGACGCTGAAGGCAGACTCGTTTATCAGGACACCACAAAGAAAGACATCACTGTTTACGTGAAGCGCAAAGAGACACAGATCGGCGGCAAGCTCATCGGCTTCTGGGATGTGTTACTCGGCGACATGCGTGTAAAGGAGACAACTCATAAATAATGACTAAGTTTTTGAAAATCATAGTGCCAGTATTACTGCTGGCACTATTTTATAAAGCCAACGCCCAAGTGGTGGGCAATCTCGGCGACGTCCAGGTGGATGAACGCGAGTTCTACACCATGACCAAGCAGATGGGGCAGTTTATGCACCGTTTCAACTACGAGGAAGACCCTTCGGGCAAGCGTTTGTATCCAGGCGATAAAGACTATCGCAATCCTGTCAAGCGCAGAGAATCGATACCACTGTTGTTCGACCTCGAAAACCCCAGAACAAACGGCACTTTACGCGATTTCTTCATCGAAGACCTCACCAAAAACAACCAATACATCGAATTCCTTGGCGGTGAATGGTTTTCGGAAGTATCAGCAAAATTCATCTGGAAAGGCAAAGAAGTCGACGTCAGCATGATTTTGGCTATCGAGAAAGAAGGTCTCGGATCAAAATGGGTGCTTTCAAACGTGTTTTTCTCGGAATTTCAGAAGTATTTCCCTCAAGGAGAGCTTTCGGAACGCGAGAAACACTTTCTGCATCCGCAGAGCCACGAGCTCGATTTTATGAATATCTATAAGATTTTCGAAGACTCGCAAGTCATTGAGTATTATGCATCTAACGAATATACGCCAGATTATCTCACATTGTTTTTCTATGAGATAAAACAAGGCAACCTGAAATTCGACCACGTGGAAAGCGTTAAATTCCATGTCTTGCAGATCGACAACTGGTATTTTGAGGTGTCATGGTTCAACCGCAGCGGCTATAACTCTGGCTGGCTCATCTCAAACCTTATCTACCTCAAAGCACCTGAAAAAGAAACACTTTTAAAGATTTATCAACCCAGACAATGAAAAAACTACTTTTTATCGCGATTCTGTTTTTGTTAAGCCAAGGCGTAAGCGCACAGAAATCCAACCTCAGCAAAGCCGAGATTGACGAGTATTCGCAACAGATAAGGACCATGGTCAAATATCTGGAGGAGACATTCACATTCATCGGAGACCCTGAAAACACTGCGCAAGAGAAAGACATCATCTTCAAGGAAAGCTATGCGAAGATTTTCCGCGACGACGAGGTCCAGATTGAAGACGACCTTGACGACAACCGCAGCACACATATTAATAAAGATGTCCAAGCCTACCTGAAAGACATTGATTTCTTCTTCAAAGACGCGGCATTCACGTTGAAAGTGGAGGATATCAAACCTCAGACAGCCGAAAACGGCGAGACATTTTTCAAAGTGACGATGATGAGAACCATCGTCGGACATAATATAGTGGGCGACACGGTCAACAGCACGATAAAAAGATACATGGAGGTCAACGTCGACCGTTCGAAAAAAGACCTCAAGATAGCGAGCATGTACACCACCAAACTCAATGAGACTGAAGAACTTAGAGTATGGTGGAACCGCATGCCGTCAGTATGGAAGATGTATTTTGGCGACAACAAATACATTCTCGACTCCATAGAACTGTCAAACATCATCCACATCTACCGCGACTCTATCGTCATAGTGAACGACAGTCTCTGGGAAAGCACGATAGCTTGTGACATGCCGGCGTTGTACGAACAGCTGACGAGTATCACCAAGATCACCGACGTTGATGTCAGCAACAACAAAAACGTCACCACACTCGAACCGTTGAATGAGCTTTCAGAGCTGCAAAATCTCGACTGCTCGAACACCAATGTAGAGGACATCTCCCCTATCAGAAACCTCAACAAAATCAATACATTAGACATCAGCAATACACTGATTACCAACATCTCCGATTTGAGATACGCCAACAACATCAAGGTGTTGAATGCCGAAAACATTCGTTTGAACGACATTGAAATCATCGGTCTTTACGGTCAGCTGACCAACTTGTCGGTTTCTGGCACTGACGTTTACGACATCAGCATGCTTGAAAACTGCGAACAGCTTGTGGATCTTAACATATCGAGCACAAAAGTAGCAAGTCTCGACTCAATAATGCTGCCTCAGTCGCTGCGTTTCTTAAATATCAGCAATACCGACATTGAAGACATTTCATCTGTTGAAAACCTTGAGAATCTTCAAGTTTTGGTTATCGACAACACCTATGTCACAGATTTGACTCCGTTAGCTAACCTCAGCAAACTCAATGAGTTACAGTGCCGCAACACAGGTGTCAGCGACATCACTCCTCTCGAGAACCTGCAGAGTTTGGTAAGGATTTATTGCGACAACACCAAGATTGATTCTGATAAAGCGGAAAGTTTCCGACAGATAAACCGCAAGGTCATAGTCATTTACGAGACGAAGGCGTTGCAAGACTGGTGGAACAGGCTTCACATCTCATGGAAGAGGGTCTTTGCAGCACAAAACAACACTGACCTCGACCCGAGTCCGGAGGATCTGCATCACATCATCTGCATGAAGTCGTTAACTCTCGACCATTCATTTTTGGATGCTTTGCCTATCGAGCGTCTGACAGACCTTGAAGAGCTCAATATTGAAGGCTCAAAGATTGCCGACCTCACTCCGTTGCACACATTGCACAACCTGCGTTATCTGAACATCAAGAACACCAAAGTGACTGATTTGACACCACTTAGCGACCTCACCAACCTCCAGGAAATCAATATGGAGAACACTAACGTGGCAAAGCTTGAGTGCTTGTGCAATCTATCTAACTTGGTGAAAATCAATGCAGAAAGCACTAAGGTAAAATCAGACCAGGTGCTGAAGCTGAGACTTGCGCAGCCGAAAGTCACGGTGATATACCAGACCGAGGAGTTACGCATCTGGTGGAACACTCTCGACAACAACTGGAGAGAGGTATTCCGCAACACCATCGACATCGACACCAACCCGAAAGCCGAGCAATTACAGGCTATCGCTAACATTGAGGAGCTCACCGTCGACCCGAGAACAGTCATCAACAACCTCGAGCCGCTGACAAAGCTTCTTTTCCTTAAGAAATTGATTATCAACGACAATCATATCACTGATTTGAGTCCGCTCAGCGAGTTGCAGCAACTCAGAGAGCTCAACATCGACGGCAATGCCATCACCGACTTGAGTGTGCTGAACAACATCAAATCGCTGGAGGTCCTCTCGATCGAAAACACCAACGTCATTGACATTAACGCGTTGGAAGACATGAAAGAGCTGCGTGATCTCAACATTGCGAACACTAAAATCAAGAATATCAAGATGTTATCATCTTGCACATCGCTTGAGGAGTTGAACATCGCCAACACCAATGTGAAGACGTTGTCACCAGTTAGTAAAATAGAATCGTTGAGATACATCAAGGCGATTAACACCAAGATTAAGTCGAAGGAAATCAACAACTTAAGAAATAAGAGACCCGATATTAATATCGTGTATCACTAGGAAAACTAGACTATCCAAGTTATTGGGTAGTCGTTTTCCTTCATAAATTCATTAGTTTTCTCGACATCGTCGGCAAATCCGAGGAAGTAACCGCCGCCTCCGGATCCGCATATCTTTATTTGGAAATGCACATTTTCACGCTTTAGTGAGAACAGCGGCATCATATCGTCGGTAACCATAGGGCGCAGCATAACTGTCTGATAATAAGACAGATGCAGCAAGTCGTCGAAGAATTTGTCGGTATTGCCTGCCACCAATGAGTTGATGCAGCGGCCCACGAAAGGATAGTACAGCTCGTTGAAAGCCTTCAGATAGCTCGGGTTCTCGCGCTGACCTTTAAAATAGTTGACCAGCGACTTTGTGTCACTCTTTATCTTACTGTCAATCAAGAAGATATGGATGTCTTCAGGAACGAAATCCTTTTCCAGTATGGTGATTTTTTTGTCTTCGGTGAGGATGAAAGGCTTGCCAAGGTAACACTGCAGCGGGTCGAGGCCTGAGCTGCTGCCATGGAAACAGTTCTCCATGTCGCCCAAAAACTTCTTCAGTTCCAGCAAATCTTCAATCTCTGTTGATTTGAAACGGTCGTAGACGGCGGCAGTGAGAGCGCCTGAGCTACCCACGCCATAGCCCGATGGGATGCATGAATCGAGAAAGAGACCTTTTTTCAGTTCGGCTCTAAACTTCTCAATATCAATCTTTTCGGTAAAATATGCGTCTTTCTCAAGGTAGTTTGCGAAGGCATGCAGGCTACGGTTCGACGAATAGTTTTTCTTTCCATGGTTACGCCAGATATAGTCCCAATGCGACGAACCCGTGTACAGTGGCATAAGAAGCGCCGGCGAGCCGTAAATCATTGAATATTCGCCGAATAGAATCACTTTTCCGAAATAATGCTTTATTTCCATGGCCTATATTACATATTGTTAATCAATACTTTATCGTCAATCCACTTATATTCATGACAATATTGCAACAATTCATCTTTTATAAACTGTTTCACTGCCTGTTCGCAGGTGTCGGGATAGAGCACATGCACATTAGGTCCTGCGTCGAGGGTGAAACAGACTTTTGTGCCTGTCTCTTGGCGGTAACGCTTCACTAAGTCGATGATTTTTATGGTGTTAGGCTCCATCAGACGATACGATGGTGTTGATGTTGCCATCATCTCGTGAAGTTGCAAGGCTTCCGCTTCCGCTATCTTTATAAACTCATCGACATCGCCATCGTGTAGCACTCTGAGCAGTTGTTCGGTGTTGTGACGTGCGGTGACGTAACGTTGTTCGGCGAGCGGGTGGCCGTTCATCAGTGAATGTCCCACACGGCTTGACACGCTTTTTTCTTTGTTCGACACAATCATTATGCTGTCGTGGTAGGTCTGGAACACGGGAGCCACCATATCGGCAAGAGGCACTGCATATTCGTCTGAACTCGTTGACACTGAAGGAGTTGCTCCCCAAAGTACCATGACGGGATAAACCGAGCGCGCTGCACTTCCCGATGCCAATCGTGACAAGAACGAAGCTTTCTGTAGATTTATCGGCGTAACATCTTGATTTACAATCCTTTCTATCTTCATAAGACATAAAACAAGAGCACTCATCGAAGAGGCACTTGAGGCGATGCCCGAAGAATGCGGGAACGAGTTATAGCTCTCTATTTTCAGGTCAAGACCTTTCAAAAAACCGAAATACTGCTGATTTTCAACGAGATACTTCTCTATCTTCTCTTGAAACTTCGGTGACTCTTTGCCATCGAAAAGGAAACTTAGTTCGTATTTGTCGGAATTGTTATGCTCAAACGTTACCGATGTCTCAGTAAAACAACGGCTTAAGGTGAAACTGACGGAGGGGTTGTTAGGCAACTGGTTACCGTGTTTACCCCAATATTTCACTATTGCAATGTTCGATGGTGATTTTGCGGTGACATTCATGATGCAAAGATAAAAAATTTTGTAATATCATTAAAAAATTTACGTTAATTTTGTGACCTCAAAACATTACAACTATGAAAAAACTTGGAATCATTGCTTTATTATTAGTATTTGTGACTATTTTCACATCATGTTCGAATAATAAGAAAGAGCCTCGCAAGGACCGTTCGGTAGGCGGTTCGTCGGAAGTCTTGTTTGTGACGCAGAACGACGAGCAGTGGGATGGCCAGATGGGACAGGCTGTCCGCGACTTTTTCGAGGAGACACAATACGGACTCCCTCAGCCGGAAAAGAATTTCAAGGTGGCACATATTTATGTTAATGCTCTCAACGACATGTTCAAGAAGCATCGCAACCTCATCATTGCGGAGATAGTGCCAGACTTGCCGAATCCTATCATCGAGTCGCAGACCGATTGGATGTCGGCGCCGCAATATGCCATAAAGATCAAGGCGAAAGATGCCGAGACATGGGTCAAAGTGTTTGATTCTCAAAGAGATGACATAAAAAGCAAGTTCGACCACAACGAGCGTGCCCGTTTCATGGATTTCTTCCGTCCGACAGCCAACGCCACGGTGATGACGACTCTGAGAGAGCGTTTCGGATTCTCGATGACGGTGCCGGAGGGTTATTATATCGCTGTTGACAAAGACAATTTCATGTGGCTCAGACGTGAAGAGGTCGAGAAGAGCTTCGGCTTGATTGTATTTTCGAGGCCTTACACCAGCGTCGATGAGTTCAGCGACGAGAGTCTGATACGCACAACCGATTCAGTTACAATGAAATACATCCCAGGGCCGACCGACGGCAGCTATATGACTTTGGACAAGGAGTTTATCACGCCTGTGACCAACGAAATCAGTAATTTCCCGACTGGTTATGCTGTCGAGATGCGCGGACTTTGGATTACAAAAGGTGAATATATGGCAGGGCCGTATGTCTCTTACACCTTCGTAAACCCTGATAACACTCGTATCATCACCGTCGAAGGGTATGTATACTACCCCAACAAGCCGAAACGCGACTTGTTGAGGCAGGTTGAATCGATAATCTGGAGCTTAAATTTTTAGCTTCTGACCGACTTTTATATCGTTGTTTTTCAGATTGTTAAGTTTCTTGATGTGGTCGACGGTGACGTTGAATTTCTTGGCTATTGACCACAACGAGTCGCCACTCTTCACGGTATAAGTTGTTGTACTGTTTGAACTTGAAGCAGGCTTGTTATTGCTACTGTTTCCGCTACTAACATTCTGATTCTCAGGAGGATACACCTTGAGTTTCTGTCCCACCTGGATATTTGTTGACTTCAGGTTGTTCCAACGTTTAAGGTCGGTGACTGTACATTTGTATTTCTGTGCGATCTTGCCAAGGGTCTCACCTTTTTTCACGGTATGCGTGATTTGTGTTGTGGAGCGTTCCACTGGTTTGTCGTTACCCACCTGTGCCATAGGTGCGCCAGAGCTATAGACCACGAGTTTCTGTCCGATGCTGAGTCGGTCGGATTTCATGTTGTTCCATTGTTTCAGTTGGTTCACGCTGACGTGATATTTTCTTGCGATGGTGCTCAGTGTCTCGCCTTTTTTCACCACATGGACGCTGCGGTCGGACATTGATTTTATGCGTTCCTGCAGTTTATCCTTGTCGATGCCGCTCTTTGTCTTATAGGTATAAAGTTCTTTTTCGTGGTCGATATATGATTCCACATATTGATTAGGCAGTGTGAGAAGGTATGGTTTCTTACTTGATGCCGGTATTATTTCGGCTTTATATTGTGGGTTAAAGAACTTCAGGTCGGCCATAGGGACGCCGAGCATCTCGTTAAGCTGGTCAAAATGAAGCACATCGTGCACTGTGACGGTGTCGGTGCCGTTTTTGATGATTCCCGGGTCGAGCGGGCAGATGTTATGTTCTGGAGCATAGTTCATCACATAGTTTACTGCGATGAAGGCTGGAACGTAACCACGTGTCTCACGAGGCAGATAAGGCCATATTGCCCAGTAATTCTTGATACCTCCGGAACGACGTATAGCTTTGTTGACGTTGCCTGCGCCAGAGTTATATGCCGCGAGAGCGAGGAACCAGTCGCCAAACTGGTTGTAAAGGTCTCTCAAGTGACGGCAAGCCGCGTCGGTAGCTTTCAATGGGTCGTAACGGTCGTCGACGAGGGTGTTTGAGTTGAGGCCGTACTGCTTGCCGGTGGCATACATGAACTGCCAGAGGCCTTTTGCGCCAGCCCATGAGCCTGCTGTGGGGTTAAGAGCCGACTCGACGACAGCCAGATATTTCAGCTCGAGCGGCATGTTATACTTGTCGAGCATCTGTTCGAAAAGTGGGAAATAAACATCTGAAAGACCGAGGATTCGCTCAGTTTTGCTGCGTTTCTGCACCGCATACACATCGATAAACGACTTCACATGTTTGTTGTAAACCAAGTCGATGGTGGTGTTGCGGTTCAGCTCCTCGATACGTTTGGCATAAACGCTGTCCGGGAACGAAGGAATATATCCTGGAGGATAGTTACAGGTGTTCTCCAAGCTACCCTCGAAATATGGTATAACTTGCAGAGTATCAATATGTTCCAACAATTCCACCGACTCATCGACTATACCTACGCCAGAGTTCTCATCATCGAACATCTGTTGCATCTGCATCTGGATGCTGTCGGGATCGTTAGGATTAATTTCCTCATATTCGTCGTCGTAGGTCAGATCCTCTTCCGAAACGACTTCGTCATCGCTTATTTCTTGATTGTTAACAGTCTGATTATCAACGTTATTACTAACGTTGCTGTTTTGATTTGTGTTTGTGGCACTGTTTTGTTTCGCCTTTACTTTACGAAATTCGTTAAACTCCTGAATCGTTGAGCATGATGTTAAAAGCGTCACTAAGACTGCCAATGCAAAAAAGAACTGTTTTCTCATAATTACTGGTACTCGTTACAATATTTTAAAGCTACAAAGATATAAAATTTTTAAAAATTAACGCTGATTTATCAAAAATAATTATCTTTGCAGGCTAAAATTTTTATTGGAAATTAATTCTTAGAAAAATGAAGAAAATATTACTCAGTTTTGCTGTTATTGCTTTGATTTTCAGCATCAAAGTTAACGCACAGGAGCAGAAGACTCCAGATTGGAAAAGATGGCATTATCTCTCTGAGGAAGAGATGCATACGCCAGTGAGAAACGAAAATTTTGTTGAGACAGACCCTCCTACAGGCACACCACGTTTCGTGGCCGAGTTTGAGCCCATGCAGGGTGTTATGATCCGTTACCCTCTTGGAATCCCAACAAGTTTGGTGGTGCAGCTGGCTAATAACTGCCATGTGTATTGCATTGTATCGTCGTCGTATCAGAACAGTGCACAGGGCTCATTCCAGAGCGCAGGTGTGAACATGGACAATGTGACCTTTGTGAATGCCCAGTCCGACTCATATTGGGTACGTGATTACGGTCCGTGGTACATCTTCGAGGACACTCATCCTGCTATCGTTGACAACATCTACAACCGTCCACGTCCTAACGACGACAACATGTCGGGCGTGTTTGCCAACTTCTGGAACATCCCGATGTATGGCATGAACCTCCAGCACACAGGCGGCAACATGATGGAAGACGGCCGCGGCCATGGTGTTAGCGATGATCTTGTTTTCCAGGAGAACGGCAACAACGAGACCAACGTGCGTAACAAGATGCGTGACTATCTCGGCATTGACCCATATCATGTCACCATCGACCCACAGGGCGACTACATCGCGCACGTCGACTGCTGGGGCAAATACCTCGCACCTGACAAGATTTTGATTGCACAGCTGCCGCAAAGCAACCCACGTTACCAGTATTACGAGCAGGTTGCTGAGTATTTCGAGACAACAAATTGCTGCTGGGGCTATCCTTACCACGTTTACCGCGTGCAGGAACCAGGTGGCAACACCCTTGCTCCTTACACCAACAGCTTGATTCTAAACAAGACAGTGTATGTGCCGCTTGGAACAAACAGCACATATAACGAGCAGGCTTTGCAGGTTTACCGCGACGCCATGCCAGGATATGAGGTCGTTGGCGTTGTGAACAACGGATCAGGTATCAGCTGGGAGAATACCGACGCTTTGCACTGCAGAACCCGTGGTGTGATGGACTTCGGCATGCTTTTCGTCGACCACAGAAACGTCATCTTCGGTGAGCAGGAATGGCAGGATTCAATAGCAGTCACAAGCAAATTCATCGCTTACAGCGGTGCTGATCTGAAACAGGATTCACTCCTTGTTTATTATAGAATTGATGGCGGTGAATACCAAGTAGCACATATGACAGCTACTGGCGAGCCTGATGAGTATGTCGGCTATATCAAAGGTTATCAGAGCGAATCGAGTATCGATTATTACGTTTTCGGTGCTGACGAGTCAGGTCGCCGTTACACACAGCCGGTGTTTGCCGAGCTCGACCCACATCATTTCCAGATGGAGACACACGTTCCGGCAGAGCCTACAATCAGCGTGAATGACATCACTTTTGAGGAAGATGAGCCTGCTACATTCACTATCACCAACAACACTGCAAGCCCATTTGATGTCAACAGCATCAGTGAGATTGAGTATCATTATCTTGATTTTGAGACAAGCGAGCCACTTCCTACAACACTTCAGCCAGGTGAGAGCTTGGATGTGACAGTTTATATTGCCATTTATACTAAAGGTTATGTAAACACAACTATTGAGATTATCTCAAGCCTTGGTATTCAGACAATCACAGTTGAAATCAACGAAACTATCTTTGACGGCGTCGCTGAGAATGAGGCTGCAAGCTTCGAGGTTTATCCTAACCCGATGAACAGCACCTTATATATTAATGGCGACGTTCAGAATGTGACTATTTTCAACGCTATAGGCCAGCAGGTGATGTCGGTCGATAACGCTAACGAGATCAACGTCACGGATTTGAATGAAGGCGTGTACTTCGTGAGAGTCAGCGACAAGAATGGAAACAGCGTGGTGAAGAAGATTGTGAAAAGTCGTTAGTCTTTAGTCTTTAGTCGCTAGTCGTTAGTAATTATATCAATACTAAAGACTAGCGACTAGCGACTAACGACTAAATATTTTTTAAAATATTTGTTGGACGTATAAAAAAATGTTGTATTTTTGCAGCGCAATTGAGGTCGGGTTCTACTAACGGTTAGGTAACGACACTCTCACTGTCGAAATAAGGGTTCGATTCCCTTACCCGATACAAAAAAGCACCGAAAATTTCGGTGCTTTTTTAGTCGCTAGTCTTTAGTCGTTAGTCTTTAGTTATAATAGTGATTCCTAAAGATTAAGGACTAAAGACTAAGAACTAAAGACTAAAGACTAGAAACCATCGGATTGTTACGTTTCTCGTCCCCTATTCTTGTCTGTGGGCCGTGACCACAGTAGGCTATTGTGTCGTCAGGGAGCTTGTAAAGCACCTCACGAAGGCTTTTTTCTATTGCGTTATAGTCGCCACCGATAAGGTCGCAGCGGCCGATTCCACGGTAAAACAAGGTGTCGCCAGTGAAGATGATGCCATCGTTCTCGTCATAGAAACATACATGACCTGGAGCGTGACCTGGGGTGAAAAGCACCTTCAGCTTGTCGTCGCCTATATTGATAATATCGCCGTCGTTGAGGTCTTTGGTAGGCATGAGGCAGCGTTCTTGCGTAAAATTGATGCCGAAAGCCGCAGCATAAGCCCATACTTTGTCGTAATAAGGCTTCTCCACCGGACTTGCAGCCAGCTCGACGTGATATTTTTCAGCAAGAACCTTGTTACCCATCACGTGGTCGATATGCGAGTGGGTGTTGAGCAACATCAAAGGCTTCAGGCCATTTTTATCAATATAATCAAGAATCTGCTGGTCTTCGTAAGGCTCCAAATTACCTGCGTCGATGATGACACACTCCTTGTTTTCATTGTAGACGACGTAGGTGTTAACCTGTATCGGATTGAATATGAATGTCCTAACTGATAGCATATTTATTCATTTTTCAAGAATGAGACGACCTTATCGGTGTCAATCATTTTCATGCATTTGAAATGACCTTTCGGGCATTTTTTGTAACCGAGTTTTGAGCACGGACGACACTTCAAGTCTTTGATTTCCACTATGTTAAGCTTGTTTATTGAGCCTTTCGGATACAGTTGGTACATACCGAACTCAGGCACAGTGTTGCCCCACACCGATACCATCGGTTTGTTGAGTGCCGCAGCGATATGCATCATGCCTGTGTCGCTGGTGAGCACTGCCTTTGACATCTTGATGATGGCAGCCGACTGCTCGAGGTTAAGCATTCCCACTGGGTTCCACACGTTCTCACCCACTGCGTCGGCTACTTGTTTGGCACGTTGCATGTCGCCGGGACCGCCGAGCAAAATCACTGGCTCGTCAAGTTTTTCTATAATCTCGACGAGTTTTTCGGTCGGGATGACTTTGGTATTGTAGCTTCCGCCCACGACCACGGCATAGAATCCGTTACGGAACTCCTCAGGAAGGTCGGGCTCCTGCATCATGTTCGACTCCGAGATGTAGAACTCCAGTCCGCGACCGTCGTTTTTCACGTCGAGTGGCTCGACAGCCTCAAAATATCTGTCGACGATGTGCACATCAGGTAACTTATTGATTTTGAATGTCGTAAGCAACATCTTTTTAAAATCGAGCTTATGGAATGAATGATGCTCGCATCCCAAGGCCCAGCACACTCGTCTAGAAAGGCTATTCTTTTGTAAATCAACAACATAGTCGAATTCTTCTTTCTTCAGTTCCTTGATAACTTCACGCAATGAGTTGCCATATTCGTGAGTCTTGTCGATATACGGGTTGTTGTACGACAGGCTCTCAAATTTATCTCTTGTAAGCATGTGAAGCTCAACGTCGTCGTCCATCTGACGCTTGATGCAACGTATCACCGGCGTGGTGAGGACGATGTCGCCTATTGAGCTGAAACGAATGAGCAAAATCTTCATTTTTATTATTTCTTTGTAACAGTATAACGGCTAATTCCTTTATAATCAACAGATTGATGGTCTTTCAGATATAATATCTCACCGTCATTGGCGGTAAAGTCTGTTTCTTCGATGCTGATGCTGTGGCCTTGAGCCCATTTTGCCATGTAGCTGTTTAAAGCGACCGTATAAACTCCTTCAGGATCAATAGGTTCACCATTTTCAAGATAAGCTTTCGCATTGACAAAACTCGTCTGACCATTGTCAGATTTAATCATATCTATTGTGTAAGTGATGCCTGAAACGTGCGTGCAATCGCCATCAGCTGTCGAGGCCACATCAAGATAATCTTCAATCTGTTTGCCAGTCATTTTTGCTATAACCAATTCATTATCAAAAGGATCGAGCGCAAAAATATCCGCTTTATTAATATTGCCGCCATGCAGGCTGTCGAGACGAACACCGCCAGGATTCTGCATTCCGATTTCGGCTTTTGTTATATAACGCACTGCATCAGCCATAAAAGCGCCGAGGGCATCCCAGCCGTCAAACAGAGTCTTGGCCGTACCTAAAACAACATGAAAATCAGGATTGGCATAATAGCCGTCAACTTCTTTTTGAATTTTATCATCCACTTTCGTAACTTTCCTTAAATCAATCGGTTGCGCTTCGACAGAAACGATATCCCCATCTTTAAACCTGATTTTGCTGACAGTGGCATAGGTTATATACGACTTTGACTGGGTGTAAAGCACGCCATCGTCGAACTGATGTGTGTACAGGTCGTGCGAATGACCTCCAATTATCATGTCAAACTCAGGAAACTGATTAGCGAACTTGATCTCTTCATCCTTACCACAATGAGAAAGGAGAACGAAAACGTCGCAGCTGTCTTTCAGATAAAGATAGTCTCCGATTACTGATTCGGCAGGTTTGAAATCGACATTAATCATGTTTTTCTCATGAGAACTTGGCTTTCCGTCATTTTCTGTCTCTATCATACCAAGAAAGATTGTTTTCACGTCCTTGCCGTCAATTCTTCTTGTAACTGTAACATAATCAGGGAGTTGCAAATCGGGATAACCTGTAAAATATGTGTTTGCGCAAATCACCGGGAATTTGGTGGTATTGACAAAATAGCGTATTCCGTCGATATTGCCGTCAAATTCATGATTGCCGAGGGCTGACACGTCGAAGCCTATCTCATTCATCATGTTGATCATAGGGAAATTAGGTTGTCCAGGGAATTTGTCGTTGTAAGGGTTTCCGGTACGGTTATCGCCCGCGCTAACGATTATCAATTCAGGATAAATGTTGCGCAAACTGTCAGCCACAAACGCAAATCGAGGCATGTTTTCTATCTTACCATGCATGTCGTTAACCGAAAGTATCACCAATTCTTTCTGATTGTAGTTTGATTTTGGCTGTTTAACAGCGCATGACACCAGCAAAAGGCTGATAATCAAAATGTTAAATATTCTTTTCATGGCATTAAATTATAATCATTAAAAATTGTTTCCACTGCTGTTTCGTATTCATCCAAATGATTGACTTTCTTGACTTTACGCCACACATTCTGCGGGTCGTCGAAGATATTCATCATATATTTCCACAGTTCCTTCATGCTGCCGATGATTTTCGGGCTTCCGCCAGCATGCCGAAGTCGCTCCACATACAAATCGACCACAAAATCATGCAGACGATGCTTTTTATCTTTTTGATTTTCAATATGTTGAATCTGTTCGGCAAGGAACGGGTTGGTGAGTAGACCGCGACCGAGCATTATTGTTGGCGATGATGGCAAGGAAATGCGATGAATCGCATCTTTACAGGCATTCTGAACATGAATATAGTTGGATACAGTGAAAATATCGCCGTTATACACCAATGGCTTGTTAATCAATTGGATTAAAGCTTTGAATTTGTCGATTGACGCCTCGCCGGTGTACATCTGTTTGCCGATGCGCGGATGTATTATTATCTCACTGAAATACAATGTGTTAAAAGTGTCGACAAAGGCATAAATTTCTTCATCGTTGTAGTATCCGAGGCGGCATTTGATACTGAATTTTATGCCGTCAATCTGTTCGAAGACATCGTTCAGCATCTTGATTGTGCGGTCGGGGTCGGCCATGAGACCACAACCACGGGTTTTGTTGGCGACACGCGGAAAAGGACACCCCATATTGAGGTTAAACTCGGTATATCCCATTGATTTACACTGATTTGCAAATCTTATAATCTCCTCGGCTGTGTTACTCAGAATCTGTGGTACGACGGTCTTAACGTCGTTGAAATCGGGGCTTATCTCTTCCCCTCGAAGACTTTTAGAGTTATCTTTTTGGATTCCGGTGAAAAACGGGGTATAAAACTTGCCAATACCGGCAAAATGTTTCTTAAAAACATTGCGGTAGACCACATCGGTTATCCCTTGAAACGGCGCAAGACTTAGTGTTTCCATTGTTTTCCAAGGATTAGTTTAACAATAGTCATTGCGACGAGCAGTGCCGTCAGGAAGACCGCGCTTTTATATATATAGTCGCCGTAGCGGACATAAAATGTCAGTTTATCGTTGGCTTTCAGCGTGTTACGCAAAGCCGTCTGTTCCCAATATTTGCTTTGTTGGATTATGTCGCCACGCTGGTTGATAAAGCCCGAGATGCCAGTGTTAGCTGAGCGTGCCACGCTACGACGTGTCTCGATGGCTCTAAGTTTCGAGAACTCGAGATGCTGACGGTGGCCTGGCGAGTTGCCCCACCATCCGTCGTTGGTGATGACAAACAGCATGTCGGCACCGTTTTTCACAAACTCGGTGACGTATTCGCCAAATGCTGACTCGTAGCATATCAAGGTGCCAACTTTATGATTATCAAATGATAAGGTGCGTGCTACGGTATCTTTTTTGAGTGTCCCTACCGTGCCGCCAAGGTCGAGCGCCTTATCTTTGAGCATCCTCAAGAACCACCACGATGGCATAGCCTCTGCACCAGGTGTCAGACGGGATTTGTGATACAGCTGTATCGAGTCTTTGGTGATGAGTGTTGCTGTGTTATAAGCATAGAAATACTTATCGACGTTAATAAATTTTCGTGCCGCGAAGTCGCTTTCAGCGCCTTCGGGCACCTCACCCAATGTGCTGATGCCTATGACGTAACATGTCTGAGGGTGGCGACCTATAAAATTACGTAACTCTCTGATTGAGTAATATTTATCCATTCTCTCAAGCCAGACATCCTCTTGTATCGCCGACTCCGGACTCACCACGAAACGGGTATTTTCAGTCACCAGAGGCTCCGCTACGGAGAGGTTGCGCTCCATGATCTGGCGAGCGTTGAGGGTAAACTCTTCAGTGTAAGGGTCGAGGTTAGGTTGAACGACGATGATTTCTACGTCGTCGCCTTGGTCGGAATATGAAAAGTATTGTATTTTACTGATTATCAGGGGGATAAATAGGAGATAAATAAGAGAAATGACATATTTTTTGTTATAATTTTTTAATAATTTATAACATAATATATTAGCAGCTAATACCCATAATGTGCCGCCGGCGATACCAGTGATTGAGTACCATTGCACCCAGGTGTGGTAGTGCGAGAACACGTTGCCAAGGTTTAGCCAGGGCCAGTTGAGTTGCCAGTGCAGATGCAGGTATTCGAAGGCTAACACAAAGATTATCAATATGTAATAGCCTTTTTTGTTGTCGTAGAGATGTGTCTTTACGAAATGATAAGCCCAGAACACCGTGGTCATGAAGAGGCTGTTGAGCACTATCATGCCGATGGTGCCGACGGCAGTGGTTTTCCACACCCACCATGTCGTGAGGCCGTTCCAGATCAGGAATGCGATGAAAGAAAGCCAGAAAACACTGCCTTTTTCTGGATTTTCGTTGTCGCCAATCCTATCTTGAAGATATAACAACGGTACAAACGCCACGAAAGCGAGTGGGGCAAGACCTCTCACAGGCCATGCGGCGGCTATCAGAAGACCGCTGAGCACAGCCAGACCCACTTTCGTAATCGTTTTCATCACTTGATCCTCAATAGTTTAGACATCTTGCAGCTATCGTCCATGAATACGATAGACGCATTGGCGTTACGCTCAATCTGGTTGATGCTTTCCTCGAACAACTCGCAAATCTGAGCCACATTTCTGGCATGGACAAAAGGCGCGAAGTTCTTGGTGAAGTTCTTCTCGTCGGTAGGGAGCATCACGTCGTCTTGCATATTGTTATTGAATAACAATGAGTTATGGAAGATATTCAGTCCATATTCGAGAAACTCTTTTTGTTTCTCGCGACCGAGCGGTTTTATGTCGTTTGCCACGAAGTCGATAAGCTCGGGCAGTGCGCCTTTGAAGCAGTAACGCATCCATTTTTGGAAGGTGTTGGCGTAAAGCTTCTCGTCGTCATGGTCTTGGGCGTAGTGCCGTGCCATGATCCAGTTGCCGTCCGACAGTGCCGCGGCGTCGTAAGCCTCTTCTTCGGTGCAGCCAAACTGTTGAATCAGAGCGTTTTGCGTCTCCTGGAGACTCAGTTTCGGCACCTTCACCATCTGGCAACGTGAGCGTATGGTGGTGAGCAGTTCCTCCTGGTGCTCCGCGATGAGGATAAACAGTGTTTTCTCTGGCGGTTCCTCGATAAGCTTCAGTAACTTGTTGGCACTCTGCGTGTTAAGCTTTTCAGCCATCCAAATTATTGCGATTTTATACTCTGCCTCATAAGCCTTGAAGCTGAGTTTTCGCATGATAGTGGCGGCGTCGCGCACGTTGATGATGCCTTGTTTGTTCTCGATGTCGAGTTTGTTGAACCAGTCCGACAAATCGGTATATCCTTGACAATCAGCGAGATACTCACGCCATTCTGTGATAAACAGGTCTGACTCAGGATTCTGTTTCACCTCCTTGTTGGTGGCTGTCGGGAACACGAAATGCAGGTCGGGATGGGTGAGCGACATGAACTTCTTGCACGATGGGCACACGCCGCAACTATCTGATTCTGAACGGTTTGTGCAGTTGATATATTGCGCATAAGCCAATGCAAGAGGCATCTTGCCGCTCCCTTCCGGACCCAAAAACAGCTGTGCATGCGACACACGACTCTCTTGAACGCTTTGGATGAGGCGTTTTTTCAGATCATCGTGGCCTATGACATCAGCAAAAAGCATTTATCTCTTGATAAATTTAGTTGTCGAAATATTTCCGTTGTCGTCGAATGCTCTGACGAAATACACTCCGTTTGCGAAGTCAGCAATATGTATTGATTCTGAGTCGGTTACATATTTTTCAAGGACTTTTGCGCCAAGAGCATTGTAGATCTCAACATATTGAATATCAGCGCCATTCAGACGAATGACATCGTTTGCAGGGTTTGGATAGACCGACACGATTTCGGCTGAAGCAATCTCGTTGACATCGTCCCAAATGAGAGTGCCGCCCGGGAAGGTGATATCATCAACCCAGCACATGCTGTTATCATTATGACCATAATTATCAGTTACATACTGCCATTCAATTTTATGATAGCCAACCGACAACTCTTGTTCGAAAAATTCCCAATCTTTATGTCCTGACCAATAATTCACCATATCATCATCGACATAAAACGCCACACCGTCAATCTTATTCTTTGAAGCGGTCTTGATATAGAACGACATAGTGCCGCCCAAGAGAGTCTCAATCTCAAGTGACAATGTAACTGTCTGATTTGCAGGGATATTGCCTCCAACCTGAGCGCTATAGGTGCCTGTATGAGCCACCTCATCAGTGATAACCCATTCATAACCTCCGCTTTGCTGCCATTCAAAATGAGAGAAATCACCGGTCTCGAAGTCTTCCTTCACTGTTCCAACTACCATAACGACTTCTTTATTAGCCCTATATGCACCTGAAATCACTTCAAAATTGACATGAATCACAGTGGCATCAGGGGCATCGTCAGCAATTAAAACATCCAGACTACCGTTGAAGATGTCGCCAGCATTAACATTACCGATATTGACATCATTTTCCACAAATGTAACATATTGAGAATCAGTACTTCCGTGGATTATTGCATTTTCAGCGACATAAAATCCCTTGTTTTTGCCAGTGGCACTGATTCTGATTGTCTCACCTGCGTCGACAAAACCGTTCATATCGCCGTTAACCTCGTTATATGAGGTATTTTCGATCTTCAATGACGGAGCTTTTGCCATGAAATACAGGTTACGTGTCCAGACATTGGTGCCGTCAGTGCAAGTCATCAGGAAATCGACGTAAGTGCCATTCAGGATATTGTCGGCCACGTCATATGTGAACGCATCTTGGATTGAGACCATCTCGCCTGCGTTAACAGTTCCGACCTCCACTGTCGATTTTGTAAGATTTACGTACTCGGAAACCGATGACAATGTAGCGGTTACATTGTTTGCTGTCACTTCGCCGGCATTTCTGAAGTCGACATCCATAGAGATATGGCTTCCGAAGACGAAATCGCCGTGAATATCATTATTTTCAGGATAAACGTAAGCTGTGTTGGCATCTAATCCGATTATCGAGATGGTCTGAGGCCATGCATTAGGTCCTGTAACGATAAGTGTGAGGCTGTCGGCCACGTTGAGCGCTTCGGCGAAGTTGATGTCGGCATTGCCGTTGTTGTCGGTCATTCCGAAAGCGAGGAGGTCGCCGTTATGGAAGATGCTGCAGCGGAAGTTGCTTTGTGGCAAGCCGTCTTTTGTCACTGTCACTGGAGTTGTTGTGGTGCCCATTGTCAGTGCTGAGGCGTAGCTGATCTGTGGACGGAACGGTTCGTCGAGCCAAGGGCAGACGGCCACATCGCCCATGATGTTGAGGTCGTAGATGTTCCAGCGAAGGGCTCCATTGTCGCCCCATGGTTCAGAAACGTATGGTGCTGTCATTATCTTCATTTCCACGAATGCGGTGCCGATGTATGGCAGACGGTCGTTGTAGTAGGCATCGACAAACTCACGATGTAGATGTGCTGCCATGCCGTCGCCCCACGGTACATACCAGCCGTAGCGTGAGTTACCTGTTGTGACCACGAAGCCTGTTGAGACGGTGACCATCTTCTCGAGGATGCAGGTGTGTGAGAAGTCGCCACAGATACAGCCATGTGAGTGGAAGAATCCGTAGTTATGATGCACGCCGTCGAGCTGTGCAAATGAGGCGTCGGTGGTAGTGTTTTCATACCATCCTGCCACATAGTCGGTGTTGGCGTGACCAACATGGTGCACATACTGTCCGCCGTTGCTGTTGATGACATTTTTGAAACCTGCGCCGCTCCAAGGCATTGTCTGGGTCTCATAATATTTAGCAAAGTCGTATTCTTCAGGTATACCCACCGTGGTATAGTCGTAGTCGCTTGAGCCGCCGATGAGACGTTCGAGGTCGGTGCTGCCGTAGTAGCCGTCGCCGAGGTGCTCTGCACCGAGGACGACGGTCTGGAGCTCACCGAGGACAGGGTTAGCCTGATATTCTAACGTCTTGTGCATTATATTGTTAAACTGTGTCTCATTGTTGAACGGCATACGACCGACAGCGAGTTCCGGGAGAAGGTCAGATTCCTCAATTTCGCCCCAGATACCGTTGTTGTTGTCATCCCATGTGCCGTCCAAGCATACGAAATACATATCGGCAGGCAGGAAATCCTGTTCCGAGCCGGCGTCGCAATAGAGGGCACGCCATGGCACCACGTTGGAGTCACCGCCGAGGAGCACCATGATAATACCTTCATTATCATACTCTTGCGAGATAAAGTCACGCATCGACTCTGCGTCGTCGCGACCTTGACCGTTGGCAAGGATTGTCTCCAATGCGACGACATGAGTGCGGAGACCACGAGCCTCATAAAACGCTACATATTCGTCGAAATATGGCACCCACTGCTCCGGCGTGATGACGAGGAGCTCGTAGCCGCCTATTGTTCTAGCGCGGTTTTTGTATGCTGTCACCGCCTCCGGGTTTTGTGCCAGACGCTCAACACGTGCCTGCACCTCAGGAGTCATCCACAGTTTGTTGCTTCTGTCTGATCTTGAAGCAGTTAATTCAATGGTGACAGTAGCTGACTTTGCATACGACACCTTGCCTGTGGCAGGGACGTATCTCACTGGGGTGAACTGTGCGAAAGCGAACGAGCAGCCGTTGAGATACTGTGTGTTTACCTTTGAATTGGTAATCTCAGGATACACGTTTTCCGAACGGTAGAAGTCCTCGTTTTTCTCAAATACCAGTGGCTCTGTCGACGACAAAGTCCTTGGGGCCTGCTGTGGAAGGATGTTGTAAGTTCCCTCAAGCTCCACAAAATCGTGATACTCAACAGCAATCGACTGAGCGTCAGTGTTTTGCGGCAGCAGCAACGACACCGTCTGGTAAGGCAGAGCAGCCTCGCCGACGACACCGTTATTGTACATGTCAGCAAAACGGATGACGTCATAGCCATTCACCTCGCTGACCATCGGGGTACCGAAGTAATAGGTTTTCTGCACTGTCTGAGCGAATGAGAGAGTGCTCAAGATAGCAGCAAACAATAGGGTTAAGAATGTTTTTTTCATTGTTAATTTATTTATTTATCCATGATTCGACTTCCTCAAGCTGGAGAGCTGGGACGTCGAGTTTATTTTTCTTTCTAAAGCCATTGAGTTTCTCGCGGAGTGCTGATGGCTTCTCCGACTGCATCATCTCGACGGATGTATAGTTGAGTTTTACAAGTATCTCTGCCCAGCACTCAGGTACGCCGACAGCCATGAAGTCTTCTTTTGTGGCGACTTTCTTATGCACTTCGGGACGCATCGTCGGGAAGAGAAGCACTTCCTGGATCTGTGTCTGGCCTGTGAGCAGCATCACGAAACGGTCGATGCCGATGCCCATGCCTGATGTTGGAGGCATGCCATATTCAAGAGCGCGCAGGAAGTCTTGGTCGATGAGCATAGCCTCGTCGTCACCGCGGCCGGCGAGCTTCATCTGCTCCTCGAAACGGGCACGCTGGTCGATAGGGTCGTTGAGCTCGGTGTAAGCGTTAGCGACCTCTTTGCCGTTGATCATCAACTCGAAACGCTCGGTGAGCTCAGGGTTGTTACGATGACGTTTGCAGAGAGGCGACATCTCGACAGGATAGTCGGTGATGAATGTCGGCTGGATGTAGTTGCCCTCGCATTTTGCACCGAATATCTCATCGATAAGCTTGCCTTTACCCATTGAGTCGTCGACTTCGACCTCAAGTTTCTTGCACACCTCGCGTAGCTGGGCCTCGTCCATGCCGTTAATGTCGATGCCAGTGTTTTCTTTGATTGAGTCAATCATCGAGATGCGTTTGAACGGGCGTTTCAGGCTGATTTCCTTGTCGCCGACATGCAATACATCTGTGCCGAGCACGTCGTGGGCGCAGCGGCAGATCATCTCCTCGGTGAAGTCCATCATCCAGAGGTAGTCTTTGTAAGCGACATATATCTCAAGTCCAGTAAACTCTGGGTTATGCGAACGGTCCATACCCTCGTTGCGGAAGTTGCGCGAGAACTCATACACACCGTCGAAGCCGCCCACGATGAGGCGTTTCAGGTAGAGCTCATCGGCGATACGGAGATACATCGGGATGTCCAATGCGTTGTGATGTGTCACAAACGGACGTGCCGAAGCGCCACCCGGGATAGGCTGCAACACTGGAGTTTCCACCTCAAGGTATCCGTGTTCGTTGAAGAAATGACGGATGCTGTCGATGGCCTTGGTACGTTTGATGAAGATATCTTTAACTCTATCATTCACCACGAGATCCACGTAACGCATACGGTAGCGAAGCTCAGGATCGCTGAACTCGTCATATTTCACGCCGTCTTTCTCTTTCACGATCGGCAGTGGGCGCAGCGATTTGCTCAAAACCGTCATCTCTTTGACATGGATTGAGATCTCGCCCATCTGGGTGCGGAACACGAAGCCTTTCACCCCGATGAAGTCGCCGATATCGAGCAGACGTTTGAACACCACGTTGTACATCGTCTTATCCTCACCTGGGCAGATCTCGTCGCGGTTGAGGTAAAGCTGGATACGTCCGTGGGCGTCCTGCAGCTCGCAGAATGAAGCGGCACCCATGATACGGCGGCTCATGATACGACCGCCGATGCTGACGTTTTCAAACTTCGAGAGGTCGTTATCGTCAAACTCTCTCTTAATCTGTTCCGTCGTCACATTGACGTCGTACGCTGCCTGCGGGTACGGGTTGATACCTAATTTGTAAAGCTCCTGAAGGGAATTTCTCCTAATTTGTTCCTGTTCGTTTAACATTGCTATATCTTTTTTTTATTTATTTTTCGAAAAAACACATTTGGGTGCAAAGATAGTGATTTTTTGTTTACCTTTGCATAAATATTTTTATTATTAATAATGGTCGATTTACTACAGACGAAAATAGAGTTTTTGAAAGGCGTCGGGCCGAAACGAGCGGAGCTCTTGAACAAGGAGCTGGGCATCTTCACGTTTCAGGACCTGCTCGACTATTTCCCGTTCAGGTATATCGACCGCTCGCAGATCCATAAGGTCAGACAGATTTGCGACGATACGGTATACTACCAATTGGTCGGCACTGTCAGCAATATGCAAAGCTTTGGTTCTCCGCGAGTTACAAGGATAACAGCAACATTCACCGACGACACCGGAAGCATAGAGTTGGTGTGGTTTAAAGGTCTGAAATGGATAAAAAACCGCTTCCAGCCGGGCAAGAAATACCTCATCTTCGGCAAGGCGAGCGTGTTCAACAACCGCTTCAACTTCACCCACCCCGATGTCGAAGACTACAACCCTGACGATGTGGTGGTGGGCGAGGCACTGCAAGGCGTTTACAACACCACCGAGAAGATGAAAAACGCCGGTCTCGGCACCAAACAGCTGGCGAAAATCATAAAGACATGCGTCACGCAGGTGTGGAACGTGATTCCCGAGGTGCTGCCATTAAGTCTGGTGCTCCACGACAAGCTTCTGCCTCGAAAAGAGGCCTATTACAAGATACATCTGCCCTCGAACAGCACTGATATTCAACGTGCTACGACGAGGTTGAAATACGAGGAACATTTCTTCTTCCAGCTGCGGCTTCTGATTCATAAGAAAGACCGCCAGATGAACACCAGAAGTGTTGTGTTTCAACAAGTTGGAGATTATTTCAACACCTTTTACAAGGAACATCTCCCCTTCCCTCTCACCAACGCACAGAAACGTGTCATCAAAGAGATTCGGGCTGACTTGAAGAGCGGCCACCAGATGAACCGACTGCTGCAAGGCGACGTCGGAAGCGGCAAGACCATTGTGGCTTTGATGATAATGCTTCTCGCCCTCGACAACGGCTATCAGGCAGCGCTCATGGCACCGACGGAAATCCTTGCCACTCAGCATCTTGAGACGTTGCGAGCGCAACTCAAAGGCATGGACGTGCACTTCGCTCTGCTCACTGGAAGCACCAAGACGGCTGAAAGGAAACAGATACTCGCCGACCTCGCAAGCGGCGACCTCCAGATAATAATAGGCACCCACGCTCTGATAGAAGACACTGTAGTTTTCAAGAACTTAGGTCTCTGCATCATCGACGAGCAGCACCGTTTCGGTGTGGCGCAACGTGCCTCATTCTGGGACAAGACAGCATTCCCGCCCCACACCTTGGTGATGACCGCTACCCCTATCCCGCGCACCTTGGCGATGACGCAATACGGTGACTTGGATGTGTCGAAAATCGACGAGTTGCCACCTGGCAGGAAGCCCGTAAAGACGGTGCATGTGTATCAGGAACAACGACTTGCGGTCATAGGGTTTATGAAGAAACAGATTGCCGAGGGGCATCAGATATATGTCGTCTACCCGCTCATCAAGGAGTCAGAGAAGATGGATTTGATAAACCTGCAGGAAGGTTACGAGGCTATGTTGCGCGACTTCCCCGAGCCGGACTATCACATCAGCGTGGTGCACGGACAGATGAAGAGCGACGACAAAGACTGGGAGATGCAACGTTTTGTGCGTGGCGAGACCCATATCATGATTGCCACGACGGTCATCGAGGTGGGTGTCAATGTGCCTAACGCCTCTGTCATGATCATCGAGAACGCCAACAGGTTCGGGCTATCGCAGCTGCATCAGCTACGTGGCAGGGTCGGGCGCGGCGCCGAGCAGTCGTACTGTGTGCTCATCACCGACCACAAGCTCACGGGTGAGGGCAAGAAACGCATGGAGACCATGGTGAAGACCAACGACGGATTTGAGATTGCGGAGGCGGATTTGCAATTGAGAGGTCCTGGCGAGACACAGGGCACACGGCAGTCAGGTATGATTGAGATGAAAATCGGTGACTTCCAATATGATGAGCCTATCATCAGGCACACTAGGAGGATGGCGAATTTGCTTTTGGATGCCGATCCAACGCTCTCAAAACCAGAGCATTACGCCACAAAGATGTACTTCTCGCAGCAGTTTGAACGTGACTTCGACTGGAGTCGCATCGGATAAATTTTTTCATACCGATCTGCGTTTATCTGCAGCTCGCTTTAGCGAGCATCTGAAAGATAAAAATGAGGAAGAATAGAAAAATCTGTGATATCTGCGATATCTGCGTGGGTAAAAAAATTATAAAGATTTGAACATAAAACCCCTTTGTGTATAGTATTCCAACACTCTGGGCAAAGCATAAATCATGTTGTTATAGGCTTTGATGCTGTCGTGGAATGCGACGATGGCACCGTCATTGGCGTTTCGGATGACATTTTGATATACATCTTCTGGTGATAGGGCGTGATCCCAGTCGTAGGCGATGACAGTCCAAGCGACTATTCTCAGTTTAGAGTTTAGAGTTGAGAGTTTAGAGCAGTTATCAAGTTTAAAGTTTAAAGTTTTTAGTTTTTTCAGTTCCGACCTCTTTATTTTACCGTGAGGGGGACGGAATAAATCACTGTGAATCAATTCGTTAGCAGCTACAACCGATTTTATGTAATTGTCAGTTTTTGTCTTGAAGCCATCCTCATGATTGAATGTGTGGCAGCCGACAGAATGACCGGCTTTTTTGACCATTTCAAATGTCGCAGGATACTTTTTTACGTTGTTTCCAATGCAAAAAAAAGTGGCTTTGGCATTGTAACGCTCAAGAATCTCAAGCACCAACGGTGTTATCATCGGATGCGGGCCGTCGTCGAATGTGAGATAAATAGTTTTTTTGGCCGTCTTCGGCATCTGCCAAAGCAGCGACGGATAAAACATCCGCAGAAAGCCGTTCGGTTTTATTATTCTCACGATGCAAAAATAGTAAAAAAGTTTGCAAATTTTATAATTATGTGAAAATTCTTTATATCTTTGCAGTTTGTAATATAATTAGGTGAAATCATGAAGAAGCTGATATTAGTTCGCCACGGCGAGAGTGAATGGAACAAACTCAACCTTTTCACAGGTTGGACCAATGTTGATTTATCGGAGAAAGGCATACAGGAAGCAAAAGATGCAGGTAAAGCATTGAAAGACGGCGGTTACAAGCCGGAAGTGTGCTTCACATCATATCTGAAAAGAGCTGTCAAGACGCTCAACAACATCCTTGATGTGATGGACATGGACTGGCTGCCGGTGTATAAATCATGGCGATTGAACGAAAAGAGCTACGGCCAGCTGCAAGGCCTCAACAAGGTCGATATGGCGAAGAAATACGGCGAGGAGCAGGTGCTGAAATGGCGCCGCTGCTTCGATGTGCAGCCTCCGGCGCTCGCGATGGACGATCCGAAGAGCCCGCGTCAGGACCCACGCTACGCCGAACTCACCGACGAGCAGATCCCGCTGACAGAGTCGTTGAAAGACACTATCGCAAGATTGATGCCATATTATAAAGAAGTGATTCTCAAGGCATTGAAAGAACATGACGAGGTGATGGTGGTGGCTCACGGCAACAGCCTCCGCGGCATAGTGAAAGAACTCAAAGGCATGGGCGAAGACGAGATTATCAAATTCAACATCCCGACAGCAATACCATACGTCTTCGAGTTCGACGACAACATGAAGTTACAGAAAGACTTCTTCCTCGGCGACCCCGAAGAGATTGCGAAGAAGATGCAAAGCGTTGCAAATCAAGGAAAAGCGAAATAAATTATAGCAATAATTATAAACTGGCTTTTATGAATAGACGTTGGGTTATTCCGGATATTCACGGCTGCATCAACACCTTGAAACAGCTGATTGAGACATGTATAATGCCCACCAAAGAAGATGAGCTCTATTTTCTCGGCGACTATATCGACCGCGGTCCTGACGGCAAAGGCGTGATTGACTACATCATCAGCATGCAGGCTCAAGGTTACAAGATAGGCTATCTCATTGGTAATCATGAGTATTACTGCATGAATGCCTACGCGATGGACCAGCATCGCCTCTTCACAAAGAGCAAGATTCATAAAGAATGGGAACGCTACGGCGCCAAGACCACGCTGAAGAGCTTCGGCGTAAAACGTCCACGCCAGATTGAGCAACACTATATCGACTGGATGCGTAACGGCAAGTATTTCATCGAGTTAGACAACTTTATCTTAGTGCATGCCGGCATGAACTTCAACATCGACAACCCGTTTGACGACACCATGTCGATGATGTGGGCGCGCGACTTCAAGGTCGACATACAGAAGACCGGCGGCAAGAAGATCATCCACGGCCACGTGCCTGTCGAATACAGCCTAATACAGCTTTTCCTCGAGTCGGACGGCTACAACTTCATCGCGCTCGACAACGGCGTCTACTACAGAGACCAGAAAGTGGGCTTCGGCAACCTCATGGCTCTCGAACTCAACAGCATGCAGCTCATCGCACAACCGAATGTCGACTTCTGATGTTTGTTGATATTCATACACACGTTGATAATCAAGCAGTTATAAAGATTATTGACGGAGATTCGGAAAAGATTTTAAAGACTTGGGGAGTACATCCGTGGGATGTCTCTTGTCATTTCGACTGGAGCGGAGCGGAATGGAGAAATCCTTATTTTTCTAATGCTTTCAAAGAACAAGGATCTCTCGACTGCACTACACTTCGTTCCGTTCCGCTCGAAATGACAACTGCTATCGGTGAAGTGGGACTGGACAAGGTTCACAAAGATACGTTTGAGAAACAAATTGAGGTTTTTGAGGAAATGATAAGATTATCAGAGAGTTACCGCAAGCCGGTGATAGTGCACTGCGTGAGGGCATATTCCGAGATAATCGAGGTTAGAAAAAAGATGAAAGCCACCATGCCATGGGTGATTCACGGGTTCAACAGCTCGGTGGAGACGATGCGGCAGCTTTTGAGATATGACATGTACATCTCGCTTGGCGAAGTTTTGTATCACAATGAAAATAAAGCATTTAAGATATTAAAAAACATCCCAACTGACAGACTCTTTTTGGAAACCGACGTATCTGGAAGGGACATCAGAGATGTCTATGCGAAGGCGGCGACGTTGATGGGATGCGAGGTCGAATTTTTGGAAAACAAGATTTTTGAGAATTATGGAAGACTGGAAGCAGCGCACTAATATATTAATAGGTGTAGACGGTGTCGAGCGACTCGCGAAGGCACACGTGCTCGTCGTCGGACTTGGCGGCGTGGGAGCATATGCGGCGGAACAGCTGGCACGCGCTGGCATCGGCGAGATGACCATAGTCGACAGCGACACCGTGAGTGTGACCAACAAAAACCGCCAGCTGTTGGCACTCGACAGCACACAAGGGCGTTATAAGACCGAGGTGATGGCGGAACGTATTCGTGACATCAACCCTGAAATAAAGCTTCATGTGCTGACGCAATATCTTAAGGATCAATCGATTATAGACCTGATGGCACAGAAGTTCGACTTCGTAGTCGACGCCATCGACACCATGGCACCGAAGGTGTTTCTGCTTTATTACGCGGTGCAAAACCATCAAAACATAGTGAGCTGCATGGGTGCCGGAGGCAAGTTCGACCCCACCAAGATTGAGATTTGTGACATGTCGAAGTCGTACAACTGCCGGTTGGCGTTTTATATCCGCAAACGCCTGCACCGACTGGGCATACGCGAAGGTATCACGGTGGTGTTCTCACCTGAAAAGGTGGCTGACGACGCCTTCATCGTGGAAGACGAGCAGCAACAAAACAAGATAGCTACTGTGGGAACTATTTCTTATATGCCGGCAGTGTTCGGCTGTTTCTGCGCCTCGCACGTCATCAACCAGCTACTAGGAACACAAAATCGTGCTTCCGTCTGACCTCTTTTTCGATGTTTGCGATGTAATGTGTGCGTCGCGGGATGGTATTTAGGATTTTCTGAGCCTCTTCGTATTCGCCCATCTCACGATATAACTCTATGATTTCCAATATTGAAGCCTCATATTCCTCATCATCTGGAGTGTAGCGCCCCTTCAGAAGGAGCAGCAAAGCCTTCATGTTTTCAAGATACTCGTCATGAAGCTTATGGAACATGATACGACCCTGAATCTGTTTTTTGCGGTTTTTGCGCCAGACGTTGAAACTCATCTTTCCTGAAAAGAGATACGGCAGATGCATCTGATAGTTGTTGCGCACCAGGTCGTTGTAGGCCCACCACATCAGACGGCGGATGTAAAGCTCCTTATCTCTATCATTATCAATGGCTTGCAGATATTGTTTATAATGATTCACGAGAGCCACGCGGCCTTCAACGCTGTTAAAATGTATGCCGAAGAAACGCCAATGATTCCAATTATAATAAGGTGTCTCGGGTTTTTTGTTGGTCACGACAGGCTCCTTGTACTCGTTGACCCAGAACCAATGGCTACAAGCGGGACACGATATAATCTTCTGCGGCTCTGTTATGTAATTGTCGTTCAACGTCTTACCATCGGAATACAATATCGATTTATTGACCATCTCCGATTTGACGATATGACCTTCGAGCCATGCGCCGCAGCGAGGACATTTCAGATAAAAAGTATCGTAGTTGATCATGACGTTGATTTTTAATTACTTACGACCGAAATCGGCTGGTATTTCGCCCCAAATCTCGGTTCTCCATTTCATTATCGGCACTCTGAAGGTGTTGTCGTGAAGCCATTTCTCTGCTCTATGAATCACCTCAAAGAGATACTTATTCTGTTGAGTCTCAACGAGTTTTGTCTTACAAACCCCTTCCCTCACCCATTTCTGACCGTTTACCGAGTCGGAATAGATGGGATAGTTGAGATGGTTTTTCTGTTGCCAAGCGAGGCAGTGCACTATGGCGAGAAACTCACCTATGTTGTTGGTTCCGCCTTCAAACACTGGGCTTTTGAACACCTCTGTGCCGGTTTCGACGAACACTCCGCGGTATTCCATCTTGCCGGGGTTGCCCGAGCATGCGGCATCGACGGCGATGGAGATGGTGTTGGGACGTGGGGTGCCTTCGGGGATTGATTGTTGAGACGCACGGCCGTGCGTCTTTACATCATCCGTCGGGCCGTTTTTAAACGCCGATTCGGCGGATTCTCTGGTGGAAAATCCTTTGTATTTCGCGCCAGGGAATCCTTCGACCTGCATTCGGCATTCGTCCCAAGAGTTGAAGACGCCGATCTGCCGGCCTGACCAAACGACATAATAGTTATTTTTTGCCATATTGTTGAGACGCACGGCCGTGCGTCTTTACAATTATTATTTACGCATTGCGATCAATAATTCGAGCATCTTGATTGCCGAATCCGAAACGATTGTTCCAGGTCCGAAGATGGCTGCTGCGCCTGCGTCATACAGGAACTGGTAGTCCTGATGAGGGATGACGCCGCCGACCACCACCATGATGTCCGGGCGACCGAGCTTCTCGAGTTCTTTGATGATCTGAGGCACGAGGGTCTTGTGACCTGCTGCCAGTGACGACACGCCGACCACGTGGACGTCGTTCTCCACTGCCTGTTTTGCTGCCTCCGCCGGTGTCTGGAACAATGGTCCCATATCGACGTCGAAGCCTATGTCAGCGTAGCCTGTAGCGACGACCTTAGCGCCACGGTCGTGACCATCCTGACCCATCTTGGCGATCATGATACGAGGACGACGACCTTCGAGTTTTGCGAACTCATCGGCCATTGCCTGTGCCTTCGCGAATTTGTCATTGCCTTTTGCTTCCATAGAATAAACTCCTGATATTGAACGAATTACAGCTTTATAACGACCCACGATCTTCTCGCATGCCATTGAGATCTCACCCAATGTGGCGCGGCATTTTGCTGCTTCCACTGCGAGTGCGAGGAGGTTGCCTTTGCCAGTCTTCACTGACTCGGTGATGGCGTCGAGGCAACGCTGTACGTCGGCCTCGTTACGGTTGGCGCGGAGTTCTTTCAGACGTTTGATCTGTGACTCACGCACTGCTGTGTTGTCAACTTCAAGAGTATCAATGCTATCCTCATGCTCAAGGCGATATTTGTTGATACCGACGATGGTCTCGGTGCCTGAGTCGATCTTAGCCTGCTTACGAGCTGCAGCTTCCTCGATACGCATCTTTGGAAGACCTGTCTCGATAGCCTTTGCCATGCCGCCCATCTCTTCGACCTCCATGATGTGAGCCCAAGCGCGCTCAGCGATCTCCTTGGTCAGTGACTCGACGTAATATGAGCCAGCCCATGGGTCGACGACGCGGCAGATGTTGGTCTCTTCCTGGATGTAGATCTGAGTGTTACGGGCGATACGTGCCGAGAAGTCGGTAGGAAGTGCGATAGCCTCGTCCAAAGCGTTGGTGTGCAACGACTGTGTGTGGCCGAGAGCTGCTCCCATAGCCTCGATACATGTACGGGCCACGTTGTTGAACGGGTCTTGCTCGGTGAGCGACCATCCTGAGGTCTGGGTGTGAGTACGCAGTGCCAATGACTTGTCGCTCTTCGGGTTGAAGGTCTTCACGATTTTTGCCCAGAGCATACGGGCGGCACGCATCTTTGCAATCTCCATAAAGTGGTTCATTCCGGAGCACCAGAAGAACGACAGACGTGGAGCAAAAGCGTCGATGTCGAGGCCTGATTTCACGCCAGTGCGGAGGTAATCCCAACCGTCGGCGAGGGTGTAAGCCAGCTCGATGTCGCATGTAGCGCCAGCCTCCTGCATGTGGTAGCCGGAGATTGAGATCGAGTTGAACTTAGGCATATTCTGTGAGGTGAATGCGAAGATATCAGCGATGATACGCATTGAGAACTCAGGTGGGTAGATATAGGTGTTACGCACCATGAACTCCTTCAAGATATCGTTCTGGATGGTACCTTGCAGTTCCTCATATTTTGCGCCCTGCTCCAGAGCTGCGACGATGTAGAATGCCAAGATTGGCAACACGGCGCCGTTCATTGTCATGGAAACGGACATCTTGTTCAAAGGGATCTGGTCGAAGAGGACTTTCATATCCTCGACGGAGCAGATTGACACGCCAGCCTTACCGACATCGCCCATAACGCGTTCATGGTCAGCGTCATAGCCGCGGTGTGTGGCAAGGTCGAATGCCACTGACAGACCTTTCTGACCAGCGGCGATGTTACGGCGGTAGAATGCGTTCGACTCCTCAGCTGTAGAGAAACCGGCATACTGACGGACGGTCCAAGGACGCATCACATACATAGTGGAATAAGGTCCACGGAGATAAGGAGCGATACCTGCAGCATAGTTGAGGTGCTCCATATTTTCAAGGTCTTCAGCCGTATAAGCCGGCTTCACGTTGATATGTTCAACAGTCTCCCAGTCAGGCTTGTAATCAGCTTTGATATGTGACTTAGGTATAGCGTTGATGTTTAAATTCTTGAAATCTGGTTTCATTGCTTACTCCTTTCTTATTTTGTTATACCTAATCTCTTCTGGAAACTCTGTAACGTGTCGAGGACGTTGCTCTTGACGTGGATGAAGTATTCGAGGCCGGCCTCTTTGAGGATGTCGGCAGTGCCTTCAGGGTTACCTGCGAGCACCACGATGGTCTCGTTCTTCAGCTCTTCGTAGATCTTTAGGGCGTTGCCTTCGCCGTATTCCTCGTCGGATGAGCAGATCACCAAGATCTCAGGTTTCACCTGACGTGCGGCAGCGATACCTTCTTCAAGGGTCTTGAAGCCTGGGTTGTCGACCACTTCGAAGCCTGCGCAAGCGAAGAAGTTCGACGCGAAGTTGGCGCGGGCCTTACGCATGGCGAGGTTACCATAGGTAAACATCCATGCTGTCGGGCGTTTGTGGTCTTTTGCATAAACGTCTGTAGCATAACGCATTGTCTCAAACTGCTGAGCCACGCGGAAGGTGTCGATGGTGTCGACTTCGGCGTTGGCCTCACGTTTGCAGCTCGGTTTGAACACCCATTCGGCCGGGTTGAACTTCATTGTCTCGGTGAAGTTCGGGAACTGGTTGGTGCCGAGGATGGTCTCGCGGCGTGTTGCCACGTTGCTGAAACGTTTTGCGGCGCTTTCCTTCACGATATTTTGGATTGTGCCTTTACGCACTGCAGCGAGGTAGCCGCCTTCTTCCTGAATCTGGAGGAACACGTTCCATGCCGCTGTGGCGATGCTTTCTGTAAGATTCTCAATGTAATACGAGCCTGCAGCCGGGTCAGCGACCTTGTCGAAATGCGACTCTTCCTTGAGGATGAGCTGCTGGTTGCGAGCGATTCTGTCGGCAAATTCCGTTGCCTCTTCGAATGTGGCATCGAATGGTGTGACTGAGAACGAGTCGACACCGCCGAGGATAGCTGACATTGTACCCGTGGTGGTACGCAGCATGTTGACGTACGGGTCGTACAAGCTCATGTTAATCAACGCGTTGAAGGCGTGGATGCGGATCTTGCAGTTCTCTTCTTTTGCACCGTAAGCCTTGAGGATCTCAGCCCAAAGCATACGGTAGGCGCGCATCTTGGCCATCTCCATGAAGTAGGTCTGACCGACGGCTACGTTGAAGCGCATCTTCGGGGCTATCTCATCGATTGTCATGCCTTTAGCCTGCAGCTGCTCGATGTATTCGACACCTTCTGCGAGGGCGATACCCATCTCCTGAGAGATTGTAGCGCCGGCGTTGGTGAACACGTGAGCGTTGACGCCTATAGTCTGGACGCCAGGGATCTCGGCTTTAGTAAGGATTGCTGCGAGTTCCATATCGGTGTTCTCGCTGATGAACCACGTTCCGCGGCGGATATAACGTGTGAGCGGGTCGTAGTTGAGCGATCCGTGGATGCCCGGAATCTTCGACATCATCTCAAGGAGCGGAAGATGATATTTGTTATTATAGAAGGTAATCTCCACTGCTTCGGCGTATATGCCGTTGAGGAGGCCTGATATCTCGACTGCGTCGTAGGCCTTGTCGTATTCGAGGCGGAATGACAGTGCTGTGGCGCCGCGGTTAAGGGCGTCGAGGGCTTTTTTATTAGCCTCGTGGTAGTCGTTACCGACCACGATATCCTCGCAAACGAGCCAGTCGTTACCTTCGGGTTTCGTGCTGCGGATATAAGGGAACTCCCCTGGTTTCGTGTCGAGCCACGGGATATCCTTCAGATTCTCAGCGCGATAGTACGGCCTCACCTGGAAACCTTCGGCTGTTTTCCAGACAAGTTTCTTGTTGTAATCGGCTCCTTTGAGGTCTTTTTCGATGACGGCTTCCCATTGTTCGGTGGTCACCGGAGGAAATTCCTCAAAAAGTTTTTTCTGGTTACTCATGATATTTAAAATTTTCGAAAATTTGCTGCAAAGATAAGAATTTTTTCTTTTAGTCTCACGCAGATTTCGCAGAAAATTTTAAAGCGGCTGCCTTAAGGCCATTAATGGCATTAATGGCGTTAAAGCCCTTAAAGGTGCCGCTTAAGGTTGTTAAAGCACCAACCATCCATTTACTCAGTATTTACTGACATTCCCCCAAAATGTTAAAAATTTTTAGTTAAAATTTATTAACATTAAAAAGGCATAGAAATTTTGAGGTGGTTTTTGTGAGGTTTTGATTTTGCTGATGATTGCAGCGGTGTTGAAAACTTAGTCGTTTTTCATACGGCTAATTGCGGGAAGTGGTTTTAATTTTGCGGGTTGGAAGGAGGTAAAAAACTTTTAACTGTTAAAAAAAGGATTAAGTATGGGAAACGATAACAATTCAAACATTGGCAGTTATAAAAATTTGATAGTTTATAAGAAAACTGTTTTAATTTATGGTATAACAAACTATTTTTGTACTAAATATCTCGACAGTAAAAACAGGACAATCGACCAAATGATTCAAGCTGCCAGAAGTGGAAAACAAAACATAGTTGAAGGATGTTCTGCAGGCAAAAAATCATTAAAAAGCAAAGCCTTTTTGGTCAATGTCGCAAAATCCAGTTTAAAGGAATTACTAGAAGATTACGAAGATTATTTACGAGTTTGCAATTATCGACAATGGGAAGATAATTCGATTGAAAAGATCAAAATGAGAGAGCTTGCAAGCAATTCAGAGAATGATAAAATGATTATGGATATTGTAAAAAGTCGATCACCCGAAGTGATTGCAAATATTGCTATAGTGCTTATAAACCAAGCAGATTATCTTCTATACAAATTCATGCAGAAAATTGAAAAAGACAACCGGAAAGAACCGCCTTAAGGACTTTAAAGCGGCTGCCTTAAGGCCATTATTGGCATTAATGGCGTTAACGCCTTTAAGGGTGCCGCCTAAGGTAGTTAAGGCTTTAAAAACTTTTTAAAATTTTCCTAACACCTTATAAAAATAATTCCTATTTTTGCAGTTTACAGTAAAAGGGAAAAAATTAGTAATAACAACTTAAATAATAACAACATGAAAAGAAAATTTACTTTACTGATTGCAGCGTTGGCGCTGCTAACAATGATTGTCCAGCCTGGAAGGGCGTGGGGACAAGCTACAGTTGGAACCACAATGTGGGCAGAAGACTTTAGCGGGTATGCTAATAATGCCGTGCCAAATGGCGAAATAACCAATGCACACGATGGAACTACTGTTTATGGCGATGCAACAATTACTTATACTTGTGCAAATGGAGGCTCAACCACACAAGTTTATACATCTGGAGGTCCTAATGGCAACAATAACCTGCTTATTTCAAAGGGTAATGGAACATTTACCGTTAATGGAATTCCAACGGGTGATGCAACAGAACTGACAGTAACATATGCAAAATCAGGTTCTGGTGTGTTGAATATAAGCACTTCAACCACCGATGTTACTATAAGCGATTCTGATTCAGGAGCAACCATTACAACTAATGGTGCTTCTACAATAGAAATTACATTTAAAAACACCGGTAGCAGTAACCTACGTATCGATGATATTGAAATTACAGTAAAAACCGCTGGCGGTGGTGGCGATCTTGAAGACAGCGACCTCGCCATTGTAGACGACCCAGTGGTGTTAAATTTCAATCTCTACCCTACAGCAATAGCTCAAACCGTCACCTACACCACATCAAGCACAGGTGCTGTTACGGTGAGCGAAAGTGAATATGTCACCACCTCGGTTTCGGGCTATACCATTACAGTTACCCCTGTGGCAGTAACGCCAAGCGCACAAACCATCACTGTGAGCCAAGCTGCTGATGCCACATATGCTGCCGGTTCAGCTACTTTCACTGTGAATGTAACAAATAGTGCTCCTACAGTCACTGTTACCTATCATGCCAACGGCGGAGAAGGAGAAAACATTGTAGCTACCCCATACCAAGGCTCTGACTATACCGTAGCCAACAACACTTTTACAAAAAGCGGTTATGCTTTCACCAAATGGCACACCAATGCCGCTGGCACAGGAGGCACCGATTATGATCCAGGTGATGTGATAGAAAGCATTAACGCAGACATCGACCTTTACGCTCAATGGGAAGAAAGCAGCGAAACTGTGGACGTGTTGAATTATGCATTTACAGGCATTACTGGAACAGGTTATTCGGCCTGGAGTAATAAGACTGGTGCTTCTGGAGCTGTTTATGCAGGAAGATCTGGAGGTGACCATAATTCTATTCAATTAAACAGCACATCACCTAATGGAATTGTCTCAACAGCTTCAGGTGGCAAATTCACAAAAGTGGTTGTTTCATGGAATAGTAGCACTGCAAACAACCGTTCTGTACAAGTATACGGTAAAACCACAGCTTACGATGGTTCGTCGGATCTTTACGATAATGATAAAAGAGGCACATTACTTGGAACTATCACAAATGGTACAAGCACCGAGCTTACTATATCTGGTGACTACAATTATATTGGTATTAAAAATCCAGGTAGTGCTATTTACATGGATGAAGTGCGTATCACTTGGGTAGCCGCTTCAGGCGATGTTGTCGCGACTCCAGCCATCATCCCAAATGGAGGAAACTTCTGGGATTCACAAGAGGTAAGTATCACATGTGCCACCGATGGTGCTACCATATATTACACCACCGACGGAACAGACCCAACGAGCGAAAGCTCCGTTTATAGCGCTCCATTCACTATTACAGCAAACACCACAGTGAAAGCCTTTGCAGTGAAAACTGACATGACCGACAGCGAAATTGCCACGGCAGAGTTTACCAAAGCTACCCCAATGACCGTAGCACAGGCTTTAGCAGCTACCCCACAAAATAATGTTTATGTAAGCGGTATCATCTCTGGAATTACCGAGGTTAACACTTCATACCACAATGCTACCTACACGATTTCAGATGATGGAACTCAGAGTGGCCAAATGACTGTTTTCCGAGGCAGATATTTGAACAACACAGACTTCACTGCTACGGACCAAATTCAAGTTGGTGATATTGTAGTTGTTTATGGAAACTTGAGTACATATCAAGAGGTTAATCAGCTTGCTCAAGGTAACTATCTTGTTTCTCTTGAGCGTCCTGCTGCTCCAGTCGCCACTCCGACATTTAACCCAGAAGCAGGCGTTTACACTGAGTCACAAAATGTGGAAATCAGTTGTGAGACTGAAGGTTCGACAATTTATTATACAACTGATGGTACCGAGCCAACTAACACAAGTACTGAATACACAGGAGCTATAAGCGTTACAGAAACGACAACTATTAAAGCCATCGCCATCAAAAACAGTGATGCAAGTACCGTGGCAACTGCCAACTATTACATTTGTTCGCAAGAAAATCCTTATACTGTAACAGAGGCTTTGGCTTTTGCAGAGTATCAGTATCCTGCCAACGGCATCTATGTCCACGGCATTGTCTCAACAGCACCAACACAAGCTCCGACTAACAATGGCGAGCTTACATATTATATCTCAGTTGACGGTCAAGCCACTAACCAACTTCAGGTTTATAAAGGCAAAGGTTTGAATAATGCAGCTTTCACTGCACAAGATGACATTCAAGTTGGTGATATCGTTACAGTTTATGGTAATGTAAAAATTTACAATAGCATCAAAGAATTCGACGCTGGTAACTACCTCGTTTCATTCTACCGCGAGCCTGTCCTCGAAACAGAAAACGTCAACATTGCTTGCGATGCTACTGAAGGTGTTATTACTTACACTGTCACAAATCCCGCTTCTGACGGCAATCTTACAGCAGAAATCACAGATGGCAACGAAGGCTACTGGCTCACACTTGGCACAATTGGTGCAAATGTCCCATTCACCTGCACAGCAAATACGGGAGCTGAGCGTACAGCTACTGTCACATTGACATATACATATAACACAACAGAGACTGTTACTGCAACAGCGGTTGTCACACAGGCAGCTTATGTGGCACCTGTAGCTTCAATTACCGTTGATCCTGCAACAGTGAATGCACCAGCTGCCGAAACAGATGGTACATTGACAGTGACTTACACTGATATTGCGACAGACTTAGGTGCAAACATTTTTTGGTACACTGATAACACTGGTACAGAAACTACAACTGAACCAGAATGGATTAGCGCAGATATCGATGATATTACATTGAACGTTGAATATTTGATTGATGCCAACACAGGTGATGCCCGCTCGGCTTACTTCAAAGTTTACGGTCTTGACACCAATGCCAACGATGTCTATTCCGACCTTGTGACCATCAACCAAGCAGCCGGCTCAACACCACCTACTCCGGGTCAATATGATTGGGTACTTACATCATTGGCAAATTTGACATCTGACGATGTATTTATTATCGTTGGCGATAATGGTGATACTTATGCTATGGCAAACAATAATGGATCTTCTGCTCCAACAGCTGAGGCGGTAACCATAGAAAACGGAGCTATAACTGAAACCGTAGCTGATAATATTCAGTGGAATTTGAGTACTTCCGACGATGGTTATATGTTCTATCCTAATGGCACAACTGAAACGTGGCTGTATTGCACTAATACAAATAATGGAGTTAAAGTAGGAACTGGTGATGCCAAACATTTTACATTATCTGATAATGGTTACATTACCACTTCAGAGACAACAGATCAAAGATATATTGGTATTTATAACTCCCAAGATTGGAGATGTTATACCAGTGAAGGTGGCAATATCGCAAACCAGACCTTTGCTTTCTACAAGAGAGTCCCTGCATCAACAGAGCCTTCAATCACTCTCAATCAATATACATATAATCTGAATTCAGAGGGTGGAAATGCAGAACTTCTAGTCACTTACAAAAACATGCCTACAGACCCACAAGCAGTGGTTATATTCTATGAATCAGACGGCGAAACAGAGCTCACAGAAAATCCTACATGGATTACAGCCACTATCAATGCAAATGGCAATGTCGATGGTCACATCGATGCCAACGATGGCGATGCTCGTTCAGCATACTTCAAGGTCAAAGGTATTGATGCCGACGGTAACGATGTATATTCAGGCTTAGTAACTGTCAACCAAGCAGCTTACACATTAAGCATTGTATTTGAAACAACTTCGTTAGACATTGAAGCTGGCGGCGAGCAAGACAGAATAATAAGTTTCGAATATCAAGGTTTAGGCGAAAACCCGACATTTGAAGTACGCACATATGATGTAACCGGCGAGACACCAACAACCTACGATTGGCTTACGACGTCAATTACACAAGGTCATAAAGTCAGCATCAACGTTGCAGAGAACACAGGCGATGCCCGCTCAGCATACTTTAAAGTATACGGTGAAAATGGTACCGTGAACACAGAGTCAAATCTTGTGACTATCAACCAAGCGGCAGCAGGTGTAACCTACACTTTGGTTGAAACCGACGATGACATTGAACCTGGTTTGCATTACATCATAGTTGGTATTGGTACTGATAATAAATACTATGCTATGGCCGAACAGAGAACCAACAACAGAGGAGAGGTCCTTGTTACTGCTACAGGCAATACAATAGCAGAAGTTTCAGGCATTCATGAGTTTGTAATAAGCGGTGATGAAACAAACTTATATACTATTTATGATGAATCAGATATTGTAAGTTCAAATGTAAGTTCAAATGGTTACTTATACGCCGCAGGTGCTAACAGCAACAACTATCTTAAAACATATCCATCAGTTGATAATAGAGGTCAATGGACAATAAATATTAATGAAACAACACACAAAGCATCCATAGTCGCAAATATGACTGGAAGAAACACATTACGTTATAATTATGGTAGTGGTGTGTTCTCATGCTATACCGGTGGTCAGCAAGACATTTACCTCTATAAGAAGAACAACGACACAGATCCTGTTTACTACAGCCCGACAATTGTCAATAAAGATGTTGAAGCAACAGCTGCAAGTCCTTACATTGTTCAGCCTTATGAGATTCTTACAGGCAACATCACTAACACCAGTGGCAGTGCTAACGCCCTCATCGTGAAGGACGGTGGCGAGATTGTAACTACTAACAATGTTTTGGCAACCTATGAGAAAAACATCACAGAGCCTACCGCTTGGTATCCTGATGCAGCAGCAGATGGCTGGTACACCATCAGTTCTCCTGTAGGCACCGTCGCAATAAATTCTGTGGAAGGACTCACAGCAGATCCTGTTGGAAATGTGCCTCAATACGACCTCTTTAGCTATAATGAGCCAAATATGATGTGGTACAACGCACAAGGCACAGCGCATTCATTCACCCAACTTAAAGTAGGCATGGGTTATCTCTATGCGAAAGCATCGATTAGTGATCCTATCGGATTCAAGGGCAACACCAATGTCAATGATGTCCCATTAATACTCACACATGAAGCAAGCGGCGACATGGCTGGATTCAACCTCATAGGTAACCCATTTGGACAGAGCATAACAATGGATAACATTGACGGTGCAGAGTTCTCAGGCGGATACGTCCTTACCAACAATGGCACTTGGAAGACAACCGTTGATGCTAAAATCAAACCTTGCCAAGGATTCATGGTTCAAGTTGATGAAGGAATATCTATTATTATCAACAGAGTCCCTTCAAGCAAGTCACGCGCAAATCACGACTACCTCGCATTCACAGTATCTAACAGCGAATTTGAGGATGTGACATACGCAATGTTCAGCAATGGCATTGGTCTGAATAAGATCAGCCACCGCAACTCACAGATTCCGATGGTTTATATCCAACAGAACAACAAAGATTACGCTATCGCAACGATGGATGACAACACCCAGGCGTTCAACCTCAACTTCAAGGCTATGACAACAGGCCAGTACACCTTGAGCTTCGATGCTAAAGGCAAATACAGCTACCTGCACGTCATCGACCGCCTCACGGGCGAGGACATCGACATGCTGCTCGACGGTGAATACACATTCATCGGATCACCACGCGACAATGAGAATCGTTTCATTGTGAAACTTGACTACAACGCCAACATCGACGAACTCGAGGTCAGCGACAGCTTCGTTTACCAGTATGGCAGCGACATCATCGTCAACGGCAACGGCGAACTCCAAGTGTTCGACGTGACAGGCCGCATGGTGATGAACACCAAGATCAACGGCATTCAGACAGTGAACGTCCCTGCAACAGGAATGTACATCTTCAGAATGGTCGGCGAATCAGTTCAGACTCAGAAAATTGTTGTTAGATAACATTAAATGGAAAGGATTACACTATGAAAAAGATATTATTAGCAGCAGCATTGGTTATTGCGATGGGCCTCGGCGCCAACGCACAGTATTTCAATGGCGGAAGAGACAACTTCTTCAACGACTGGGATGAAATAGGTAACGGCCTTGACAGAACAGGCGTCGATATGCCTACCCTTCCAGGCTCACACGGCTACACTGACGACGTGTCAGCCCCTCTGGGCAGCGGATTGTTAGTGCTTACCGCACTGGGTGGTGCCTACATGATAGCAAGAAGGAAGAAGGAATAAACCTTAATCACCTTAGCGGCAACCTTAATGGCGTTAAGGGCTTTAATGGCTTTAACGCCCTTAGGGCTGCCGCTTAAGGTATTTAAAGTATTATTGAGAAGCTGCCCTACTCTTGTTAACAAGGATAACTCCGGTGAAGACTAGAGCCGCAGCCAACACTTTCTGCCAGGTGAGGGTATCCATGCCCATCACTATGCCCATCACCGTGGCGATGATAGGCTGCAGATAGCCGTAAAGGCTGATAACCGTCGGACGTAACACCTTCTGCCCTACCGGAATCAAGAAATAAGCCACAAAGGTAGAGAATAGAATCACAAAACCAAGCTCAATAAGATATTTGGCAGGCATCGCCGCCATATTGAGACCGACCAACTCCTTGATATCTAACGGAATAGCTACAATGGCCGAGAAGAGAAACATCCACTTCATGAAGGTCACCACGCTGTATTTTGTGATGAGTGGACGGAAAGCTCCCAGATAACAGGCAAAGAAGATACAGTTGCCAATCATATAAACGATACCCATGGGCTGAGTCTCGGTGACGCTGCCGCTATCGACACGTACAGTATTGAAAACCAAGAAGATAACACCTATAAAACTAAGTGCCACGCCGCCCGCTTTCTTCAAGGTGATAGGCTCTTTGAGCACTATAGCCGCGATAAACATGGTGAAGATTGGCGTGAGCGGAGTGAGGATGCTGGTGTCGAAAGGTGTTGTCATGGTGCTGGCCTTCAGAAACGACCATTGTGTGAGGAAGAGACCGAGCATCGAAGCGAGAAAAATCTTCGGAAAATCCTTTAAATCGACTTTTTCTTTAGGTAAAAACAGCGATGTGAGCCAGAAAAGAGCAGCCGCACCAGCCACACGAAAACACAACAACCCCATCGGAGAAATTAGCGCAAGCGTCGACAAATCCCTGCAGATGATGATGTTAAAGCCAAAGATAGTGTAGGCAAAAAACGCTGAAATATGACCTAAAGACTTTTTCATAAGCGGGCGCAAAAATACAAAATTTTTGGCTATTGGCTATTGGCTGTTGGCAGTTTGCTTTTTTTTATTAATTTTGCAGTCAAATTTTAAAAGAAATATGAGTAGAATGGAAACTCCGGTCCTACTTCTGACCGGTTATCTCGGAAGCGGAAAAACCACATTGGTCAACCATATCCTTTCGAACAAGAAAGGCATAAAATTCGCAGTGATTGTCAACGACATAGGCGAGGTGAACATCGACGCTGACCTCATCCAGAAAGGCGGCGTGGTAGGCAAGAAAGACGAGAGCCTTGTGGCGTTGCAGAACGGATGTATCTGCTGCACCCTCAAGATGGACCTCATCGAGCAGCTCACCGACATCATGAAGATGGCACGTTTCGACTACATTGTCATCGAGGCGAGCGGCATCTGCGAGCCTGAGCCGATAGCACGAACCATCGCCGGAATACCGCAGATGGGCAAGGAATACACGCAGTTTGGCACCCCACGCCTCGACTGCATAGTGACAGTGGTCGACGCACTGCGCATGAAAGACGAGTTTGCATGCGGCGAGAGCCTCAAAAACGAGAACATCGACGAGGAAGACATCGAAAACCTCGTGATAGAGCAGATCGAATTCTGTAACATCGTGTTATTAAATAAGGTGTCGGAGGTGGAGCCTAAAGAGCTCGAACGCATCCGCCAGATTGTGAAAAACCTCGCTCCTGACGCACAGATCCTCGAATGCGACTATGCCAACATCGACCTCGACAAGATCATCGACACTTATATGTTTGATTATAACGATGTCTCAGGCTCAGCAGGTTGGATAAAAATCCTTGAAGGCCGCGATGAACATCACGATGATGAACACGAACATGACCATGAAGAGACGCACGGCCGTGCGTCTCAACATCACCACCACCATCATGATGAAGATGAAGGTGAGGCTGAGGAATATGGCATCGGCACATACGTCTACTTCAACAGAAGACCTTTTGACACTTTGAAATTCAATGACTATGTGCTGAACAACTGGCCGAAAAACATCATCCGCTGCAAGGGATTGTGCTATTTTGCTGACAATCAAGATATGTCGTACATCTTCGAGACTGCAGGCAAGCAGAAGAAGCTCTCGGAAGCCGGCTATTGGTTTGCGACAGCCTCTGAAGAAGAGTTGAGACAGTTTGTCGAGCGTGACCCAAGCATACTCAAAGACTGGGACGAGGAGTACGGCGACCGCATGGAAAAGATAGTGTTTATTGGGCAGAAACTCGATAAAGAGGCGATAAAACAAGCGTTGGATAGTTGCTTGTTTTAAACGTCATTTCGAGCGAAACGAAGTGTAGTCGAGAAATCACCGGCATTTGAATGTAACGAAATATTCATTTGGCGGTGATTTCTCCATTTCGCTACGCTTCAGTCGAAATGACGTGCTTCGCGGATAGCAAACGGCAGCGCTAGCAAGAATGTGAGTGCATCAGCGATGGCTTGAGTCATCTCGACGCCTTGGAAGCCGATGAAGAGAGGCAGAATCATTATCGTCGGGATGAAGAAGATGCCTTGTCGTCCCATCGATAACACTGTGGCTATCAACGTTTTACGAGTGGTTTGATACATCATATTGGTGACGGTGCTCACCCCGATGAGCGGGAACGACAGGCACTGCCACCGCAGCACTCTTGTGCCTATTTCCACGAGTTCGGGATCCTCGCTGCGGAATATTCTGATGATATCAGGAGCGAATATCGAAAACGCTATAGAAGTGATTATCAATATGATAGTCGCCAAAACCGTGGTAAACACGAACGACTGTCGCACACGTTCGTAAAGTCGGGCGCCATAGTTGAAGCCGCATACAGGCTGGAACCCCTGCCCTATTCCAAGAATTATTGAGAAGGCGAACATCATGACGCGCGCCACTATGGCAAATGCAGCTATCGCGCTCGCCTCGGTGCCAGGCGCAGCATAGTAAGCGGCGTAACGGTTGAGCATTATCGTGCTGATGCAGACAAACACATGACGCGCCAACGAAGGGTTGCCTCCTTTGAAAATGTCTTTATAATTCTGCCATGAAGGACTGAAATTTCTTATCCGGATATGCACGTTGCCGCTCATCTCAGTGCCCATCAACAGGATGAACCAGCCCGTCATCTGGCTTATGCAGGTGGCAAGCGAGGCTCCCATCACACCCATATCTAACACATAGATAAACAAGGCATCGAGGAAGATATTGAGGATAGCTCCCGATGTCAAGCCAATCATCGCATAACGCGCGTTGCCTTGCAGTCGCAGCTGGTTGTTAAGCGTCAGCGACGACATCATGAATGGCGTTCCGATGAGGATAAACAGCAGATAGTCATTGGAATGCGGAACGATATCGGGGGTGGCACCCATCATCCGCGAAAGCGGCGAGAGGAAAAACAGCCCTATGATGGCGGCTATAGTGCCGAGTCCCATCGACGAAAGGAAACCCGTGGCGGCCATCTTCTCGGCATCGCCATATTTTTTTGCGCCAAGCGCTGTGGAGATGTAGTTGCCCGAGCCATGGCCGAAGAAGAATCCGAACGCATTGATGAATGTCATATAGGCAAACGACACTCCCACACCCGCCGTGGCCTCGGTGGAGATATGCCCGACAAAAAACGCGTCGATGATGTTGTACAAGGCGATCACCAGCATAGAGACGACCGTTGGCCAGGCCATCTTTATAACCAGTTGACGCACAGGACTTTCAGTCATCAAAACGAAACGTTCAAGCCTCTGCTGCTCGTCATTCTCGCGTGTCGAACCAAAAATCTTCTTCATTCTGCAAAATTACAAAAAATAAAGGTTCGTAATATAATTTTCACTATCTTTGCAAGTTATTTATATTGGATAAATTTTGTTTATGGAAGAGAAAGAATTGGATAAAGATATTAACGAAGAAGAAATTCTCGAAGAAAATATACCGGAAACGACCGAAGACGTTGACAGTCTGCTGAAATCGGCGCCTCAGAAGCTCAACATGAAGGACGAGGACCAGGAAGACCAGATGGTGAACAAACAGGACGACGGCGTGGAGTTTAAGGCGACATGGCCGCTGCATGACGACATGAAGAAGACGCTCACCAACGATTTTCACCGCGGATGCCGCATAAAAGCCGACAAATACGAGTTCGCGAGCAACGTGCTGCGTCACGGACAATGCAAGCTCGACAGCTTCAACTGGCTCAAGGACTACGAGAACGAGACTCCAAAAGAGGGCGACCTGATGATTGCCGAGGTGCGTTTCAAGAACGACAGAAAAGACTTCTACAGCTATCCTTCGGAGATGAATCTCCTTGAGGGTGAATTAGTTGCGGTGGAGACAGCCATCGGACACGACATCGGCATAGTGACCATGGTGGGCGAGCTCATCGAGAAACAGCGCAAACGCAAGAAGAACAATACCCCTGTTGCGGAACTCAAGAAGATTTACCGCCGCGCACGTGTCAACGACGTGGAGAAGTTCATCGAGGCCATCCGTCAGGAAGACCACACCTTGTATCGCAGCCGTGAGATCGCGTCGAGCCTGAAACTCGATATGAAGCTCAACGACATTGAGTATCAAGGCGATAGAACAAAAGCCATCTTCTACTACACCGCCGACGGTCGCGTCGACTTCCGTGAGCTCATCAAGAAACTCGCCGAAGAGTTCCATGTGCGAGTGGAGATGCGTCAGATCGGATTCCGTCAGGAGTCGGCAAAGCTGGGTGGCATAGGCTCATGCGGACGTGAGCTCTGCTGCGCCTCGTGGATCACTGATTTTCAGTCGGTTACAACCAACGTGGCAAGAGTTCAGCAGCTCTCGCCAAACCCACAGAAGCTCGCAGGTCAGTGTGGCAAACTGAAATGCTGCCTCAACTACGAGTACGAGACCTACATCGACGCATTGAAGGCCTTCCCCGACAACAGAATCGTGCTGAAGACCAAGAAAGGCGACGGAATATATCAGAAAATCGACATTTTCAAAGGTTTGATGTGGTATTCTTACCCGTTTGACCGCAACAACATGATGGCCATTCCGGCGGAGAAGGTTAAAGAGATTATCGAAGACAACAAGAAAGGCGTGCTTCCTGAGCAGCTGGAGGACTTCGCGTTCATCAAGGAGCAGAAGAACAACGACTACGGTGAGGAGGGCAAGCCAGCGGATTTGTCGAAACTGGAATAAAGTGTAGAGTTTAGAGTGTAGAGTTTAGAGTAGTTTTATAGTTGATAGTTGATAGTTTAAAGTAGAAAGTGTTTAAAAAGCTAGTTTATATTGTTTTAGTAACAGTTTTGCTTGTATCTTGCGGCAATGACAAGCTATTTAACGACAGCGTCGTGATACCTGAGGCGAAGTGGGACAACCGCATGCTCCCGTTTTTCGACCTGACGGTCAACGACACCTTGTCTGATTATGCTTTCTATCTGAATATCAGACACTTGGAAAACTATCGCTATAGCAATCTGTACGTATTTTTACATACTGAGTTTCCGAACGGTAACATCACCCACGACACCATCGAATGCACTTTCGCACGTCCCGACGGCAGCTGGATGAGCAAAGGCAGCGGCACCATCAGGTCGGCGAAGATACTGTTGAACCCCGCGTTGCGTTTTCCGTTAACCGGAAGCTATCATTTTGAGATTGAGCAGGCGATGCGCGATGATGTCTTGAAAGGCATCACCGACATCGGCTTAAGCTTTGAAAAACAATAAGTTATGGCTAAAAAGAAACAAAATAAAAAAAGAGATGTCAAGGTCTATCTGATAGTCCTGTGGACGCTTTTTGTGCTTTTTGGTTTTTCTATTTATCTGCTTTTCCACGGCATCACGCACGAATGGTTTGGCGACATGCCCACTTTTGAGGAGTTGGAGAACCCTGAGACGAACCTCGCCACCGAGATTTATTCAGCCGACGGCAAGATTTTGGGTACTTATTATATCGAGAACCGTTCCAATGTGAGCTATGAAGACATCTCGCCATATCTTGTCGACGCCATCGTAGCCATCGAAGACGTGCGTTTTTACGAGCACAGCGGCATCGACATGAAGGCTCTGTTCAGGGTGGCTAAAGGTGTGGCTACGGGCAACTCCGACCAAGGAGGCGGCAGCACTCTGACACAGCAGCTGGCGAAAAACCTCTTCCCTCGTGGCGAGAACCTGAGCAAGTCGCAGCTCGTGATACGTAAGTTACAGGAATGGGTGACGGCGACGAAGCTCGAATACAACTATTCGAAGGACGAGATTATCGCGATGTACCTCAACACCGTGTTTTACGGACATAACGCCTACGGCATCAAGAAGGCGGCGGAGACGTTTTTCGGCAAGGAGCCTGACTCTCTGAACCTTCAGGAGGCGGCATTGCTCGCCGGAGTGGTCAACGCGCCTACAAAATTCAGTCCGAAACGTAATCCGGAAAGCTCGTTAGGCCGTCGCAACCTCGTGTTGAAACGCATGGAGACCAACGGCTACATCGACGAGGCAACCTACGACTCGGTGTCGCAGATTCCAATCGACCTGTCGCATTTCGGTGTGATAGACCACAAATCGGGTCAGGCCACATATTTCCGTGAATTCTTGCGCGGCATGATGCACGACTGGGCGAAGACACATTACAAACCCGACGGCACGCCATACAACATCTACAAAGACGGTCTGCGCATCTACACCACCATCGACTCGCGCATGCAGCAGTATGCAGAAGAGGCGGTGCGCGAACACCTCGCTTTAGACCTTCAGCCGGCGTTCTATCGTCATTGGAAAGGCGACCCGAAGGCTCCGTTTGTGCTGCCGACAGAGGAAGATGTCGAAGATATCATGATTCTCTCGATGAAACGCTCGGAGCGTTACCGTGTGCTGAAGAAAGCAGGCTGGCCGATGGACTCCATCATGGCCAACTTCAACACCCCTATCCCGATGACGGTGTTCTCGTGGGAAGGCCCTATCGACACGGTGTTCAGCCCGATGGACTCGATACGTTACTACAAGTTCTTCCTGCAGTCGTCGCTGATGTCGGTGGAGACAGGCACTGGTCATGTGAAGGCGTATGTGGGCGGCAACGACTACCGTTTCTTCCAGTACGACCATGTGACGCAGGCAAAACGTCAGGTGGGCTCGACATTCAAGCCGATACTTTACACCTTGGCGATGCAGGAAGGCGAATACACCCCTTGCACCAAGGTGCCTAACATCAGCTACAGCATACAGATGTCTGACGGCAAGTTCTGGGAGCCAAAAGACTCGGGCAAGAACAAGTTCGGTGAAGAGGTGACGTTGAGATGGGCGTTGGCACATTCCAACAACCGCATCTCGGCTTACCTGATGAAACGTTTCGGTCCGGAGGCTACCATACAGATGGCTCGCAGGATGGGCATAAAATCATCTATCCCGGCGGTGCCTTCGATATGCCTGGGTGTTTGCGACCTCTCGCTCTACGAGATGGTGGGCGCGATGAGCACCTTCGCCAACAAAGGCGTTTACATCCAGCCTATCTTTGTCACTAAGATTGAAGACAAAAACGGCAACGTCATCCAGACTTTCAAGGCAGAGCAGCACGAGGCCATGGACGAGGTGACGGCCTATAAGATGATTGAGCTGATGAAAGGCGTTGTGTATGAAGGCACTGGTGTCCGACTCAGGGCCAAATACGGCTTGCGCAACCCTATCGCGGGCAAGACCGGCACCACACAGAACCAGAGCGACGGATGGTTTATGGGCATCACGCCAGACCTGACCACCGGCATCTGGACGGGCGCTGAAGACCGTTCGGTGCATTTCAAGACGATAACACTCGGACAGGGCTCCAATATGGCATTGCCTGTCTGGGCATTATATATGAAAAAGGTGTACGCCGACCCGACGCTGCATATCAGCCAGGGTGACTTCCCGAAGCCGCTCACGAATATCGATCTCGACTTCGACTGTGACAAATACGAGGAAGAACAACAAGCGGCGGCTACACCAGAAGTGACGGAAGAAGACGAGTTTTGATTTTGTAGGGACAAGGCATGCCTTGTCCTTACTGGATGGATAATATTAACGATCTGCAGATTATGGCAAATTCGAATTTTGTTGACTATGTAAAGATTTTCTGTCGTTCGGGCAAGGGCGGCAACGGCGCTATGCACTTCAACCACGCCAAATACGTGCCGAAGGGCGGTCCTGACGGCGGCGACGGCGGCAAGGGCGGCGACGTGATAATGAAAGGCAACGCCCAGCTGTGGACGCTGCTGCATCTGCGTTACACCAAGCACCTCTTCGCTGGCGACGGCGAGTCGGGAGGGGCTAACCAACGTACTGGCGCTCAAGGCAATAACGTCATCATCGAGGTGCCTCTGGGCTCCATGGCATATGACGCGGAGACCAACGAGCCACTGGGCGAGGTGACCGAAGACGGACAGGAGATCGTCATCATGAAAGGCGGACGCGGCGGAAAAGGCAACACCTTCTTCAAGACTGCCACCATGCAGGCACCGAAGTTCTCGCAGCCTGGCGAGCCTTCAGAAGAACGCTGGATCATCATCGAGCTGAAGCTCCTTGCTGACGTTGGTCTCGTAGGCTTCCCGAATGCAGGAAAATCCACCTTGTTATCAGTGGTTTCAGCAGCAAAACCTGAGATTGCCGACTATCCGTTCACCACGCTGACGCCGAACCTCGGAATCGTGCCATATTATGACTTCAAGTCGTTCATCATGGCCGACATCCCGGGCATCATCGAGGGCGCATCGGACGGAAAAGGATTGGGAATCAGATTCTTACGCCATATCGAACGCAACTCGATATTGCTGTTCCTCGTCGCGGCCGACAGTCCAGATGTGAAGGAAGCATACGACGTTTTGTTGAATGAATTGAAGAAATATAACCCTGAATTGCTGGATAAAAAGAGAATTTTGGCTGTCAGCAAGTGCGATTTGATTGATGAAGACACGAAAAAAGATATAAAGAAACACTTGCCGAAGAAGGTGCCGCATCTCTTTATCAGTTCCGCCACCGGCGAAGGAATTAAGGAGTTAAAAGACCTAATATGGCTATCACTTAGTGAAGATTAATTCGATGCCCTTCGGGCAGAAATCCAACAAAATCTTTTAAAAAATCAAACAAAATATTCTACGAAAAAAAAATCAAGGAAGAACATTTTGAAAGATTTTAAAATAGATTTTGAAAGATTTTAAGCCGAAGGCGACCCCAAAAATAAACTATGTTAAACGAGTTAGATCATCAGCTGTTTCTGTTCCTCAACGGCTTGCACGTTGGGTGGCTCGACCCTGTGATGACGTTTGTTTCATCGGAGCTGGGCTGGTTGCCGTTTTATGCGGTACTGGTGTTCCTCGTTTTTTACAAATACAAATGGAAAGGCCTGTGGGTATTGCTTGGCGTGGCAGTGCTCATCACCTGCTCCGACCAGATCTCGGCGCATGTCTTCAAGCCGATTTTTCACCGCCTGCGCCCCTGCTACGACCCTTTGATTGAGGATCTGGTGTACCTGCCGAATGGCCACAAGCCAGGCGGGCACTACGGTTTCATCTCGTCGCATGCCGCCAACACATTCGCTTTGGCGACATATATCTGGCTGATAATGAAGCAGTTCTACAAAAACATCGGTTGGGTGATGTTCCCTTGGGCGGCGCTGGTGTCGTACAGCCGTATCTACATGGGAGTACATTTCCCTGGTGATGTGATCTGCGGTGCAGCGTTAGGAATTTTACTTGGTTTCGGTATCGGATATTTTGTTTCTCACAGATTACACAGATAAACACAGATTTTTTCTATCCAAATCTATTATCTCGCTAAAGCGAGGGATTTCACAGAATTTCAAACAATCAATATCTGTGCAAATCTGTTCGCTTGCGAACTAAATAATTTGTGGAAGAATATTATCCGTGTAAATCTGTGAAATCTGTGAGAGATTAAAAAGGAAACTCTGAGAGTGTTTCTATTCTCCCCTCTCCCACTTTGTAGCAAAACATTGATTTCCCGTTGGTTAGTGTGAGATATTTCACTTTTAATCCCGAGTAGTATCTTATCGCTTGGTCAAGCACCTTTTCGGTTATCGGCACTGATTCCGCTTTGCATTCCACTATCATCTGCGGCTCGCCGAGGTTGTTGAAAACAACTATGTCAGCTCGTTTCGGGAGGTTATTAACCTTGATGGAATACTCCACTGCTATGAGTTCGGCGGCCACTTTTCGTGTCTCCACGAGATAATACAGCATCTTCTGCCGCACCTGCTCCTCTGGCGTCAAAGAAACCCATTGTCTTCGCAAAGGGTCGAAGACAACATGTTTTTCATTCAATATCTTGGTTTTGAACCAGTCCATATCATTTACCCAAGTATGGATAATATTCTGAAACTCCATCTTCGTCGCCGACTATTCGGTAAGAATTCTCAGGTGGCAGATTCGGATTATCGAATGTCTTAAGCAGAATTTCCGCAATCTTTAAATTATTAACGGCATCATTCTCCTCATCCCAAGTACCGCTTAAAATGGTAGCTGTCTTGGCATAGCCATTCGTATAATCTTCCTTAAGATAATATATTGTAAAATCATCTCCCGAACCTATTATATTCGAAAGGCTACCCGTATAAACTGGAAAACCTAAACTTTCATCCCATAAATATTCAACAAGAAAAACTGGATTGTCATTTCTCCTAATTTCAAAATAATAATTATGATAAATAGTATCAACTGGCTCGTCGAAAGTTGTATAAATCAGCTTATGCGGACTTGAAATATATGCATTATCACTTATTATTTTAGGATTTTCGCCAGAATAGATATTCATATATTGGCCAATTTCTTCGGCTAATGCATCAGGCAAAACTTCTGACGGAATATGACCATCGACAGGCTCAGGCGACCACGGATTTTGATGAGTTTCAGCTACAAAATTTATCTCATTGCCGTATGCAAGTCCATATTCATTTTTAGCATAAGCTCTGACGTAATAAGTAGTTAAATACGTTAAATTTGTAAGTAATCCTGCAAACGTGCCACTTAAGATCATCGTCGATTGTACAGTATTATCATTAATAGTTGGATTATGTGTTGTGCTCCAGCAGATTCCCCATTCTGTCAAAGCCACAGAGTCCCAATTGACAATTCTAGCATAGCATTCGGCCATTTCTGACTCATAATTTTTCATATACAATGTCTGAACTTGCGGCAACAGTGTGCTGTCGACCACTATTACAGGCGGTTCGGGATTGTCATTTGAGGGATTTTCTTTTTTGCATGATACAAAAAGCACCGCGAACAATAGGATTAGGATGGTTAATAGTTTTTTCATAGTTATCATTCTTTTTGAGTCATTCCAAGTTAAAAAGCACAAGCCCAACCGAACTTCCTGACAATTTCTAAAAGAAGATTTTTGTCATTAGCAGGAATTGTCAGTTGTACAGTTTCACTTTTATTATTACGTTTTGCGATATTTGCAACATCAATATCATACTTTGTCTGCATATTCATCCAAACATCTGCTGGAATTCCAAACACTTTTTCCAAAGCTATAGCAAAATTAAGTGATAATGAACGTTTGCCATTAATTGTTTCACTAATGACTGATTGTTTGATGCCTGTCAGTTCTTCAAGCTGCTTTTGGGTCATTTTTCGCTCTTGCAATTCATCTTTAATCATCTCTCCGGGATGTGTCGCGGCTAATGGTGTCAGATTATTTGCAATCATATTATCCGGTTTTCCTTCAACGTGTATCATGGTTTTATCTGTAATGATTTGTCAATTCAAAAATGTTACATATAGTGGCAATTTTTTGTCCGTTCTCTATCTCCTCTATAAACTCAACTCGATATTTATCATTAACTCTAACTGATGACAACCCTTTTTTATCTCCTTCAAGATGCTCATAATGAAGGCTGCCAATACGCATTAAATCATTAACGTTATTAGCATTCATCATTATATTAATGACTTTAACATATCTTGAGATTATATCCGGTTGAAACCGATATTTTTTGTCAGACGTTTTGCCATCAACAAAGAGTTCTTTCAGATAATCTTTTTCAAAAACTACTACCATATCGACTGCAAAGATACAAAATATTTTTATAAATATCACAATTTTGTGATAAATTTTATAAAAATAGAGAAATCCCAAACAATTGAATGAGATTTCTCCATTTCGCTTCGCTCCAGTCGAAATGACGGAGAGAGTGTTTTAGAACGCCATTATCGATTTCTTGATTCTCTCGATAGCGTCCATGAGTTCGGCTTCGGTGATCACTAAAGGTGGAGCGAAGCGGATGATGTGCTGGTGGGTCGGCTTGGCGAGAACGCCGTTGTCGCGCATCTTCAAGCAGACATCCCATGCCTCTTTGCCGTTCATAGGCTTGATAATCACTGCGTTCAAGAGACCTTTACCGCGCACCTTCTGAATCATCGGGTGGTCGATCTTCATGATTTCCTCACGGAAAATCTTGCCGAGACGCTCAGCGTTCTCCATCAGGTGTTCGTCTTTGATAACCTGCAATGCAGCGATAGAAACTCTTGCTGCCACTGGGTTGCCGCCGAATGTTGAGCCGTGCTCACCCGGTTTGATGTTCATCATGATGTAGTCGTCGCAGAGCACTGCTGACACTGGCACCACGCCGCCGCCGAGAGCCTTACCGAGGATAAGGATGTCAGGACGCACGCCTTCGTGGTCGCAAGCGAGCATCTTACCTGTACGGGCAATACCGCACTGCACCTCATCGGCCATGAACAAAACGTTGTATTTCTTGCAGATGTCATAGCATTTCTTCAGATAACCTTCATCCGGAACGTAAACGCCAGCTTCACCCTGGATTGGCTCCAACAGGAAACCTGCAATCTTCTTGCCGTCCTTTGCGAGGACCTTCTCCAATGCGTCAGGATCGTTGTAAGGGATACGGATGAAACCAGGTGTCAGAGGACCGTAGTTTGCATATGAATCAGGGTCGTTCGACATGGTGATGATGGTGATGGTACGGCCGTGGAAGTTGCCTTCGCAGCACACGATGGTCACCTCGTCATTCGGGATGCCTTTGCAGACGGTACCCCAACGACGTGCGAGCTTCAGAGCTGTCTCGTCGGCCTCAGCGCCAGTGTTCATCGGCAAAACCTTGTCATAGCCGAAATATTCTGTAACGTATTTCTCCCATGGACCGAGGGCGTCGTTGTAGAAAGCGCGTGAGCTCAGGGTGAGTTTCTCAGCCTGCTCGTACATAGCCTTCAAAATTGCCGGATGGCAGTGACCCTGGTTGACAGCCGAATAAGCTGACAAGAAGTCGTAATACTCTTTTCCTTCAACGTCCCAAACCTTTGCGCCTTTACCTTTGGCGAGGACTACCGGAAGCGGATGGTAGTTGTGAGCACCATAACGGGCTTCCATTTCCATGAAATCTTGAGAAGTCTTTTTTTCTGACATAAAATCCTAATTTTTATAGTTGTTATTAAATTGATTTAGATATTTTCAAAACAATCCACAAAATTAACGAAAATAATTGATGATATTACATTTTTCTGAAAAATTTTATTTCTCTCACAGATTACACTGATTTACACAGAACCATTCTTCCGTGAAATCTTGTTCGCGTCGCGAACGGATATCACAGATGTGGACGATAAAAATCCGTGATTATCTGTGAAATCTGTGAGAGATTTTATTACTTTTGCAAAAAATTATTTTTAAGATGATTCGTTCGATGACAGGCTACGGCAAGGCCGAGCAAATTTTTAAGAGCAACAATATCTGTGTCGAGATTAAGACATTGAACAGCAAGCAGTTAGACCTTAGCATGAAGCTCCCGCAGGAACTCAAGGCCAACGAATTCGACTACCGCAACGAGATTGCGACACGCCTCCAACGCGGCAAAGTCGACGTGATGCTCACCATCACCAACACCGATGTGGCGCAAAACACCCATATCGAAAAGGAGGTTGTAGCCTCATATCTCGAACAAATCCAAGGAATTTCGAAGGAATTTAACATCCCTGAATCGAAAGATATCGCCGCGATAGTGTTCCGCATGCCGGGCATCTTCGCATCACCGCAGCAGGAATACGACGACGAGTTTTTGGCGAAAATCATGGAAACAATGGTGCAAGCCATCGAGATTACTGACGATTTCAGGGCTAAGGAAGGCGCTGTTTTGAAGAAAGACCTTCTGAAGCGCGTCGAGCTGATTTTAGGCTATCTCGGCGAGGTCGAGCCATTCGAGAAAAACCGTCATGAGATCATTAAAGGCAAGCTGCTCAAGAACTTACAGGAGCTGACATCGGGCGAATACGACGAGAACCGTTTTGAGCAGGAACTCATTTTCTATCTTGAAAAACTCGATATCACTGAGGAAAAGGTCCGTCTGCGCAAGCACTGCGACTACTTCAAAGAGAGCATCGATGAGGAAGGCGCCGGCAAGAAACTCGGCTTCATCGCCCAGGAGATGGGACGTGAGATCAACACCCTCGGCTCGAAGGCCAACGACGCTGATATTCAGAGACTTGTCGTTAAGATGAAGGACGAACTCGAGAAGATTAAGGAACAATTGTTTAATATTCTATAGTCTTTAGTCGCTAGTCGTTAGTCTTTAGTATTGATCGCTGACGACTAATGACAAAAAACTAAAGACTAAAAACTAAAGACTATGAAGGAAAAAGTCGGCTTGTTCTTTGGGTCATTCAACCCGATTCACAACGGGCATCTGATGCTCGCCAACTATTTGGCGGAGTACGGGGGCTTGGATGAGATCTGGTTTGTGGTGTCGCCGCAGAACCCGTTCAAGGACAAAAAGTCGTTGCTTGCCGACCGTCATCGCCTGTATATGGTAGAGATGGCGATAAAAGATGACGAGCGTTTCCAAGTGTGCGACATCGAGTTTTACATGCCGCAGCCGTCGTATACCATCGACACGCTGACACGCCTGCAGGAACACCATCCGAACACCGATTTTTACCTCATCTGCGGGATGGACAACATCGAGAGCTTCAAGAAATGGAAAAATTACGAAGCCATTTTGCAATACCATCACCTGATGGTATATCCGCGTAAAGGCTACAGCAGCAATAAGTTAGTGGATCATCCGTCGGTGACGGTGGTGGAAGCTCCCGAGATTGAGGTCTCCTCGACTTTCATCAGAAACGCCATCGGCGAAGGCAAGGATGTGCGCTATTTCGTGCCGAAAGAGGTGTACAAGTATATCGTCGACATGCACTTTTACGAGAAAAAAGAAAAATAATTACTTTTCCAAGTAAGATTTACGGTCGTTTTCCGGAAACTTTTCGATAGCGTACCTCAGCATGGTGCGAGGCATGGTTTTGTAACGTATTGATAACCAACCTTTGAGACGTTGCTCGTCGCGTTTTCCAGCCTCACGAAGGAGCCAGCCAACGGCTTTTTGAAGCAGGTCGTGAAGCGGTTTTGGTTTCTCCAAAAAGATTTCGGCGATATTGTAGGTGTCGTCGAGCTCGCCATGACGCAGGAACTGCATGGTGCTTACCATACCGATGCGCTGCTCCCAGATGGTTTTGCCGTTATCGGCAAGGTCGTAAAGCAGCTTTCTGTCACGATTCAGCAGCCAGTTGCCGAGCAGTTCGTAGCACGACAAATCGACCAGGTCCCAGTTGTTAATATATTGAGTGTGAGCAAGATAGAAGTCTATGCATTGTTTTTGCATCTTAGCGTCTTTCTTCGCGTGTTTGAAAATCTGCACGAGAGTAAGCAGTGCCGCAAGGCGCATCTCATGATATTCGGAAGTGACGCATTCTTCCAAGTCGTCGAAAGAAGCGTTTTGCCATTGGTTTTTCACCACTTCCCTCACCGTCGGCACCTTGATACCAAGGAATTTATCGCCTTCGCCGTATTGTCCTGGGGCAGTTTTGAAAAATCTTGCGAGGCCTGGGACGAGGGCAGGGTCTTGTTTTGAAAGGATTTCCGAGTATAAAATGTTGGTTGTCATAATTTTACACAAATTTTATCATATCAGCCAGTTGCAAGAAATAGTCGTTTGACCAGATGTCGAGTTCTCGTGTATCTTCAACAAAACGAATAGCATCTGCCTTTACTGATTCTATATCTGCTGTTGATAACCTCTCTTTAAGTAATGTTAAAAAATCATCCTTGCTCAAATCCAAGCCATTAAATTCATTAATCCTACTTCGTAAATGATTATAGTCTAATGGCACGCCCTTTCTGACATACCATTCAAAATCGTACCAGTCGCGACCTTTGATGCGAGTTTTCCAATTTCTGAAAGCCAAAGCATGCATTTTTCCTGCATAAAGACAAGGCAATGTCATGCAACGCACAATAAATGGATACGGATTGTATAAATTTATCAGTTCTGTTTGAAATTCCAAAGGTGGTTTGACATCAATTTCTATCTTAACTTTCAATGTTTTTTCTGTTTGAAAAGAGAGGTTATACACATCCGTTTCATCCTTCAAAAAAGCAGACTCAACTTTGCCAAGAGTCATTTTGTCTTTCTTGGTAATAACCACATCTCGTCCGGCAAGTTTAAACTCGTCTATGACAGCTTGGAAATAATTTTCCAGATGAAATGTTGGATCTTCTTTTAACAAAGTAAAATCCATATCCTCCGAAAAACGTCGCATTCCATGAACAATTCGTAAACATGTGCCACCATAAAACGCCGCTTTGTTGAAAAAACCTCCACGACGCAATCCTGCCAAAGCTATCTGCTGAGTAACCTCATACTTCGCATTCCATAAAGCCTCTTTGGGCAAATTCCCATAACGCTCCAACATCTGATCAAAAACCGTACTCATCTCTCAATAATATTAATAATTTGATTAATCATATTCTTCTTCTTGCCAACCCTGGCATATTCCCGCAAAATACTTGTGTCAAAATTAAACAATTCGTCCATATCAAAACGGATATCCTCTTCAAGCCATATAAGAATTTCCTTCTTATACCTAAGATTAAGATGCGAAATATTTGATATCAAATCGCACAAAGCCTTCTCTGGTGTCGCGATAAGAAAAGCCGTCCCATCATCCAAAGTTTCCACTCTTACACCTATTGGGAACACATCCTTATCAACATGAACATACTCAAACCTCGCCAAATCATTATAAAACATTTGGCTGCGCTTCATTGTCATTGAACAAATTGTATATACTCGTTCAGGAATCAAACCATAATATCTCAAAGCCGACTGTAGCGATATATAGGATGGTCCATACAGGTTATTCCCTATCACAAACAACGACAATTGCTTACCCGACAAATCAGGATTTGTCACATACAATCCTTGCTTCAGCCTGATAATGTCGCCCTTCTTTTCCAACGCACTTACCTTATTATACTTGCACTTGTAATCAGGGAACAACGATGCCACCATAGCAAAATCCATTGGGGTGTTTCCGAACTGCTTCCAGATGTTATTCATGACATTTTACACTTTCGCTCTGCAAAAATAGTAATATTTTACATACTAAGTTGAAATATTTTCAATTTTCTGTACATTTTTTTACTATTTCAGGTTAAGATAAGGAAGTTTTTCTTCTTTTTCTTGACTTGAAACAATAATTTTTAATATCTTTGCAACTGATTGGTTATCCAATCGTAATTTATTGAAAGAAGCGTTATGCTTGTCTTGTAGATGAAAACGTAGGAAATTTTCACTTAGCACAAGAGTTTGCATGGCGAGTTCTGCGCATTCTGCGTGGGCTGCTGTTCACATTTTGTGCTTTAGGTTTCCTACGACCTTCATCTACAGTGTGGCATACAGTTCCACGCTTTTACTTTAATAGATTAACAACCTTAGAGGAACTTGGAAGGTAAAATAAAAACACATGGCTATTATATTATCAAATCCATCAAAAAGAACTAACGAAAGAAAGTCGTATGGTCTTGTATTTTATGTTAATCATTATTCAAGACTCATTGTATTAATTACATTATTGACATTATCATTGGTGGCATCTGCGCAAAAAACCTTGAAAGGTCGTCAGTTATACTATGTTAATGATTATTCAGAAAGTAAAGCTAAAGCATATTTTGACAACACCAACGACTTAGATCCAATTGAAGGTATTTGGATTCGTGATGGTTTCAAATATAGTATAGAGAAAGACTATGACGGATATACTCGAAATCCAGACAAATTTAGAGCTGTCATTATCGGATTTCCGAATAATACAGCCCAACAAATTGGAAATATACAGTTTTTCCTCGAAAAAGGTGCCGTCGCAGGTGTGTATTCAAGTACATACTATCTTTTTAGGGCATCTTGGAAAAAAGGACAAAGACAATATAATATTGAGCCATTCTTATGTGTCTCTATTATGGATAGTCCTATTTCTTTATCATCCAAACTACCTATATTGGATGGAGATCTTGGCAACATTACTGGATATGATACAGAACATTATATTAAAATATACCCAAAAGTTTCTACAGAAAAGCCAAATCCAACTATAGAGGATTCTGCATCATCAATTTTGTCTGGCACTGGTTTTGCTCTCAATAATGGCTACATAGCAACAAACTATCATGTAGTCGAAGATGCAAAAAATATTGTCATAAAAGGAGTTAATGGAGACTTTAATAATGTTTATTCAGCTGAAATTATAGCGACGGATAAACACAACGATTTAGCTTTGCTGAGAATTACTGACGTTAATTTTAATGGTTTTGGCACCGTTCCTTATAAAGTTAAAACCTCAATAGCTGATGTTGGAGAAGATGTTTTTGTTCTTGGTTATCCTCTCACAAATACAATGGGTGACGAAATAAAACTCACGACAGGCGTTGTCAGTTCACGAACTGGTTACCAAGGATATGTTGCACTTTATCAAATTTCCGCGCCAGTTCAGCCAGGTAATAGCGGTGGGCCACTCTTTGACGGAAAAGGTGACTTGATAGGAATTGTCAGTGCCAAACATACAGGCGCTGAAAATGTCGGATATGCAATAAAAGCATCTTATTTGCAGAATTTAATAGAAAGTTCTATTTCTGACAACATTATTCCTTCCCACAACACAATCTCCACAATGCCTCTTACTGATAAAGTAAAAAATGTAAAAAGCTTTGTATTCTTGATTGAATGCTCAAGGTAAATCTAAATTCCATGGATTTATATTTAATCTTTTTATATATTCATTGACCTTTTCTGCATCTTCCTTGCTTGCAGTTCTTATAAACTCTATCTTATGACGAGTCCAGATATCGTTCAAATTGATTGACTGAATATTTCTCAAATGTCGCAGAATTTGCAGTCTTGATTCTTCATTGTATGTAATAAATGTGATGATCTTATCTTTTTGCGCTGAAAGATTCTGAAACAAACCCGAAAAGTATGGAGCATCCATTCCTCCAATTGATAATCCAAAAAATGTTACATGTTTGGTATTTGACAAGACATCTGCCATTTGTGGTGGTTGATAATTGGGTGATGATGTTTTATATACAAAATCCATATCCTCAGGCAATTTTATCGCATTCCCCTTATAGTTCTCACCAACTCCTAATATAATATTATGGTTTTCTAAACTTCCATGAATGTGTTCGTACGAAAATTCTGTACTAATGCCTAATCGTCTGGCTATTTTATATAGATTTGTATAATTAAATGAAAAAATTCTAGGTATTGAATATGAATTCAGATAGGCTATTAAAACTTTAGCAGCTGTTGATTTTGTTTTTATAGCACCGTTTTCAGCTTTTGACAAATAACTCTCCAAACCTGTTATCAGTTGGGAATAATCCTCTTTATCATTACGTTTCGACACCCAGGTAATGTTTGTTGCATTACAAGCATAATCACCCAATTTCTCTTCCAAATCCATCCATTCGTTCAACAGCCTTTCACCATTTAAATAATCTCCCATTTTTGTATATGGATTATTAAATGGCCAGTATTTGCTATTATAGTAGTCTCGATAACTTGTTTTCAGACCTAAATCCAAATCAAATCCGTTACCAAGTATTAAGACATCATCACCAATAAATAAAGAGCCATCTTCAATAACACTTTTGTTTTCTTCATATCCATCCATATTTCTTATTTTTAATTTTTTATGCAAATTTACAAATTTTTGAAGTAAAAGTCAAGTCCCCCAAGTATAATACTTAACAGAAATAATAAAAATCATTAATCAAAAAAACAAAAGGACGCCATCAAATGACGTCCTTTGTTTTTGAGACGGATTTTCATCCGTCTCTACACCGTTCTATCTATTATCTTTCAACCAATTCTTGACGTTGGTCTCAATTCTCGCCTTGATATCCTCGGTCTCAGCGGCCTTCTGGAACTTCTTGCCAGTAACCTTTTCGTACAGCTCGATATATCTTTCCGAAATACCTTTCACGATCTCTGGTGTCATCTCAGGCACCTTCTGGCCTTCCTTGCCCTGGAAACCGTTGGCCATCAGCCACTCGCGTACGAATTCTTTTGAGAGCTGCTTCACAGGCTCGCCCTTCTTGAAGCACTCCTCGTATTGGTCGGCGATAAAATAACGCGATGAGTCCGGAGTGTGAATCTCATCCATGAGGTAGATCTGGTCGCCGATCTTACCGAACTCGTACTTGGTGTCAACCAAAATCAAGCCGTGCTTGGCAGCGACTTCTGTGCCTCTTTGGAATAATTTACGAGTGATAACCTCTATCTTCTCGTAGTCTTCCTTGCTGATAAGTCCTTGACGGATAATCTCTTCTTTCGAGATGTCTTCGTCGTGGCCTTCTTCTGCCTTGGTTGTAGGAGTGATGATAGGCTCGGCAAACTTCTGGTGTTCCTTCATGCCGTCAGGGATGTTCACGCCGCAGATGGTGTGCTGGCCGCTTTTGTAGGTGCGCCATGAGCTTCCTGTGAGGTAGCCTCTGATAATCATCTCCACTGGGAACGGCTTGCAGAGCTTGCCCACGGTGACCATCGGGTCGGGAGTGGCGATCTTCCAGTTCGGCACGATGTCGGTGGTCATGTCGAGGAATTCAGCAGCTATCTGGTTGAGAATCTGACCTTTGTAAGGGATGCCTTCCGGCAAAATGACGTCGAATGCCGAGATACGGTCGGTAGCGACCATCACCAGGTATTTGTTGTCGATGAAATAAACGTCACGGACCTTGCCGTGATACACTTTTGTCTGACCTTCGAAATTGAAATCGGTTCTTGTTAAAGCTTTCATTGTTCTATGTTGTTTTCTGTTTCTTCATCATTATTATGGTAAAACGCCTTGTACGCATTGACGATTTCCGTCACCAGCTTGTGGCGGACCACGTCTTTTTCATCCAAGAAGATGAACTCGATGCCTTTCACGTCTCCGAGGATGTCGACAGCTTGCGGCAAGCCCGAGGGCTGGTTCTTCGGCAGGTCGATCTGCGTGACATCGCCAGTGATGACGAACTTGGCGTCGCGACCCATACGGGTTAAAAACATCTTCAGCTGGGCGCGAGTGGCATTTTGTGCCTCATCTAAAATCACAAAAGCATGGTCAAGCGTCCTACCTCTCATGAATGCCAGCGGCGCTATCTCGATGGTGCCATCCTCCATGTAAGTGGTGAGCTTCGCCTGCGGAATCATGTCGCGCAAGGCGTCATACAACGGCTGCAGATACGGGTCGAGCTTGTCTTTCAGGTCACCGGGCAAAAATCCGAGGTTCTCCCCTGCCTCCACGGCAGGACGGGTCAAGATTATTCGTCTTACCTCCCTGTTTTTCAACGCTCTGACAGCCAATGCCACCGCTGTGTAGGTCTTTCCAGTACCAGCAGGACCGATGGCGAAGATCATGTCTTTCTTGCCAATAGCCTCCACCATGCGTTTCTGGTTGACCGTTATCGCCTTGATTTGCAATCCATTACGACCGTACACCAGCACATCGCTGTCGTTCATCGCCTGCACGTAGGCGGTCTGTCCGTTTGAGACCATCACGTCCTCGATCACCTGCGGGTTGATGCTGCCGTAACGTTCCAGATGGTTCACGAGCATATTGAGCCTGTCGAGGAAATAATTCACCTCGTCGTCGCCTCCGATCACCTTCACGAAATCGCCGCGCGCGATAATCTTCAACTTCGGAAAAAAGTTCTTGATTATCGTAAGATGTTGATCCTTAGCGCCATACAAATCGCTCGGGTTGACATTTTCTATCTGTACTATCTGCTCCGCCATCTGATTTTTTGACTAGTTTTTAAACAATTTTCAATATGCAAAGATAAAAAATAAAAATTGTTCATAACTTTTTTATTTCAATAAAAATTTTTCAATAGAAAAATGTATTTTTGCATTTGTCAAAATGACAGTTGAGAAGCAAAGCGGACAATTATGGCAATCATAACACTGACAAGCGATTGGGGGCAGGCCGACTACTATGTGGCGGCTGTAAAAGGTGCGATTTTTTCGGCACTACCCGACGCGACTGTCATCGACATAACCCATAATATTGAGCCGTGGGACATCGCATCGGCGGCGTTTATCATCCGAAACTGCTATAAAAACTTCCCTGAAGGCACCATCCACATCATCGCGGTGGAGACCGAGGAGTCGGCCGACAAGCCGCATATCGCACTGAAAGCCGACGGTCATTATTTCATCGGCACCGACAACGATATCTTCTCGCTGATATTAGGCGATTTGCCGTATGAAGCCGTCACCATCGAGGTGATTCAGGACTCCGATTTCTTCACCTTCACCACCCGCGACCGTTTCGTGAAAGTGGCGGCGATGATAGCTAAAGGACTGCCATTCAGCGAGATAGGCAAGCCATATCCGCAAATCCGCAAATGCGTCACCTTCCAGCCGACCATCGACGGCAACTCCATCCACGGCATCGTCACCTTCGTCGACTCTTACGAAAATATCGTGACAAACATCACCAAAGAGCTGTTCGACAAGGTCAGAAATGGTCGTAATTTTGAGATCAGAATTGGAAAATATAGCCTCGACAAGGTGTGCCGCAGCTATACTGAAGTGGCTATACCTGACATAGTGGCGCTCTTTGGCACGCACGGGTTCCTCGAGATAGCGATAAATCACGGGAATGCCGCGTCGTTGCTGGGCCTGTCCCGTGATTCATCAGTTGATATTTCTTTCAAATAATTTTATTTATCGCCGTACGACGAGCCGTCGAAGCAGTGTGTGCAGACCTGGCATTTTGGCATGCCGATAGCACCGCAGATGTCTTCCAACGTGTTGAATTTCAACGTGTCGACACCGATTTTCTTACGAAGCATCTCGACGAGGTTGGCATATTGCTTTGTAGATGCGTCGCAGTAAAGCTCGAGGTTCTTGTGGCTGTCGCCTTCCAGTTCCTCAATGCAGCGGCGTGTGATGAGCTCGAGTTCGTTCTTCGAGGCGCTGAAGTTCAAGAAGTTGCAGCCGTACACCAACGGTGGGCAGCTGATTCTGATGTGCACCTCTTTCGCGCCGTAGTCGTAGAGCATCTTCACGTTATCGCGGAGCTGTGTGCCGCGCACGATTGAGTCATCGCAGAACACCACGCGTTTGTCTTTCAGCAAGGCATGGTTCGGGATGAGTTTCATCTTCGCCACGTGCTCTCTTTGTTCTTGATTTACAGGCATGAAGCTGCGTGACCATGTAGGGGTGTATTTTACCACGCTACGTGTGTAAGGTATGCCGCTGGCGTGCGAATAACCGATGGCCATTCCTATGCCCGAATCCGGGATAGGAGCCACGTAGTCGGCTTCCACGTCGTCGCGTTTGCCCATAGCCATGCCGCCACGGTAACGCATTTCCTCCACGTTGATGTTCTCGTAGTCCGTTGCCGGAAAACCGTAGTAAATCCACAGGAAGGAGCAAATCTGCATCTTGTTGTTAGGTGCCAGCAGCTGTGTCACGCCGTCGGCTGTGATTCGCACTATCTCGCCCGGACCGAGGTAACGCTCCGTCGAGTATTCGAGGTTGATGTAGCTGTGGCTCTCAAATGCCGCCGCATAGCCTTCATGGTTCTTGCCGATGACAATCGGTGTCCTGCCGTAGAAGTCGCGTGCTGCGATGATGCCGTCGCTGGTGAGGAGAAGCATAGAGACAGAGCCTCTCACCTTACGGTACACGTTCTGGATGCCGTCGACGAAGTCCTTGCCCTGGGTGATGAGCAATGCCACGAGTTCCGTCGGGTTGGTGTCGCCATGACTCAGCTCAGCGAAGTGCTGTTTGTTGTCGAGACACTCCTGTTCCAACTCCTTGATGTTGGTGATCTTGGCCACCGTCACGATGGCGAACTTGCCGAGATGCGAGTTCACCACGATAGGCTGTGCGTCGGTGTCGCTGATGACTCCGATGCCGCTGTTGCCCATGAATTTGTGGATCTCGTCCTCGAATTTCGTTCTGAAGTAAGAGCCTTTCAAGCTGTGAATTGAACGGTGGAACGTCTCGCCGTCGAATGTGCAGATACCGCCTGCCGTGGTACCGAGATGTGAATGATAATCAATGCCGTAGAAAAGGTCTGTGATACAAGGCTTTTTTGTAATTACGCCAAAAAATCCGCTCATTTTTTATAGGTTTAAATTTTAAGGCGCAAAGATAATAAAAAGTTTACAGTTTAGAGTTTACTGTTTAAAGATTTTTTTATTTTTTTTTACGAAGCAAATAAGCACCACCTAAAGCACTGAGAATCAACAACCCAGAGCCAAGTGGGGCAGCCGGTTGGTCGGTGTCATAGTGTGCAACACCTCCTCCCGGAAGCATCGGTGTCACCGACGAAAGTCCCGTTCCCGAACGTGAACCGTCATCATAATCGCCACCACGGAAGAATCCGTCACTCTGGGCAGAGGCGATGAAACCCATTGTTATTATAATTACAAAAACTAATAATATCTTTTTCATAGTATAATACTTTCTATTATTTATTATCTAACAACAATTTTTTGTGTCTGCCCATCCAGTCTGAAAATATAAACTCCTGTTTGCGACGGTTTTTCAATCGTCTCCAGGCCGTTCACATTCTTTTTCATCATCAAACGTCCCATCACATCAAACACCTGCAGTTCACCCTCACCTTCAACGATAATGTCGTCACCACTCTGGTAAGCGAAGGTCTCTGAGCCTGTCGAAGTGGAAGGGCTGAGTCTGACCACAAAACGTTCAGCTTTGTCGGCTGCCGAGCCGATGAATGTATATTCCTCCTCCTTAAGCATATCCACATCACTGCCCGTCAGCTTGTCAATGAGGTGCAAATAGCCGAACTCGCCCTGAGGCTGCACGCTCAATGTGTAATATCCTGTAGTCTTAGCCTTGAAATACAAACCGAACGCTTTCGCTTCAGGGTTCATGTCAACAGATGCAAAGTCCTCACCTTTATGGTTTATATAAAGCATAGGAGCATCCTCGTTCTGGTGCGCGATCTTGTTCAAGCCGCGGCCTTCCTTAAACTCCACACAAGCCCGGTCTTCGTAATTGCCACCAGCAACAGTGAACCATATGTTCTTGCCATCGGATTTTCTTGAAGGTGTAACCAGACCTTCAGTCGAATTTTTCATCGTCAAAGTACCAGGCTCCCGTGCCTGCACCAAAACTCCTGTCATCGGCGCAATCGCTGTGCCGTCGTTGGTGAGCACCCATTCGCCGTTTTGAGACAATGTGTAATATTTTTCTTCAAGCAAACCACCATTAGGGATAGCCGACGATGCAGCACCTTTATAAATAGTGTGCGAATACGGATTCCCAATAAGGTTGAAACCTGTTAATTCCGAACCATTGCATGATAGTGTGTAAGTGATATCAGAAACGTTAAGAGTTCCGCCAATATCAATTGTATGATCTTTTGAGTTACGATACAAGTATCCACGACCGTTCTCAAGTGTAGTGAAATCCGCATGACTGGCTCTGTAGTTTTCCCATTGCAAATCCGCAGCCTCGTTGTAACGGTACAAATCGTAAGTAGTATAATAATTATATAATTTAGTAATAAGATTTGTGTTGTCCTCTATACTAGGATTACTTACAGGTGACGAAATCAAATACCATCCTGTTTGGTCATCTTCATCGGCAGCTTCAACATTCTTTTTTGCAACAACTGATACACCAGTGTTGTTAGTGAAAAGTTGTGCTCCATCATCAATAATAATGTCACAATATGGGTCAGTAGAGATACTGCCAGCTTGCGCACTAATGCCACTCGGAATCCTAACCGACCTATGTAATTTCAGACTGCTTTCACTTGTTGGAACGCTTGCACCACTTGAATTTTCAGCTATCGTACCATTCCAAGTGGTTGTGTTAGTCCATAAATATGGTTCGTAAACCTCAATATTACCATCATTATCGATTATTACATTATGGTTACTGCCATCAATTTTAAAATGTGATAAAGCCTCAGCACCACCAGTAACTCCTTCCGCGAATGTCACATACGTTTTAGCGCCACTAAGTGGTGTGATATAAATCTCTGAACCTGTTATATCACCAATAACCTCTATCGTACTCGAACCGGTTAAATAGGCATTGTTATCATCAGGTCTTCCGCCACTTATAAAATTCACATGATTATTGTCAGTTATCTGAACATTACCTTTTATCTTAAAATACGAACCTTCATATACATAAATTGCACCACCATTATTATTACAACTGTTTCCTTGAATAGTTCCTCCTTCCATAATAAATGTGCTTCCTGACGACCACAAACACACTCCACCACCTTTATTATCAGTTACATCATCATTGGGTTCATTAACATTACTATTATAATCAATATGGCAATCTTTTGCTGTAACAGTTCCGGAAAAAGCAAAGAAACCACTTCCATATTGTCTTGAACCATTAAATTGGATATAAGTATCTTCCATATTCAAATTACCTCCTTTAAAAAACACCCCACCTCCATGTGCTCCATCATCTCTTACAAAATTCTGATAAATATTACATGATGTTATACTAGCCGTATTACTTCCACTATTTTCCACACGGATTCCACCACCTTTACTTCCTCCTTCGTTGTAATAGACATGAACATTATTCATATTAAATGGGTGAGCTCCGTCTCCACAAACACCGCCGCCACCGCCTCTTGCTTCATTGTAACTGACTTCACCACCATTAATAATCAAAGAACTTCCAGAGCCGCTATAAATACCGCCGCCTCTTGCTGTATTGCTCGTAGCTCCAAAAGCACCCTTCATACACCCATTATATATAACTTTAACATTATTCAACACAAGATTTCCCATATTATATATACCTCCACCATCAATACCTCCTTCAACGGCATAGTTATATCCACCTTTAATGGTACCATTGCCCCCTGATCCTCCGTTTATTGTTAGATTTGCCCCATTGTTAACTCTAATAACTTGGCCATTAACAACAGGATCAGCTTTAGGAGAAACTGAAAACAATTTGCGGTCTATAGTATGTCCGTTCAAATTCAAAATAACCGTGCCGTTAACTACCAAAGCCACATTTTCACCAGAAGGATTTTCAGGATAAATGTCGGCACTCAATGTGATATTTCTGTCTCCTTCCGAATCATCAGCTAATATAGCCTTTACTGCATCCCATGTGTTGTAGCTTACCACATGAATAGTCGACGATGTGTATGAACCTGCATAATTACCAGTACCACTTATTATTATACGGTAATCACCAGCAGCGTTAATAACTGACACACTTTCCCAAACATCACCATTTTTCTTTTCGTAGCTTATTTCATAGTCTGTGTTTTCAGTCATTGTCCAGCCATAATAAGTCAAACTTGGTGTGATAACAATATCGTTGCCGGTATATGAATATGATTTTGTTTCCAAACCCGTAATTAAAGCAGCACCCGGCACATAATAATTAGTTTCATCTTTTGTGTATTTCTTTCCAATAACTGTTGTTGGTTCCGATGTTGGGGCAATAGTACCATCTGGGCCTGGATAAGTATTACCAGATAAACCATTATAATTTGTGATATAATATGCATTTTCAGTACTTGCTGAAGCATTAGCAGGAGCTTGTCTATTAAAAGTAGATGTGTTTTTGCTAATACTAATAGTTCCTGCCATTAAGCAATTGGTATAACCAACAGTTCCGGCCACCCATCCCACAAAACCTGCACATTTTTCAGCATTTGAACCCGTAATACTACCCTCAAAACTACAATTGTAAAAATTCAGCGCATTAGCACCTTCCCAAACTCTTCCCGCTAAACCTCCAGTAGAAGCGTCTCCATCTGTTGATATAGTAATAGTTGCCGTACTTGTGCAGCTCATGATTGTATTATTTCCATTTACTGACCCCACTAAACTCCCCGCATATTTGGCACTTGTTTCTACATTACCAACTATTTTTAGATTTTTTATGCTTGCACCATTTATATAACTAAAGGGAGCTGCATAATCTGCACTGCTTGATATAGCTAGTGTTAACGTATGCCAGTTTCCATCGAATGTTCCTCTATATTTATTGCTACTTGTTCCAACCATTGTCGAAACCGTAATATCTTTATCAAGGCGTGTAACAATGCCACTTGCCCAATATTTTGCCGCATTGGCTTCTATCGCAAATATCTCAGTCCAATCAGCATCCGATTCAATCAGATAAGGATCCAGTTCCGTTCCCGAACCTGCCAAATCAGTCTTGGTTTGTCCCCACAAAATTACGCCCGCGAGAACAAACACCAATGATAATGTGAATCTTCTTAAAATTGCTAACTTATTCATATTCAAACAATTTTACAATCCTTTTTTATTTTAAATTTCGGACTGCAAAGATACGAAAAAAGTTAGGAGTTAGGAGTTAGAAGTTGCAAGTTTTTTTCAATATATTTATAACTCGTAACTTCTAACTCTCAACTCCTAACTGAAAAAGGAGCCTTTGTGGCTCCTTTTCCGTATGGGTTTGGCGACGACCTACTTTCCCACAAGCTAATGCAGTATCATCGGCGCGACGGG
>JAGCPH010000046.1 GCA_017645275.1 Bacteroidales bacterium | reverse complement strand
GTTTATCGCAACCACACTAAAGATTTTTATGCATTGTTGTCGAAAGAAATGCCACATTGGGAAAAATGGAAGATGAAACTTGAAAGAATGCTATTGTAAACGTTTTATTTACAAAGTAAACAAAATTTTTACCATTTCGGAATAATTTATTACTTTTGCAAGCTAAATTATACGATTTTGAATCATCTCGATATAGATAAAATCAGGAAACAGTTTCCAGTGCTGGACCAGCAGGTGTACGGCAAGCCGTTGGTGTATTTCGACAATGCTGCCACCACGCAGAAGCCGCTGTGTGTGATTGAACGCGAGCGCGATTATTACCTGCATGAAAACTGCAACATCCACCGCGGAGTGCATTACCTCAGTCAGATGGCAACAGAGGCTTATGAAAACGCCCGCAAGACCGTGGCACAGTTCATCAATGCACGACAGGCACAGGAGATTGTCTTCACCAGAGGCACAACGGAATCACTGAATCTGCTAGCGACATCATTGGGCAAGCTCCTTGTTAATGAAGGAGATAAGGTGGTGGTGAGCGCCATGGAGCATCACTCAAACATGGTGCCGTGGCAGCAGATGTGCTTCGACAAGCACAGCAACCTCTTGGTCATACGCATGGACAAAAGCGGCGTTCTTGATCTGAATCATTATGAGGAGTTGCTAAAACAGAAGCCCAAAATAGTCTCTATCGCACACATTTCCAATACGTTAGGTACTGTGAATCCTATTAAGGAGATGATTGCGATGGCACATAAATATGACATCCCTGTCATCGTAGACGGCGCACAGTCGATGGCACACCAAGTGATTGACGTTCAAGATCTTGACTGCGATTTTTACGTATTTTCAGGACATAAGATGTACGCTCCGATGGGCATCGGCGGACTTTACGGCAAGATGGAATGGCTCGAAAAGATGCCTCCTTACCAGTTTGGCGGCGAGATGGTCGATAAAGTGAGTTTTGAGAAGACCACTTTCAACAAGGTGCCGTTCAAATTCGAGGCAGGAACGCCAAATGTGGGTGCCGCTTTGGGTCTGGAGACAGCGGTAAAGTTTATCCAAAGCTTTGACAGACAAGCTGTTGAGGCCTACGAGGATGAGCTTTTGAGATATGCCACCGAGAAGCTTTCAGGTATTGAAGGCATCCGATTCATCGGGCAGGCTCCGAAACGTAACGGATTGATTTCGTTTGTGATAGGCGGCATCCATCCGTACGATTTGGGCACAATTATTGACAAGATGGGCGTTGCTGTGCGCACCGGACATCATTGCGCCGAGCCAGTGATGACGTTTTTCGACATACCTGGAACAGTCCGCGCCTCGTTTGCAATGTACAACACAAAAGAAGAAATTGATATTTTTGTAAAAGCAGTTGAAAGGGCTGCAAATATGTTAAGATAATGACTATCAAAGAAATACAAGACAGCATAGTCGAGGAATTCTCGATGTTCGATGACTGGATGGACCGTTATGCGATGCTAATCGAGATGGGCAAGGAATGTCCAATCATCGACCCGCAGTATCGCAACGACAATTATCTGATAAACGGCTGTCAGTCAAGGGTTTGGCTCCATGCTGAGAAAAAAGACGGCAAGATTTATTTCACGGCCGACAGCGACGCCGTCATCACCAAGGGCATCATCAATTTATTAATAAAGGTGTTCTCGGGGCAGACTCCAGCCGATATCTTGGCAGCGGATATGAGTTTTTTGGACGAGATTGGTCTGAAAGAGCACCTCTCTCCCACCCGCTCGAATGGTCTGTTGAGTATGGTGAAACAGATGATGTTGTATGCGGAGGTAATGAACGGATAAGGCATGCCTTATCCTTACAGGATATAAAAATTAAAACCAGTTGGGACAAGACATGTCTTGTCCATTAATAATATGAAAGAAGAGGAGAAAAACGAACTGAAAGAGCGCGTGATTGCTGTGTTGAGCGGCATTTACGACCCGGAGATACCCGTTGATATTTATAAATTGGGATTGATTTATGACATCGACATCGACGATGAAGGCGCAGTGAAGATCCTGATGACCGTGACAGCGCCGAACTGCCCTGTCGCCGACTATCTCCCTAATTTCGTTAAGGAGAAAGTCAGCGCCATTATGGGTGTGAAATCATGCGATGTGGAGCTCACCTTCGAGCCTGCCTGGAGTCCAGCGAGCCTCTCCGAAGAGGTACGCGCCGAGCTAGGTCTTGACGAAGGCTTCGGCTTCAGCGATATGATGTATTAATTCTTGCAGTTTCCGATTAAATCGCGCGCCATGCCGAGGAACATGAAGGCTACGGCGTTGAAATCCATATTCAAATCTTTGCTCAAGCCGACTTTATCTTTGAAGATGGCGACGTTGAACCACTGCAGGCACTGGAAAGCGCGGTGGAAATACAAGCGGTTTAGTTCTTCCTGTGTCGGTTTGTGGCCAACATAAGCCTCGAGCAGCGATAAAGCCTTGTCGAAACCGGCGTTACCGTAGCAAGCGATGTCGTAGAACGGATCGTTCATACCAGCAAACTCCCAGTCCAAAACATAGAATTTATCCTTCGCGATGACGAGGTTTGTCGGCTGATAGTCGCAATGGCACGGCACTTTTTTCACCTCTTTGTACATCTTACGCATCTCGTCGAGGGTGTGACGAAGCTCCTTGTATTCCTGAGGATGCTCGAACCCCATCTCTTTGCAGTAGTTTTCGTAAGTGTCAAGGCGACCGAAAGCGTTGTAATCGGTGAATTTCAGGTCGCTGTTGTGCAACTTCTTCAATGCCTTGACCGACATTTCGTTGTAAGAAACGACGTCGGTGGTCGACATGATGGTGCCTTCGACGTATTTTGCAAGCTTCTCGCCCGATTGAATCTCTAAATAGACTGTCTCGTTATTGAGGTCGAGTTTCTCGACTTCCTTCATGTTAGCCTCTTCTTCCACGCGGTCGACGAAGCGTTCGGCGAACTTGCCTGGCACGCGATAAGTATACATAACACCCTGACATTCAACAACGTAGGTATAGTTACTCATGCCTCCTTCGAGGCGTTTTACAATTTTGGCGTCTGTCGCATGCAACAGAGCGTTTACTCTTCTAAGGATATAAAGTTCTATTTCCATTGTGTTAATTTTTCTCGGGTGCAAAAATACACATAATTTTTTGAAAAAATTGTTTTTATGTGATAAATATTTTGTACTTTTGCAGGCGTAAAAAATGGGGGTTTAGCTCATCTGGTAGAGCGTTAGGTTCGCAATCTAAAGGTGGCCGGTTCGAGTCCGGTATCCTCCACAGAATCAAGACATTAGTCGTTAGTCTTTAGACTTTAGTAGAGATGTTTCGGAAAACGTCTCTATTTTTATTTTAAACCGTATTTTTCCTTTAATTTTTGCAACGAACCGTCTTCTTTCATCTGACGGATGAGGTCGTTGATGTATTGCAGTAGGTCGTCCAGGCCTTTTCGCATCAGGATGCCGATTTCGCCATGGGTGAATGGCTTATTTAATAAAGGTGCCGCCAGTCGTGGGTCGTTTTGGACGTACCAAGGCGCCTCGGTGGTCTCGGTAATCATGATGTCGGCATCGCCTTCAGCAATGAGAGCAGGAATTTCGTCGTTGACGGGATACACAATAATTGTTGAATGTGTGAGGTTTTTGTTTGCAAATTTCTCGTTCGTTCCTCCAGGGTTGACCATCACGCGCACCTCAGGCTTGTCGATGTCGCTCAACGAATGAAACATTGTAGTATCTTCAATGCGGCAAAGTATGGTCTTTCCGTTTGCCAGATAGCCGTCGCTCATCGCCATGATTTGCAGACGTTCATCGGTGATGGTGATGCCGCTGATAGCGAAGTCGAACGTCTGAGGTTCAGCCAAAACATCGTCGGTAAGCGTGGGCCATGATGTTGAGACAAACTCCACGTCGACACCCATATTTTGGGCTATCTCCCCTGCCAAATCAATCTCAAAACCCCAGTAGGTGCTGTCGTTTTCGAGATACGACAGCGGCCTGTAGTCGCCCGTGGTACCCGCCAGCAGCACGCCACGTTGCTGAATTCTGTCAATGGTGGTTTCACCATGTTTGCTGCTGAAGCAAGAGGATAGCGTCAGAGCCAAGAAGAGGGAGATGGCTGTGAGGGGAATAAAACGAGATTTCACAAGCATATTACACGATTTTTCTATCCAACCATAATTTTAACAATGGGTCGGAAAGCGAATAAATCTTTTCTTTCCTGGTGATGAGGTCGTATTCCAATAGTTTCAACGCTGCTGACTGTGTGGAACTTGGTGAACGCAGACGATGTTTCTTATTGAATTCGGCTGATGTTATGCTTTGCACCTGACCCTCGGAATGTATCGCATAAAGCAGTTCTTTCTGAGATTCAGAGATATATGAAAGCTGCTCGCGCAGACGAGAGTCGTTTTCATCGATGTAATCTTCTATCAAATTTTTCACAAGATTCAAATCGCATGTGTCGTCAGCTTTTGTTTCCGCGAAAGCGTCTTTCATTATTCTTTGGATATAGAAAGTGACGCCCCAGAACGTGTCGTAAACGTGCGAAAACGCCTTTTCGGTGATGTTTTTATTCGCATTCTTAAAATTAGACATCGCAAAATCGAGATAAATACCTTTGTCTATCGGCTCAAGCGGAAGATTTTTTGCGCTTTGGTAAAAAGGCCGTTTCGACGAGAAAAACATCTCGTCCATCAGTCGGCGCTTGCTTCCCGAAAAGACGAAATTGGCATTTTTTAGCTTCTGGATATGAGTGCGAAGCAATGCCTCGACATTCTTCTCAGGATAATACGTAATCTGTTGAAACTCATCGATTACCACAAGACAGCGTTTATCGACTGACTCGAGATAACTAAAAATCTCTCCCATAGTGAATTCCGGATTTTGTAGGTCGCCGAGACGTATATCGAATGTCGGGACGTTAAGAATGGGGTCGTAGCCGAAGCTCGCGCTCAGCGATTTCAGCAACGTGACAAATTGTTTGCGCAGTTTCTTGCTTCTGGTAGCCACATTTTCGAACACGGCGGCTCCGAGAGCCATTATGAACTCGCGAAACGTCGTAGTGTGAAGAATATCAACGACTATGGTGATATAATTCTCGCTGATTTCTGGTTTGTCGAAAACAAAATCGACGAGGGAGGTTTTCCCCATTCGGCGAGCCGAGGTAAGCACCACGTTGAGCTGATTGCGCAGTGATTTCTCAAGCTGAGCGGCTTCTTCCACCCTGTCGCAGAAATACTCCGGCGGGATCTTGCCCGACACCACAAACGGATTAAGACTATCTACCATAAGCTTCAAATTTTCTGCAAAGATACAAAAAATATTTTACCGAAATAAAATTACCTAAAAAAAATAATTTGTTTTCGGTAAAACTGGGTGAAAACCGACTCTGAGCTGAAATTATGTTGTATTATTCTATCACTATTTTTCTGACTGATTTACCCAATTTTGCAAAATACATTCCTTTAGGTAATTCAATGGTCACAAAGTCGATGATTTCTTTTATAAGAACAGTTTGTCCAAGTGTGTTTGTTACAACCAGCCGCCCCGAGCCTTCCACAATAATTTTGCCATTTGAAGGGTTAGGATAAACTTTGAATGACATATTGTCGTTTTCATCAATTCCAGAGTATACACGTACTGGACCTATTGTGGGTGAGGTAACGGTTCCTGTGCAGTTTTCAGCGACTACTTGCACACATATTACAGCGTCAATATCATCTTCTGTCAATGTATAGGATTGGAACACAGCACCAGCGATATTGGTAGAATCTCTTTGCCATTGATAACTTAACTCACCCAATTCTGGGATAAGTGGAGTTGAACTCAGATTGGCTTTCAATGTCAAGGTCTCTCCAACAACAGCTTCTCCTACTATGCCAACTTCGCCAATCAACATTGGTGTAACTGGCACATTTAAAAGTCTTTCAATAGCTCCATAAGCATTCAGTCTTCTACCCTCGGCAACCAAGCCGTCGAGGGATGCAAGATTGTCGGCACCGTCAAAAAGCGACTGCCTTACTGAAAGACAGAAATTGGCAGGATCGCTTTTGCAGGCGAGCATCATTTCCTCTGGCATTGCAGCATACATCAGCGCAATGGTACCGGATACTTGCGGGGTTGCCATCGAAGTTCCAGTTTTGAAACTATAGTTGTTGTTGGGCACCGTGGAATATATGGATGTGCCAGGAGCTCCAATATCTATATTATTGATTCCATATCCAGCACTACTGTTTTTCACATCGTCGGAAGTTGTGTTGGTGACACCTATCAGGTAGTCGCCGGGACAAGTGGAAGGCACGTCGCCGACCACATCGACATTCACATTAAGATTGGGACCGGCGCCGCAACTCAAAATGCCAACTCGACCCATTTCATCATACATCGCACACCAGATCGGGTAATTGACTGGATTACCATAATCAACTCCAAATGATGAATTTGTTGCGACGATAAAAGCACCATCTTCGCCGTTAGTCTCATTGTAACGAGCTCGCATTTCCAAGACATACGAATATGCCTCCACAACAATTGATTCATTGCCTGAACTGCCACAAACAGGCATTATTTTCACATTCCAATTCACACCGCAAACACCTTTTCCGTTGTTTCCGACCGCCCCAATGATACCTGTAACATGGGTACCGTGGTCATTGCTTGAAACATTTCCATCGTGGTAATACGCATTCCAGCCATGGTAATCATCAACATATCCGTTGCCATCGTCATCGATGTTGTTATTGGGAATTTCACGAGTGTTTTTCCAAAAGTTCAAGTCTTCATGATTAAGGTAGGCGCCTCCATCAATGACAGCCACCACAATAGTGTCACCTGTTGCCGTGATGCCGCCAGTGGCATATTTCCCCCATGCCTGAGGCAAACTCATTATGTCAATAGCCCATTGTTGGGAATAATAGGGATCATCAGGGATGGCCTCACGCAGCATTATGTTGGTGTGGTTGTTTTGAACGACTCGCACATCGGCGTTTTTGTTCAGGCGACTCATTTTATCTTCTCGAGACTCTTTACCATCATTAATCTCAAAAAGCCAAATATTAAGACGTTCGGACAACTGTCTTTTAGGCATAATTCCCATATTTGAGTCGGCTGCAAACGCATAGGCATCAACATCTTGCATAAGCCAGATAATTAATTCGTTTTCAACACAAGCAGCTTCAGAATTTTGCTCCTGACCATAAGAAATCGTTAAAAGAAGCATCATGTTCAGAAAAATGACGATTTTTTTCATAATACAATCCCTAATTCGTGTCGGGTACAACTTTTGGTTAAACTCACGGCAAAACCCTTAAACATTTTCAATCACCTCCTTTTCGGTACACATGAAAATGTACAGATTTCGAGCCTTCTAAGAAAAGCTAAACTTTTTTATTATTTATTCCTTAATGAACTATTTGTTTATTAAGGATAGGATTAAATTTCGACTACAAAGATACAAATAATTTTGAAAAACAAGAAAAATTTTTCATTTAAGCTGCACGAATGGACATTAATCTTATTTTTGCAAAAAAGATATTAGTTATGGAAAAAGCTTTTTCTGACAGCAGCAAAGACGATTTAAAACAAGCAATCTCTTTGAATGAGATGCTTGTCTTAGTAAAACAAGACATTCACGAACTTTTCAAAAACCGCGAACAGAACTAATACGTCAGCAACCATTATCTTGTTGCTATGTTTTTACTAGCGTAGCTTACAACTCTTTGTTCAATATTTTCCTTAAGTTGCTCCCGGTAAAGCCAGATTTCTCTGGAGTGGTAATTGCCTTCTTTGCCAATTAGTGGAAGGATGTAGTCGGTGGCAGTGAAGCCGTTCACTAAAATAAGGTTGGAAACAGGATCCATGGTGATGGTTAATGTGTCTGGTTGTTGCTTGCCGACTGGAATATGTGGCGACGGCTCGGTGATGAGCGTGGCTGGCGTGGCATCGGTGCACCAGTTCACCGGGTTGATGCAGGCTACTGATAACCAATTCATTACATCGTATATTTAAACACTTTCCTCTGCGTCAACATCAGCACAAAGGCGAGCAAGGCTCCGAAGACATCGGAAACAGTGCAGGAGCAGAACACGCCGTCGAGACAGTCGAGTCCCAGATTTTGATAAATGACAGGCATGATGTACATCATCGGGATGAGGAAGATGACCTGACGTGAGAGGCTGGTGACGATGGCAATCCATGGTTTGTCGATACTCTGGAAGAAGTTTGAATTCACTATCGTGAACGCGATGAGCGGCGTCATCACGGTGATGTAAGGCAATGCCATCTGTGAAATGTCTAACAATGTACTATCTTTGGTGAACGCCATCGAGATGATTCGAGGAATCGAACAACCTAAAATAGCAGTGAAAATGCCTATTAAGACGCACACTTTCATCGTCAAGACATAGACTCTTTTCAACCTGTCGGGATGACCGGCTCCGTAGTTGTAGCCAGCGATTGGCTGCATGCCCATGCACACGCCGAGGATGACCATAATCATAATCATGATGAAGCTGTTGGCGATACCGTATGCGCCCACTGCCATGTCGCCACCGAAACGGATGAGCTGCTTGTTCAAAATCGCCACCACGCCTGCCGCCGCCACGTTCATCAAGAACGGACTCATTCCTATCATGAAGATATTCTTGAAGATATATCCTTTCGGCTGGAATCCATGTCTGCGGAAGCGGATGAACGAGTCGCGTTTCACAAAATGCAACATCGCAAGGAAGGTGGCAAAAGCCATAGAGATGGTGGTAGCCCACGCCGCGCCTGCAATTCCCATGTCAAAACCGAAGATAAACAAGGCATCGAGCGCAATGTTGAGCACAGCACCCGACACGAGCACTATCATCGACTTGTTGGGATAGCCCGACGAACGCATCAACGAGACAAGGTTAAATGCCATGGTAGTCAGGAACATGCCTGGAAGCACGATGAGCATGTATTCGCGGGCGTAAGCCACAGTCTCGGCTGTCGCGCCAAACATGAACAAGATTTTATCGAGGAAAATATAAGAAAACAGCATCACCAAGCCACTCAAAATGACAGTAAAAATGACGCTGTTGCCGAGGATATTCTCAGCCCAGTTGACATCTTTCTTACCCAAAACTATCGACATCCTCGCCCCTGCTCCGACGCCTATCAAGGCTCCGAAAGCGTGGATGATATTGATTATCGGTAATGTTATGGCAAGTCCAGCGATGGCGAGCGCACCGACTCCGTGTCCGATGAAGATACGGTCACAGATGTTGTAAACCGACGATATAATCTGACTCACCACCGACGGCAAGGCGTACATAAGTAACAGGGTACCAATGCCTTTCGTCTCCAATTCCCTTGTTCTATCTGTCTGCATTTTGCTTTTCAATATTTTTTGCTATCCTAATTCCGTATTCGTATAAAATGTAAAATGGCACAAAAATCAGCAGCTGGCTCATGACATCGGGTGGTGTGATGAGTGCCGAAAGCACCAGTATCACCACGATGGCGAATTTGCGGTTTTTCCGCAGCCAGTCTGACGAAACGAGGCCTATCGAGGCTAATAATCTTATTAAAAGAGGCAGCTGAAACACCAGTCCACCTGCCAGACAAACACCCAGCACTGTGCTCACATACGAGCTCACATCGATGATGTTTTCAATGCTTCCGTTTGCCTCATAATTTGCCAAGAAGTTGATTCCGAGAGGCGAGATCACGAAGTAGCTGAATGCCACGCCGAGGAAAAACCAGAACACTATCTTCCAGACAATCAATCGGGTACGACGTTTTGTCTCTTTCGAAAGTGCCGGCCTGACGAAGCCCCACAGTTGCCCGATGATGTACGGAAACGCTATCACCAGCGCTCCGACCGCCGACGCCTTGATGTGAAGCATGAACTGCCCCGCAATCTTAGTGTTATAAAGATTCAACGGATTCGCATTGATTTTCAATGCCTCAGTGCCAGTCAATTCAGCTAATCTCGCAAAAAGTCTGTTTGTGATGAAATCGCTTTCGGAAGGATAGAAAACGATGTTGATGATATCGCCTTTGAAAAACGTGAAGAGGGCGATAAAGAGCAAAACGAAAGCAATCCCGATGTGCATCAACACTTTACGAAGCTCATCGAGATGCTCGCCGAAGGTCATTTGGACGTCTTCGGCATCTTCCGTCTTGTTTCGCGACGTCATGACGGACTATTTCTCCTCTTTCTTCTCGTCGTCTTTTTTGTCGCCGGTCGGCTCGTTCATAGCGTCCTTGAATTCCTTGACGCCCTTGCCCATTCCGCGCATCAGCTCCGGAATCTTCTTGCCGCCGAAGATCAACAAAATAGCAAGAATTATAAGAAGTAACTCGCCTGTGCCTATGCCACCTAAAAATAATGTCGTCATTTGTATTTAAATTAATCTTGCAAAGATACGAATTTTATTTCAAATATCCAAATTTTTATTCAAAAATCAATTATCCGTTATCTCACGAAGCAGATCCAAAGCATCCTTGACCCTGTCAACAACCTTGAAAACCAATATGTTTTTGCCGTTTTGCTCCTTAAACTGACAACGTTTCAAATGTTCGGAAGCGTAACGGATAATTTTGTTGAAAGTCTCAGTTTTGAAGTACTCCGACTCCTGGTCTTGCAGGAAATAGCAGGTCATGTCGCCTTTCTTGAGAACGATTTTTTCAAAACCCAAATCGCGGGCAATCCAGCGCAAGCGCACAGTGTTCAAGAGGTCGTTAGCCTGAGGCGGAATAGGTCCGAAACGGTCGATGAGGTTGTCGGTAAACCGCATCAAACCCTCTTCATTTTCAATATGGTCGAGCTCGTTGTAAAGGCTGATACGCTCCGCCGATGAATCGACATATTCGTTTGGCAAGAGTATCTCCAAATCCGACTCAATGACGCACTCGCGGACGAATTTCTTCTCTTCCTCGGGCTTATCAAAGAGGTCTTTGAACTCGTTTTCTTTGAGCTCCATGATGGCCTCGTCGAGAATTTTATGATATGTCTCGAAGCCGATGTCGTTGATGAATCCGCTCTGTTCTGCGCCAAGCAAATTGCCCGCTCCACGGATGTCGAGGTCGCGCATTGCAATGTTGAAGCCGCTACCCAAGTCGGAGAATTCCTCGATAGCTCTTAGACGTTTCTGAGCCTCCTCGCTTAGCATCGCCATCGGAGGTGTCAGGAGGTAGCAGAACGCTTTTTTGTTGGAGCGCCCCACCCTGCCCCTCAGCTGATGCAGGTCGCTCAGGCCGTACTTGTGAGCGTCGTTGATAATGATGGTGTTAGCGTTCGGGATATCCAAACCCGCCTCGATAATTGTGGTGCACAATAGCACGTCGTATTTGCCGTCGATGAAGTCGAGCATTATCTCCTCGAGTTTCTCGCCTTCCATCTGGCCGTGACCCACCGCCACCTTCGCGCCCGGCACGCAGCTCACAATCATGTTGTAAACCTCCATGATGTTTTGGATGCGGTTATGCACGAAAAACACCTGCCCGTCACGCGCCAACTCGTATTGGATGGCGTCCCTGATGACATCTGGAGCGAATGTACGCAATTCTGTCTCAACAGGATACCTGTTCGGCGGTGGCGTGGTGATGATGCTCATGTCGCGCGCACCCATCATCGAAAACTGCAGCGTGCGGGGTATAGGCGTCGCCGTCAACGTCAGCGTGTCGACGTTAGTCTTCATCTGTTTGAGCTTCTCCTTGGCAGAAACGCCGAATTTCTGTTCCTCGTCGATGATCAAAAGGCCTAAGTCCTTGAATTCCACGTCTTTACTGATGATTCGATGCGTTCCTATCAATATGTCGATGCGACCGTTTTTGACATCTTCAAGGGTCTTTTTCTGTTGTTTGGCGGTCTTGAAACGATTCATGTAGTCGATTGTGACAGGGAACCCTTTCAGACGGTTCGAGAACGTGTGGAAATGCTGGAGTGCGAGCACTGTAGTAGGCACTAACACCGCCACTTGTTTCGAGTCGCTAACAGCCTTGAAAGCGGCACGAATTGCGACCTCGGTCTTGCCGAAGCCTACGTCACCGCACACCAAGCGGTCCATCGGTGACTCCTTCTCCATGTCGCGTTTCACGTCGATGGTCGCCTTGAGCTGGTCAGGCGTGTCTTCATACATAAACGAAGCCTCGAGTTCGGTCTGCAGATAGGTGTCGGGCATAAACTGGAATCCCTGCGAATTTTTGCGTTCAGCGTAAAGCTTTATCAGCTCTCTCGCAATGTCCTTGACCTTGCTCTTCGTTCTGGCTTTCAGCTTGTTCCATGCATTCGAGCCGAGTTTGCTCAGCGTCGGCTCAAGTCCGTCTTTGCCTGAATATTTCGAGATTCTGTGCAGCGAATGGATGCTCACATAAAGCAAGTCGCCGTTCTGATAGATAAGTCGCAGCGCCTCCTGCTGTTTTCCGTTGTGGTCGATGATTTCCAGTCCGTCGAAACGCCCGATGCCGTGGTCGATATGCGTCACGTAGTCGCCTGGCTTCAAATCGTACAACTCTTTGATTGTCAACGCCTGATTGCCGGCAAAACCTTCGCGAAGATGGAATCTGTGGTATCTCTCAAAAATCTGATGGTCGGTGAAACAGCTGATTTTCAGGTCGTTATCGACAAAACCAGCCTGCATCGAGTACAAAACTGGCGTAAAGTCATGGTTCGACTCCTCCTTCTGCTGCAAATCGTTCAAAATGCTCTGGATTCGCTCGAGCTGACGTTTACTTTCGGAAAAGAAAAGTATTTTATAGCCTCTGTCTTTCAACGAGTTAAGGCTCGTCAAAAGCATCTCGAAGTTCTTGTTAAAGACAGGCTGCGAAGTGATATCGAAGTTGACAATCTCTTTCCCGAATGAATCGGAGTAAATATCAAACGTAACTGATTTAAAATCATCGAGTTGCGTCAAAAGTTCATCGCTTTGCGCGAAAAGCGTCTCGGGCGATTTCACGTTGTCGTTTTCCTCGAAAGCCTCAAATGCATCGACGGCTTTTTTATATTCTGCATCAATGCGTTCTTTCAGAAAATCGGTCTCCTCCAGCCACATAACCGTCTGATTCTGAAGATATTGGAATATCGACTCACGTTCTTCAGAGAGGTTATGGTCTTGAAGATTGGGCAGCAAAACGATGCGTTGCAGCTTCTCCATCGAGAGCTGGTCAACGGGATTGAATGAGCGGATAGACTCCACCTCGTCGAAGTCGAAAACTATACGGTAAGGATAGTCGTTGGCAAAGGAAAACACATCGACGATGCCGCCACGGATGGCAAACTGACCAGGCTCGACCACAAAATCGACATGCTCAAAGTTGTATTCCAGCAAGGTGTCGGTGACGAAATCCATATCGACCTTCTCACCTACCGCAAGTTTTAAAGTATTCTTGCTCAATATCTTACGAGTGACAATTTTCTCACTCAGCGCCTCAGGATACGACACGATTATCGTCTTTCTTTCGGACGTTGACACGCGTTGCAGCACCTCTGTCCTCGACAGAATGTAGGTGTTATCCGGTTTCTCAGGCTCATAAGGCCGTTTGTACGACGTCGGGTAGAACAGAATCATCTTCTTGGCGTAGTCGGTCTCGCGTTCGCCGAAAATATTTTCGAGGTCGTTGTAGAAATACGCTGCGTTTTCCTTGTCGGGACACACCACAAAATGCTGTCCGCCGACTTTCTCGAACGCCGCTGCCACGACGAAAGCCTTCGCCGAGCCCGTGATGCCTTTGCAGAAAACGTTTTTCTTACCCTCAAGACAATCAACGAGTTGCGAGACACGCTCATCGTTTTTATAATATGAGATAGGATTTTCTTTCACGGGTGCAAAGATACAAAAAAGCTCGGCTTTTTGAACCGAGCTTTTAAATTTCAGATGTTTTTATTTTCCGACATCTTTCACCAGACGCACTGATGCTCCGTAGTCACGTTCATATGACAGGATGTCTACACCTTGGCCTAATCCTTGGTAAACACTTGGGATTAGTGCCCATGCCATTTTTATTATTTCTGTGCCCAAGCCATAGACATCTTCAGCCTCTGTTGATGTCCAATAAGCACCCCATGAATTAGAATCCACATACTCATCACCGGATTTACGCTTGCCGGCGCATGGCAAGAACACCGCTCCATGAGGTTTTAAATCACTGTCCCAGGTGGATGCGCTGATGACATTCGGCATGTCGCCCAATACAGCATTTTCATTGCAGTGTGTCAAAGGATAATAACTGCTGTTCCACTGGTCTGGTACGAGAATCACTCCATTCACACCATTCACCTGTCCCATCGCGAAGCGTATTCCCGACGGTGTTTCACGGTTATAAAGGATGCTTTCCCATTCGGCATCAGATAGTGTGCGCCATTGGTATGGAGTGTTGCCTCCGTTGGAAATCGGGTTGATGCCCCAATCGGTAAAGTTGAGGTAGTATCCGCTCGTGTCAACAATACATGATGGCTCGTTACCAGTGCCCCAGCCGAAGAGGTCTATCCAGCCCGTATAGATAGGAGAGCCAGCACCAGTGTTGGCACCACCGATGTAATCCCATGTATTTTCAGCAAAACGCCATTCATGAGTACCTTGATTATATTGCAAGTTACCTGGCGCAATTATCACGCCACGTCCTCCAATACTGAAAGTAGCTTCATCTCCAGTACCGCCTAGCGTGGTAAACTGCAAATCATCACCATAGCCAACACCTTCTTCATTCTCGGCATAGGCTCTATAATGATATGTCGTATTCGGCTCAAGACCTGTCAATGTTGTGCAGAAAAGTGAATCGCCAGCCGCGCAAACCACATGCGAGCCGGTGATGTCAGGATCCGAAGCCAGACCGTAGCAGATACCTCTTTCCAGGATGTCATGACCGCCATCGTCAACGACAGCGCCACATACATCAGCTGTTGTCTCAGTTACATCCGATGTTGGAAGCGTCACGACGCTAGGAACACCATCGGCAAGTGTGTGGAACGTATAAACTTCACCATATGATATGCCGACATAGTTTATAGCATAAGCCGCTACATAATAATCAGTATCAGGTTTCAGGAAGCCCATTCTCACATTCGGGAAATCGCCTGGTCCTGTGCTATAGTGCACAGATCCTGTAGTCACCCAATTGTAGTAGTCAAGATTAGGGGTTTTGTAGCTATACACAAGACCTTTGCTCAGCACCCAATTATGGCCCCAGTCGAGCAGGTCGCCACCGCAAACCGCCCAAGTTCTACCGACATCGCCGACCTGATGCGTTCTGACTGTAGGCGCTTTATAATAAGCGATATATCCGCAAACCATGTTATCAACAAACGTGTAAACCATATGCGGAATCGTCTTGACACGGCTTTCGTTATACGAGCAGTCGAATACCATCATAAGGATATTGCTGTTGCCTTCACCAGTAGCACTTTTGATTGTTTCAACCAGTTCATTAAGCACTACATCGACGCTATCCATAGTGTTTACTTCATAGATATTGGCCGGATCGCTCGACAACGCACGGAGATTGGCTCTGAATTCTTCGATATCCGAACTCGTATTTTCGTTGACAAGTCCGATGGCATAAGCATTGATTTCTTTTCCAAACACCTGATTACCAATGATTTTGTTATGCAAACCATCACGATACTCGGCGTTTGAGCCATATCCTTCAGGATTTGTCACAGGCGAATCCAAAGAGATATAATCCAGAGCTTTAGTAAATGTAATTATAGAGACATTTCTCAAGTTTTCCGGCTCATTTTCCAAATTCAACAAATCATCCAACGCCATATATTCCGAATAATACAGATAAGCGTCGTTATGGCCCTGTACGCTGGTGTTTTCATAATATGTGTTTAACGTCTCAAACCACGAATCATCGACAAGGCTGTTTGGTTTGTTATAAATGCTGTCGTTAAAACCGGTAAACCCGATATAGAGGTCGACACAAGGGACACCGTTATCTCCTCCTCCGCCAGTGTTTGGCTCGGATGATTTCTTCTTGCAGCCTGTTAAAGCCATGGCGAGCACCACGATTAAAACCGCAAATGCCATCAGTATTTTCTTCATAATTTTCATCCCTGATACGTGTCGGGCGCAACTTTTTAATGGGAATAGGCTGCAAAATTAAATAATAATTTTTGAAAAAACAAATAATAATCAATTTTTTAGAATTTTGTGTATTGGGGGAGGTAATTACACATTCGCAACGCCTAGTCACAGACGGTTTTTGCGCTGTCGAAGGCGTTGGGATGCAAGGCGGAGGTGATTTTGGGATAGTAATAATCACTTCACTGCTGTAATAATCCTGTCTTCTTTTCTAATACGGCTATCGTTTTTATAATATGAGATAGGATTTTCTTTCACGGGTGCAAAATTACGAAAAAATCTCTCACAGATTTCACAGATAAGCACAGATTTATTCTACCATAAGATTTACTCGTTAAAGCGAGAGATGGCCGACTCGCATTTTAAACGAACAGTTTTCGACGCACGTTGGTGGTTGGTGAGAAAATATGTAAGCCGCAGGATAAGCATTATTTGCCTGAAGACGTAATCGGAATGATGATGTGATCAGACAGGATTGTATTTATTTCGACAATATTAACAAGATACCGCCAACCAAACTTTAATTTTCGGCCATACGAACAAGACGGACAGATAACCCGCTCATCATTAACACCCCAAAATTGATAAGACTATTATCAGCAATACCAATACAATATGCCCTAAAACCGCCATACCATGTAGCTGTCCAATAGCGACCAAGGTTATCCAAATCATAAATATAGGTTTCGTCACGCATGCCCGCAACAGGCAAAAAGACAGCTCCGTTTGGCTCCAAGATGGTGTTCCATTCTTCCGCCGAAATACGGTTTCTTTTAAACCCAGCTTCAACCATATTAACATCATTCAAACTATATATGCCACTATTCCAATCGTCAGGCAATATTATCAATCCATATACATTATTTAAATAAGCTTTGGCAAATCTAATACCCGACAAAGTATTTCTTTCATTTAAAACATATTCCCATTCTTCTAAAGTGAGAGTAAACCAGTTTTTTCCATCACCATTCGAGATGGTATTATTGCCCCAATCGTAGAAATACACGTAATCCATCGTGTCTGATGTACAAAGCGTTGGATTATTACCAGTTCCCCAACCAAACAAATCAATCCAGCCATCATAAGTGGGTGAAATCAAATGGTTGCTACTGCCTGCAACTGTTCCACAAGGCGTGGAATTATCACCAGTTACTGTACTTCCCACAAAGTCCCATTGATGTTCGGCAAATCGCCATGTGTCGGTTGACGCTTGGTATTGGAGATTCCCTTGTGAAAAGCAAACGCTTTTTGTGTCATTTATTGAAAAAGCTTTGGCACTCCTTAAGTTAACAATAGGTGGTTGCTGTCTCTTTTTGCATTCATAAAACGTCAGCACCAAACACACCAAAAAAATTGTAATCGTTATTCTTTTCATAATTATTTGTTTTTAAATCCGTAACCCAATCCTATTTTTGCCTCAAACACCTTGAAATTTGTCGCGACACCGTCAACCGATATTATAAAACCTTTGAAATTGCATTGCAAACCCAAGGAGACATCAAGTCCTTGCGCACTCGGCACTGTGTTTTTAACCCATTTGCCATCTTGTGTCTCATAAACGGCATTTCTCACACCATAACCGGCGCCGACTCTCAAAGCAACAGGTCCGCCTATTCTCATAAGGAATCCTGCCATTACCGACAATGACGTATAGGATTCTTTTCCGGTGTAAGCAACATCATTGCCATCTACAAGGAATGTGTCGTCACATTCATAATCACTTTTTAATCCTTGAAAATGTAAATTCGTCATCGCGCTAATGAACCATCCGTATTTTTTCATCATTCCAAAAGTCAAACCGTATGACAAATCGTTGTATGGGTTAATAGAACCATTGAGTGTCACAAATTTATAGCCAACCTTTGCATATCTTCCCAATGATTCCTTTTGCATGACAAGGACGACCTCATATGCACCTCCATGTGCTTCGATTTTTATGTCTTTCGAAGCCGTTTCATTATCTTTGTATGCTGAAATTGTGTGTTTCCCAGATGGCAAAGATGCTTTAAACGGAGACAAGCCCACTTCTTTGCCGTCAATGAACACCATTGCCCCCAACGGTTCTGTCGTCACGCTTATTTCATAACCCAAAGGCTTCATATCCAAGCTGTAAGGCACAGAAACTCCCGGCTCAACCACAATTGTTTTGGTGGCATCATGATAATTATCTTTTTTGTACATAATCTCATGACTTCCGCTATAAAGCTCCCCTTTCCATGTTCCGCGTTTCACAAATTCCCCATCAATATAAATATCAGTAAGATTGTCAGCTTCCAGCGTAATTTCCGCCACATCCAAAAGCATTTCTATTTCAACTTCCCGAGTTTCACCGTCTTGGATATCCAACGATATGCTTCCCGATTTAAATCTTTCCTTGGCAACAATAATATCGTAATGCCCAGATGCGATCATATTGTTTGTATATGGAGTCTTTTGGTTAATAGCGCTGCCATTCAAAACAATCATCGCACCGTTTTCAGGTTTTGATTTAATGGTCAAAACGCCCTTGCCACCACTTGGCGTTTTGTTGACAAGCGTGAGTTCGTATCCTTTTTTACCCATCATATCGAAAGGAAAATAAAACTCGGTAGAGCTAAAATCTGGATGTGAAATCTTTATATAAGTGGCATAATAGCTGATATACAGCCACACTTCGCCGTCACGGTATTCCAGTTCGAAGAATGTGCGTGCATCGCCTTGGAACTTCAGCTCGCGACGCTGTTTGTCGTTGATGTTTTCGGTCTTGACCTTCAAGACAGCGTAAGGTTGGTCGTTGTCGTCTGTCTGCTTGTCAAGGTCGAGGTTGACGAATCCCGGCACTTCCTTGAAGGATCCTGGTTTCACCTCAAGTTGCGCAATGGCATTATAGGCAAATCCCATAAAAGCCATCAGCAATAGTAACAATTTCTTCATAGTATTTTTAGTTTGCTTTTAATTATAAAACACATCAAAATATTTTTGCAACTTTACCGGGTCGGTTTGATAATAGTTATCACCATAATAGCAGTCAGCCAACACTTCATAAAGGCGGCAGAACTCTCCAAGATTATGCTTACCACGTTGAGCATCAATGGTTAACGAGAGCAACTCCAAAGCTCTGTCAGCTGCACGATGGCATTGTTCAATGTTGCCCTTGCTTTGCCAACGGTTTGCCCTCGAGACTTCACTGCCGATGTTTAACATCTGCTCAGCTAAAGTCATTGAAGCCCAACGCCCTGCAGCTAAATCCGAATGCTGATAATTTATCATTTTATTAATTTACTTACGACTTCTATGATACGTTTACGAATATCAGTATCCTGAACATCTCGACTTCTGTTTCCTTGATATGGACGAATATTTATCAATGAATCAAATTCCACAAAGTCCTCTCCTTCCATCTCAGGATACAAGTTTATCCCCCACAAGTCGGTCTGCTCCGAACCTTGACTAAGAAGTTCCTGCTCAATATCAGCATGCAACTCGGCATCCAGACCCAGAATCTCCTTTTTTATATCAACAACAGCCTTCACCATGTCGCCAAAATATCTTGGCAACATCGAATTCAATTCATCATGACTTATTGGTTGTGATGTAATCCTCATAACGACAATATTTGAATTGCAAAAATATGAAAAATTCTAATCTTTGTCAAGATTTTGTAAAAAAATCTAAAGTCTTTGAACATTTTAATGCCATTTGCAGAAATGTGACCTACCACGAGGTACTGAGAGTATTTCGAAAATGGCATTAAATTGTCATTATTTTTTGTATTTTTGCAGCATGAAAATCGCAAATCTCAACTTCGAGCGTTATCCGCTGCTTTTGGCACCGATGGAGGGCGTCACCGACCCGCCGTTCAGGCACGTATGCAAGCTCTACGGCGCCGACATCGTCTATTCAGAGTTCATCTCGTCGGACGGTCTGATTCGCGATGCGGTAAAGAGTATCAACAAGTTACGGTATACTGAGAGCGAGCAGCCGTTCGGAGTGCAGATTTTCGGCAACGCCATCCAACCCATGGTCGAGGCTGCGCAATATGCAGAAAGATATAGCCCCGACATCATCGACATCAACTTCGGATGCCCGGTGAAGAAAGTGGCGTCGAAAGGCGCAGGCTCAGGCATTATGAACGACATCCCGAAGATGGTCGCCATTACCGAAGCCGTTGTTAAGGCGGTGAAAACGCCAGTCACGGTGAAGACACGACTGGGCTACGACAGCGAGCATAAAGACATCGTGGAGATTGCCGAGCGACTTCAAGACGTTGGCATTCAGGCACTTACCATCCACGGACGGCTCCGTACCACGAAATGGGGCGAGCCAGCCGACTGGACGCTCATCGGAGCGGTGAAAAACAACCCGCGCATGACGATTCCAATCATCGGCAACGGCGACGTGGTCGACGGCAAGTCAGCGAAATATTTCAAAGACACTTTCGGCGTCGACGGGCTCATGATAGGTCGCGCCACATACGGAAACCCCTGGATTTTCAAGGAGATTCATGATTATCTTGAAAAAGGCGTAGCAGTCGAGCGACCTTCCGTCGAGGAACGTGTGAGAGTGGCGAAGATGCACCTCAACGACTCCTTAAATTATAAGGACGAGCACTACGCCGTCATCGAGATGCGAAAGCATTGGGGCCTGTATTTCAAGGGGTTCCCAAACTTCAAGCAGTTTAAAATGCAACTCATGGAAGTCTTGACAGCCGCCGAAGTCATTGATATTCTTGATGAAATTGAAAATTATTATTAATTTCTTGTTTTTTTGAAAAACATAGCGTATATTTGCACTTTCAAATGAAAGGTCAACAAAAATATACGCGTATGAAACTCAGATTTTTACTCTTAGCGACAATTATCGCATTCCTGCAGATCAATGTTTTTGCGGAGCATGTCAGCCCTGATAAGGCAAGTCAGGTGGGAATGAATTTCATGAAACAGAGGCATACCTATCTGGACGCCAGAGGTGTCAACCTGAAGATGTACAAGTCAATAGAATTGACTCAGATTACTAACAGAAGCGTTGAAAACCAACACTTTTACGTTTTTAATCTCAACGACAACCAAGGCTGGGTGCTTGTGGCTGACGACGACCGCTGCATCCCGATTTTGGCTTATTCGAAATATGGCGAGTTTGTGACCGAGAACCTTCCGGCCAACATCGATGATTGGCTCAAAGGAATCAGCTCGGAAGTTCAGTATATTATTGATAATAATATAGTTGCAGACGAGACAACCACAAGACAGTGGAAAGAGTTGTTCTCCGGCATCTCGACAGAATTTATCAACAACAGAGGCGAGAAAGTGGTGAATCCGCTCGTGCAGACGCGATGGAATCAGTCACCTTATTATAATGACCTCTGTCCGTACGACAACCAATACAACGAACGTACCGTGACAGGTTGTGTGGCAACCGGCATGGCACAGGTGCTGAAATACTGGAACCATCCTGCAGTAGGCACTGGAAGTCACTCATACTCAACGAGTTCATATGGCACATTGTATGCCAACTTCGGCGGCACACAGTATGACTGGAACAACATGCCGAACCGCGTGACGAGCACCAACAACGCCGTCGCCACCCTGATGTATCACTGCGGCGTGAGCGTCGACATGAGCTACGGCGTGGCTGAGACAGGCGGTAGCGGCGCATTCGTCATCTCTAGTTACACCAACAGCGAGCACTGTGCCGAATATGCGTTCAAAAACCATTTCGGATATAAATCGACCGCCCACGGAGAACGGAAAGACTACACCAGCGACAGCCAATGGAAGAGCTGGTTACGTGCCGACCTCGACGCGTCTAGACCTGTGCTTTACGCGGGCTTCGGCAACGGCGGCCACTGCTTCGTGTGCGACGGCTACGACAACAACGACAAATTCCATTTCAACTGGGGCTGGGACGGACAGAATGACGGTTATTTCTCGTTATCTGCCTTGAATCCTGGCAGCGGCGGCGCCGGCGGAGGCTCATACAGCTTCACCAACAACCAGCAAGCCATCTTCGGTCTGGAGCCTGACGGCAACGGCGGTGGCGGAGGAGGTGGCGGTGGCGGCACCAGCACTACCGATATTCGTCTTTACTCATCGGTATCTGTCGACAGCCAGATATGGTTTGGAGGCGATATCAGCGTGACAGCCGACGTGGGCAACTGGGGCAACGGCACATTGAACGGCAACTTCGGAGCAGCAGCATTCGACGCTAGCGGCAATTTCATCGGCTTCATAAATACCACATCATACAATCTTGAAGGGGGTTATTATCACACATTCCAGTTCAGCACATCAGGCAATATGATGTTTGTGCCCGGACAATATCAAGTGGCCATTTTCTATACCACAGACGGCAGCAACTGGACCATAGTGGATGACGGAAATTACAACAATTTAGCCAATTTCGAGATATATTACTACGACGATATAGAGACATATTCCGACTTCACAATCACAACAAACAGCGGACGACTGGTACAAGGTTCGACAGCTAAAATCAATTTGAATGTGGCGAATACCGGCAATAGCCTTTATAACGGCCGGATAAGGGTGTGTCTGTCGACATTGGAGGGCTCATGGGTGCAAAACATCCAGATCATAAACACTACCATCCAATCGGGATATTATAAAAGCTTTACATTCGAAGGCGAAATAACAGCCGAGCCAGGCACATATCATCTTGAGCTTTCATATTATAATAATGGCTGGTATTACGCCGGCGCTTATTATAACCCAAACCCGATCACCGTGGTGGTGGAGTCTCCTGCCACAAATGCCGACCAATATGAGAATAACAACACTCAAGCCCAGGCTTACCGACTCAGACCAAGCAACTGGACAAATCACCAGACTACAGTGAGAACTACAGGTGCCAACATCCATGTCGGAAACGATATCGACTATTATAGAATCAACCTGCCGACAGGCTATAACTACGTCATATCTGCACGTCTGCATGACTCATACAACAGCGGAAACGGCCAGACATATACCGTCGACGCCATGTTTGCCTACTCTACCGACGGACAGAACTACTCGCAAGGCTACGACGACGTGATGCCGGGCACCATCTCATTCAACGGAGGCACCATCTATTTCGCCGTATCACCGTATTTCTCAGGAATGACAGGCACTTACCTGCTCGAGATAGCCATCAGTGGCGACGGCGACACTGGCGTTGACGAGGATTACGCCATGAACTTGAAGCTGTATCCAAACCCAGTGAAAGACGTGCTACATCTGGAATGCGACAACATCCAACAATACGACATCTATAGCCTTGACGGAAAACTTGTCAAATCGGCACAAACACTTGAAACTGAAGCTGTTATCAATGTCGAAGATTTGTCAAGCGGCATTTATATGATAAGGATAACAAGCGAAAAAGGCGTAGTGACAAAACGAATCATTAAGGAATAAATGTCATTTCGACCGACCAGAGGGAGTGGAGAAATCACCGGCAATTGAATATTTTTTCAACTTTTTATTGCCAGTATTAGATTTTTTTGTATTTTTGCAGCCGGAAATTTTTCCAGCTCCTATAGCTCAGTCGGTTAGAGTAGCTGACTCATAATCAGTTGGTCCTAGGTTCAAGTCCTAGTGGGAGCACAAAAAAAATTGCACCGCTCGTCGAAAAAGATACTTTGACGAGCGTTTTTTTATTATTTTTGCATAAAAATATTTCACATGGCAGATCAGGAAAACATCACCAACCTCTCGGAACTCGGCGAGTTCGCTCTCATCGACAAGCTCGTGCAGAATGTCAAGATTTACAACGACTCAACGCTCAAGGCCGTCGGCGACGACGCGGCAGTCATCGACCATAAAGACGAACAGACACTCGTCAGCGTCGACATCCTCTGCGAAGGCGTGCACTTCGACATGACCTATTGTCCGCTCAAGCACCTCGGCTATAAAGCCGCTGTCGTCAACTTCTCGGATATCTATGCCATGAACGGCACCCCGACACAGATTGTCGTCGGTCTCGGCATCAGCAGCAAGTACTCCGTCGAGGCGATCGAAGAGATATACCGCGGTATCCGTCTCGCCTGCGACCGCTATCATGTGGACCTCGTGGGCGGCGACACGACAGCTTCAAAATCGGGACTTTTCATCTCGGTGACGGTCATCGGAAAGGCTAAAAAAGAAGATATCGTCTATCGCAACGGCGCAAAACCCAACGATTTGTTATGCGTAAGTGGCAACCTCGGCGCTGCCTACACCGGACTTCTCATACTCGAAAGAGAAAAAGCGGCATTCATGGCCGACCCTAACATGCAGCCTGAGTTTGCAGGATACGACTATATCCTTGAACGCCAGCTGAAACCTGAGGCTCGCCGTGACATCATCGAAACACTCAAGGAACTTAAGGTCAAACCGACCTCAATGATCGACATCTCCGACGGTCTGGCATCTGAGGTTTTACATATCTGTAAAGAATCGAAGGTGGGATGCATGGTCTACGAAGACCGTATCCCGATGAACCAGAAGACGATACAGACAGCAAAGGACTTCAACATAGTGCCGAGCATCGCAGCGCTCAACGGCGGCGAAGACTATGAGCTTCTGTTCACCATCGCACAAAGCGACTACGAAAAGGTCAAGGACATGGACGACGTCCGCATCATCGGATATATCACCGCCGACGAAGGACAAGCCAACCTCATAACACCTGATAATCATCAGATTCCGATTGAAGCACAAGGGTTTAAGCATTTTTAATGAACGACAAAATAACCTCGATATTAAAAACAATTCCGACCTCGCCGGGAGTTTACCAGTACTTCGACGAGAGCGGCGAGATTATTTATGTCGGCAAGGCAAAAAACCTAAAACGCAGAGTATCTAGCTATTTCAATAAGGAACAGACTGGTAAGACACGTCTCCTTGTCAGCAAAATAGCAGATATCAGATTCACCGTGGTTGGCAGTGAAGCCGAGGCATTCCTGCTCGAAAACAACTTCATCAAGCAGTACAAGCCGCGCTACAACATAATGCTCAAGGACGACAAGACCTATCCTTGGATCTGCATCAAAAACGAGCGTTTTCCACGTGTTTTCCTCACTAGAAAAAGGGTCAATGACGGCTCACTTTACTACGGCCCCTACCCTTCCGTGATGACCGCGCGGACACTGCTCGACATCCTGAAGCAGGTCTATCCTTTGCGCACCTGCAACCATCTGATGAGCCGTCCGTGCCTCGAATATCATATCGGCAACTGCAAGGCTCCATGCGCTAACCTCATCTCCGAAGAGGATTATAACTCAATGATTTTTAATGTAAAAGAAGTCATCAAAGGCAATATCTCAGGAGTTTTAAAGGATTTGAAGACGCAGATGATGGACCACGCCTCGCGCCTCGAATTCGAGCAGGCGCAGGTGTTGAAAAAGAAATACGACCTCCTCGAGAACTATCACGCACGCTCCATCGTAAGCAGCAACACGCTCCACGATATGGAGGTATTCTCCTTCGACGACGCCGATAACTCGTTCTATGTCAACTACATGCGCATCATCCAAGGGGCGATAATCCAGTCGTTCTCCATCGAGATGAAACGCCGACTTGAGGAAACGCCAGAAGAACTTTTGTCGTTGGCAATCATAGAGTTACGGCAACGTTTTGAGAGTTCCGTACGCGAAATCATTGTTCCGCTGAAACTCGACATGGAAATCGAAAACGTGAAGTTCACCATTCCAAAGAAAGGCGAGAAATTCGAGATTTTGGCTCTCTCAACTCGCAACGCCAAGCAATATCGTGCTGAGACCGAGAAACTGCGCTCTCTCGTCGACCCTGAACGCCACTCTAAACGTGTTTTGACAGAGCTACAGAAAGACTTACATCTTCCGGAACCGCCAGCAGTCATTGAGTGTTTCGACAACTCCAACTTCCAAGGCGACTACGCCGTGGCTGGCATGGTACAGTTCGTCAACGGCAAGCCCAACAAGGCCGGTTATCGCCATTTCAACATCAAGACAGTGCAAGGTCCCGACGACTATGCCTCGATGCGTGAGGTGGTGCGCCGACGCTATTCGCGACTCAAAGAAGAAGGCAAAGAGCTGCCAAACCTCATCATCACCGACGGCGGCAAAGGCCAGATGGAGGTAGTACGCCAGGTTATAGAGGACGAGCTTCATCTCAGTATTCCTATTGCAGGACTTGCCAAAGACGACCGCCACCGCACAAATGAGCTGTTATTCGGCTTCCCTCCAAAAACCGTGCAAATCAAGATAAACTCTGAGGTTTTCAAGCTTCTGACGCACATCCAGGACGAGGTGCATAGATTTGCAATCACCTTCCATCGCAAGCAGTTCCAGAAAGGCTTCGTGCATTCCGAGATGAACGACATCAAAGGTATAGGAAAGGCCACCGCCGAGAAGCTACTCCTCGAATTGAAATCCGTAAAAAACATTAAAGAAGCTGATTTACAACGACTTAGCGAGATTATCGGTCCCGCCAAGGCAAAAATCGTTTACGAGCATTTTCATTGATTCTTCATCCGCTCAAGGCGCACCTCCACCGAGTCCATAATCCTTATAAGTGTATAAGGATCAACGTCGTTGTAGTACTTCATATTCTCTTCAAAGATTGAATCGGTGATGCCGTAATGCGAAAAAAGCGTGTCGTAGCCGATGGTTTTCAGGTATGCTGTCTTCTGATTTGTATTACGTTTATAGCTTATAGTTGCCTCCATGATCTGTACGTCGGTAATCACGTCGACCATCTGTTCCTCAGAAAGCAACACCTCAGGCGACTGTCTCTTCTTTTCACTGCTACAGCTGCCTAAAACGCACAAAACGACTAATAAAAACAGTACTTTTTTCATATTAATTACCGACTTCCGACAAGAACTGTATTCTCATCAACCTCACCTCTTCCTCTTCGTATTCGTTCTCGCCCAACGTCTTCATCGCCGTCTCAAGGTCATCGCTCTCAGCCTCTTTGAAATATTGAATGATGTCCTCCTGATGATACTGGTCGATATTGTCGCGGGTGTAATATCTGATGTCGAGATGCGTTCCGCTCGCCACGATACTCTCGATTTCAGTCAGGAGCTCGTCGAATTCAAGGTTCTTTGAATAGGCGATGTCTTCGAGCGGAATCTCCTTGTCGATATTCTGTATGATGCTGATTTTCAATGCTGATTTGTTCACCACCGACTTCACCACCATGTCGTTCGGACGTGTAATCTCGTTCTCCTCGACATATTCTTTAATAAGGTCGATAAACGGCTGACCGAATTTCTGTGCTTTTCCAGCACCCACGCCTGCTATCTGTGTCAGCTCCTCCATCGTGATAGGATACTGGATTGCCATATCCTCCAACGAAGGGTCTTGGAAAATCACGAATGGTGGCAGGTTTTTCTTCTTCGCGATAGTCTTGCGAAGGTCTTTCAGCATCGAGAACAGGGTCTTGTCGGTGCCTGAGTCCTTCGACAGCGACACGCGGTCTTCGTCGAACTCATCGTCATCGCCTTTGTCGTAATCGTGGTCCATAGCCACCATCACGGTGTACGGTTTCTTGACGAAATCCTTGCCTTCTTTCGGCACCTTCAGGATTCCGTAGTTATCTATATCTTTGACTAACAATTTGTTAACCAAAGCCTGACGGATTATTGAGGTCCAATATTTCTCGTCGTGGTCGTCGCCGGCACCGAAATATTCGTTGGTATCGTGCTTCGCGGTCTTGATGTCACCAGTCTCTTTTCCTGCAAGGAGTTCCGAGATATGCTTGGTCTTAAACAGCTGTTTCGTAGCCAGCACTGCTTCAATGACCAGTTTTATGTCTTCCTGACCGTCGAAACGCACCTTCGGGTTGAGGCAGTTGTCGCAAGCGCCGCAGTTTTCCTTTTCGTATTCCTCGCCGAAATAATGCAGCAACAGTTTATGTCTACAAACTGGCGATTCGGCGTAAGTCACTGTCTCGTTGAGCAATTCGCGTGCGATCTCCTGTTCAGCGACGTTCTTGCCTTTATTGAATTTCTCGAGTTTATGAATATCTTCGTAGTCGTAGAATGCGATGCAGTTACCCTCGCCACCGTCACGACCCGCACGGCCTGTTTCCTGATAGTATCCTTCGAGGCTCTTCGGAATGTCGTGGTGGATCACGAAACGGATATCTGGCTTATCGATGCCCATGCCGAAGGCTATGGTAGCCACAATGACATCGACCTCCTCCATCAGGAACTTGTCCTGATTCTCGCGGCGTGTCTGGCTGTCCAAACCGGCGTGGTATGGCAACGCTTTGATGCCGTTAACTTGCAGAGTCTCAGCGAGTTCCTCCACCTTTTTACGGCTCAGTGTATACACGATGCCCGATTTTCCAGGGTTCTGTTTGATATATTTTATAATGTCTTTGACCACATCTTTCGTCTTCGGTCTCACCTCGTAATAAAGATTCGGGCGGTCGAACGACGATTTGAATATCTTGGCATCTTGAATCTCAAGGTTTTTCATAATGTCCTGCTGCACCTTCACGGTGGCCGTGGCTGTCAGAGCTATGATTGGCAGCTTCGGGTTGATGGCGTTGATGATAGGGCGCAGACGGCGGTATTCCGGACGGAAGTCGTGACCCCATTCCGAGATACAGTGTGCCTCGTCGATGGCAAAGAATGCGATGTCCAAGCCTCGCAGAAACTCCAGCGTCTCCTCTTTCGTCAGCGATTCAGGCGCGACATAGAGCAGCTTTGTCTTCTTGTTGACGAGGTCTTCGCGCACCTGCAGCAGTTCCGCCTTCGACAGCGACGAGTTCATCACGTGGGCGATACCTGTGTCAGCACCGAAGTTACGAATCATGTCAACCTGGTTCTTCATCAAGGCAATAAGTGGTGAAACCACAATCGTCGTGCCTTCGCTCATCAAGGCTGGCAGTTGGTAGCACAATGATTTACCGCCACCCGTCGGCATCAGCACAAACGTGTTGTTTCCCGAGAGAATGCTTTTTATGATAGCCTTCTGATTTCCTTTAAACTGGTCGAATCCGAAGACGTTCTTCAGTAAATCATGTAAACTTTTTTCATCAATTTTTGCCATAGTTTCAGCATTAAAAAATAATCCTTATCTTTGCATCGTTATTTTTACAAAGTTATAACTTTTAATTTTAATAAAACAAGAAATTTTTAAAAAAATTTTCAAAAATGGAAAATTTACGCGAAATTGCGCTGCAAGTCATTGATAATGAAGCAAATTCAATCTTAGGATTAAAGTCACTTCTCACCGATGATTTCGAAAAAGTGGTCGAATTAATATATAATTCGAAGGGCAATGTCATCGTTTCGGGCATTGGAAAAAGCGCAAATATAGCGCAAAAAATCGTCGCTACGCTCAATTCGACGGGCACGACGGCTGTTTTCATGCACGCCGCCGACGCCATACACGGTGATTTAGGCATCATCCGCGACAACGACGTGGTTGTCATCGTGTCGAAAAGTGGCGAAACACCTGAGATTAAAGTGTTAATACCTTTGATAAAAATAAGGAAAAACAAGCTCGTCGCCATCGTCGGCAACCGCGAGTCATATCTGGCAAAACAAGCCGATTTTGTGCTCGACACCACCGTGCCGCGAGAGGCCTGTCCAAACAACCTCGCTCCGACCAGTTCCACCACGGCTCAACTTGTGATGGGTGACGCCATGGCAGTAGCGCTCCTCAAACTGCGCGGATTCACGGCGCAGGACTTCGCAAAGTTCCATCCAGGTGGTGCCTTGGGCAAACGTCTTTACCTCACCGTTGGCGACCTCTGCGTGAAAAATGGCACGCCACAGGTGAGTCCCGACGACATCATGACACAGGCCATCATCGAGATTTCCGAAAAGATGCTCGGTGCCGCCGCCGTCATCGAAAACGGACAGCTCGTGGGTATCGTCACCGACGGCGACCTGCGTCGAATGCTGATGAGACACCCAAACATCGAGGCTGTGAAGGTACGCGACATCATGACGAAAAACCCTCGCACAGTCGAGAAAAACTCTCTTGTCGCCGACGCACTCAACATAATGCAACATAAAGAAATTTCAGTGCTTCCCGTCATGGACGGCGGCAGATACATTGGAATGGTTCATATTCACGACATCATCAAGGAAGGAATTATATAATGCTACTCAGAACAGACAGTTTGGTCAAGAAATACAAGCAGCGCACCGTCGTCAAGGGCGTCAGCATCGAGGTGAATCAAGGCGAGATTGTGGGACTGCTAGGCCCCAACGGTGCCGGCAAGACCACCACATTCTACATGATTGTAGGCCTCATCAAGCCATTCTCAGGCCATGTTTACCTTGATAATGAAGAGATTACGAAGTTCCCAATGTACAAACGCGCCCAGATAGGCATTGGATACCTCGCCCAAGAGGCCTCGGTGTTCCGTCAGATGTCGGTCGAGGACAATATCTACTCGGTGATGGAGTATAAACAAGATATGACGAAGGCGCAACGTATAGAGAAACTCGAGTCGCTGCTCGATGAGTTCGGACTGCAGCATATCCGCAAGAGCAAGGGCATACAGCTCTCGGGTGGTGAGCGTCGTCGCTGCGAGATAGCGCGGGCACTGGCAATCAGTCCTAAGTTTATCCTCCTTGACGAGCCTTTCGCCGGTGTCGACCCTATCGCGGTGGAAGACATCCAGCGTGTCGTGGCAAAGCTTAAAACGAAGAACATCGGAGTGCTCATCACCGACCACAACGCCAACGAGACGTTGTCAATCACCGACCGTGCATATCTGGTGTTTGAAGGCAAGCTGCTCAAAGCAGGAACACCTGAAGAGCTCGCCGCCGACCCTGTCGTGCGCAGCCATTATCTGGGCTCAAATTTCGAACTCCGCAAAAAAGAGTTTTAGTCTTCTTGCCCTTTGAAAATCAAAAGGTTAGTCTTACTTTTATCGTAGATGTCATTAGCAATCTCGAGTAGGTCGCCGGCAGTGATTTTTTCCAGTTTCGCTATCGTCTCAGGCAAAGTCTCGATATGATCCTCGAAGAATCCCGCACGCACCATGCTAAGCAGGTCATTCATCCCCGACTCGTTGCTCAATGCCACCTGCCCAATGAGCTGTTTCTTGGCGTTTGAGAGCTGCAAGGTGCCGAGCTTTTGTGTCATGAGTTTATTTAACTCCTTGTAAACCAATTCAATAGAGCGTTCTTGCGAGTGCGGGTCCACACCCATGTAAATGGTATAGTTACCTGTGTCGGAATATGCATTATATTGAGACTCAATGGTATACGCAAAGCCGTATTTCTCACGGATGTTGAGGTTCAGTCGCGTGTTCATGCCCGGACCGCCTAATATATTATTAAGGAGTATCAGCTTCAACTTGCGCTCGTCGTTGTAAGGATACGCCAACCCGCCCATAATGACGTGAGTGAGATGGTTTTTGCGCTCCTCGGTACGTGTCGCAGGTTTGTTTGTTATAAACGGAACCCTCTCAAACGGCATCGCATCACCTTGATAATCAGCGAAATACTTGTTTGCGAGCTTCATAAATGCCTCAAACGAGATGTTGCCGATGCATGCCAGCACCATCCTGTCGGGCGCATAGTGCTGATTGCGGAAACGCACTATGTCGTTGCGAGTGTATCCGCTCACCAAGTCAATGGTTCCCAATATGTTACGACCCAGCTGATGTCCACGATAGAGCAAGTTCTCGAATTCATCGAAGATCTCGTCGGCAGGCGTGTCGCGGTATGAGTTTATCTCGTCAAGAATCACCTCTTTCTCCTTCTCCATCTCGTTTTCCGGGAAGGTGCTGTTAAACATGACGTCAGCGAAGAGGTCCATCGCCTTGTCGATATGTTCTTTCAGGAACGAGGCATGTATGCATGTCTCTTCTTTGGTGGTGAATGCGTTGAGGTCGCCGCCAACGTTCTCGAGGCAGCTCAGGATATGATATGCTTTACGGCGCTTGGTGCCTTTAAACACAAGGTGTTCGATGAAATGTGCAAGTCCGTTCTCGTCGGCTTTCTCGTCACGCATCCCCGCGTTGACCATGAGTGCCAAATGTGATAATTCACCAGCACGGTGCCGGTGAATTATCTTTATCCCATTTTTTAAAATCGCTTGTGAAATCAGCTGTTCGTGCGACATTTTATTTCACTCTGAACATACGGAAGAGGTCTTCGTCCGACACCTTCACGTCGTTGTTAAATGATGATTTCTTTGCCATCCAGTTGGTGTCCTGTGCCAGACCGTCGAAGTCACCGAGCACACGGTATGAGCCATTAGGAGCGAGGTACGGGTTGCCGCTGTTTTCAAGCAGGATCACAGCAACTTGGAAGTCCTTCAGTCCGCCGTAGGCTTCATTCCATTTTCCGCTGAAGATGGTCGACTGCAAGGCATACATACCGTTAGGATAGCCTTCGGTGAGGAAGTAGCAGGTGAAATCTTCGCCTTCACCAACACTGTTAAGGTTACGATAAACCTCCTCATAATATGCATTATAGTCGTCATCCCACTGTTTTCCGTAGAAATTCACGAGGCCGTTATTGGATCTCTCAAAGCAGAGATAACGGTCGTTGTAGAAAATCACAGAGTCAGGGTAAACGTATGTCGGGTCGAGCGAGGTAGCCATCAGAGCGTGTGGTCTTGACACGAACTGGCCTCTCACAGGAGCAGGATTCTCACCTGAATAAACCACAAAACAATCACCAATAGCTGCACTGACTTCAGCAGGAAGCACCGACTCAGGAACCTGACCGTTGACCGGGTCTGGTGACCAAGGCTCTTGTGGTGTCGGTGTTGGGTCCGGTTTAGGATCATGTTTGCATGATGATGAACCAAAAACCATGAATGCAACCACTAATACACTGAGAATCAATGCCAAAGATTTAGTATTCTTTTTCATAACTTCAAAAATTTACATTTTCAATCTGCAAAAGTACTACAAATTTTTTAATTAATAAACAATCTTTTAAAATAATAAACGAAATCAGAAAACGTTTATTATATTTGCAGACAGAAATATTTTCTTACTATGAAAAATAAGTCGTTGATAATCATATTGTTGCTGATTGCCCCAGTTTTAGCGAAAGCGCAAAAGGACATCCAAACGGAGAAAATCTCGACGTTTATGTTTCAGGCGACTTACGCTTATCAGTTTCCAGGCAAGGACACCAAGACGTTGTACACTAACAACAACTCCATTGGTGCCAGCTTGGTTTACAAGACCAAAAGCAACTGGATCTTCGAGTTGAACGCCAATTTCATCTCGGGCAACCATGTCAACATCGACCGCAAGGAGCTTTTCGGCGATGTCCTTGACGCGCACGGCGAGATCATCACTGGTGACGGTATCTACGGAAGTTACGCGCTCTTTCAGAGAGGTGCGCATTTTCAAGGAAAAGTAGGTAAGGTTTTCCCTGTCTTGGCGCCTAACCCCAACAGTGGATTCTTTGTGCAGGGCGGCTTGGGATATCTTTTCAACCGTATCAGGACAGAATTCGGCTCGTATGCCTCACCGCCTCCGGCGTTGGCAGGCGACTACCCCTTGGGTTACGACAGGATGCGTGGCGGCTTCGCATGGTCGGGTGAGTTCGGCTACCTCTTCATGAGTAACACCAGAGCCCTCAACTTCTCACTTTCGATAGAGTTTATCCAGGCTTACACCAAGCCGAAACGTCAGTGGGACTTCAACATGATGGCAAAAGACACTAACACTTATATAGACCAATATATCGGAATAAGAGCCGCAATCTACATCCCTACATACAAGAGAAAACCGGCAGAATACTACTATTACTAATTGAAATGAGAATCTTATATACGTTTTTCGTACGCTGCTATGCCGCTTTGATACATATAGCAGCCTTTTTCGGTAATAAAAAAGCCAGACTATTTCGCGACGGCCGCAAAGGTCAATGGTATAAGCTCGCGAAGCAAGACCCTGACACTCAATGGATTTGGATTCATGTGTCATCGCTGGGCGAGTTCGAACAGGGCCTCCCGATAATAGAGGCAGTGAAGAAACGCTTTCCACAATACAAGTTGCTTCTCACCTTCTTCTCACCTTCAGGCTACGAACTGAAAAAAGACTATCCGCTGGCCGATATGGTGGCTTACATGCCAATCGACACCATGACAAACGCGCATCGCTTTGTGAGACATTTCAACTTCAAAGCAGCCATATTCGTGAAGTACGAGTTCTGGTTCAACTTCATCAACGAGCTGAAAGACAAGAACGTGCCGCTGTTCTACATCTCGGCTACATTACGTAAAAACCAGTATTTCTTCAAGCCTTGGGGCAGATGGTTCAGAAACCATTTCTACGATGTAAAGTATTTCTTTGCACAGAACGAAGAGACCGCTGAATTGCTTAAGAATATGGGTATCAACAACTTAACTATTGCCGGCGACACCCGTTTCGACCGCGTCTACGAGATAGCGCATCAAGCACAACGCTTCCCCGACATAGAGGAGTTTATAGGCGACAGAAAATGCATCATCGCAGGCAGCAGCTGGCCGTCAGATGAGAAAATCTTGTACAATTTCATCGAAAACATGCCTGAAAACTACTGCTTCATCATGGTGCCGCACGACATCTCCGACTCACATATCAAACAAATTGAATCGCACCTCAAAGATTATCAGCTGTACACCAATTTCACGCCTAGCAACAAGACCAGAACGCTGGTAATCAATAAGATAGGTATATTGTCAAAGATATACAGATACGCCCGTTTCGCATATATCGGCGCAGGTTTTTACGACGGAATCCACAACATCCAAGAGGCTATTGTGTACGATGTTCCAGTGGTCTTCGGTCCGAAATACCACTCATTCGAAGAGGCTGTCGACCTCGTAGCACTGAAGGGCGCATTTGTGATCAACAACCAGAAAGAGCTTGAAGACATGTTCTATAAGCTTATTAACGATGAAGAGTTTTACAAAGGCGCATCGAAAATATGCCACGACTATGTTGCAGGCAAGATCGGTGCGACCAAAAAGACAATGGATGTTTTAGAAGGATTTTTATCATGACAACATTAAAATTCAGAAGCGACGATAAGGTTGCCGCCAAGGTTTTCATCCTTGATTCAGCAGATAGCATTGTAAAAATCGGTCTTAACAAGAACGAAGCCGATTACGTTAAGAAAATGTACGATGACGACAAGAAGAAAACTGTCGTAATCAACAGATACACAGAGTGTTACCATATCTTTTTCATTGACAGCGAAGAGCCCGAGAACAAGTTTATGGAGCAGTGCCGCAAGAAAGGCGCATCCATCTGTAAGTGGCTGAATGCCAATAAGTTCGAGGATGTCTTGATTCAAAATATCGGAGGCAAACGCTGCGTGAAGATGGGCACCGCAGAAGGCATGATGCTCGCCAACTACGAGTTCAAAAAATATAAGACCGATGCCAAGGCTAACACATTGAAAACCATCTACTTCCTTGATGGTACAGCCTGTGACGACTGCATGGAGAAGCTCAACATCACCGTCGAAGCTACTCTGATGGCACGCGACCTTGTGAATGAGCCGGTGAACCACCTAAACGCCGAAAAACTCGCCGAGTTCATCAGTGAGAAGGTGCGCTCAGTAGGCGGTGAGGCTGAGGTCTTCAATAAAAAGAAGATCGAAGCCTTGAAGATGGGCGGTTTGCTCGCTGTCAACGCGGGAAGCATCGACGAGCCGACGTTCACCATACTCGAATGGAAGCCAGAGCATCCCGTCAACGAGAAGCCTATAGTGCTTGTGGGCAAAGGCATAGTGTTCGACACCGGAGGATACAACCTCAAGACCTCGACATTCATGAACGACATGAAAGACGACATGTCGGGAGCAGCCACCGTGGCATGCACTGTGTATGCTGTGGCTAAAGCGAAGCTTCCTGTTCATGTCATCGCCCTCGTGCCTGCCACCGACAACCGTATCGACGGCAACGCACGTGTGTGTGGCGACATCATCACGATGTACGACGGCACCACGGTGGAGGTGCTGAACACCGACGCTGAAGGCCGCCTCATACTGGCCGACGCCCTCGCTTACGCCAAGAAATACGACCCGATGATGGTTTTCGACTTCGCTACACTCACAGGAGCCGCCTCAAGAGCCATCGGGCCAGTAGCAACAGTGGCTATGGAACACAACGCAGAAGAGATATACAAACAGCTTGAGGCGGTCGGCGAACGTGTTTACGAACGCCTCGTGAAGTTCCCATTGTACGAAGAATACGGCGAGATGATCAAGTCAGACCTCGCTGACATACAGAATATCGGTGGAGCTTACGGCGGCGCCAGCACTGCTGGTAAGTTTTTGGAACATTTCACCGACTATCCGTGGGTGCATTTCGACATCGCAGGCACGGCATTTCTCGAGAAGGCCGAGGCCTACAAGCCTGCAGGCGGCGTCGGAATCCACGTGAGACTGCTCATGCGCTTCTTCCGCGACATGGTGAAGAAAGACTAACGTTTCTTTTTGAAGAAATCGGTCAACATTTCGAGGCATTCTTCTTTGAGGATGCCTCTTTTTATTTCGGTTTTTGGGTGTAACAGGTTGCCAAATCTTTGGAAGCCGTTTTTAGGATCGTCGCACGCCCACACTACCTTCTTTATGTGGCAGTGTTCCAATGCGCCCGCGCACATCACACATGGCTCGAGCGTGACATAGAGTGTGCAGTCGTCTAAGTATTTGGAGCCCAAGGCGTTACATGCCGCGGTGATAGCCAGTATCTCAGCATGGGCCGTCACGTCGGTAAGCAGCTCGACCTGGTTGTGTGCGCGGGCGATGATCTTGTCGTTGACCACGATGACCGCACCTACCGGCACCTCGTCGGCATCAGCGGCGGCCTTGGCTTCAGCCAAGGCCTGCCGCATGTAACTCTCATCTGAAAAAATCGATAACATCAGTGTTCCCTTACATCAACAAAATTGCCGTCCTCATCGAAATATTCCCAAATTCCACAAGGCTTTCCGTCGCAATAATAATTGATGGTGTTGATATTTCCATTCTCAAAATAAATCACACCCTTGCCCTGACGTTTGCCTTTCTCGAAAGTGCCCACGCTCATCAGCTCACCCGTCGGATAATAACCACGATACTCACCTTCGCGCATATTATCAACAACAGCACCCTCAAGCATAAGCGCACCGTTTTCATGATACCACTTCTCAGCAATCCATATGCTGTCGGTCCCGACCACCTCATAAATATAGGTGACATACGGTATATCCGTCTCTGCGTAGCAATGAATCACCTTCTGGACCTGTCTAGGAGTTTTATCCTGACAAGCCGCAAAAATCAGCGCAATAGCTACAAAAAGCAATAGTTTTTTCATGTTTTATCTGTCAAATTCCAATGGTTTTCCAAAAATATTGTCTTCAACGACTCCATCATGATAGACGAGTTTTCCGTTCACGAAAGTATGCGTCACCTGCGATTTCACCTCCATGCCGTCGTATGGTGTCCAGCCGCATTTGTATAGCATATCGTTGTTTTTGATCACTTTCTCATGATTCAGATCAACCAAAACGAGGTCGGCGTAATAACCTTCGCGGATGAATCCCCTGCCTTTTATCTGATACAGCTCGGCCGGATTGTGGCACATCAGCTTGACAATCTGCTCGAGCGAGATGATACCCTGATGATAGAGGTTTAACATCATGTCGAGGCTGTTTTGTATCGACGGGAATCCTGATTTTGCCGTGAAATAGTTGTCGGTGAACTTCTCATGCCACAGATGCGGCGCATGGTCGGTGCCGATGGTGTCGATATGGCCGTCATTCAACGCCATCCGCAATATCTCACGGTCAGATGCCATCTTTATTGCCGGATTGCACTTGATGGCATAGCTGTATTTCTCGTAATCCTTGTCGCAGAACGTCAGATAATGCGGACATGTCTCAGCGGTTATCTTCTTGTCTTTCAATGGGATATCGTTTCTGAACAATGTCAGCTCCGACTTCGTCGAGATATGCATCACATGTAGCTTGGCACCGAATTTTGTCGCCATGTCAACGGCTTTCGCCGTCGATTTGTAGCAGGCCTCTGTGGTGCGGATAAACGGATGTATGCCCGCATCGGCTATCACCTCGCCTTTCGACTCCAAATCCTTGCAGCACACGGTGTTTTCGTGTATTGTCTGTTCGTCCTCGCAATGTGCCGCTATCAGACATGGCGACTCGTTGAACAGACGCACCAACGCGTCGTCCTCGTTCACAAGCATGTTGCCAGTGCTCGAGCCCATAAACAGCTTGATGCCGCACACCTTCTTCGGGTCGGTTTTTACTATCTCATCGATGTTATCATTCGTAGCACCAAGGTAAAACGAATAATTAGCCGCCGATTTCTGTGCTGCGAGGTCGAATTTTTGTTGTAACAGATCTTGTGTCGTCGTCTGCGGGTTTGTGTTCGGCATGTCCATGAATGATGTCACGCCACCTGCCACAGCAGCACGGCTCTCAGTGAAGATGTCGGCTTTCTGTGTCAGCCCTGGCTCACGAAAATGCACGTGTTCGTCAATGATGCCTGGGATTAGGTAAAGACCCTCTGCATCAATGATTGTCTCCGTAGAGACGTGATGAATCGTGTCTCTACCAGGAATGATTTCCTTGATTCTGTCGCCATTTATGACAACACTTGCCAACGTGGTCGTTCCCTCGTTGACAAGTGTCGCGTTTTTAATGATATAGTCCATTACTTTTGTCTAGGTTTGATTTTGCCCCACATTCCTCTCCATCTCAGGTTGATTACGCCGAAGATAGCCTCTCTGAAGATGCCACCCGACATCTTTGAGGTGCCTTCACGGCGGTCGGTGAAGATGATTGACACTTCCTCGATCTTGAATCCAAGCTTCCAGGCGGTGTATTTCATCTCGATTTGGAAGGCGTATCCAATGAACTTGATTCTGTCGAAGTCGATGGCTTCCAGCACCTTACGTGTGTAGCACACGAAACCGGCGGTGGTGTCACGCACCTTCATCCCCGTCACGAAGCGGACGTAAGCAGAGGCGTAATATGACATCAGAACTCGACCCATCGGCCAGTTCACCACGTTGACACCGCATTTGTATCGCGAGCCGACAGCGAGGTCAGCACCGTTGGCGCAGGCGTCATGCAGACGGATGAGGTCGTCGGGATTATGTGAGAAGTCAGCATCCATCTCGAAAATGTATTGATAATCACGCTCTAACGCCCACTTGAAGCCGTGGATGTAGGCTGTTCCGAGACCGAGTTTGCCTTTTCTCTCTTCGATGAAAAGCTTGTCGGGGAACTCCTGCATCAGGCGTTTCACTATGTCTGCCGTGCCATCGGGACTGTTGTCCTCGATGACCAGGATATGAAACTCCATCGGGAGGTTAAAGACGTATCTGATAATCTTCTCGATATTCTCTTTCTCGTTATACGTCGGGATAATGACTAAGTTCTCTGCCATAATCAATTAAATATCAATCTGTTAATTCATATTCGTTTGTATTCCTCATACCAGACTTGCCCAGATAAGGCTTCAGGTCGCCTTTCACCTTCAAGACCTTATACAGATTCTCCGGATGGTCTTTCAAGTTGACTACACGGACACCCGTATTGCTTGGCAGGTAAACCACCACACACTTGTTGATATCGCGCTCATTGACATCATCAGACAAAATTATGTTGGTGACATTAGCAGCCTCAGTGAATTCAGGGCCCCATGAGATCTGTGAGTCATTAGTAATCGCACCTGACGCAATGTTAGCTGAACCCACGATATAACCTTGAATCCACTGACTGTCGGTGCCTTGGAAGGCAATACCTCCTGCAATGTTATATGGATCAGCTTGTGTACCTGAGCCTGTCGGCAAAATCACTGGTGTCTCACATGGCTCACCATCCATATTGACTTCCGAGTATGAGCGGATTGTGAACTGCCATACGCTATTGCCGCTGTAATAAGTGAGTATGCCCGTTAATGAGCCGTTGCCTTGTGGTAGCTGTTTGTTGGCAAAACTGGCGTAATTGCTGGTTCTCACTACAACCTTAGAATCCAACAGGTTACAGTCTTCATCATATTGATTCAGGTTATACTGGCCGTATGCATCGTCTGGAGCGAAGGTGTTAACACGGTCTTCGGCAGCAAACTCCACATGGTTAAACTTTACCAGATGGCAGATATAGCTGGTATTCACATCGAGTGTACTGATCTCCTCAGGCTCTCTGTGTTTGTTGTTTGCCAAAATGGTGATATTGTTTGGGTCAATATCCTGAATCTGTGGTGTTCCACTGTATTCCGACAAGGTGGCGCCTTTCAGATACACACGGATGGAGTCACCGTTACGCAAACCGCTGGTGCTTTTCAGGTAAAGCTCGATGGCATACGGACCGTCCATGATAAACGAGGCCTTGTAGATGTTACCTGAGGTCTCATCGCCAACCACAACACCATAAACAGAGGCGTCTTGGGTGAATTTGTGCGTTCCTTCGGCATGCCACATATACAACAGTGTGTCGATGGTATAGACATCGCCCACTGGCAAAGTGAAATCGACACCAGGAACAGGATAGTTGTTCTTTCTTGCATTCTTATTGATACACGAGGTAAAAAGCACCATCGCGACAAAAACCAAAATGCCGTATTTTTTTATTGACTTTATCATCTCTTCAATATTTTGATTATCAATAACTTATTCTTTAATCAACACATTCTTGATCTCCCAAGAGCCAGAGTTATCTGTTTCACTTGTGTACTTGAATGCGATATGGACGTTTTCATAGCCAAGATATGCGCTCATATCGATCTCGCCTGAGCTGACGAATGTCCAGTTTGTTCCTGCCGGATAGTTTGGCACCTCGAGCTGGCTCCAATGTGCGTCATCCGGTGAGTTGGGGTCGTAGTCGGTCGACACCATCACGAAGTAGAACTGTGACGGACTGCCTGAATTGAGTTTATTTGCCGCATGGTCGAATGTCAACACCGCTGAGTGGTAGTCGACCATGTCGATAGAAGGCGAGATGAGCCAGCTGTCGGACTGATAGCTTGTGTTGTTGGTAAAGGCACTTGCCACCATACCATATTGCTCATTATACTTCCATACGTACGACAATCCTGGTGCGAGATACACATTGTTGATTGTGAAGTCGCCTATGCCATGTCCGATAAACGGCTCGCTGAATATAGTCGCAGGTGGAGGTGTCGGGGTGCCTTCATCGATATATATGCTCTTAACCTCCAATGTGCGTGATTTCTCTGTCGTCGACAGGAACTTGACAGCCACCGTCACAGTATCGCCGATGTAATCATCGAGACTTAGCTCCACATCAACAAAATCGTACCAGCCTCCACTATTCGGGAAATCAGCTGATATCTCGTCCCATGTGGCAGTGCTCGGATCGTCGCCATATTCGTAGTCTCTCGACACTTGGAATGACACGTCACCGTCAATGCCTGTATATTGTGCCACATAGCTGACTGTGGCTTTGACATGATTAACGTCAGTAATCATTATGGGCGATGATAGCAGCCAGTCCTCGTTTTCATAGAACACATCGCCGACCTTACCTTTCATCACTGCTGTCGAGAAATCGATAGTCCATGTCTGGTCACCAATCACGCTATAGGTGGTATATGTTCCGAACGACGACGCAAAGCTCTGATGATATGGCAGTTCCATAACATCGCCGCCTTCGCCACATCTCTGTCCATTAAGAAAGACATCTCTTGTGTTTCGGATGGCGAGTTGCCATGTGGTGTTATATACCGACACAATGCTTATCAATGAGCCTCTACCCTGTGGAAGCGGCTCTTCGCCGAAATCAGCGTAGCCACTGGTACGCACGATGATACTCTCGCCCGAGCAGCTTATCAGCGAGCGGTTTGTGGTAGTGGTGCCATCGGTGTATGACAAGCCCTCATACGTCTCAAACTGCACATCGTTCAGCTGGACCAAGTCGCACAGATGGTTGCCGGCATTAACGCTCTCAACATCCGTCACAACAGGCTGCACCTTGTCGAGGCAATCTCTTTCATAGATGACAATCAGGGAGTTAGGGTCGTCGGCCTGAAGTTGAATCTGTGGCAGTCTTGAATATTCTGATATTACGGCACCGTCAAGCTTAATGCCGATATGGTCGCCTATTGAAACAGTATATGAGGTGCTGCCGCTTCTATAAACAGCGATGCATCTTCCGTCCTCACCTCTCAGATACACGGTACGATAGATGTTGCCGCCCGACTCATCAGCGATGACGTAGCCCTTCACCACGGCATCTTTGTGATATGTGTCGCCAAACTGGAAGGTGCCATTCGCCAAAGTGTCAAGAATCTGACCCACTGTCCATATATCGTTGGTAGGCATTGCTGGAATAGGCGGTCTGTCGAGGTCTTTTTTGCAAGACGAGAGCAGCATTGACACACCTATTAATAATATAGCGATTTTTTTCATGATATCACTCCTTTCAAATTAGTATCTGATAGTTAAACTTAAGAAATAATTGATGCCGTAGAGATAAGAGTATTTCGAAGGGAAACGCTCTGGCTCGTCGTAGTCGGAACGAAGCTGTTCGTAACCGTAAAGGACTATGTTCTTGTTGTTGAGCAAGTTGTTGACACTCAAGTTAAGCAAGATGTAAAAACCTTTATAGTTCCACGACTTGCCGCAATAAAGGTCAACTGTGAATGCGTCGTCGAGTTTTTCCTGCTTAAGAAGCATATCGACACGATAATCTCCGTCATACAGATTCTGGAAAGTCTCGATGGTATGGTTTGTAGGGTTGACAGCAAGGTAATAGTTGCCGAAGTAGTTGGCGTTGACGCTGACCCACCAGTATTTTGGCGAGTTATACTTCAACCCGATAGAGCCCACCGTCTGCGGCATATCGCCTACATAGTAATTCTCAAGGTAAACGGTTTCGCCGTCGTAGATGGCGTGTGCGTCGTTATCCTCATAGACATACACTTTCGGACGGTTGGCATAACGGTGTTCGCCCACTGAACCTGCCAGCTGTGCGCTGATGGTCGGTGTGATGTTGATATCGGCACCGAGCTCGATTCCTTGTGAAATCTGCTCGATGTCGTTCATTATGTAGTTGACATATTTGCCTGTCGACTCATAGTAGAACGAGCGGTTCCAGGTGAGATCGGAAAAATGTGTCTGGTATGCTGCAACACGTGCCTTTATCATTGGTGAGCGGTATTCGTAGGCAAGGTCGAAGCCGAAGATTTTCTCGTTGTCGACGTTGTTCACTATGGTGTTGCGCACGCGCGGTGCCACGAAAACACTTCTGAACTCAGGAGCCTGGCTCTTAAGCATTATATTGGCGACGACATAATTGCGTCCGTTGAGGGCGTAGCTGGCACCAGCCTTGAAGCTGCCATTGACGAGGTTGAGTTTCTTGGAGTCACCGTATGACTCGTTGCCAAGGAAACGGCCGTTTTCGAAGTTACCGGTACGGAAGATCTGTGTGTAGTCGGCTTCAACGCCAGCGTATGTCGACCAGCGTCTCTTCACCCAGGTTAGCTCACCCCATGCGATAATTTTATTGACATTTGCGATATAGTCATAGGAAATGATATCGCCAACGGTTGCCACGTGGTTTTTGTTGCGTATGTTGGTCTGCTGCTCATCGGTGATATCGAATGCCTCTCCGTCGGCGTATTTGTCGATGTCGAGGTAATAGTCACCACCAAGCAGGTCGGCTACTTTCTTATAATAATGGGTCTTCGACATGCCCGCCTTGATGCCTCCGTAGACATGTGTGTTCGGGTTTATATCGTATTTGAAAGTGCTTGAGAGACCGTATTGGTTCTTATCCTGACGGCGTTCCTCTACGATATATTTCGAGAAATAACCTGTTATGTTATCGCTGGAGTTGTTGGCGTTAATGACGGTTTTAAGGTTTCTCGAGTTGGCTGCATAGAGGTTATCCCAGTTGATCTGATGCATATTTTCATCATTTATCCACTGGTTGGTATAATCCAGATAGCCTTGATAGGTATAGCCATCCTTGCCGAGGTCGAGCATATATTTGTAATAGCTCGGGAGGTTACGGTAGTAGTCGGGACGCGGGTCTGCCGCCTCACCCCATTCGAGTGCTGTTGAGCCGCCTTTGCCGAACCAGTAATAAAGTGTGGTGTTGACCTGCAATCTTGTGTTCGGAGTCCAGTAATGCTGAAGCTGGAACATCGGCTGATGGTATGAGCTCACGCGCGCGTTACGTTTGAAACGCTTGCCGTTTTTGTCAGTCTGCCAACCCCAGTTAGGGTTGTAATAGTTGTCGTTCAAAAGGTCAAATGTCTCCTGCACCGCAGGCGATGTCGTAGCGCGTGTCGATGGCGACCCAAACACCAGCAATCCCAACGAATGTTTCTTGTTCAGTCTCTTCTCAGCCGACAAGAAATAGCTTGTTCCCGCATACCATGTGCCTTCCGACCAGTTTACAGGACTGTCCATAGGAGTGTAACGCCCTGACACTGAAGCCGTAAAAGCCCATCCGTTTTTCATCATGCCGGTGCTGTAGGTAAGCATCAGGCGGTGGTTATACGAACGGTTCGACAGCGAATAGCTCAGCGAGGCCTGCTTACGATACAAGCTGGCTCTCGTGAAGATTGCCGTGATGCCGCCCGGACCTCCGAAGGCATCGTATGCGACACCTGAGTTAACCAATACCACAGAGTTACGCATAACGTCGTTGAGTCCTCCCCAGTTGGAGTAGTACGGGCGACCGCCATCAGGGTCGTTCATCACCACGCCGTTGATCAGGACCTCGGTGTATTTCGAGTCGTAAGCACGTATGCGGAACCTTCTTGTGCTGAAGTTGTATGCCGCGATGCTATTGAACGCGTCACGCGACGACTGAAGAAAACTCGAGATATCCGTCGAGCTTTGAGCATCATCGTAATCCGTATCAATCATGATGATTGTGGGCAATGTAGTGTTTTCGTCTTTGACAGTGTCGTTCAACACAGTGACGTTCTCCACCAGTTGTGCATTCAGTCTCAGACCAAATGCCGCAATCAGAATTAATAGTAGATACTTTTTCATTTAACAAATTTTAATCATGCAAAGTTAGATTTTTTTTCCTTATAAAAATAAAAAAGGTGAAAATTAATTATTAATCTTTTTCATTGCCGTTTGAAAATTTTTATCTAACTTTGTACCCAAATATTTTGATTTATGTTGAAGAGATTAAATCTTTTGGCAATCGTGATGCTTTTTGCCATCACCTCCATGACCGCCCAACAGTCGGGCAAAATTGGTCTTGTCGGGTTTTATAACCTTGAGAATCTTTATGATACGATCAACGACCCGATCAAAAACGACGAAGAGTTTCTGCCTCAGGGCAAAAATGCTTGGAACACGGAGAAATATACCACCAAGCTGCATAATATGGCATACGCCATCTCGACGATAGGCACCGACCCGAGCGACAAGATTCATAACGCTGAAGGCTTGTGGGTGCTGGGCGTCTGCGAGATTGAAAACCGTCATGTGCTGGAAGATCTGGTAAAACAGCCTGAGATAGCCAGCCGTAACTACCAGATTGTGCATTACGACTCGCCCGACCGCCGTGGTGTCGACGTGGGATTGCTTTATAACCCGCAGTTCTTCAAAGTGACTAACCATAAGTCATATCGTCTGAATGTGCCGGGACAGCCTAACTTCATCTCACGTGACCAGCTCGTGGTGACAGGCATCCTCGACGATGAGGAGTTCAGCTTCATCGTGATGCACTGGCCGTCTCGTTATGGCGGCGAGAAACGCTCATTGCCCGGACGTATGGCTGCCGCAAACCTCTGCCGTCATATCGCCGACTCCATACTCGCCGAGAAACCCGGAGCCAAAATAGTGATGATGGGCGACTACAACGACTACCCGACCAACAAGAGTATCATTGAGGGTCTGAGAGCCAAAGGACGTGTCGAAGACATGCAGGAGGGCGATTTCTTCAACCCCATGTGGAAGATGCATAAGAATGGCGAAGGCACCAACTACTACCGCGACGTGAAAGGCGTGCTCGACCAATGTATCATCACGCCGGCACTGTTGAAAGACGAGAACGACCCATACGCCACATATCAGTTGCTCAAGCCGATGGTGCATTCCAAAGAATACCTCAAACAACACGATGGCCGCTACAACGGTTATCCGTGGCGTTCGTTTGCCGGCGGCGTGTGGCTCGCAGGATATAGCGACCACTTCCCGGTTTATTTGATTTTGTTGAAAAAAATATAAATAATGTAGAGACGCACGGCCGTGCGTCTCTACATTATTCCTTGGTGTATATTCTCTTCACGCGTTGAGAGATACGCGTCATGATTTCGTATGGAATCGTGTCGCAGGCTTCCGCTATAATCTCAATCGGATGGTTGTCGTCGAACAACACCGCTGTGTCGTCTTCCTGACAATCGATGCCAGTGACGTCGATCATGGTGAGGTCCATGCAAATGTTGCCGATTATAGGCGCCGGCTTGCCGTTGACCCAGAAACAGGCCTTGCCGTTGCCAAGCTGACGGCGTAATCCGTCGGCGTAACCGATAGGAATCACTGCTATCCGCGAAGGTTTTGTGATCTTTCCATGACGACCGTATCCGATGGTCTCGCCTGGTCCGTATTCCTTTATCTGCTTGATTGTCGACTTCAGCGACATCACGTTGTGGAGCTTACCACGGTCCTCATCGACGACCGCCACGCCATACACACCGATGCCAAGACGCACCATATCGTATTGATAATCAGTAAATCGGGTGATGCCGGCGGTATTCAAAAGATGACGCATTATCTTGTATGGGAATGCCGCCACAATCTTAGAACTCATCAGCTCGAACTGCCCGATCTGATGCTTCACAAAATCGTCTTCCTCAGGCATGTCACTTGTAGCAAAATGTGAGAAAACGCTCATGATGCGGAGACTTGGATTTGCTTTCACACGCTCTATCAAGGTGTCGATCTCCTCTGGGAGGAACCCAAGTCGGTGCATACCAGTGTCAACTTTTATATGAATGCCGACAGGCTTGCCGAGAGGTCTATCCAATTGATTTATTGCGTCTTCCAGCTGCGATAGGCAACGGAAGCTGTAGATGTCAGGCTCAAGGTCGTTAAGGATGATGGTGTCGAAGGTGTTGGTTTCCGGCGTCATCACCATTATTGGCAGTTTTATGCCGCGGTTGCGCAGGTCCACACCCTCGTCGGCATACGCAACAGTAAGATAATCAACATGATGGAATGCGAGAGCGTTTGACACCTCGTAGTTGCCGCTGCCATATGCGAAAGCCTTCACCATCACCATCATCTTGGTCTCTTTTTTCAGCTTGCCGCGATAATAGTTAAGGTTTTTGATGAGGTTGTCGAGGTTGATTTCGAGCACCGTCTCATGCGATTTCTGCTGCAACACCTTCATGATGCGCTCAAACTCGAAGCTACGTGCGCCTTTGAGCAGAACTATCTGATTTTCAAATAGTTTCATCGGGTGGTTGTTGAGGAAATCACTTGTCGACTTGTAGAAATATTGGATAAGGCATGCCTTATCCTTACTGGATGAAACATCTTGACCTGTTGGGACAAGGCATGCCTTGTCCATATTTTTAGAGATGGCGGGTCCGATGCCTATAAACGTGTCAACGCCCTTATTTTCAATGAGTTGGGCGATGTCTTTATATAGATCTTCCTCTTTTTGTTCGCTCTGCAAAATATCTGACAGTATCAGCACCTTGTTGTCGTGATGTTGCGCATTCATGAAGTCGAGCGCGATGGCAAGAGCGTTACGGTCGTTATTGTATGAATCATTGATAATCAAGCAGTTACGTACACCAGCTTTGAGCTCCATTCGCATCTCCACGACCTCAAGATGTGCCATACGTTCGGCGATCTGTTCGTTCGGGACGTTCAGCAGCAACGCCACACACCAGCAGTTGATTGCGTTCTCGATGGAGGCGTTGTCGATGAAAGGGATGGTGATGTTTAGTTTTTTATTTTGATAAATTGCAAAAATGTTAGTTTTATCGGTGATATTTATTTCTGAAACAAACAAATCTGCATTTTTATCGGTTTTGCTCCAAGAGAAAGCAGGAATTTGAGCATTGGTAACTGCAGAAGATATTTCTATATTGTCAGAACAATAAACCAATTTGTTGGTTTCTGCAAACAGTTTCAGCTTCTCCTCTATTTTTTGCCCCACATTTTCAAAATTCTTTCCATGTGCGGCACCGATATTGGTGAAAACGCCTATTGTAGGCTTGATGATGTCGCGCAGTTTCTCCATCTCGCCCGGACGTGAGATTCCAGCTTCGAAAATGGCGATATCGTGGGTGTGATTCATCTGCCATACCGACAGTGGTACGCCAATCTGCGAATTATAGCTCTTCGGGCTGCGGCACACCGACATCGAGGGCGACAAAATCTGATACAGCCACTCCTTCACCACCGTTTTGCCATTGCTTCCAGTGATGCCGACCACTGGGATGTCGAATTGCATACGATGATACGCGGCGAGAGTCTGCAAGGCCACAAAAGTGTCGTCGACGACCACAAAAACAGCATCGGAATATTGCTGAAGCGTAGAAATTTGCGCCTTAACATCATAATTCTCAATGTTTTTGCGTGAAATGACAAACGCTTTTACGCCTTTTTCGTACAAATCTTTGATATATTTGTGTCCGTCGTTGCGTCCGCTGTTAAGTGCGAAAAACAACGTATTTTCAGCGTCAATAAGCAGTCTGCTGTCGAAAAGAATATCTTCGACAACCATTGTATCTGATTGATTACCAACAACTTCACCTCCAATTATTGAGGCAATGCGTTTGATCGTATAACCTTCGTTTTGCATAATGCAAAGTTACGAAATTTTTACATAAATAATTGATTTTTAAAAATTTATTAAAATTAATTTGGAATTTTGAAAATCATTTTGTAATTTTGACGCTTTAAAAACGAGCTTTTTCCATGACACCACCCATCAAGACATCCAATCTTCCGAGAATAGGTCTCACCCAAGGTGATATCAACGGCATCGGTTATGAAGTGATTCTCAAGGTTTTAGCAGACTCACGCATTTTTGAATCGTTTACTCCAATCGTTTACGGCCAGTCGAAAGTTTTTTCGTACTACAAGAAAAATTTCGGCATGGAAGAGATGTCTTACGCTGTGATACGTGACGCGTCGCAGGCGCAGCAGAAACGCATCAACATCATCAACCACACTGATGAAGAACTCAAGGTGGAGCCGGGTTTCTCCACTCCGATAGCGGGAAAGGCATCGTTCGCAGCACTGAAACTCGCCACCAACGACCTGCGCAACGGCCTCATCGATGCACTGGTGACAGCACCAATCAACAAAAGCAACATCATCTCGGAGCAGTTCAAATTCAAAGGTCAGACTGATTACATAAAGTCGTTTTTCCCTGAAAATGAATACATTACGCTACTTGTCAACCATCAGATGCGCATCGGCTTCGTGACCAACCATATCCCGTTGAGAGACGTGCCGGCAACAATCACTAAAGACTTGATTATCAAGAAGTTGAAACTCATGAACGCTTCGTTGATAAAAGACTTCAACATAGTGGCGCCAAAGATTGCGGTTTTGGGCTTGAATCCTCATGCAGGCGACAACAACATCATGGGAAGCGAAGAACATGAAATTATAAAGCCAGCGATGGAAGTCGTTAAAGATCAAGGTATTATGGCATTCGGTCCCTTCCCTGCCGATGGTTTCTTCGGCTCTGACGCCTGGCGCAAATACGACGGCATCCTGAGCATGTACCACGACCAGGGTCTCACGCCGTTCCGGGTGCTCGCCGTCGACGGCGGGGTGAGCTTCACCGCAGGACTACCCGTAATACGCACCTCCACTACACACGGCACTGGCTACGATATAGCAAATAAGAATGTCGCCGACCCGGAGGCAATGCGACATGCTATTTATCTTGCGATTGATATTCTGAATAATAGAGTTAAAAGTTAAAAGAGTAAAGTTAAAAGCCTTTTAACCTTTAACTTTTATCTTTTAACCAAGAATTACTGTCTCTCGTACGTCTGCACTTCGTCGTACACGTATTCCAGCTTGATTCCAGCCTGGCGGAACATCTCCTCCGACTCGGCACCGTCATGATATTTGCGCTGGCACACCACGCGCACGATTCCACAGTTTATTATCAACATCGCGCAGGTACGGCATGGTGTCATGCGGCAATACAAGGTAGCACCTTCCAGGGCTATGCCTCTGCGGGCGGCCTGTGCGATGGCGTTCTGCTCGGCATGTACCGTCCTTACACAATGTTCGGTGATACGGCCATCAGCGTGAATCATCTTACGGAACAGGTGTCCAACCTCGTCGCAATGCGGGAGTCCGCGAGGCGAGCCGACGTAGCCTGTCACTAATATTTGACGATCTTTCACGATGACACAGCCGCTACGACCACGGTCGCAGGTGGCACGCTCAGCCACGGTGTCGGCCAGATTCATGAAATATTCATCCCACGAAGGACGTTTATACTTCTGATTCTCAATATCTTGCAGTACCTCTTCCACCTTTTTATGAAGGTCTTCAATGCTGCCATTGTTTTGGAACACATAGTCAGCCTGGTGGATGCACTCGCCGAGGTTCTGTTTGTTAGGGTCAGCGTTGTTCATCTCACGTTCCTCGTTGGCGCAGAATGTCTCGTAACTCACTGAGTCTGTTTCACTTTTACGTTCGGTGATACGCTCATAACGCACTTTACGGTCGGCGTCGACGGCAAACAAGTGGAAGTTGCCTTTTGAGCGCAGCGCTGCAATCTCGCCAGAGGTGCGAATGCTCTCGATGACAGCGTCCTTGCCGTTGTTGTAGGCACGGTCGTAAAGCTGCTCAGCGATGTAGCTAGGGCTGTTGTTGGCACGTAACTCATTGGCTACCATTGTCAAAGTGTCGCGGTTCACTTCCATGCCACGACGTTTTATCTCTTCAGCGAGGAAGGCGCGCACCGAATAGTGCACATAACCTTTCTTTTCAATCAGATATTCCACAATAGTGCCTTTACCTGCACCTAAAGTTCCTGTGATTCCAATTATATTCATTTGTTTTCTAATTTAATATCATGAATCCATTTTTCCATCGTGACCGGATGATATTGTTCCAGCCGTTGGAACAGCTCCTTCGGGTCGTCGGTGACGATGATGTTTTTGTGATGGTCGCCACGTACGAAGCCTTCTTTGATACCACGCTCCATCCATTTCACCAAATCGTCGTAATAACCCAATGTGTTATATAAAGCTATAGGCTTATCGATGAGTCTGAGTTGGTCGGCGACAACCACTTCCGAAAACTCGTCGATGGTGCCGAAGCCGCCCGGCATGGCGATGAATGCGTCCGACTCGCGCATCAGTATTTCCTTGCGTTCAGCCATGGTCTTGGTAGGTATCATCTTCTGGATTCCGTTGTGACCAATCTCATGATCTAGCAGAAAATCAGGCATCACGCCTACGACGCGCTTGCCGCGAGCGAGCATACGGTCGGCGATCACGTTCATCAGACCGATGCTGCCACCACCATAATACAAGGTGCAGTCGTTGTCGGCGAGAACGTCGCCAAGCCGCGCCGCAGCTTCAGCGTAGCGTTTGTCGGTACCCCAGCTACTTCCGCAAAAAACACAAATGTTTTTCATCAGTTAATTTTTTGCAAAAATAATAATTTTTTAGTCGCTAGTCGTTAGTTTTTAGACTTTAGTCAAAAAAAAACAAAACTAATGACTAAAGACTAAAGACTCAAAAACATTTATTCCTGTTTCCAAAATTTCATCTTCAAACACATACTCCGGGTTATGCAGTGGCAGATGATCCTCACCGCAGCCGAGTCCGAACATGCCAATTGGGCAGATGTCGGCGAAGCGACCAAAGTCCTCCGACCAGCGGAACGGCTCTTCAAGATATTGACACTCAAGGTTTAACGACTTTGCAGCGTTTTCAACGGCCTGCACTGCCTCGTCGTTGTTCATGGTAGCAGAAAACGCCTCGTGGATGCTGCTTCCGAACTGGAAATCCTGTTTCTCGGCAACCATAGCGCACAGCTGCACCACGTCGGCGGTGAGATGCTGCAGCTTCTCGTTGTCGAACGAGCGCAGGGTGAGCCAGATCTCGGCATGAGCAGGTGCCACACCGAAGGTCTCCTCGCCCAACACGGCATGTGTCATCGTCATCATGGTGAGAGGTGTCTCATCGCGTAGCATCTCCGCTTTCTTGCCGAAAATGTCGAGAAGTGCCGACAAGACATGCTGCGGACTATGCCCCGTCTCAGGCTGTGATGCATGTGCAGTGACGCCATCGAACAGCAGTTTCAAGCCCAGCGAGCCGGCAGCGAAACAGCCTTTTCGGAGCAAAATCTTGTTTTTTGGATAGCCCGGGATGTTATGCAAGGCAAACGCCATGTCTGGTTTTATCTGCTCAAACTGCGGGTCGGCGATGACTCGTTTCGCACCTTGTCCCGTTTCTTCGGCAGGCTGGAAAAGCAGCACTATCTCGCCCTTTTCGGGGCGTTTCTCGCTCAAACGTTGTGCCAATCCCGCTATTATCGAGGCGTGACCGTCGTGGCCGCATCTGTGTGAGCAGTGGCGGTCGCCTTCAGGGATGTTGAGAGCGTCGATGTCACCACGGATCAAGACACGTTTTCCAGGCTCTTTTCCCTTGAAAATCACGGCGATACCGTATCCTCCGATGTTGCGGATATGCACATCAGGGTGCAGATTTTCCAAAAAAGAGTTCAAAATCTCGTTAGTCTTGACTTCCTTGCCCGAAAGTTCGGCGTTTTCATGCAATAAATGACGTAATTCTATGATGTTTTTCATTGTTTCAGTTTTTATTCCGCAAAAGTAATAAAATTTTCAAACCTGTCGTAAATCAGCTCAACATACTTGTCTTTCATCTCGGCAGACAAAAACGACTCATCGATTTTTTGGATCCATGCAGGGAGGCATTTTTCAAAATTTGAAAGCAATCGCTTAACGATTACTTCTGAAACACCTGATTTTCCTGCAGCTTCCACGAAGTCGTTGCTCGTAATGCGGCTCTTTTTACCATTAAGGGTAAGAGCTAGCTCTTCTTTATCGTTTGGATTAGCTATAGCGACATTGAGCAAATCGTATGCCGGCGAAAGTTCATAATCACCGTTCTTATGTGAAAGCAGTGAGAAATTTTTCAGATGCATGTCATTGTTGCCTGTTAGCCAGCAAAACATCACAATTTCGTAAAAATTCACTAAATCCAGTCCCGGTACGGATGAAAATTTGGTGATAGCTTTCGCAACTTGCTCGTATGAGCTACGGTATTTGTATTCGGTCTGACGTTCGGTCAGTTGGCAGAAGTCTTCCAGTGCTAACTTGCCACCTTTTTCATCACGGTCCATACGGCGTGTAAGGTAACCTAACGAGTTGTCGGCAAGACGAATAAGGGAATGTTTGGCAGTATTTATGCCTGCAATTTCTGCAAGATGCATTGTCAAATCCTCGTTTTCGGGTAATTCTTGATAGTTTGCCGTTTGAGGTTTGAAGATATACGCTCCCCAAAGTCCGACCACAGTCAATCTCTGGCTTCCTTCGTGTTTTTGAAGGTTAAGCGAAAGCTTTGGTTGAACGCCAGTCAAAGTGGTTTGTGAACGTATGATTTGTTCGGCAAGGCTATCCATGTCTTTCCGAGTATAATCCATCGTCGGCACGGTATTTGTTCCGAAGAATTTTCGTGCGCAACGGGCATGAAAATCATGTTCGCCTTCGTTCAGATCTTTATAGCAATATAAACATTTACACATGGCTAACCTCCTCTTTTTCAGGCACAACGCTCACAGCACCTATGCAGTCTTTGCAGCAAAGCAAAAGCAGCGACATCCTGTCAAGGATGCTGACGTCGGTGTTTCGCAATGCCACATCCAACAGCCATCCTTCAGGTATCAAACCATCGAAAAACGGAAACAGAACAGGACTTTCGTATACTTCTGTCTGTAATGGCAAAGTGAGACTTATAGGCTGAGCTTCGTCTGATTTTAGATATACCGCATCATATTGAAAAACAAAACCTTCGTCTGTTTCGGAAAGCCTGCCGGCAAGACTATCTTTAAAATATATCAACGCGCTTTTCATCTGTCATCCTTTCTTGGCATCGGCGCCATCTCATAATTGAACAAATTAAGCACCTGATTCACTTTGTCAAGTCGCACCGTAGGCTTGCCTTGCTCCATTTCCCTCACAAAATTCAGTCCCACTCCCGATTTCAATGCAAGTTGCTCTTGTGTAAGCCCATACTGTTTCCTGAGCTGTTTTATTGTGTCGGTCAACAATGTTTTTTTCATAAAAATATATCCTTTCGGCTGCAAAAATACAAAATATTTTTAAATTACATCAGAAATAATGTAAAAATTTGAAAATTTACCTAAATTATATCCTAACGAATGTAATTTACAGGCTAATTCAGCTGTACATGTGGAAAAATCAAAAAACTTCTAACTTCTAACTCCTGATTTCCAACTTTTTTGTATTTTTGCAGTTTGGATTAGACTATATTTTTAGAAATGAGTGTGTTATATCCTTTGAAGTTTAAGCCTATTTTCCTCGAGAAGATATGGGGCGGACAGAACGTTAAGACATTGCTGCACAAGGACTTCGGCAAGCTGATGAACTGTGGCGAGATGTGGCTGCTGTCGGGTGTGGAAGGCCAAAACAGCGTGGTGGCGAACGGCCAGTTTGAAGGCGACGAGCTCAACGACCTCGTGGAGACATTCATGGGCGACCTTGTAGGCGACAACGTTTTCGACCGCTACGGCGAGACTTTCCCATTGTTAATCAAGGTGATAGACCCGCTGACATGGCTGTCGGTGCAGGTGCATCCCGACGATGAGATTGCTCAAAAGATCGGCCTCGAGAACGGCAAGACCGAGATGTGGTATGTGATGCACGCCGACAAAGACGCTGAACTCGTCAGTGGCTTCAACCGCGAGGTGACAAAGGCGGAAGTAGAGAAACTCATTTACGACAAGAAGATATCGGAAGTGCTTAACTATGAGAAGGTTAGCGACGGCGAGGTGTTTTTCATCCCGGCGAGAAGGATTCACGCCTTAGGTCCGGGCTGCATGGTGATGGAGATACAGCAGACCAGCGACACCACCTATCGTGTGTACGACTGGGACCGCATCGACCAGCACGGCATGTACCGCGAACTTCACATTCCGCAGTCGCTGTTCACCTTGAATTACAAGCACGAGGACAGCTACCGTACCGAGTACGAGCGCGACAAGAAAGACGCTACTGTCAAGATGGTGGAATGCCCTTATTTCACTACCAATTTCATCAACCTTGAAAAAGGCATGGCGTTAGCGAAAGACTACTCTGAACTCGACTCATTCGTCATCCTGATGAGCGTTGGCGGCAGTTTCACCCTGAAATACGACGACGGCGAAGAGATTGTCAATATCGGCGAGTGCATATTGGTGCCAAACGTCATCAACAAATTGGAAATCAAAGCGTTAGAAGACTGTAAGATATTAGAAACATATATTGTATAACATTTAAAATTCATATCATGAAAAAACTATTTGCTTTCCTGCTTTTCGGCTTTATGTTTTTCGGCCTGAGCGCCCAAAACAAATCAGATTTGCCGAATATCACATTGAAAAACCTTGATGGTGAGTCAATTAACATCGCTGAGTTGAACAACGACGGCAAGCCGTTTGTGATGACATTCTGGGCCACCTGGTGCGGTCCTTGCGTGAAGGAACACAACGCATTGTCAGACGTTTACGACGACTGGGTAGAGGAAACCGGCGTGAAGATCTTCTCGGTTTCAATCGACGACGCCCGTTCGACAGCCAAAATCAAACCGTTTGTCGACGGCAAGGGCTGGCCTTTCGAGATACTTCTCGACCCTAACGGCGAGCTGAAACGCGCCATGAACGTCAACAACCCGCCTCACACCTTCCTGTTTGACGGCGACGGCAAGATTGTGTGGCAGCACACAGGTTATCTTGATGGAGGGGAAGAGGATTTATATCAGGAAATCATTAAGATTTCTAAATAGTTTAGAGTTGAGAGTGTAGAGTTTAGAGTAGTTTTAAAGTTTAGAGTTTAGAGTTTAGAGTTTAAAGTTTTTCTCCTATCGTCATTTCGACCGAAGCGAAGCGGAGTGGAGAAATCTCACGAATAAAAGAATCAAACATGAAAAAATTATCATTATTAATTGTTTTCCTTCTGGGTATCACCGCTGTATATGGCCAGGATTTCCTGAAGAAATCGAAGGTCAGCGGCAACTTCCAGATGGACGGCAACTACTACTGGGCCGACAAAGGCATCGGCATCACCGAGGAGGACATCAACGGCAATGAGTTCGGCGCCTACGGCTTCGGCAAGATACAGTACCAACTCGGCGACTTCACCGCAGGTATGCGCTTCGAGGCTTACCAGGTGACCCCGATGTCGGGCTTCGACATGAGAGTCGACGGCATGGGCATCGCCAACTACTTCGCCACATACGACGACGGCACCATCGGAGTGACCGTGGGCGACATATACGACCAGTTCGGTAACGGATTGGTATTCAGGAGCTACGAGGAATGGACTCTCGGCTTCGACAACGCCTTGAGAGGCATCCGCGCAGTGTTCCGTCCTTGGAATGGCGTCACCATCAAGGGATTGTACGGAAAACAGCGTTTCTACTGGGCTGGCTACGGCAACGATGTACCTGCCTCTGAAGAGAGAGGCCTCGTGCGCGGCGTCGATGGCGAGTGGGACCTCAACCAGAGCATCAGCTCAATGAACGACAGCAAGTTACACGCAACTTTGGGCGCAAGCTTCGTCAGCAAATATGAAGCAGATCAGAGTCTTGTAGTGGGTCAGGACGAGCTTATCATGCCTCAAAACGTGGCATCGTACGCCGGACGATTCAACCTCGGCTACGGCCGCTTCGCATTGTCGGCTGAATACGCACGCAAGATCAACGACCCGTCGTTTTTCAACAACTTCATCTACCGTGATGGTCAGGAATTGCTGGCATCGCTGTCGTATTCACAGAAAGGCTTGGGCATGGTGCTGCAGGTGAAACGCGTCGACAACATGAGTTTCAAGTCGAACCGTCTCGCCACACAGAACGACCTCGACATCAACTTCATTCCACCACTGAATTATACGCATACGCACAGTCTGCCTTCGATGTTCTCATATGCCACCCAGCCGCTCGGCGAGATGGGCGTACAGTTCCAGGTGAACTACACCATCCCGAAGAACACGGCACTCGGCGGAAAATACGGCACCAAGCTGGCATTCAACTACAGCCAGGTAAACGACATCAAGCGTGACTCTATCATGGTGGACGGCGTTAAGATGATAAACCAGCCAGGAACAAAAGGTTATAACTCGAATTTCTTCGCCATCGGCGACCGTATGTTCTATCGTGACCTGAATTTCGAGATCGAGAAGAAGATCAACGCAAAATGGCATCTCACCTTGATGTATATCAACCTATATTACGACATGGAAACCATTGAGAATCATCCAGGTGCAGAGGCTGTTAACGCCAATTTCGCATTCGGCGAGGTGATTTATAAGATCAACAGGAAGAACAGCATCCGCTTGGAGTTGCAGCACATGTGGGACAATGTCGGTCCTAACGAGACCATCGACATGACCCATGCCGACTACTACAAGAAACGCGGTAACTGGTTTGCGTTCCTGCTCGAATACACCATCGCGCCGAAGTGGTTCATCTCGGTGGCCGACAAGTACAACTACGGCAACCCTATCGCCGACAACCGCGACCATTACATCACCGGTTCGTTTGGCTACATCAAGGATCAGACGCGTATCGCCATCAGCGGAGGCCGTCAGAGCGAGGGCTTGGTCTGCGTGGGAGGAGTCTGCCGCACAGTGCCGGCATCAAGTGGTATTTCATTAACAATTACAACGTCATTCTAAAGGAGAGACGCACGGCCGTGCGTCTCAACAAAAAATAAAAATATGAAAAGAATATCATTATTATTAGCAACAGCGGCAGTCATTCTCGGAATGATGTCGTGCGATAAGTTGAAAGAGCCTTATATCGTCGAAGCCATATATGAAGAGAGCGACACGTTGGAATTGACGGCAGCTGACACCGCCAATTTCGACGGCAAGAGAGTAACTCTTCTTGAAGACTACACTGGCGTGAAATGCAATAACTGTCCGGCGGCTGCCGAGATAGCGCAACAGCTGCAGGAGCAGTACGGAAGCCATCTGGTGGTGCTTGGAGTGCATCCGAAGACCCCATTACAGAACCCTGCCGGCGGTTTCCCGGATTTCAGAACCGACGACGGACATGAGTGGAACACTGATTTCAACATCGGGGCATATCCGAGCGGCCTGGTGAACCGCACCGGTGGCGTGCTCGGAGCAGCACAATGGACTACAGCTGTCAACAGCTACATGGGAGCGGAAGCACCTGTCAGACTCATCGTGAAAACCAACTATTTCGATTCCGACAGGACGTTGCAGATCAGCGTTCACTCGAAGTTTTTGCAGACCATCGAGAGCAACAACGTGCGTCTTACCATCTGCATGATGGAAGACAACATCGTGGGCAAGCAGACCACACCTGATGGCGTAATTGAAGACTACAACCATCGTCATGTGTTCCGTGGTGCTGCCGACGGACAGACATGGGGCAGAGTGCTGAATGGCGACGGCGAAAACATAACAGTAGGAACAAACATCATCACCAACATGAAGTTCACGGTGAGCGACGAATACAATGCCGAGAACTTCTATATTGTGGCTTTTATCAGCGATTATAATACTGATGAGGTGTTGATGGCGGCTGAGACGAAGATAAAATAAAAAAGGAGGCCTTTTGACCTCCTTTAGTAGCGGGGGGCGGATTTGAACCACCGACCTTTGGGTTATGAGCCCAACGAGCTACCGGACTGCTCCACCCCGCATCGTGATTTGGGCTGCAAAAATACAACATTTTTTAGCTCGTGTCAAGAGTTTTTTGAAAAAATTTTAGAAATATTTGAAAAATATGGATCATAAAGCAGGTTACGTCAACATAATTGGCAAGCCAAACGTCGGAAAATCAACGCTTATGAACGATTTGGTGGGCGAAAAAATAAGCATCATCACGTCGAAAGCGCAGACCACACGACACCGTATTTTGGGCATTGTGAACGGCGACGACTTCCAGATAGTGTTCAGCGACACCCCTGGAATCATAAAAAATCCCGCCTACAAGATGCACGAAATCATGAATCAGTATATCAACGTGGCGTTTATCGACGCCGATCTGATACTGTATGTGGTCGACATCACCGACAAGAAAACCGACGATGACACCATCGAACGCATCAAGAAAATGGAGGTGCCGGTGTTCGTTTTGTTAAATAAAATAGACCTCTCGACGCAGGAAGAGGTGGAGAAAGCGGTGGCATTCTGGCATGAGACGCTGCCAACAGCAACAGTCTTCCCTATCTCGGCTATGCATCAGGCCAACATACAGTTTGTGCTCGAGAGCATCATAGAGAAGCTGCCCGTCTGTCCGCCATATTTCCCGAAAGACGAGCTCACCGACCGCTCGATGCGTTTCTTCGTAACGGAGATCATCCGTGAGAAGATACTGTTGAATTACCAGCAGGAAATCCCTTACAGCGTTGAGGTTGTGGTGGATGCATACGAGGAAAGCCAGAAGCTTATCAACATCAAGGCGACGATTTTCGCATCGCGCGAGTCGCAGAAGGCCATATTAATAGGTAAAGGCGGTTCAGCCATCAAAAAAGTCGGAATACAGTCACGCGCCGACATCGAGGAGTTCACCGGAAAGAAGATTTTCCTCGATTTGAGAGTGAAAGTCGATAAAGATTGGCGTGACAATGAGGAGGAGCTGAAGCATTTCGGGTATGAGGCGTAATGAATTGATAATTGATAATTGACAATTGATAATTGAGTTGAGATGAGTAATATAGTTGCAATAGTTGGAAGACCGAACGTCGGAAAATCGACGTTATTCAACCGTTTGGTGCAGAAGCGCCAGGCCATTGTGGAGGAAAGCAGCGGCGTGACACGCGACCGCCATTACGGACATAGCGACTGGAACGGCAAGGCGTTCACAGTGATCGACACAGGAGGCTATGTGGTCGGCTCGGACGACATTTTTGAAGAAGAGATTAGAAAACAAGTAGATTTGGCCATCGACGAGGCCGACGTCATCATCTTCGTGGTTGACGGACAGGCAGGAGTACATGTGTTGGATGAAGACGTGGCTTTAATTTTGCGCAAATGCAAGAAAAAAGTGATATTGGCAGTCAACAAGACCGACATCCCGAGCAAGTTCGGCGAGGCGGCAGAGTTCTACGCCCTCGGACTGGGTGAGATATTCCCGTTCTCGGCCATGACAGGCACTGGCACAGGCGAGCTGCTCGACGAGGTGGTGAAATATCTGCCAAGCGACACAACTGAGGATTATTCGGATTTGCCGAAATTCGCATTGGTAGGCCGCCCGAATGTGGGTAAGTCATCGATGATCAATGCATTTTTGGGTCAAGAAAGAAATATCGTGACAGATATTGCTGGAACGACGAGAGACAGCAACAACACGCATTTCAACGCCTTCGGCATGGACTTCATGCTGGTGGATACCGCAGGATTGCGCAAGAAGAGCAAGGTGTATGAAAACATCGAGTTTTACTCGGTGATGCGTTCCATAAGAGCCATCGAGGAATGTGACGTGGCAATCTTGATTATCGACGCCACTGAAGGCTTTGACTCGCAAGATATGAACATCTTGAGACTCATCGAGCGCAACAAGAAAGGCCTTGTTTTGGTGGTAAACAAATGGGATCTAGTGGAAAAAGACAGCAACACACACCTCGCCTTCGAAAACTTGATTCGCGAGAGGACAGCTCCTTTTGTGGACTATCCGATTATCTTCACCTCGGCAATCAACAGACAGAGGACTTTCAAGGTGCTCGAAATGGCACATAAGGTATATGAAAACCGTGAGAGAAAGGTGCCGGTACGCGAGTTGAACGACACCATGCTGGAGATCATCAACAGTCAGCCTCCACAGATTGCATCACGTGGTAGATATCTGAAAATCAAATACATAACACAGTTGAAGAGTCCTACTCCGCAGTTCATTTTCTTCTGCAACCTGCCGAAGGATGTGAAGGACAACTACGTGCGATTCTTGGAGAACAAAATCAGGAGCATCTGGGACTTCCATGGTGTGCCGATACAATTGTTTTTCAGAGAGAAATAGCCAATTTGTCATTTCGACTGAAGTGAAATGAAATGAAACGTAATGGAGAAATCCTTGTTTAACGAAATCATTCGATTGTTAACGAATACAAAAGATTTCTCGACTACACTCCACTTCGTTACGTTCCGCTCGAAATGACGAAAACTGAATAATATGGATGAACTTAGAATCGACAAATGGCTTTGGTGCGCGAGGCTTTTCAAGACCCGGACGCTGGCTGCTGATGCCTGCAAGGGCGGCAAGGTTAAGGTCAACGAGGTGTCGATGAAGCCCTCGCACGATGTTAAGGTCGGCGAGGTGATTGCCGTGCAGCTCGGTCAGTTGCACAAGGTCGTGGAGGTGCTGAGCATCCCGAAGAGCCGTGTGTCACCAAAAGACGTGCCGAACATCTACATCGACCGCACACCGACGGAGGAATACGAGCGCATCGAGTTCATGCATGCATATAAAGCTGAATACAGAGACCGTGGTGCAGGCCGTCCAACGAAGAAAGACCGCCGAATTCTTGATAAATTAAAAGGAGAAGATTGACATTGATTTCAAACGTTCAAAATATAAATATCGCGGAGTACGACTATCCGCTGCCAGATGAGAGGATTGCGAAATATCCGCTGCCGGAAAGAGATGCGTCGAAGCTATTGGTGTTGAAAGACAATAATATAAGCGAGGACCATTTCAGAAGCATCGGCGAATACCTGCCAGAGAGATCCGTTTTGGTGTTCAACGAGACCAAGGTGGTGCGCGCGCGACTGCAGTTTGTGAAGGAATCCGGAGCCGCCATCGAAATATTTTGTCTGGAGCCTGTGACAGGCAACGGTGACTACCAGCTGGCATTCTCTGCGAGTTCACCAGTTGAGTGGCACTGTCTGGTGGGCAACTCCCGCCGCTGGAAAGAAGGCTCGCTCACTATGTCGCTGACAATCAGAGGGATAGCCATGCAATTGAATGCCGAACGTATCGAAAAAAACGACGCATATTCATTGGTAAGGTTCTCGTGGGAGCCTGCAGAGATCTCGTTTGCTGACGTGCTCGAAGCGGCGGGAGAGATACCCTTGCCACCGTACCTGCACCGCGAGGCGGAGCCGAGCGACAGAGAGCGTTATCAAACCGTGTTCGCTAAATACGAGGGCTCAGTGGCAGCCCCTACTGCATCGTTGCATCTCACTAAGCCGTTGATAGCCAAGCTAAAAGAGATGGGACACACCATCGAAGAAGTGACACTACATGTGGGAGCGGGCACGTTCCGACCAGTTGCCACCGACACCATAGGTGAACACGAGATGCATTCGGAATCCATCATCGTGAAGCGCCAAACCATTGAGCATCTGAGAGATAATATCGACAGGACCATCATACCCGTTGGCACTACAAGTATGCGTACAATCGAGTCGGTATATTGGATTGGAATGATGCTTCTCGAGCAAGGTTATGAGGAACGCAATATCCATTTAAATCAATGGTTTCCGTATCAGGACAGGACATCGTTGCCTTCTGCGAAAAAGAGTCTCGAGGCGATTTTAAAATACCTCGACATGCATCATTTGGATGCCTTGCATGCCACCACGGCTTTGATGATAGCCCCCTCCTGCCCTATCATGATCACGAAGGCGCTCATCACCAACTTCCACCAGCCGAAGAGCACGTTGTTGCTGCTTGTTTCAGCCCTCATCGGTGACAAATGGAAAGAGGCGTACCAGTTCGCCCTCGACCACGGTTTCCGCTTCCTGAGCTACGGCGACAGCTGTTTCTTTATGCCGTAAACAAACGTTATTTTATCCTATTATAAAGATAATCAGCGTAGTTTCTCAGCATCACCTTCTTATCTTCCGGAACATCTATCTTATCAAGATGTTTTAATGAATTTTCGTAATATTGCGTCATCACGTCGGTGACTATTTCATTTACGTGATACTTCGCAAAGATGTCCAAAACAGCCTGCATTTTCTGGTCGTCACGGCCCTTTGGCATTGAGAAATAGCTTTCGAGACGTTTTTTATCTTCTGCGGAAGCGAGTTCAAGGGCTTTCAGATAGAGATATGTCTTCTTGTTGTCGGCTATATCGCCGCCTGGCATCTTACCGAAGATCTTGACGTCGCCGTAGCAATCAAACAAATCGTCTTGTAACTGGAACGCTATGCCGAGGTCAATGCCGAAGTCGTAAACGGCCTTCATATCGGCCTCGCCGGCACCTGCCACTATAGCGCCTATTTTCAGTACAGAGCCCAGCAAAACGGCTGTTTTCAGGCGAATCATCTCGATGTATTCATCTAATGTAACATCGTCGCGGGTCTCGAAATTGAGGTCGTACTGTTGTCCTTCGCACACCTCCAGAGCCACCTTGCATAGCTCAGCTAAGATAGCCTGCGAATAGGCCTTATTGGTGCCCAACGCATAAATGAACGCCTTGATGAGCATGGTGTCGCCCGAGAGCAGTGCGATGTTGGAGTTCCATTTGTGATAAACGGTCTCCAAGCCACGACGCAGCGGAGCCTCGTCCATGATGTCGTCGTGAATCAGGGTGAAGTTATGGAAGATCTCAGCAGCCACAGCCGGTTTGAGGCATTCGTCGATATCGCCGCCAAACATCTCGCACGACAGCAACGCCAAGGTCGGACGCATACGTTTGCCTTTCTGATGCATGGTGTAGTCTATTGGAGCGTACAACTCGCTAGGAGTCCCCATAAAATCTTGATTCTCAATAAATTGAGTTATCTTTTCCTGAATTTTTTCAACCGATGTCATATCTTTTTTCTATAAAATGTCAAAACTAAGGCTGGAAGCACTAAGATATTGGTAATCAATGCAACGAGCAAGGTAAACGGCACTAGGAATCCCACTATCTTGGTTCCGCCGAACGATGAGAAGGCGAAGATCAGGAAGCCGCAGATGAGGATGCTAGCCGAGTAAATCATGCTCGGACCTGTCTCCTGTATGGCCGCCATCACCGATTTCTTGATGTCGTTGTCGTTCATCTTCATCTGCAAACGGTACCTCGCGAGGTAATGGATGGTGTTGTCGACGCTGATGCCGAGTGCGATGCTGAACACCAATATCGTAGACATCTTAAGCGGGATGCCGCAAAAGCCCATCACGCCGGCGGTGAAAAGCAACGGTATCAGGTTGGGTATCAACGAGATAATCACCATCTTGAACTTATGGAAAGTGACCGCCATGAGCAGTGCGATGACGATGAAAGCGAGGAAGAGCGAGTGCGACAGGTTGACAATCAGATAGTTGGTGCCTTGGAGTGTCACCATGGCACTGCCCGTCATCACCACGTCGTATTTCTCCTTCGGGAAGATTTGGTCGATTTGCGGTTGCAGCGAGCGGCTTATGGCGTCGATCTCAGGGGTCGTCACGTTGGCCATCTGCACCGAGACGCGTGTGCACTGCATCTCCTTGTCCATGTATTGTGTGACAATGGCCGGCATCTCGCCGCCTTTGGTCTCAGGCATGTATTTCATGATGAAGCCGAACTCATTGTTGCTCGGTATCTTGAACTGCTCGCGTTTTCCGTTATAGAAGCCTTGGCGGGCAAATTTCACCACCTCGGCGATGCTCAGAGGCTCGCTGAACTCAGGGTAAAGTGCCAAGGTATCCTCCAGCTGCTGCACTTTTCTGATAAATTGCGCATTCATGATACCTTTGGGCTTGCGGGTATCGATGGAGATCTCGAAAGGCATCACGCCGCCCACGTTTTCCTCGAAAAACATGATGTCCTTGTAGAGTTTGTCGCTCTTGGCGATGTCGTCGACCACACGGCCCGATGTGGTGATGCGGGTGGCACCTATCACACAAACCAGCATAAGTACGGCCAGCACCGCGAAGATAACGCGTTTCTTACCCAGCACGAAGACCGAGATCTTGTCCATGATATAGTTGATGCGCGGGTTGTTCATGTAGTTGACCATCTTGCCTTCAGGTTTCTTCTGATAGCTGAAGAATGTAGGCAGCAGCACCATCGTCATCACGTAAGTGAGCATGATACAGATACTTGCAAGTATGCCAAACGGCACCAGAAGTGCGTTGCGTGTGATGATGAACGAGGCAAAACTCACCGCCGTGGTGGTGTTGGTGAGAAGGTTGGCTGGTCCGATACGCACTATCACGTTTTTCAGGGCCTGAATCTTGTCGTGGCAGATTTCGAACTCGCGATGATATTTGTTGAGCATGAAGATGGAGTTCTCCACGCCTATAATGATCAACAACGGAGGCAGAACGCCTGTCAGGATGGTGACGTCGAAGTCCAATAGCGCCATTATTCCGAACATGTAAACCACTGACAACAAGACGATTGCCATCACCGACACCAGCGGACGCCACGAGCGGAAGAAGAGATAGAGTATCAATCCCGCCACCACGATGGAGAGGAAGGTGAAGCCCACAATCTCTTTCAGCATTTTTTGGGTGGTAACCTCACGGATGTAAGGCATGCCCGAGATGTGCATCTCGATGCCATGCCGTGTACTGTAGTCGTTCAAAAGTATTGACAATGCGTCGGTTGTCTCTTTACGCAGATTGCTGTTAGCGTGCTCATCATCGAGTGTGACGAGCATCATAGTGGAATGCGTCTCGGTGTTGAAAAGTAGCCCGTCGTACATCGCTAGGCTCTCTATGACGCTTTTTATCGAGTCGACCTCTTTTTGTGTTTGCGGACGGCGCCCTACCACATGAGAGAGCTGGAATTTCTTGATGCTGTCGTTTTTTACAATATTGTAAACCCTTGTGACAGAGAGACATTCGGTCACTCCTTCGATTTTCCTTATATTCTCGTTAAGGTCGTAATAATCCTGAAAATTAGGCAGGTCGAAAAGCTTTTCGTCGACCATCCCGATGAAGATGGCGCGACCGTCGGGGCCGTATTTGTCAAGAAATTGGCGGTACACCACCATGGTAGAGTCGGTGTCAGGCAATGTATTTGCCAAGTTGTGGCCCATCCTGATGCTGAAGGCCTTCACACCCAGAAATATCAGTAAAACAGAGGCAATCACGAGGTTCAACACCCTGTGATTCATTATATAGTCGGCGATTTTATTCCACATATTTCGCAATTAATACAAATTGCAAAAATACAACTTTTTGTTAAAATTCATAAAAAAATCGTCATTAGGCCCACAATTGTTTGCCGTAGGTTCGTTTATAGACGAGATACGAGATGGCGCCGTACACAAATGTCTGAATCCACAAGGCATTGAACTCATACTGCACGTCTTCGAGGGTGGCTCCCATCTCAGTGATTCTCACATATCCGTTTACTCCAAACGTCGACGGGAAGAGCCACGAGAAGCCTTTCCAGAATATCGGTATGTTGCTTGATGGCCAGGAGATGCCGCTAGCGAACAGCAACGGGATAGACAGGAACACAAACATAATGATAAATGACTCCCTATCGTGTGCTATTGATGAGATTGATATGCTGAAGAACACACATGCCGTGATGAAAGGCACCATAAACGCCAGCAGCGTCTGCCAACGCCAGATATGAATGAGGTTGAACAGCATAGGCACTATGCACACGAGATACACCGCCACGATGACGTAGATGGTGAATATCACCGTCGACTTACCGAGGAGTATCTCGCTTGGATTCTTGCCAATGATATGTGGCTCGGCGATGTGTTTGCGCACTTTCTCGCGCTCCTCGCCTGCCATCATACCCACGCCAAGCACCATGGTCTGCTGGATGATCATCATCAACACAGCCGGGATGATGAATGTACAGAAACCGCTCTGTGTGTTGAACATCGGAACATATTGATACTCAATCGGGTACTGAAACGCCGAAATCTGCTGTTCAGTAGCTCCTGGTATAAGCTGCGCCTTTATTTCTTTGTTCATCTCGAGCGACACCTCGGTGCAGCTGCTCAAAACGGCTTTGTAATAAAGTATTCCGCTCATGTCGGAGTAGAGTTCCACCGTGGTCTGGCGGTGCTCCGCCACATCTTTCGCAAAGTCTTTCGGTATGTAAATCAGGCCGTAAGCCTCACGTTGATGTATCATCTCCTTAGCCTCTTCCATATCCTGGCAATATGAGACGATATCCACGTCGCCAGTGGCATCCACACGGCGCACAAACTCGCGGCTGAGCTGCGAATGGCTGTTGTCGACAACCACCGCAGCTACCTCCCTGACGCTTTCATTATTATAGAGATATGCATAAAGAAGCGGGTACAGGAACGGCACGATGACGAAGAAGACGATAACGCCCTCGTCGAACAACGCGCACTTCATCTCATACGCCCAGACTTCTATTATATTTCTTAACCATTTCATAATCAACAGTTTAATGCGTATAATGGTATTCCAACAAGAATTTTCTCAGACGTCCCAAAAGCATTATCGGCAAAGCCCAGAATGCCAGCATTATCGCGATGTTTAGCCACGAATAATGCAGAGGCAGTCCGTTCAGAGCCTGGTCGACATATATCAGGAAGTAATGACGTAACGGGAACAGCCATGCCAGTCCTTTCAATGTGGCAGGAAAAGCCCAATGTGGGAATGAAAATCCCGATATCGGGAACGAGAGCACACCCCACAGTGTGGCGAGACTCAACGCCCAGCGCAGTGACGGGACGAGACCGCAGAAGAAGACGCCGAGCGCCAGCGAGGCGTTGATGAGCAAGAACATGTCGAGCAACATCGGCCAGATTCCATTGTTGAGTGGGAAGCGCCACACGCCATAGAGCATAAACAGACATAACAGACCCATCAAGGTCCACGTCACAATCTGCGGCAACAGCTTGCCAATCAACGCCTTGACGATATCGTTGTCGGCCATGGCGAGCCATTGTTGAGCCGTCTCTTCCTTCATCTCGACGTAAATCGAGTATATCACAACCTGCATGATGAGCAGCATGAGGATTCCCGGAAGGATGGTATTGCTGAGGTAGACAGAATAATTAAGACTCGGGTTGTTGACAGCGTGCATCTCCATCTTGATAGGCTGGAGCACCGCCATAGCCTGGTCTTCGGTGTAACCACGGGCATATAAGGTAGCTCTTCCGACGCCTCCAGAGGCATATTCCGACATCATCTTCATGTCGCGATACGCCAGTGAGCCAGGTATCAGATACGAAGCCGCCGTGTAGAACGACACGACAGGCTGTTTGCCGCTTATCGCCAGCTGCGTAGTGCCTGCCGGGATGTAGTAGAACGAGTAAATCTTGCCCTGCTGCATCGCCTTGCGCGCCGACATGAAGTCGGGATAATGCTCGATAATGTTGGTCTGCTGGAATGCGTCGAGGTTACGTATCACCTCACGTGTGGTGGCGGTGTTGTCTTCGTCGACGACACCGGCAGGCAGCTCGGCAGGGAGTCCCTCACCCATCAGCGTGGTGAAAAACAGGAACGCCATGACGGGCGCCAGCACCATGCAGAAGGTGTAGAGGCCTCGCGAGAGTATGCGTTTCACCTCACGTTTGGCGATAGATATTATCTGATAGAATCCTTTATTCATTTTTTCTCCTCACCGATTCTGTAAATCACAGTCATGCCTGGTCTCAAGCCATTTATAACTGTCACTGGCACGGCACGCACCTCGAAGGTCTTGAGGTCGTATTGTCCGGTCTGCTTTGTGGCTTTCCACGCGGCATAGTCGCCACGGTCTTTCATATAGTTGACTTCCATGATGACAGATGCTCCGCCCAATGCAGGGAACTCAGCTGTGAAACGGCTTCCAATAGGGAGCTTGCTGAGATGATCCTCGCGCACGTTGAAGGTTGCCCACATGTCATCCATCATTGCGATGTTCATGATAGGAGCGCCAGTGCCTACAAGTTCTCCGATATGTGGGAAGATGTCTGTCACCTCGCCATCGGCGTATGCCAGCAGGAATGTCTCGTGGATGTATGAGTCGACCTCTGCCACCACGCCTTTAGCCTGTTGCACCTTGGCGGCGGCCATCTCCTTGTCTTCTTTCTGTGCGCCCTTCACAGCCATGTCGTACTGTGACTTAGCGGCTTTCTCGGTAGCGATGGCAGCGTCATACTGAGCCTTGGTCTCGTCGTATTTCTGCTCGCTAACCACGCCTTCCTTAAAGAGGTTCGACACACGGTTGAACGATTTCTCCCAAATGTCGCGGTTCACTTTGGCTTTCTGCCAGAGTTCGTAAGCACCTTGAATCTGTTCCTCGCGAGCGCCTGCCTCAGCTTTGTCGTTCAATGCCACAGCGGCGGTCTGCACTGCCTCGGCCTGAGCTTTCTTTGCCATGACTTCTGGTGCCTCGATGATAGCCAGAGTGTCGCCAGCCTTCACCTTGTCGCCTTCTTTGACTCTGAATTCCAGGATTCTGCCCGGGACCTTGCTAGAGATACGGTATTCCGTAGCCTCCATCTGGCCCTGCATGATTTCATTTGTCTTGCCATAAGTGATTGAGCCGATGACACATACGGTTGCGATAACCAATCCCAACACCACCAATGCGATGAATGTGTTTATTCTTTGTGTTTTTTCTGTTGCCATAATTTTATAAACTTAATACTTTAAACTTCAAAACTTATAAACTGACTTTAAACTCTAAACTATTGCAAGTTTCCAACTGCTTTTTTAAGATATGTATTTGCCATGATGACATCGATTTTTGCGTCGATGTACTCCGAATGTGCCTGAATCCACGATGTCTGGGCCGCTTCGAGTGTCGATGAAGGAATCATTCCCTCATTGAAGCCGACCGTCGCCATGCGCAGGTTTTCCTCTGCATCCGACATCTTCTCGGTGGTCATCTGCAGACGTTGTTCGGCCTCTTTTATCTGTTTCTCATACTGGCTCACCTGAAGCATCACCAGTTCTTTGGTGTCTTCGAGCTGCAACTTGTAGATTGTGGCCTCCGACTTTGCCTTTTGGACTTTGTTGTAGCCTTCGCCGAAGTGGAACAGCGGCACCTTAGCGACAACACCCACATTGTACATGCCGCGGAACTTGTTCTCGAAGCCGTTGAAACACGAAGGGTTGGTCACGATATAATTTCCGAAGACAGCCACCGTCGGCAAGAAATCGGAACGGGCGATGTTCACCTTCTTGTCGTAGATCTGTGTAGCGAGTTTCAGGCTCTGCAGCTCCGGACGGTTGTCCATGATGTATTCTTCGGTGTATTCGTTTTCGTATGTGGGCACGACCACATCGTCAAGTTCCTCGTCTTCAAGCGTTATCTCGCTGTCGAGAGGTAGGCCTATACTCTGGCAGAGCAGCATCTTGGAGAGTGCGAGACCGTTTTTCACCTTTATCAGTGTGAGCTCGCCATCATTGAGTTTCACCTTAACCGAGAGTTTGTCGGCGTTGGTTGCCATACCCTCAGCCACGAGCTTCTCCACGTTGTCAGACATGGTGCGAAGCAGCTCAACGTAGTTTTCGGTGAGTTTCTCTTTGTTTGCCAGCGATACGATCTGCCAGTAGGCCTTGTCGGTGGCGACAATCACCTCCTGTTGTTCGGTGGTGAGCTGCATCTGGGCGAGATCCTGTGCGTAGCGTGCCATCTTGTTGTAGGCGCGAATCTTACCACCAGCGTAAACAGGCTCCTGCACCGTTATCATACCAGCGTACACGTTGTGTGTGTCGAGGTAAAATTCCTTGGTAATCTCCTGTCCGATTGCGTCGAGAGCCTCAAGTACCCCAATGTGGTGCATGTTGTTGATAAGGTTTTGGATTGTCTCACTGTGGGTGATGATATATGACATATAAGGGTTCTCCATCAGCGACTGGATGATAGGGTCGATGTGACCGTTGATATCACCTTGAATAGCCGAGCCCATGGTGTTGATAGCGTTGATCTTGTCGTCGCTCAACAGTTGGATCGCCTTCTCGTTATACATGTAGGAGCCCTCTGCTGAAATCTTCGGCAGGTAGTTCGAAAACGCGATTTTTTTGTCGTAATCGGCCATTTTCACCTTTTCCTCATGGATCTTGATGTTATTGTTGTTTTCAAGAGCCATGTCACGACAGTTCTGTAATGATAGTGTCTGCTGTGCGACCACATTGATCGATACCAGGCAAACCGCCAGCAAAACCGCCAGTTTCAAAGTTTTTGTCTTCATGATTTTTTACCAGTTATTTTGGGGTTGCAAAATTAAAAAATATATTGATTTATTGTACTTAAAAATTAATTATTATTTTTGCAAAAATTTAACGGCCATGTCAATCAGAAAACATATCCCGAACACCATCACATGCTGCAACCTTTTAAGTGGCTGTGTGTCAATACTTTTCACTTGCAACAACCATCTTTTATGGGCTTCCGCGATGATATTTATCGCCGCCATCTTCGATTTCCTAGACGGTTTTGCGGCTCGCACCCTCGATGCCAAGTCACCTATCGGTGGTGAGTTGGACTCATTGTCGGATGTGGTGTCATTTGGTGTGGCGCCGTCATTCATCGTGGCATGGTTCCTTAGCAAGAGCGGCATAGGCTGGTGGGTTCACGACGTCAACCTCTTCCCTATGCTTGGTTTCATTTTGGCGGCATTCGCAGCTGTCAGGCTTGCTAAGTTCAACATCGACACGCGCCAGAGCCACAATTTCATCGGGCTTCCAGTGCCTGCTGTGGGCTTGTTTATCGCCTCATTGCCGTTCTTCACAATGGAAATGAATCCGTACTTGCTGCTTGCCATGGTCGCCATCTTCAGCTGGCTCATGATCAGCGAAGTGCCGTTTTTCTCTTTTAAAATCAAAAACCTTAGGTTCAAAGACAACGTCCTTCGTTATTTTGTGGTCATCTTCGCTATTATTGCAGTGATAATCATGAAGTTAGCGGCATTACCTTTCGTGTTTCTGTTCTATATTTTGCTTTCGGTTATCTGCTATAGAGGAGAATGATTCAGAGGTAAATAAAAATGTAGAGATGCACGGCCGTACATCTCTACATTTCAGATATTTCAGAAATCATTATTTCTTAATCACCTTCACCACGTTTCCATTAGCTTTTACGAAGTAAACGCCTGCGTTGAGGTCTTCAACGTTGACCTGCACCGTACCTGAGGCCATTTCAACACGTTTCACCATTTGGCCAAGGCTGTTGTAAACAATAACCTCCGACTGTGCTTCGCCAAGGTCGATGTTCAACACGTTGTTAGCAGGGTTAGGATAAACCATAACATCCTGTTTTTCAATGACTTCGTATACTCCAGTAATGATTGTAGAAGCAGGGAACACCACATTGTCGATCCAGGCGCAGTCCTGACCGCTCGACACCGAGTTGTCCTTTGTATATTCCCATCTGAGTTCGTGGGTGCCAGGAGTCAAGACATAAGAAGCCTGAGCCCATGCAATTTCGCCCGACCAGTTGTTTCTCTCATTACCGTCAATCTTGAAGTGTAATTTGTCATAATTGCTTTCTGATGAAACTTTATAATAGAAACTCATAGTGCTTTCTTGTTCGACCTCCACGCTGATGTAAAGCATAGATGTCTCGCCGTCTGAAATGCTTGTTGACTTTGCGCAATACTGTCCTTCATAAGGGTTCTGTGTCGTGACCTCCCAAGCGTAGATAATGCTTGGATAATGCCAGTCGAAAGCGCTCAGGTCACCGGTCTCGAAGCCTTCCATCGACTGTCCGACCTGGATGTAATATGAGTCGCTCAAGACATAATTTCCATAATAAGCGGCGTAAGGCAACTCATACATAGCTCCAACAATCGCATCATCGCCTAAAGTGAATGTCATGTCGGCTGTAAATTCCTCCCCAGAGGCGATAGCGCCATAATGCCATTCTGTTGTGTTGATGGTGATAACCGAATGTGAGTTGAACACCGTAAAAACAGCTGAAGGCGCTGCTGCACCGCCATTGTTTTTCAATGTAAAATGCACTGTTCCACTGTCGCCAGGATTCAATGCCATACCAGTCGATGTTTCCAAAACCGCGCTAACCATCTCAAACTCTGGAGCATACACTCTTGCATTGAAGTGACTCTCCCAAGTCTCGGTGCCGTCGGTGCATGTGATGTCGAAACGTACAAGTGTGTTATTCGGCACCTCGTCGCTGACTATAAAACCAAAGGCATTGTCGAGTGTAACACTCTGATTGCCCGACACATTGCCGACATTTACAGTAGTCTCATTGAATGTGACATATTCACTGTCGCATGTTATCGTAGCTGTCACATTGCTTGCGTCGACACTACCGACGTTAGCCAATGTCATGTTGAAGCTGTAGCTTCCGTCAAACTCCATCTGTGAGCCGCCATTCAAAGCATAGCTCTCATAGACCACGTATGGGGTGTTGCTTGGCACTGCCATAATCTCGATATCCTGTGGATAAGAGTTGACGCCAGAAACCTTCATTATCATGGTGCCGACAGCCTGCAAGCCGCCTTCAATCTCTATCTCAGCCACGCCGTCCTCGTCGGTGCTGCCCATTGCGATGACTTCATCGTCCATGTAGATAAGGCAGCGATAGTTCTTCAACGGGTTGCCGTTATTATCGGTTATAGTAGCCGTAACTAACTGAGTGCCGATGATGACCTGTGATGGAACCTCGACATTGGCTGTCATAGGCTCGTCGAGCCACACGTTGACTGCGCCATCGCCAAGGACGTTCATGTCGTAGAAGTTCCAGCGGAGTGCGCCTTCCTCCCACTGTCCAGGAGCTGTCACCCATGGTGCTGTCTCGCATTTACCGATGGCATGAGCCACGCTGAGCCATCCCACACGGTCGGCCCACTGTGCGCTTGTCATCTCTCTTTCAAGGTGTGCGCCAGGACCCTCGGTCTGACCTTCGTTAAACCAGCCGTAACGTGAGTTTCCGATGACGGCCACAGCAAAATTCTGAATTTTCACCATCTTCTCAAGGATACAATCTTCATCGAAAGCGCCACAGTCACAGCCTTGTGTATGGAAGAACGTGTAGTTGTGGTCGATACCGTTGGCGCCAGAGAAATCGCTGTTAGAGACGCTATACCAGCCTGCCACATAACTTGTGTTGGCGTGACCGTCGTGGTGCACGTAGCTTGTACCCGCGTTGATAGCCTGTTTCAGCAACGAACCACTCCAGTTACCTTCTTCCTCATAAAGCTTTGTGAAGTCGTAAGTCTCTGGATATCCGAGAGTTGTGTATCCATTGTCATCATGTAGTCCGATAAGGAGCTCGAGATAGTCAGAGCCGTTTGAGGTCGGGTTATCATAGAGATGCTCACCTGCCAAAATCACCTTCTGGAACTCGCCGAGCACCGGTGTCTGCTGATACGACAGGGTTTTATGAATCATATTCTGAAGGTCGGTGGCGTTGTTAAATGACATACGGCTGATGCCGATTTCAGGATAGAGGTCGTCCTCGCCTGGCTCACCCCAACGGTTGTTTCCGTTGTCGTTCCATGTGCCGTCAAGACCAGCATAATAAAGGTCTGCCGGCAGATTGTTGCTTTCCTTGTCGCCGCCGCCTGAGGTCACATAGCAGTAGAAACCGCGGTAAGGCACGAGGTCGACGTCGCCGCCCAACACCACCATGGCGATACCGTTGTTCTGGTATTCCTGGATGATGTAGTTACGGATCTTATCTTGGTTGTCTATACCTGTCATCGTAGCGTAAATATCTGATACAGGGACGATTCTGTTACGCATTCCTATGGAGTTGTAATACTCGCGATACTCACTGTAAGCATCCACATACTCTGCTGTAGTGATGATAAGCAGGTCGTAAGCGGTCACCTCGCGGCCTCTGGTCTGGTATGTTTCAACCATCTCAGGGTTCTGAGCGAGGCGTTTCACCATGTTTTTCACTTCCTGAGTACCCCAAAGCATAGCGCTGTAGTCTTCTCTCGAAGCCTTAGTATTTACACGCACTTTAGCGGTTTTAGCATACATAACCTTTCCTTCCGATGGGATATATTGCACTGGGGTGAATGATGCCAAGGCAAAGCCATATCCATTTTTGTATTGAGTTATCACAACTCCATGATTTTCAGCAGGATACACGCTTTTCGATGCATAAACAGCCTCGTTTACCACCAAATCTCTCTTTTCATTGTCGCCTGTGATTCTTGAAGGCTGATATGGGAAGAGGTTTACATTGCCTTCAATCTCTTGAAAATCAGAGAGCTCAACACTGATTGACTCAGCCTCTGTGCCTTGTGGCAGCATCAAGCTGACAGCCTGATATGGCAATGAAGGATTACCGGCCAAAGCGGTCTGCATACAACCTTCAAAACCGATTTGCTGATAGCCGCGAAGCATCGTAACCTGCGGATTATCAAAGTGATAAGTCATCTCTATCGTCTGAGCCGTCATCATCAGACCCATCATCGACAGAACAAGTAAAAATGTAAGTTTTCTCATTTTATTCTTTTTTTAATGATTAATCTATAAAGCGTGCAAAGGTACACTTTTTTTATTAAATAGGTGCTTTTTTTTCAAAAAAATAACATTGCTAACTGATTTATTTGTAATTTTGTAGTATGAAAACGAAGATTTACATAGTATTATTGTTGATGATCATGGCTTCGTGCTCGTCGCCAAAACGGGACGCCATTGATATAAAAGTCGATAACTTATTGAGTCAGATGACGTTAGATGAAAAAGTTGGGCAGCTTTGTTGTCCCATCGGCTTCAATCTTTACGAAAACGAGGATTACAAAACGCTCATCGACACTTTGCCTGTAGGCGGTTTCTGGGCAGTTTTGCGTGCCGACCCTTGGTCGCAGAAGACTTTGGAGACGGGTCCTGACGCTCGAAGATCAGTATTGATTTTCAATGAGATGCAGCGTTATGCTGTAGAAAACACACGTCTCGGTATCCCGATTTATTTCGCCGAGGAGTGTCCGCACGGGCTGATGGCTGTAGGTGCCACGGTGTATCCGACAGGTTTGGGCATGGCGTCGACATGGGATGAGGAGCTACTATATAATATAGGTAACGCCATCGGTGAGGAAGCTGCCGCCAGAGGCGCTAAATTCGGGTTTGGTCCGGTCATCGACATCGCCCGTGACCCGCGCTGGTCGAGGGTTGAGGAGACCTTCGGCGAGGATCCATATCTCTCGGGGACACTGGGCGGCGCCGTCGTCCGAGGCATGCAGAATCATCTGGGAGCCACGGTGAAACACTTTGCGGCGTACGGCATACCCGAAGGCGGGCACAACGGCGCCGCCTCACAGACGGGACCAAACACCTTGGCATCGGACTATCTGCTGAATTTTGAAATAGCAGTGAAAAACGGAGCAAAAAGCATCATGACATCATACAACGCCATCGACGGAGTACCTTGTACATCAAACAGTTACCTCTTGAAAGACGTTTTGCGCAAGCAATGGGGCTTCAAAGGCATAGTGTTCTCCGACCTTGGGAGCATCTGGGCATTGCACAGCACACACAGGACGGCTGAAAACCAATTGGTTGCGACCGCCCAAGCCATCAACGCGGGTGTCGACATCGACCTCGGAGCCTCCAACTACGGCGCATACCTGAAGACAGCCGTCGAAAACGGCATGGTGCCAATCGAAAACATCAACGAGGCAGTGCGCCGCGTCCTGCGTTTCAAATATGAAATCGGATTGTTCGACAACCCTTATCTCGAAGTTCCTGCCGACGATGATGTAAGGGCACAGCATGCCGACCTTGCTTTACAGACAGCACGTGAATCCGTGGTTTTGTTGAAAAACGACGGTATTTTACCTATTTCACGCGACGTACGTTCAATTGCCGTCATCGGGCCAAACGCCGACAACATGTACAACCAGCTGGGCGACTACACCGCGCCACAGGATCCCAACGACATCGTCACTGTACTTGAAGGCATCAAAAACCGTGCCAAACCTGACACAAAAATCATTTATTCGAAAGGTTGTTCCATCCGCGACACCCATGACGCCGATTTCAAAGACGCTGTAAACACAGCAAAATCAGCCGATGTCACCATCTTGGTGGTCGGAGGCTCGTCGGCCCGCGACTTCAAGACATCGTACGAGTCGACAGGTGCCGCTATTGTCGACGACCACATCTCCGACATGGACTGCGGCGAGGGATTCGACCGCGAGTCACTCGAGCTGTCGGGACTGCAGGAAGATCTTATCAAAGAGATAGCCAAACTGCATAAGCCACTGATAATCATCTACATCGAAGGTCGTCCAATGCTAGAGAACACCGCCAGCGAGGTCGCCGACGCACTCATCACCGCCTTCTACCCTGGCGAACAAGACGGCAACGCCATAGCCGACGTCATCTTCGGAAAATACAACCCAGCCGGACGTCTGCCGATATCGCAACCACGTCACACAGGCCAGATTCCAGTGTATTACTCACAGCCCAAGCCGCACGACTACGTCGAAGGCGAGAGCTCGCCACTCTACTGCTTCGGCTACGGATTGAGCTACACCAATTTTGAATATAATAATCTGAATATCAATAAATTAAACAACGAGATAGAAGTCTCATTCGACGTTAAAAACACTGGCGAATACGACGGTGACGAGGTGGTGCAGCTCTACCTCCGCGACGAATACGCCACCCTCACCCCAGCCGAAAAACTGCTAAAAGGTTTCAAACGTGTTTTTATCAAAAAGAATGATACTCAACATGTTACATTGACCATCCCGACCGAAAAACTCGAGCCCGGAGAATTCACAATCATGGTGGGAGCCTCGTCGGACGACATCCGACTGAAAGAAAAAATTGAAATTTGATTTGTTTTTTAAATAAAAAATGTATCTTTGCGGTATGGATATGCTCATTTTAGTACCGAAAACGACTAACCGTCTGCACTATATCTTTGACTTGATAATCAAAGAGTTACTTGGTATTTCTTATAAATTCACAACCGACAACGAGACGTTTACCTCGTTTAACGGACCAAAATTGCATTACGGGAACAACCAGTTTTGGAGCGAGCCTTTCCAGAAGGCCACCGACATTCTTTTCCAGCACGATATTGCCGAAAAAGACATCAAAATCATTGATTATAAAGACGTTAGGGCAATTTTCCCCGTTTACAACGAAAAATCAATATTCCCATTCGACATATTTGCGGCCTCGTTTTATCTGGTGACACGTTACGAGGAGTATCTGCCGCACATCAACGACAAGCACGACCGTTTTCAGGCTAAGGACTCTATCTTGGTGAAAATGAATATGTTAGAGAAGCCGTTGGTCAATATTTGGGCTATCGAACTCGGTAATATTCTAACCGCCATCTATCCCGATTTGAAGCTGAAAAAGAGGACCTTCACTTTCGTTCCGACCTATGACGTAGATGCTGCTTGGTCCTATAAAAACAAGGGAATCTTCAGGACTACTGCGGCATTCGCACGCGACCTCATCAACTTGGATTTCAAGGAATGTAAAAGACGCTGGAACTCTATCATCGGACGCGAATGCGACCCGTTTGACACCTTCGACTACCAGCTGGAGTTGCAGAAAGAGCTTCATCTGCGTCCGAAGTATTTCATCCTCTGCGGTGAATACGACCTCAACGACAAAAATATATCATTGAGAAACACCAACTTCCAGAATCTCATCAAACGGTTGGGCGACTATGCAAGAGTGGGAATCCACCCTTCGTACTCATCGTATCTCAACAAAGAAAAGGTCAAGAGTGAGGTCACCAACCTCTCGAAGGTGCTCAACCGTGAGATCACCATCAGCCGTCAGCATTTCCTGAGGCTACGCTTGCCGTTGAGCTATCAGATCTTGATGGATTTGGACATAACCGACGACTACTCAATGGGTTACGCCACACTACCAGGCTTCCGCGCCGGCATCGCCGACACGTTTAAGTTCTTCGACCTTGAACACGACAACGTCACAAACCTCAACATACACCCGTTCGCCCTGATGGACGGCACCATGCGCGACTACCTCAACCTCAACATCGACGAGTCGTACGAGAAAGCCGCCAAACTCATCCAAGAAGTGAAAAACGTGAACGGGACATTCATACTTTTGTGGCACAACGAGACGCTCAGCGACGAGAAACGCTGGGTCGGCTGGAAAGCACTTTACCGTAAAATCCTCGACTGCGCATTGGATAAGTCATGATACGCTATTTAACTCATAATCAGATAGATACCCGACGCTGGGACGAATGCATCAAACAAAGTCCCGACGCGCTAGTCTATTCCTGGTCGTGGTACCTCGACGTAGTGCATCCCGACTGGGAAGCCCTCGTGGAAGAAGATTATGAGACAGTGATGCCGCTCGCAGGTGGCAAAAAAATCGGGATAAACTACCTTTTTCAGCCTTTTTTCACCCAGAAATTCGGAGTTTTTGGCAAAAATGAGGTATCTGAAGACAAAATTGAGGAGTTTTTAGGGGCAATTCCAGAAAAATTTAAGTTTGCTGACTTCCGCCTTAAGGGCGTTAAGGGCATTAATGGCGGCACCCTTAAGGGCTTTAAAGCCATTAATGGCCTTAATGGCTTTAAAGCAGCCGCCACTCACAGAAACATTGAGTTGGAGCTTAATCAAGATTATTCTGTTATTGCTGCAAACTACAATTCAAACACCAAGCGCAATCTCGCAAAAGCGCAAAAACAGGGTTTAACAATAATCGAAGACGCTGAACCATCAGCAGTAATTGAGCTTTTCAGAAAAAACAGAGGCAAAGAGATTAAGCATTGGGGTGACAAGGAATACAATCGGCTTCTGAGTCTTGTCGAAGCAGCAAAAAATCATGACAGTTGCCTTGTTTTAGGAGTAAAAAACGCTGACAATCAGATAGTTGCGGGCGCTTTTTTCATGACAAGCCACAACAAAATCGTGTTTCTCTTTTCGGGTGCCGACGAGTCGAACAAAGACAGCCACGCCTTGACTTTTTTGATTGACAATGTCATCGAAAGATTCGGCGGAAGCGATAAAATGTTGGATTTCGAAGGCTCAGATAACGACGGATTAGCCAGATTTTACATGGGTTTCGGAGGAAAAGAGACAACATATCAAAGTATCCGCTTCAACAAGGCGAAAGGATTCACAAAACTTGCATTGAAAATTTTTAAAAGGATATAAAAATTAACAAACCATGGTAAAAGTAATAGAATTCGGAAAACAAAACACCATCATCAACAACTTTGTTGCGGAGTTAAGAAACGTCGAAGTGCAAGGCGACAGAATGCGTTTCCGCAAGAACCTCGAGCGCATCGGCGAGCTGATGGCATACGAAATCAGCAAAACATTTGATTATGAGACTGTTAACGTCACCACACCACTCGGTGAAAAGGAGATGAGCATCATCGTCGACCAGCCCGTCCTCGCCACCATCATGCGTGCGGGACTGCCACTGCATCAAGGCTTTTTGAATGTTTTCGACAAGGCTGACAACGCCTTCATCGCGGCATACAGGAAATACGACAAAAACGAGGATTTCGAGATACGTATCGAGTATTATTCGGCAGCCAACATTGACGGACGCGTTTTGATACTCGTCGATCCGATGCTTGCCACCGGCTCATCGCTGGTGCAGTGCCTCGACGGATTACTCCACGATGAGGAGAAGCCATCGAAACTGCATCTGGTTGCAGTCATCGCGAGTGCGGAAGGCGTTGATTATGTGAAGAAAAAACTATCGAAATACGATGCCACACTGTGGGTTGGCGATATCGACGACGAGCTGACGGCAAAGGCATATATAGTTCCTGGATTAGGTGACGCCGGTGACCTCGCATACGGCGAGAAGGAATAAAGTTTAGAGTTGAAAGTGTAGAGTTTAGAGTAGTTTAAAGTTTTAAGTTTAAAGTTCAAAGCAAGGCATGAGTAACAAAGAAAGTTTCGGCTCCAAATTCGGAATCATAGCAGCGGCGGCAGGTTCCGCCATCGGATTAGGAAATATATACCGGTTCCCGTGTGAGGCAGGCGCCAACGGCGGTGGTGCTTTCTTCATCGTATATCTCGGCATTGTGCTGCTCATGGGATTGCCACTAATGGTGTCGGAATTCGTCATCGGACGACGCTCGGGCAAGAACCCCGTGGGCGCGTTCCATGCCCTGGTCCCAGGATCAAAAAGCTGGGGAATAATAGGTTACATGGGCGTTATATGCGCATTCCTCATCCTCGCATTCTACTGCACCGTGGCAGGCTGGACCATCGACGCTGTGGGCAAATCCATCATCAACTATTATCACGGCCTAGACAAGAACACCATCCTGACTGATTTCAACAACTTGATGAATGAATCATGGCAACCAATCCTCAGCGAAGGCATTTTCATCTTCATCACCGCATTTGTTATCATAAAAGGTGTGACAAAAGGCATCGAGAAATACTCGAAAATCCTCATGCCTGTACTGCTCGGCATACTCATCGTTCTATGCATCAAATCGCTGACTTTGCCTGCTGCCGGTAAAGGTATCGCATTTTTCCTGAAACCTGATTTCTCAAAGATAACCGGCAAGGTGCTCCTCAGCGCTCTCGGACAGGCGTTCTTCTCGTTGAGCCTGGGCATGGGCTGCCTGATAACCTACGGCTCTTATATCTCAAAGAAAGACAACCTCACTTCCACTGCATTCGCGGTGTGCATCAGCGACACTCTCATCGCGGTTTTGGCTGGCATCGTGATTTTCCCGGCGGCGTTCACCTTCGGCATCAAGCCTGAGGCAGGCAATGAGCTGGCGTTCGTCACCCTGCCGATGCTCTTCAACCAGATGGCCGGCGGCTATTTCTTCTGTCTGTTTTTCTTCCTGCTTTTGACAATAGCCGCACTCACATCCTCCATCTCTTTGCTCGAAGTGCCGGTTCTGTATCTCACAGAACAGATGCATCTGAGCCGCAAAAAAGCCACCATATACTCGGCAATAGCGGTGTTTGTGCTGTGTGTCCTGTCAAGTGAGAGTCTGCACGACAACACTCCGTTGAAGCTCTTCGGTTTGAATGTCTTCAACGCCTTCGATGCGTTCACCTCAAAATTCCTTATGACTATAGGAGGTTTGCTGACGGTGGTTTTCATCGGCTGGAAGATGAAGAAAGCCCATTTCATGGACGAATATACCAACGGCGGCACGGTCAACATGGGAATCAGAAATATTATGTATATCATTATAAAATTCTTGGCACCAGTAGCAATTCTGATAATTCTGATTTCACAGTTCATAAAATAACCCGCACACTCTGTCATTTCGAGTGAGGCGAGACAGAACCAAAAACCAAAATATTATGAATGAAAATAGACTTAAAAGCTATTTTGCTTTTACGAAGAATGAACGTATTGCCATCATCACCATAGTGTCGATGATTGTTATCATATTGGTTATCAAATACTTAATTGTTACAAATCCTCCCAAAAGGGATTATTTCAAGCATGATTTGGACTCTATTGTTGCAGGGCGGGAGTTTGTGATGGATTCGATACGGGTGGCAGATTCTATTGAAAAAGAACAGAAAATGAAAAAGGACAAGGCATGCCTTGTCCCAACTGGTAATTCGTCAAAAAAGCAAAAGACAAAACAAGAGGTTACCCGTAAGGACAACACATGTGTTGTCCATCATGAGGAGCGAGCTGTAACAATCGTTGACCTCAATACTTCCGACACCACCATTTTGAAGCAACTGCCTGGCATCGGTTCGGCGTTTGCGAAATGGATAGTGGAATACCGCACAAAACTTGGCGGCTATTGCGAAAGCGAGCAGTTGCTGGAGGTTTACAAAATGGACACCGCGCGATATGAAGGCATCAAAGATTATGTAAAAATCGACTCGATATTTGTACCTAACAAATTGAGAATCAATTCAGATGCGTTTAAAGTTCTGCTGAAGCACCCATATCTCGAATACGAAGACGTGAAGAAAATCGTGAATCAACGCGAACAAAAAGGATTTATCACATCGTGGCAACAGCTGAAAACAATTGTCGGCGACGCAATCAATCCAAAACTAAGGTATTATGTTGATTATCAGTAGACATGCATTCCGCCAAGAAGATTGAAACCATTGATGATGATAATTAAAAATTATTTGTATATTTGCATCGTAGAAAATAATAAAAAAGTATTATGAACAACGCAGAGTTGTATATCAACGATTTTCACCGCGCGAACAGCATGGCTGCGCAGCGGGAGGTGCAACAAATGTCATTGCATCCCTACTCGCGGGAGCAAAAGCTGGAACAGATAGCGAATATCAGGAAGCAATCGACGAAGAAATAGCTGTTTTTGCTCAAAAAATGGGATTTGATCAGATAAATCCTAAAAACTGGACTTTTGCCACCCCGGAAATCTATCTGAGTGACCTTCATGATGAAAATGTAATTCGCTCGAAAGAAGGCAATGTTTTTGTTGTGGATTGCGATATCAGAATCAATACGCCAGAGTTGAGATGTGGTGGAAAAAGAAAATTGAATACTGATATAGAAATCATTAATTACTTATAATCATATCTGTAAAAACACTATCCCAATTCTTTTGATATTTATCACTCTTCATTCCAAATCACAGAGAAAAAAGATAAAAATTTAATCTTATTTCCGCTTCTCAACAAAGATTGCTTGTTGGTCGAGACTAAATGTGAACATGCAATTATAAGCTGTACTGAGCACACTGAAACTATTCATGCCTGCAGGACGATATAGAAGAAAATTGCAGATGTCGGTCGGCGTGATGAAAGGATTGTCTTTCAGATGTGAATGCACTGTCATTCTTACTTCCTCGCCACCTTCTTTTGTCGGAATAGATATCAATGAATTATGATATTTGCGGAAAGCAATCGGCTCCAGATTATCGTCGAAATCAATCGAATAATCATTACCGAAAGGTATCAGATCATGCTTAACAGTTCCTTGAAGGACATACATCCTGATAAGACGGTCATTCATTTCTATAATATCAATATTCGGGGAGCCAAATGACTTGGACGCAAACAGCATTTTATCGCCATATTTGCTGATGGCTCTCTCAAGAATTATATTATTTCTATGCCACAAAGTCCTCTCTACCTCTGAAATCGGACGGATAGAGTCGATGACATACGCTTCATTGCCAAGTGTGCTGGTTCGGTATTCAAGCACACAGTTTTCGTTGTTTCTATCAAAGAAAACAACTGCCCAAGTGTTGGTGTCAAACTGATAAGTGACACTGCCGCCCACATTCGCCAAATCACATTTTTCAAACATGAGGTCGGTGGCAACCCAGTTGGCTCGCTCCGAGTAATAAAGTTGGAAACCTTCAGCGACAATGCTGTCGTTAATTGCTTGCATTTGGGCAGTCGATGGCATCTTTTTCAAAGTCGAGCATGATGCAAGACCAAATGCCACACAACAAAGTGTAAGTAACAGTTTTACGTTTTTCATAGCAATTGTTTTTTCGGTGCAAATATAACAAAAATCATTATATTTGCACCGAAAAAAGCATCTTTATGTCAAAGATTGACAATTCTCAACCAACCCGCACCATTCGCAAAGTGTCGTTGCCTGAAGACGGCGAACGACTGCTCGAGGTCTTCAATGCTGCCAAGAAAATCATGGCGACGGATGGGAACGCGAACCAGTGGACTGACGGCTATCCGTCGCTGGAGATTGTACAGGCTGACATAGAGAAAGACGGCGGCTTTGTGGTCGAAGACGATGGGAAAATAGTGGCTTATTTCGCATTTCTGCACTCGCCAGAACCGACATACGACAAGATTTATGACGGCAAATGGCTCGACGACACGAAACCTTACCACGTGATACACCGCATTGCGAGTTTCCCCGAAGTGCATGGTATCTTCCAGAGTATCATGGAGTTCTGCTTCGCAAGGGAACGCAACATCCGTATCGACACGCATCGCGACAACAAAATAATGCAGCATAACATCCAGAAATTTGGATTCAAATATTGCGGCATCATACATCTCGCCAACGGCGACGAACGTTTAGCATATCAGAAAATGACAGAAAAGAAAAAACTTTCCCTTACCGCCCAAATCGGCATCGCCCTCGTATTGGCAGTGATAGCCGGCGTGCTGCTGCGCAACCAGGCTGATTTCGTCAACGAATATATAAAACCGATTGGCGCAATCTTCCTTAACTTATTGAAATTCATCGTGGTGCCACTGGTGCTTTTCTCAATAATGGCAGGCATTCTTTCGATGAACGACATCTCGAAAGTGGGCAGGCTTGGACTCCGCACCTTAATTTATTTTATAACGACAACCCTTTTCGCGGTGACGCTGGGACTCGTTGTTCCAAGTCTGGTGAAAGGCTTTCTCCCAACCATACACATCAGCACGGAAGCCATTTCAGCGACCGTCGAGACTCCTCATCTGTCGGTCATGGACCAGATTGTCAACATGTTTCCCGACAACCTCCTCACGCCAATCAACTCGATGGCGATGATGCAAGTCATTGTGATTGCTCTGTTTTTCGGCATAGCAATGGTGCACGTTGGCGAAAAAGGCGCGATGGCGCGCAAGGTGACGCTCAGCTTCAACGACGTGGTGTGCAAGATTTTGGAATATATCATGGCGTTAGCCCCAATCGGCGTGTTCTGCATGCTGACGCCGGTGGTAGTCGAAAACGGTCCGTCGGTGCTCGGCTCCTACGCGGCATTGTTGGCATTGGCATATTTCTGCTTCGCCGTACATGCAGGCTTGGTGTATTCGTCAGCAGTATGGCTTCTGGGCGGTCTGTCACCACTGAAATTCTTCAAAGGGATGCAGCCAGCAATGCTGTTCGCCTTCTCAAGTGACTCGTCGGTGGCTACACTGCCTTATTCCATGCAATGCACCGAGAAACTTGGCGTCAGCAAAGACATCGGACGTTTTGTGCTGTCGCTGGGTGCGACCATCAACATGGACGGAGTAGCCATCTATCTCGGCGTCGCGTCGGTGTTTATGGCGAACTGCTGCGGCATCGACCTCTCCATGAGTCAGTATATGGCAATAGCGTTCGCTTCAACAATAGCTTCCATCGGAACGCCGGGCATCCCTGGAGGTAGCTTGGCGCTGATGGCGATGGTATTCGCGTCGGCAGGAATCCCTGTAGAATGTGTGGCAGTAGCGGCAGGCATCGACAGAATCATCGACATGGGACGCACCGTGATGTCGGTCACCGGTGACGCATCTTGCGCCATCGTGATGCAAAAACTATCTAAAGTCTAAGGTCTAAAGACTAATGTCTGAAATACCTCGGTTGCGTCAGCTCCTCTTTTGGGGGCTCGGGGACGTCCCAATAGGGGTTTTCATCATCCAAATCATCGTCGTCATCGTCTGTGTCGTCGCGCTTTTCACGTTGAGGGCCTTCGTTTTTGTAAAAAATGGCAAGGATGATTCCCATGACGAAGCCGGCAAGATGTCCCTCCCAAGAGATGTGGTTCTCGATGGCATATTTCGGATACAGTCCCCAGACGAGGCTGCCATATAGAAAAATCACTAGGAATGAGACGATTACGAGGCTTTTGTTGCGCCGGATGAAGCCGCTGAGCATTAGGAAAAACGCCAATCCGTAGATCAGGGCACTTGCCCCGATGTGGATGCCGCCACGCGCACCACACCATGTGAGCAGGCCGGTGGAAAACATCAAAAGAAGCCAGATTTTGGTGGCTATCGGCTTGTAAAAATAATACAGACAAGCTCCTAACACGATGATTGGCAATGTGTTAGCCAGCAGATGACTCCAGCTACCGTGAAGGAAATGGAAACACATTATTCCCGGCAGCCCGTCGACTTGCAACGGCTTGATGCCAAGAAACGAGAAATCAAGGTCGAACACCTCCTCCACCCCTTTCACAATCCAGCAGATGGCCATGAAAGCCACCGGCACTATGAAACTGCGCAGAAGCCTGTTTCGTTCCTCCTTGATTTCTTCGGAATTCATCAATTGGTTTTGAATTTATAATGAATCTCCTTCAGCTCTTCGTTGGCCTTGGCGATTTTTTTCTTCAGATTTTCCTTGTAGTCGACCACTTTTTTAGCGATTTTTTCGTCGCCAACCGCAAGGATCTGAGCCGCCAAAATCGCAGCGTTCAATGAGTTGTTCATTCCCACCGTCGCCACCGGTATTCCTGGAGGCATCTGTACAATCGAGAAGAGGGCATCCATGCCGTCGTTACCCGATTTTACTGGTATTCCGATGACAGGTATCGGGGTCATTGCAGCAATCACTCCAGGCAGATGAGCCGCCATGCCTGCAGCCGCGATGATGACTTTTATGCCACGTTTCTGGGCGTTTTTGGCAAAATCTTCAACCAATTCAGGGGTACGATGAGCACTCAAGGCATTCATCTCGAACGGAATCTCCATCTCATCGAAAAAATTCAGCGCCTTCTCCAAAACAGGGAGATCAGAGGTGCTTCCCATTATCACACTAACTAACGGATTCATATTAAAAAATTAATTTTTGCAAAGTTACTAAATAAATTTTTTATATTTGCAAAATTAATAATGTATTTGACATAAATTTATAACACTTTGATTATGAGCGCCATAAGAGTTTCCGACAAGGATTTTGCTCCTTTTATTCCACAAGAGAAGATTGAAACTGAAATTCACCGAATCGCCAATGAAATCAAGCGTGACGTGGCTGATAAGGAGCCGCTGTTCCTCGTAATGCTCAATGGCGCGTTTATGTTTGCCGCCGAGCTGTTCAAAAACCTCGACATGGCCTGCGAAATGGCGTTTGTGAAGTACAAAACCTACGAGGGGACACACAGCACAGGCAAAGCCAACGCGCTCTTAGGCCTTGATGCTCAACAGATTAAGGACAGAAACATCGTCATTGTGGAAGACATCGTCGATTCAGGTTTTACAATGAATGAGCTTCTGAAAGACCTCCATGCGAATGGTGCAAAGAGCATCCGCATCGCAACTATGATGTTCAAGCCTAACGCATTCAAATTCAATTACAAAATCGACTATATCGGGATGAACATCGGCAATGACTTCATCGTCGGCTACGGTCTCGACTACAACGAATACGGAAGAAATTTAAAAGAAATCTATAAAATTGTTGAATAATGAATATCATACTTTTCGGACCTCCAGGTGCTGGCAAAGGCACTCAGTCACAACAACTTAAGGAAAAATACGGCCTCACATACCTCTCGACAGGCGACATTTTGCGCGAAGAGATGGCTGCCGAGACTGAGATCGGCAAGAAGGTGAAAGACATCATTAGCAAAGGCGGCTTGGTGTCAGACGAAATCGTCGTTTCTATCATCAAAGGCAGAGTCGGCGCAAACCTGAAATCGGCAGGATTCCTGTTCGACGGCTTCCCACGCACAGTGAAACAGGCCGAGATGCTCGACGAGATAATGAAGTCGTTCTCATTGAAAATCAATGCTGTTTTGAGTCTCGAAGTGCCCGAGGAAATCCTCATCCAGAGAATGCTCGAACGCGGCAAGACCAGTGGAAGAGCCGACGACAACATCGACAGCATCAAACACCGTTTTGTGGAATACAAAGAGAAGACCGCTCCAGTGCTCGACTACTACAAAAAACAAGGTAACCTCGTGGGCATCAACGGCGTCGGAGAGATTTCAGACATATTCAAATCACTCTGTGCTGAAATAGACAAGCTTTAAACGTCATTTCGACTGAAACGGAGTGGAATGGAGAAATCACCGGCATACAATTGATTCAGAATTATTCAGATGGCGGTGATTTCTCGACAAGCTCGAAATGACGGCTCTTATATGAATGCTGCATTCCCATATCATGCTGGCGTAGCTGTCCCCGTATTTTCATTGAGAAGCGAGGACAGCTGCGGCATCGGTGAGTTTCTCGACCTGAAGAAACTTGCCGATTGGTGTGTCATGACAGGTCTGAAACTCATTCAGATTCTGCCTATCAACGACACCACCACTGACGGCGGATGGAGTGATTCATATCCATATAAGTCAATCAGCACCAAGGCGTTACATCCCATATATCTCAATCTCGAAAAGGTCGGAGTTTTAAATGATGAAAATGACCGACAGCGTTTTCTGGAGCTGAAAAAAGAACTCAACGCAAAGGAATTTGTCGACTATCCCGCGGTTTTCGAGACGAAGATGTGGTATCTTAAAAAGGTGTACGCCCAAAAACGCAGCAAGAAACCCGATTTTTATGAGTTTTTGCAGCAGCAATGCGACAAGCAGCTATCGGAAGCCGTTGATTATCTGCATGATAGAGGCATCATGCTGAAAGGCGACCTGCCCATCGGCGTGAATCGTGAGAGCGACGACGTGAAGCAGAATCCACATCTGTTCAACCTCGACATGGAGACTGGCGCCCCGCCTGACGCGTTTTCAGCAAAAGGCCAGAACTGGGGCTTCCCCACATATAACTGGACTGCGATGGAGGCTGAGAATTTCCAATGGTGGAAAGACCGCGTGGCATGGTTCAAGAAATATTTCGACGCACTCAGAATAGACCATATCTTGGGATTTTTCCGCATCTGGGAGATCCCGAAAGGCAGTCCTGATGCGAGTTTCGGTCATTATTCGCCCGAAGACCCGAGGACATGGGAGATTGAGGGTCGGAAGCGGTTGCAAACAATTTTTGGTGACAATTCATTATTGATTTGTGGCGAAGACCTTGGCATGGTAGCGCCATGTGTGCCTGGTGTGATGCGTGAATTGGGGATTTTGAGCCTCGAGGTGCAACGCATGCCAAAAAACAGCAGCCGTCCGTTCAGTGACCCGCGCGAGAACCCATACCTCAGTGTCGACACCACGGGAACACACGACATGCCGACGATTCGCGGCTGGTGGGAACAAGACCGTGAGCTCTCAGCACGTTATTACCACGAGATGCTGCATCACACCGACGATGCGCCGTATTTCTGCGAGCCGTACGTGTGCCAGGAGATCATCCAGCAACATTTCAACAGCAGCTCGCAGTGGGTCATCATCCCGATTCAGGACTACATCGCCATGGACGGTGACTTCCGCTGGGACTGCACTTGGGAGGAGCAAATCAACGAGCCAAGCAACCCGAACCAGAAGTGGAAATACAGGATGCATCAAACTCTTGAGGAACTTATTAACAATGAAAGACTTACATGTAAGCTAAAAAATATGATAAATAAATATAGTCGCTAGTCGTTAGTCATTAGTCGTTAGAAATCAAGCGACTAAAGACTAGAGACTAAAGACTAAAGACTAAAAAAATGCAGTTTCCGATAATAAAAAACACAACTACCGCCAGTAAGTTATTGATTTTCTTACTGTTATTTGCCTTTGGATTGATTTTCAGCGGCATACTGGGAATGTTTGTAACAAACATGCGCGGCGGAGGCATTACCGACATCACCAACTTGCAGATTACACAGATTTGCAGCCAGCTTGTAGGATTTCTGCTGCCACCATTGCTGTACGTCTTGTTGGTAAAAGAAGAGCCGTTTAACTATTTGGGATTCAACAAGTTACCAAAATGGTCATTGTTAGGTATCCTCGCCATGTTTACAGTCATTCCGTTTGTAGCCGCAGTGTCTGAATGGAACGATGGCATCACATTTCCCGAATCGATGAAGGGGATTGAGACGACTTTACGCAACCTCAAGGAACTGAATGACAGCACTTCTGAAAAGATGATGAACGAGAGCAACCTGTTTGTCGCAATCTTGATTTTCGGATTTTTGGCGGCTGTCAGCGAGGAGATATTGTTCCGCGGGGTGATACAACAGGCGTTTGTGAAGCTGTTCAAGAACGCTCACATCGGAATCATCGTGACAGCCTTGGTTTTCTCAGCTTTTCATGGCGATTTCTACGGATTTTTCCCACGTTTCATCCTCGGTCTGATGCTCGGTTATATGTTCTGGATGTCGGGCTCGATTTGGGCGAGCATCATCATGCATTTCACCAACAACACCACGATTGTGATGCTGTATTTTTTGAATAAAAAAGATATAATTAACATTGATGTGGAGAATTTCGGTAGTACCGACAGTGTTTTTGTGATTGTTTTGAGTTTAGTTGTTACCGTTATAATATTTATAGTTTGTAATCGTTTTAAAAACCGTAGAGACGCACGGCCGTGCGTCTCAACAAGAATATGATAATAGACAAATTTTTGATATACAAATTCCTCAAGTTCGGAATCGTAGGATTCTCGGGCGTTTTTGTCGATTTCGGCATCACGTGGCTTTGCAAGGAAAAGATAAAAATCAACAAATACGTGAGCAACGCCATCGGGTTCATCTGCGCCGCCACCTCAAACTATATTTTAAACCGAATCTGGACTTTCCAAAGCGAGAATGCTGAGGTTGCCACCGAATACGGTAAATTTATGCTCGTCTCCGCTATCGGATTGGGAATCAATTCGTTAACACTTTATCTTTTGACCGACAAACTGAAATGGAACTTCTACCTCAGCAAGATCTTCGCCATCGGCATGGCGACGCTGTGGAATTTCTTTGCGAATTTATTGTTTACGTTTAAATAACGGTATATTTCTTCAGAAAATCCTCGGCAAAGGTCAGAGGCATCATGTCTTCCATTTTCTCGGAGACGATGATGGGGCCTTCTTCGCCTTGCATGATGACACGCAATGGCTGGTTGTGACGGCTCTCCACCTCGATCATCGCCTGGCGGCAGCTTCCACACGGAGGCACTGGCTGGGTGATTTTGCCATCTGAGCCGATAGCGGTGACTGCAAGGGCAATGATGGGCTGGTCGGGATACTGCGCCTGGGCACTAAACAACGCTACACGCTCAGCGCACAAGCCTACCGGATAGACAGCGTTTTCCTGGTTGGAACCGATGATAACCAATCCGTTAGCAAGACGGACAGCAGCACCGACTTTGAATTTAGAATAAGGAGCGTAAGCGTTTTTGGCGGCCTCTTTAGCCTTTAATAATAAGGAACGGTCGTCGTCATTCAACTCGTCAATCGAATTGAATTCCAAAAAAGAGAGTGTAATTTTATGTCTTTTCATGTTTTTTATTTTGATCCCTTAAGGATATTGTTGTATTCCTCCTGATTCAGAATGACTTCAAATGCCTTGGCGAGTTCTGGGTCGTCGTCCAAAGTGGCGATGATACGGCCTTTCTGATAGTAATAACGGCTCACTATCTCTGCCTCAAGCATCTCCTCTATTTCGCTGCGGTTGTCGAGGAGGTCTTTGGTCTTCTCCACCTCTATCTTGGCCTTGGCCTCGTCGAGCATCGGCTGGATGTCCTCGAGATAACCCTCGAGTTTGGATACACGTTCAAGTTCCTTGATCTCTTTTTCGCTCTGCGAAGTAAACGTAAAGCCTTCATCCTTAACGAATTGCATAAAATCTTCATATTCGGTATCGCTGATTTGGAAATCCTTCGCCGATTTTATTGATTTATGCTCTCTGTAATATTTGTTGGCGTATTTGAAGAACAGATTTTTTGCGTATAGATTCATCGTTATCGTCGATGCCATCGTTGGCTCGATCTTCACGTCGGGCTGGATGCCGTGGCCTTCGTACACGACGCGGCCGTTGGCAGTGTGGAACGCCTTGCCCAGAGTGTCATTTTTTGCTAACGTATCCGCAACATTCTTCTTCTTTTTCGAATAATCGATTTCCTGGATGCAACGGTTGCTTGGCAGGTAATAATGAGCCACCGTGACCTTAATCTGGGTGTTATAACTCATCGGGAAGATGTTCTGTACCAAGCCTTTACCGAATGTGCGCTGTCCAACGATGACGCCACGATCGAAGTCCTGGATGGAGCCCGAGACGATCTCTGATGCCGACGCGCTGCCCTCGTTGACGAGTATCACCAGTGGGATGTCGAGGTCGAGAGGCTCGTGCTGAGTGTAGTGGTTGTAGTTATGTTCAGCGACCTTACCCTTTTGATACACAACGAGTTTGTTCTTAGGCACAAACATATTCACGATGTCGACAGCCTCGGCCAGCAAGCCGCCGCCGTTACCACGAAGGTCGAGGATGAAACCTTTGAGTTCGTGGTTTTTCTTCATCTCGACGATGACATCTTTCAATTCGCGTGCGCAGTCCTTTGTGAACTGTGATAAGATGGCGTAACCAATGCCGTTGTCAAACACGGTGTAGTACGGGATATTGTCGATTTTTATCTTCTCGCGTTTGAGTTCCTTCACGAATGGCTCTTTCTCGCCAGGACGCTGCATCTTGAGTTTTACTATAGTACCAGGGGTGCCTTTCAGGAGCTCGCTCACCTCGCTGGTGTTCTTGCCAGTCACGTCTATCCCGTTGACTTCCAAGAAGATATCGCCAGGGATAAGACCTGCTTTGGCGGCAGGAAATCCTTCGTAAGGCTCCGATATCTGCGATTTGCCGTCGAAATACTGGATGATGGCTCCGATGCCGCCGTATTCGCCGGTTGTCATGAGTTTCACGTCTTCGATTTGAGATTCAGAAATGAACACCGTGTACGGGTCGAGTCCTTCGAGCATTGCGTTGATGGCGTTTTCGTTAAGCTCAGCCGGGTCGATTTCGTCGACATAGTACATGTTGAGTTGTCGCAACACATTATTATATATGTCGATACTCTTCGAGATCTCGAAATTGTTCTTTTTCGTCTGGGCGTTGGCGTTCACCGCAGTGAAAACCAATAAAATCAGGAATAATCTTAAATATTTCATACTCAATAAATTATGGGACAGGGTCATAACCTGAGCCGCCCCAGGGGTTACACGATGCCACGCGTTTTATTGTCAGCCAGCCGCCCTTGATGGCGCCGTATTTGCGTATCGCCTCGATGCCGTAGTTGGAGCATGTCGGGGTGTAGCGGCAGTTGCGCCCGATGAATGGGGAGAGCGTGTACTGATAGATTTTTATCAGCAGAATCAGGAAGTTAGCCGGCAGCTTGACTATGAATCTCAGAACTTTTTTCATAATTTCTCGACCAGTCGTTCGACAACCTTTTTCATTTTCTCCTCAATCTCACCGTATTTCAGGATGACTGTGGCATTATATACAAACGCAACATCAAGCGTTTTGTTGTGTTCTTTGCATAATTTCATCAGCTCGGACTTGTTTTTTCGCCAGCTTTCGCGAATCAGTCGCTTCACGCGGTTGCGTTTTATGGCATGATGAAATCTTTTTTTGGAAACGGAGACGAGTATCCTTGGAAGCGCATCTTCTTGATTTTCAGCGTCATAGAGATGCACCACCACACGAAAAGGATACAATGAGAATCCTTTTCCTTCTTCAAATAAAGTCTGGACAGCTTTTTTTAGATAGATACGCTGCGATTTCGGTAATCCTTCCTTCGCCTCCAAATTATTTCTTTTTAGCTTCTTTTGCTTCGGCTTCGAGATATTCCTCTATTGCCATCGTGATAGAAGGGGCGGTCTTTGTAGGTGCGCTGAATCCCAGTGTTAGTCCGGCGTCGTTGACTGCCTTGGCTGTTGAGCCGCCGAGCACTCCGATGACTGTCTCACCCTGCTCGAAGTCAGGGAAGTTGACCTTCAACGAGTCGATACCTGCAGGGCTGAAGAACACGAGCATGTCGTATTTCTTGATGTCGATCTCATGCAAATCGGCAGGCACGGTGCGGAAAAGCATCGATTTCTTGAAGTTGAGGCCAGCCTCGTTCATCATGGTGGTGTAATCCTCGTTGGTGACGATGTTCGAACTTGGCAGGAAGAACGTCTCCTCCTTGTGTTTCTTCATTATCTCGATGAGGTCGGCGAAAGTCTGCTTGCCGAAGAAAATCTTGCGTTTACGGAACTGAATATAATGTTGTAGATACAATGCCGTAGCCTCGTTGACGCAGAAATATTTCATGTCGTCAGGCACGTTGAAACGCATTTCCTTTGCGATGCGGAAGAAATGGTCAACCGCGTTGCGGCTTGTCATGATGATGGCAGTGTATTCGTTGAGTTTCACATGGTCCTGCCTCACCTCCGACGCTTCCACGCCTTCGATTTTGATGAATTTAATAAAATCAATCTTAGCTTTGTATTTATTGATAAGATTCGCGTATGGCGACTTCTGAACGTCAGCGGGCTCAGGTTGTGATACCAGAATGTGTTTGCTCTTCATTTTTAATTATTTCGTTAACTCTATAAAACACAATCAGTTGCAATCAGACGACACATCATTGTAATGGCCACTGTTATTGGTATGATTTCAAGGGTGCAAAAATACAAAAAATTATTTATCAAATTCATCTTTGATAAAATTTGCACCTCAAAAAATGTCTTAATTATGCGAATTATAGTGATTATCAATATTATAGATAGCGCTAATATTAAAATAAATTTTGTGGGATAAAAAAACGTTATGAAGACGAAAACGGTCATTATCACGTCGAGCAAGGCTGCTGTGGTGATGTGGGCAATCTCGTGATGCATAGAAGCTTTCTCAAAGCCGAACAGCCATCCGAATAGTTGGGCGAAGAGGTATTGCAGGATGAGATAAAGGGCAACAAAGGCACATATCTCGAGGTAGAAATCGAAGCCCGAATAGAGGATGCGGTTACCCGATAACACCTGCACCGTCTTCTGCACCAGCAGCGAGAGCATGGCAATGTAGATGAGGATGACCGACAGTCCTGTGAGGCTCGCGATAGGGTTCCACTCACGTGTCAGCTTGTCGACATCGCCAGCCTTGGTCGAAAACGAAAAAATATTGAAACGCAGTGATAACAGATGCCTGTTGAGCACCAGAAACAGCAATGCAAACATGATGATAATGATATTCCAAGTGGGAATGAGATTGTCGAGAACACGCGGCTGCGGTTCGAGCATCGTTGCGGTGTTTTCAACAACTACTTGAAAATCAATGCTGTCGTTCATCAAAATTTATTTAAATTTTATTCTGCAAAATTATTGAAAAAATTTGGATTTCTAAGATAGAATTTGTATTTTTGCGAAATATTTTTAAAGGAATTTTCAAATCTATAAATAATTGAATAATGGGACTTATTGAAGAAATCATTGCCAACGCGCAGGCAAACAAACAGCGCATCGTGCTCCCTGAGGGAGACGAACCGAGAACATTGAAGGCCGCTGACCGTATCGTGGCCGACGGCATTGCCGATGTGATTTTGATCGGACCGGCACAGAAGATCGCTGACATGGTGAAGGAATTCGGCTTGAAGAACATAGGCAAGGCACGCGTCATCGACCCACAAACCAACCCTGACCGCCAGAAATACGCCGACCTGCTTTTCGAGCTTCGCAAGGCTAAAGGCATGACACCAGAGCAGGCTTACGACCTCGCAGGCAACTTCATGTACCTCGGCATTTTGATGGTGAAAGCCGGTGAAGCCGACGGTCTCGTCAGCGGCGCCCGCAGCACCACAGGCGACATGCTCCGTCCTGCCCTCCAGATCATCAAGACTGTGCCAGGCGTGACATGCGTGTCAGGAGCTTTCACAATGTTCTTACCTGAAGGTTGTCCTTACGGCACCAACGGACGTATGGTATTCGCCGACTGCGCCGTGACACCAATGCCGACAGCAGAACAGCTGGCTGAAATAGCTATCTGCACAGCTGACACAGCAAAGGCCATCGCCAAGATCGACCCTGTTACCGCCATCTTGAGCTTCTCGACAAAAGGCTCGGCAAAACATGAGGTCGTCGACAAAGTCATTGAGGCCACACGTATAGCTCAGGAACGTCGTCCTGACCTCGTCCTCGACGGTGAGCTGCAGGCCGACGCCGCCATCGTGCCATCGGTAGGCTCAAGCAAGGCTCCTAACAGCCCAGTCGCCGGTAAGGCTAACACATTGGTGTTCCCATGCCTCGAAGTTGGTAACATCGCTTACAAACTCGTGCAGCGTCTGGCCGGTGCGGAGGCTGTGGGGCCAGTGCTCCAGGGCTTGGCAAAACCTTGCAACGACCTCAGCCGCGGCTGCTCAATCGACGATGTATACAAATTGGTTGCAATCACATGTAATCAGGCTATTGCACAGAAGAAATAATTACGGTGCCCTAAAGGGCAGAAATCCAACAAAATCTTTAATAAAATCTAACAAAATGTTCTACAAATATTAAAAAGAATAAGGAAGAAAATTTTGAAAGATTTTTAAATAGATTTTGAAAGATTTCTCGCCGAAGGCGACCGAAAATTTAGACGGATGACTATCCGTCGTAACAAAAAAAGATAAAATTTATTAAATTATGAAGATATTAGTTTTAAATTGCGGTTCGTCATCAATCAAATATCAGCTGATTGAGATGGACGAGAAGAGCCACTCAGTGTTGGCAAAGGGCCTCCTCGAGCGCATCGGCCTCGAGATGGGCGAGTTCACTCACAAATGGAACGGACAGAAGCACTATGAGCAGCTTCCAATCCCGAACCATACCGAAGGCATCAAGATTGTGCTTCAGGCACTTACGAATAAAGAATATGGCGTCATTAAAGATTTGAAAGAGATCAAGGCAGTGGGTCACCGCGTGGCACACGGCGGCGAGAAGTTCACTCACAGCGTCCGCATCGATGACAACGTCATCAAGATGATTGAGGACCTCTGCGACCTCGCTCCATTGCACAACCCGGGCGCTTTGCAGGGCATCGCAGCCATGCAGGCCGTGCTTCCTGGCATCCCGATGGCAGCGGTGTTCGACACCTCATTCCACGCCACCATGCCGCCAGAGGCATATCTCTACGCCATTCCTTACGAATACTATGAGAAATACCGTGTACGCCGTTACGGATTCCACGGAACCAGCCACAAATACGTCGCTGAGAAAGCCGCTGAATACGTCGGAAAAGACTGGAAAAACTGCAAAATCGTCACATGCCACCTCGGCAGCGGCGCATCCATCGCAGCAGTTGAAAACGGCAAGTCTGTCGAGACATCAATGGGCTTCACACCTGTTGAAGGCCTCGTGATGGGCAGCCGCACCGGCGACCTCGATCTTGGCGCTTTCATGTACATCATGGACAAAGAAGGTTACAACACCAAAGAAATGAACACATTGGTGAACAAGAAGTCAGGCTTGATCGGCATCACCGGCAACTCACAGGATATGCGTGACGTACGTGCTGGCCGTGACGCTGGCGACGAGCGCTGCACCTACGCGTTCAACATGTTCGCACACCGCGTGAAGAAATATATCGGTGCCTACGCAGCCATCATGAACGGCATGGATGTCCTCGTGATGACAGGCGGCATAGGCGAAAACGCATGGTTCATGCGTGACGCCATCCTCGAGAATATGGAGTTCTTCGGCATCAAGATCGACAAGAAGCTGAACGAGACCATCATGGGCGACGCAGCAGTCATCTCGACACCCGACTCAAAAGTGAAAGTGGTCGTATATCCTACAGATGAGGAATATATGATTGCTAAGGATACTTTTGATTTGGTGAAATAACGAGAATCATAAAAAAACGGTAGAGACGTCATATTATGGCGTCTCTACATAATTATGAAAAGAATTATTGCCATATTGTCAATCGCATTTTTCCTTGCATTTATTGCGAGTTGCGATCATTATGACAATTTTCGTGAACCTAACTCCAATTCGCCGCAAGACCTTGCCTATGCCAAAACCCTCGACTCCATTGACTCTCTTATCACCGGCTTTTATTACTACGATTTCAACGATTCAATAATTCTGCCGGCATTTGGATTTTACAAGAAAAACAACAGCCGGCGCAACTTCTGGATGCAGGCCCGATGCCATTATCTCATAGGTGCGCTACAGTTTGGCGAAAATCATGTATCCGAAATGGCGGCGAAACATTTGGTTGAGGCGTTGAAGATTTTGGATGATTATGACGATTACATCAGTTCAAAGATAGCATTCAATTTCTCTGATGGCAGAAGTTGCAAGCGTTTCGCAATGCTTGGTCTTGACAATGCCGTCATGGCTAATGACACAGCATGGATGGCACGCTCGTGTTCCAACCTCGGCATCAAGAGCTGTATTGAAGATTGGATACTTTGTGACCAGGAAGGCATTTGCCGTTTTCTGAAATTGAAAGGTGTTCCGAAAACGCTCAAAGGCGACAACGGAATCGAGAAACTGGACGATCTTTTTGGAAAAGCCAATAAGGTTTACCAGAAAGGCTATCAGATAAAGGATGTTGTGGCCACTCTCGACATGGGCGTTATACGCAAGAAGAACAAAGACATCCTTAAGCCTTTGGAAAAAGTTTTGAATGTCACTGTATCTTGATGGATTTTAAGTAATTTTGCCCCCATGAAACGGATTTTGCACATCATATGCTTTTTATGGCTGGCGATGCTGGCAGCTTGCAATACGAATGTGGAGCATGTAGAAATCCCCTGCCCCGATCTGGCCAACATCGACACTCTGATGTGGCATCAGCCCGACAGTGCTTTGAAGGTGATGTTGGAGTTTGCCGAAAGTGGCAAGGCTGATAGCCTCAATGAGTTTGACGGCCATTATTGCCAGCTGCTGATTTCGGAGCTGCTGTATAAAAACAATTATGCACAGACAAACCGAAAGGACTTGCTGAAGGCGGTAGATTACTTTGACAACAGCGACAATGCTTTTTTGTCCGCCCGGGCGCATTATATGAATGGTGTGGGCTGCTACGAGCGCGACAGCATTGAGCAAGCTTGTGGCGAATACCTTAAAGCGATTGAGATCATTGAGACGCATTACCCGGGATTTGAGACAGAACAATTTGCAGCACTGCGATCAATACATCTGCCACGTTTCATGGGACTGGCTTACGGCCGCCTTGTCGAGCTGTTTTCCGGACAGTATATGCAGGAACCAGCTATTGTGTGCTGCAAAAAATCCCTTGAATTCCAAGAGATTGAGCCCGGTTCTCCGTTAAACCAATCCAGCCTGTTGTTCTTACTGGGCAAACAATATGACAAGTTAAACCAAAATGACAGCGCAACATATTATTACAATGAAGCATCACGCATGCTACCCGACACCAATAATATAGTTTACAGGGATATTGTCTCGATGTCAGCATTGCTCAGCTACGAATACGGCAATGGCTATGAGCCTTCCATCCGCGATTTGAAACGCATGGTGCCGCAAGCCGCTGATGAAAAAGAAAAACTTAATCGCTATTTAACCATCGGATGTATCTATTGTATTGACAATCAATACGATTCTGCTTTGGTTTACCTAACACCCGTGTTTGAAAACAGTGATGGTATTGCAAAATATAGTTGTGCCCCATATTTACGCACAATTTACCAAAGCCGTGGCGACTCACTTATGGTAAGCAAAATCTCCATATATTATATAGAAAATACAGTTTCTGAGGGAACAAGCAACGCCAAAGTGTCTCGGCTCAATGAGATGTTTCAGAAGCATCTCGAATGGGAAAGAGATGAGGCAGCCGCTAAAAGACAAGACGCCGCACGGCATCGCATGATTCGCAACCTGATTGTGATAGTTATTGTACTGCTGGTGTTGTGTATCTGTTTGTGGCTATGGCTTGCCAAACGCAAACGAGAACTTCAGACGCAAATGGATGATGCCCTGCAACAATCGCGGGCGATGCTGCCGCAGCGGGTGAAAGAGATTTACAGCTCGAAGGTGCCGAACCGCTTGGAGCGTATCATGGATGAGTTTGAGGCGGCCTATCCCGAGGCCATGAGGCGGGTGGCCGCTGCACACCCGGATTTGACGCAAACGGAGCGCAGGATTTTCGTTTTATCGCATCTGCAGTTCCGCGCGAAGGAGATGGCGGATCTGCTCGGGTTGAGCGAAAACACGGTGAACCAATACCGCTACAACCTCCGAAAGAAAACCGAAAACGCCTCATTTTCCTCGTTTTTGGACTAACAAAAACTTATATACCAGCATTGTAATTGATTGATTTACAATATATATTCCGATTTAAAACTTATATCCGCCCTTAAGGTTGCTTTTTTCATAAATTTTTATTATAATTTTGAAATCTCAAAGCTATAATACTATGAAAACAAACTTCTACACCCTACTCGCGCTCCTGCTGATGGTAATGGCAGGTACAGCAAAAGCACAAGTTTTTGAAGTCGTTTGCGAAACAGAGCAAACTCTCCGCTATGTGGTCACAAGCCAAAATCCACCGGAAGTGGAATTGGTAGCCTGTATGGATCATTTCATCGGTGGATGCACCATCCCTGCAACCGTGGCCCATAATGACATAGATTATTCTGTGGTTTCCATTGGAGAAGATGCTTTCAGTTTTGGGGGTGGGGCGTTTCACTTCAATGGTTCATTGTCAATTCCGAACACTGTAAGAAGCATTGGTGCCGATGCCTTTTTGGAAACCAATTTCACGGGACCGTTGGTGATTCCCAATTCAGTAGAATACATTGGAATAAGAGCATTTATGGGCTGTGATGGCTTTACCAGCCTAACCTTATCTGAATCATTGGTGGAAATTGGCAGAGAAGCTTTTTGTATATGCTATGGTTTAAGAGGCGACCTCACCATTCCAGCGTCAGTTGAATATATTGATTGGGATGCATTCTATCAATGCAGGTTTGACGGTACGCTGACATTGTCGCCCAATTTGGTATATATTGAATGTGGCATATTCACGGAATGCTATTATTTTACCGACATCGTCATTCCCGAAGGCATAACAGGTATCGGCGGCGATGCGTTTGATTTCCTGTCCTTTCCCACCGAACTGACGCTTCCTTCAACGCTTCAAGACATTGAAGACTATGCCTTTTGCCACATGATACATCTTGAACAAATGACCATAAAATCAGTTTATCCTCCTTATATGGATGAAAACACCTTTATGCAAACCAACCGAGACATTCCCATCTATATCCCTTTGGGAACGATTGATGATTATCGGAATGCTGAATATTGGTCGGAGTTCACCAATTTCATAGAAGTTGAATTTGAAGGCGTTGACGAGAACGGCGACGATCCCAAGGCAGAAGCCTATCCCAATCCAGGTTTCAATTTGCTCAACATCAAAAACAGTACACCAAACGCCCAAGTGGAAGTGTACGATATGGCAGGGCGATTAATGCATTGCCAAGCAATTGCCGAAGGCACTGCAACCATTGATGCAATGCTTTGGCCTTCTGGCGTATATGCTTGGTGCGTGTTTTCGGAAAAGGGAGGTAAAACAGTGGGGAAATGGGTCAAGAAATAATCTAAAACTAAATCGATATGAAAAGACATTTGCTTATCCTTGCCGCAATGCTTGTTTGCGGCGTGATGCAAGCCCAGCTTGTGGAAGGCTGGCAGGAGCTCCCTACGGGCGTTACCGAGAACCTTTTTGGCGTGGCCTGTCTTGACAAAAACGAGGTGATTGCCTGTGGCGAAAACGGCAAAATCCTGAAAACCGTTGACGGCGGCGAAACATGGACAGTCAAGTTTGAGAAAGAGGGCTACGACATGATACATGTAGCATTTGCCGACGCTCAGGTGGGCTATGCCTGCGGTGATTCCTGCTGGTGGAATAACGACAATCATAAAGGCGTTATCATGAAAACCACTGATGGCGGCGAGACCTGGCAGGAACTTCCCAACACGGAGTTTGTCCATTTGGAATGGCCTGATTGGATTCGTTCCAGCGATTTTTGTGTGGTTGACGAAGAAACCTATTACCTCTTTACTAAAGATGCTGTCCTATGGCGAACCACGGACGGAGGACAGAGTTTCACCTCAACTCCGTTTGAATTTGGAATGGTGAAACATTGTGAGTTGTTCTTTGAGGGCGAGACGGGATACCTTGTCGTAATCGATGGTGGAATTCATATCCATAAAACGACCGATTCGGGACAGACTTGGAACGAAGTCGTTACTAATGGTGCGTATTTTGATTATTCGGTTGTTTCGCATTTCTTTGACAAGAACCATGTGGAAATGTATGGCTATTTCAGCGAAGGTACACATAATCTGCTTGTGACGGAAGACGGTTTTGAAACAGTTTCCTATTTGAACGTTGAGTGCCCAATTATGAATTATTACGGTATGTGGAATGTGAGCCATAGCAAATACACGTCAGACACTTATGGATGCATTCTAATTGGCATGACTTTGATGAAAGGCTCGACAGACACGAACCCATACATTATGAAGGATGGATGGGAACACTGCGAATGGGTCAAACAAGGCATTCCGGAGTGTGAGAACAACGGTATGGTACAATGCCGGGATTTGTATGCGGTTGACGGCGTGGACACGGTTTTCTACATTGCCGCTGAAAACGGATTCGTTTACAAGTCGGCGATGATTCCTGTCAATGGCGTTGAAGAGAATGCTTTGCAGATTAATGTCTATCCCAACCCGGCAAAAGACAGGGTTGCCATTGAAGGAATTGAAGTTACGGAAGTGTTCGTTTATGATGCGCTTGGGCAGGTAGTGAAGACCGTGCACGATACGAATGAAATCCCCGTTGCAAACTTGCCACAAGGCGTTTATTTGTTGCGCATTGCGGATGCAGAGGGAAAAGTTTATTCGAATAAGATAACGGTACGATGAAAGCAACAAGGCTTTACCTCCTGCTTGCGCTCCTGATGATGGGAGGGGTGCGAATGCAAGCGCAAGAACCCCAAAGATTCTTTGAACGTCATTACATCGATGACCTCATTTTCATGAACGAGAACGACCTGCTTGTTCTAGGAGCCGACGAAGCGGCAGATGTCGCCCTTTACAAAGTGAATGAAAACGGAGAACTCATCAATTCGGTTGTTCTTCCGAGCATTCAGGACAATAACAGTTTGAGACATTTGGCACATTTCGGTGACGGGTCGGTCGGCCTTTTCGTTACGAAGTATTCTAACGACACAATTCATCTTCAAAAAATGACCGTCCATGAAGATTTGTCCGTGGACACTATGGATTTCAATTGGGTAGGCTATGATTTCTACAGATTCCTTGCCGGAGGTGAACAATGGGTTGAGGATGCTTTGGGCAATTATTATTACTCCTATTATGTCGATACCCTATGGACAAGCGGCCATCATGGATTAAGG
>JAGCPH010000045.1 GCA_017645275.1 Bacteroidales bacterium | reverse complement strand
TTCGAGGTCTACTTCGATGATTTTCGGAATTATCTCGCCGCCTTTTTCTACTTTCACAATGTCTTCATAATGCAGATCCAATTGCTTGATGAAGTCGGCATTGTTGAGGGTGGCGCGTTTCACTGTGGTTCCTGCCAGAAACACAGGTTCGAGGTTGGCGACAGGTGTTATGGTGCCATGTCTACCCACTTGAAAATCAACGCTTAAGAGCTTTGTGCTGACTTGTTCGGCCTTGAATTTGTATGCGATAGCCCAGCGTGGTGACTTGGCGGTTATTCCGAGTTGCTCACGTTGTGCGAAGCTGTTCACTTTGATGACTATTCCGTCGATGTCGAATGGCAGGTTACGGCGTTTCTCGTCCCAGTAGTTGATGAAATCCTCAATCTCGTCGATGTTACGGCACACTTTCATGTGGGGCGAGATGTTGAATCCCCATTCCTTGGCCGCCATAAGACTCTGATAATGAGTGCTATACGGCACTTTATCCATCATCATGTAATAGCAGAAATTGTCCAAACGCCGGCGGGCGGTCTCTTTGGGGTCCTGCAGTTTTATGGTGCCGGCGGCTGCGTTGCGACAGTTGGCGAACAGCGACATTCCCAACTCGTCGCGTTCGGCGTTGATCTTGTTGAAGCTGTCGTGAGGCATGATGATCTCGCCGCGCATCTCGAGAAACTCGGGGTAGTCGCCACGTAATTTGAGTGGTACAGAGTGTATCGTCTTGATATTGTTGGTTACCTCGTCGCCTTGGGTGCCGTCGCCACGGGTGACAGCGCGTACCAGGATGCCGTTTTCATAGGTGAGGCTGATTGAGACGCCGTCGAATTTGAGCTCGCAGACGAACTCCACTGGCTCTTCGATGGTCTTCTCGATGCGTTTTATGAAGTCGATGATCTCGTCTCGGTTGTATGAGTTGGCGAGCGAAAGCATTGGGTAGCGGTGTTTTACGGTCGGAAACTCCTTGGTGAGGTCGCCGCCCACTCTTTGTGTCGGTGATGTCGGCAACGCCAGTTCCGGAAATTCCTTCTCAAGCGCAATGAGCTCGTTCATCAGCATGTCGAAATCGTAGTCGCTGATGCTCGGCTGTGCTAAAACGTAATACCTATAATTGTGATTATCAATCGTTTCGCTCAGTTCCGCAATCCGTTTTCTCGCCTCGTCGATGGTCATAATCTGTTATTTTGTGAAAAAATCAGAAGAAAATGACATAAAAAACACAATCGTATTTATGACTGCAAATAATGCATATAAAGTCACTGATAACCAACGGTTTCGTGTCCAAAATGCTGAGTTTTTATAGTATTCTTTCCAGCCCACGAAGCCCGTTATGATGAATGTCGGAATCAGAGTGTATGTGTAGATCCACAGTCTGTTTGGGAAAACTGTATAAAACAGCAGCAGCATGAATGTCGGCATGAACAGCAGTATGTATTTGCGCCACACTCTGAAAAAGCCGAACAGCAGCATCACGCTAAGAGGCAGCACCACGAGGTATAACATGGTGACTACCAACGATGTGGATTCAAACATCCATTGGTGATTGTTGTTGAAGAGGTAGATGCCGCTATTTTTGAAGAACCCAATCATATTGACAAACGGACGGTGCCAGATGATAAGGTCGGTGATTGTTTGCGTAAGCAAAACAGCGATGACATAGCCGATTATTGTCATCAGGGCGCCCTTCCAGTTTTTCAAAACCAGAAGTGCGATCAGCACACCAATATAAAAAATAAGACTTTGGTAGTAAACTGCGAACCCGAGTCCGAGGCAGAATCCTGCTATTATGTAACTGGTACGGTGAAATTTATCTATCTCTTTGTCTTTCAGCAAATGATCTTGTTTAACTATAAGCAAAGCACCGTAAAGGAGGAATGGCAGACAGACCACTTGAGGCAGCGGATGCACGCTCACATAAGGCATACTCCACAGACATGCTAGCAATAGCGCCACTTCCAGAGCTGTCGTTTTGTCGGCTATGATTTTGACGATTCTATAGCCTAAAGTGATGATTAACAATGAGAAAGCACCTAATATCAAACGTGTCGGATACACAATCCAAGGATTGGAGAGCCATGACATTGGCACCCTGTAATAGTTAAAATATTGATCTTCAGCCATATAGCCGCCAGTGAATATTGCCGCCACGAGTTTTAGAGCTATAGCGAACAGCAATATCAGCAGAAGTGGGTGTTTTACGCTGAAAAATAACAGTTTTTCTTTCATAATCTGTGATTTTTTTATTTGAAATCGCAATCCACGTCCATTCCAAGGGCGTGCAGGTCTTCCTCGTATGTGCGGCAGTCTTTCTTGGTGTAGGCATTGTAAATCAGCTCTTCGCTGCCGTCTTCAAGATAGGTGCAGATGCAGCGGCGCTCGCACGACGGGAAAACAATAGCGATAATTGCCAAAAACAATAATACAATCAAAATCTTTTTCATAAGAACAAAGTTTAACTTGCAAAAATAAAAATAATTTGCCAATCGTCCAAAGAAATTTTCAAAATTAATTTTTCATGATGATGTTTCGATTTGTAAAAAAATGTCTAACTTTGTTGTTTAATGAATTTGGTTTAAAAACTCGATTGCTATGAAAATAAGATTTGTTTTAACGTTGATATTCATTCAGTTAGCGACGCTGTTGTTTGCGCAGACCACCGAAATTGGCAAATGGTGGAACGATTTGAGCGTGTATCAGGTCAACAAAATGCCGCCACGTGCCGATGTGGCGGTCGCATCAGGAATCTGCTTGAACGGCGACTGGCAGTTTGCATATTGCGAAAGTCCGAAAGACAGAATCAAAGACTTTTACAAGACAGATTACGACGCAACTGATTGGGGTACAATGCCTGTGCCTGGCAACTGGGAGCTCAACGGCTACGGCAACCCTGTGTATGTGAACGTGGCAAACGAATTCAAGTCGAATCCTCCATATGCCCCGACAGAATACAATCCAGTGGGGCAGTACCGACATGAGTTTGAGGTGCCTTATGATTGGAAAAATCAAAACGTCTATCTGAAAATAGGTGCTGTTAAATCGGCGATGTATCTGTGGATAAATGGTGAGTTTGTGGGCTATTCCGAGGATTCGAAGACACCAGCTGAGTTCGACATCACACCTTATATTAATTATGGCGAGAAAAATCTGTTGGCATTGGAAGTCTATCGTTTCAGTGATGGCTCGTATCTCGAGGCACAGGATTTCTGGCGCATGAGCGGCATCACCAGAGATGTTGTAATCTATTCAAAACCAAAGATAAACATCTTCGATTACTTTGTAAAAGCAGGTCTCGACGAGAATTATGAGAACGGCACTTTCGAGCTTGATTTGACTTTGAATTTCGACCCGAAAAAGAAAATAAAGAAGTTTTCGGTAGAAGTGGAGATACAAGGTTATTATAAGAATGGAGCGCTGGCTATGTTTTATGAAAAATCTTATAAGACAAAAGGCCGCAACATCTATCAGGGCAATTATACAGTGCATTTTGACAAATCGATTATTGAGGGCATAAGACCTTGGTCGGCAGAGTACCCTAATCTTTATTCATTGATTATCAGGGTGAAAGACAAGAAAGGCAAGGTCATTGAGAGCATTGGCACGGAAATCGGCTTCCGCACTGTGGAGATGAAAGACGGCCAGCTGATGGTGAACGGGAAACCAGTCCTGATAAAAGGCGTGAACCGTCATGAACACTCAGGAATTACCGGTCAATACGTCGACCATAAGACCATGGAGCGCGACATACAGCTGATGCTCGAAAACAACATCAACGCTGTGCGCACATGCCATTATCCTGATGATGAATATTGGTACTGGCTTTGCGACACATACGGCATTTATGTTATCGACGAGGCCAACAACGAGTCGCATCCGCAAGGCTATGAGGAGAACAGCCTCGCCAAGAAAGAAGAGTGGAAAGACGCGTTTTTGTACCGCTGCAAAAACATGGTCGAGCGCGACAAAAACCACCCGTCGGTGATAGTGTGGTCGGTGGGCAACGAATGCGGCAACGGCGTGTGCACCAAGGCCTGCTACGACTGGATGAAACAGCGCGACACGCGTCCGGTTATATGCGAAAGGGCCATCTATGACTACAACACCGACTATATCGGGCTGATGTATGCTGGAGTTGACTACCTGACGGCTTTTGCCGAACGCCATCTCGACTCGTTGAACCGCCCGTTTATCATGGTGGAATACTGCCACGCCATGGGTAACAGCTGCGGCGGATTGCAGGATTACATGGAGGTGTTTGAGAAATATCCTCAGCTGCAGGGCGGCTGCATCTGGGATTTCGTCGATCAGACCATCATACAATACGACGAAAACGGCAAGAAATGGTATGCTGCAGGTGGCGATCTCGGCTCGATTCCCGATTGCGGCAACGACGACAGCTTCTGCGTCAACGGACTGGTGACCAGCGACAGAATTCCACATCAGCACATGCAGGAGGTGAAGAAATGCTATCAGAACATCCGGGTGAAGCCTTACCGCATGGTCGATGGCGTGTTTGTGGTCGAAAACCATTACAATTTCACCAATCTTTGCGATTTTGATTGCGAATACGAGGTCTTTTCGAATGAAAAAACACTGATGAAAGGCACAATCAACCTGGATTGCGAGCCGGGGAAAACACAGAAAGTGTATATCAGATTGCCGGAGTCGATTTTCTTCACCGACAATCCGAACGTGGAGTTTTTCGTGAATTTCTCGTTTAAGATAAGACACGATAACAGTCTTCTACCAGCAGGATATGAAATCGCATACGAGCAGCTGCAGTTCGACGTGCCGATTAAGGAGGAAGTTGATTTCGATAAAATCGAAACACTCAATCTGAAGCAGAATAATGATATTATCTTATTGAGTAACAATGACTTTAGCTTTACTATCGACAAAAAAGAAGGCGTCCCAACCTCATATATATATAAAGGTGTGGAAATGCTTGCCGGCGCGATGAGGCCTAACTTCTGGCGTGCGCCTACCTTGAACGACGATGCCGACTGGAACGGTCGCCGCAAATGGGAGGCTGCCGGACTTGACAGCCTCGTGATAGGCAACAAGACGTTTGAAGTCAGCCGAATCGACAAAGGAACCGTTGAGGTTTATGTAGACCTTGAATTTTTGAATAAAGAAGGTGAATTGGTGCTGAAAACCAATCAGTTATATATTGTAAACGGCAATGGAAAAGTCGATGTCACTATGACTGTGATGCCGACGGAATTGGTTGAAACGTTCCCGAAGATTGGTACACAGTTGCGTATGCCGCTTGCTTTCGACAAGGTGAGATATTTCGGCAAGGACACCGAAAACTATCCAGATAGAAATGCATCGGGCAAGGTTGGAGTGTACGATCGTAACGCCGCCGACTTCTTCGAGATACACGAGGAACCACAGGAGAGCGGCAACCGCACCGAGGTCCGTTGGTTTGAAGTCGCAGACGAAAAAGGCAACGGCATCCGCGTGAGTTGCGGCGAGGAACACCTGAACTTCAGCATCTACCAGTATTCCGATGAGGCTCTGACGATGGCTGAGAGAATAAATCAGATTACACCAGCCGACTTCTGGACAGTGAACATCGACTACAGGCAGGCTCCGTTGGGGACAGCCACCTGTGGTCCGGGTGCACTCGACAAATATCTGATAAAGAATGAGATATATGAATACTCATTTACCATCAGCCCTTTGAAAAATAAATTTTAAATCTTTAAATTTTTGAATTATTAAATCTTGAGAATATGTTTAAAGGTCATCCAAAAGGTTTGTACGCCCTCGCTCTTGCCAACACTGGCGAGCGTTTTGGCTATTACACCATGCTTGCAATCTTCGTGTTGTTTTTGCAGGCTAAATTCGGTCTCACAGCACAGGCTGCTGGACAATATTACGGCATCTTCCTGGCCGCGGTTTATTTCATGCCTATCATTGGCGGTTATATCGCCGACAAGTTCTGGGGCTTCGGAAAGACCGTAGTCACTGGTATTTTGGTGATGTTCACTGGATATCTGCTGCTGTTTACACAGAAAGACGCCTCGGGCGGCACTGCATTCACCATGATGATCATAGCTTTGCTCTGCATCGCGGTGGGAACGGGCTTGTTTAAAGGCAACCTACAGGTGATGGTGGGCAACCTCTACGACGACGCCAAATATGCCGCCAAACGTGACGGAGGTTTCAGCCTCTTTTATATGGCCATCAATATCGGCTCGATGTTTGCGCCTACCACAGCGACGGCTGTCACCAACCTCTTCCTCGGAAAGAGCGGCTACACCTACGATGCCAACATCCCTTCGCTAGCGCACCAGTTCCTCGATGGCACGATAAACGCTGATGGCATGGCCCGACTAGAGACCTTGGCAGGCTATCAGCCAGGCTTCGGTGGCGACATGACAGCTTTCTGTCAGAGCTATATCGACTCATTATCAGTGGCTTACAGCTACGGCTTCGGCGTGGCCTGCATCTCGTTGATACTCTCGATAGCCATCTATTTCGGCTTCCGCAGAACATTCAAACATGTGGATGTGCGCAAGGACAAGCAGGCAGCGACAGAGGAAAAGGTCGTCGAGCTTACTCCAAAGCAGACCAAAGACCGTGTCGTAGCTTTGTTCCTGGTGTTTGCTGTCGTCATCTTCTTCTGGATGGCATTCCAGCAGGCCGGTCTGACGCTGACATATTTCGCTCGTGACTATACAGCATCTGTTGCAACCGGCTGGACCCGAATCGGTTTCGATGTGTGGACCTTGGCGATGATTGCCGTTGGCGTTTATGCCTTGTTTGGTGTGTTCCAGAGCGACACAAAGAAAGGTAAAATACTGTCAGGACTGCTGCTTGCGGCATGTGCGGTGGGTGTTTGGTATAAGGCAGTCACTGTTGACGATGACGTCGAGTTGCTTCCGCAGATATTCCAGCACTTCAACCCGTTCTTTGTGGTGGCATTGACACCAGTCTCGATGGCGTTGTTCAGCGCCTTGGCGAAGAAAGGCAAGGAGCCTTCGGCACCGCGTAAGATTGCTATGGGAATGCTTGTGGCGGCCATGGGATACTGCGTGATGGCGGCTGCCTCTATAGGCTTGCCTTCACCGAAAGAGCTTGAGGCTACTGGCGGCGTGAGCCCGATCCTGGTATCACCTAACTGGCTGATTTCCACTTATTTAGTATTGACATTCGGCGAGTTGCTGCTCAGCCCGATGGGAATATCTTTCGTGTCGAAGGTGGCACCTCCTAAACTCAAAGGTCTGATGATGGGACTGTGGTTTGGAGCTACAGCTATCGGAAACTATCTTACTTCAGTCATCAGCTCGATTTGGAACACAGGATTGTCGCTGGTGATGATTTGGGGTGTTTTGATTGTGCTTTGTGTGGTCTCGGCAATATTCATGTTCTCGATGATGAAACGACTGGAGAACGCGACGGCGGAGTGTTAAACATTATTTTGAAATCATGAAAAAATTGTTGTTGTTGATATTGACAGCATGTTCGGTGGGCTTGTTTGCCCAGGACATCGACAGCTTGTATAGCGTTTTTGAGCGGAACAGGGACGAACAGGCATATCAGGCGGCTGTGGCGATTGACAAGGTCATCGGACGTGAACCGAATTTCACCATTGAGACCGATAAGGACGAAATCAAGATGAAAGTGCTGCGCACTATGATTCTGTATTATTTCAACAACAATGATTTTCAACATGTTATACAATATTCTGAAATCGGGATAGCGCATTATCAGAAGATAGGCGACCTCTTCAACGAGGCGGGCTGCACCATGACGTTGGCTAATGCCTATCAGCGTTTCGGTCAGCTCGACAAGGCCATCGAATATTATAACCGTTGCTGCGACCTCATGGATGAGATCGGTGGTGACATGGCGGCTGTCAACAAGCGATATGTGATGAACAATATCGCAGAGATCCACCTTGCGATGGGCGAGCTGGAGACAGCCGAGGAGATGTACCAGAAATGTATCGAAATGCTTGGCACTGTTGAAGTTAACGACACGGCCTCGAACCTCGATTTGGCAACCTATTACCAGAATCTCGCCGAGGTGCGCATAGCCCAGAATAACCCTGAAGCTGTAAGTTTCGCCGAGCAGTCGCTGGAGCTCTCGCAGCGTTACGATGACACTCCGCATAAGATTATCAACAGGTTGGTAGCTTTGTCGAAGGCATATAGGCTCGTCGGTCGTGATGACGAGGCTGGTAATCTGATGGATGAGGCTCTGCAGATAGCACAAGACAACGGCGAGACGTATCTTGAGACAAGTATCTATCTGCAGAAAGGCGACTACGACAAGGCTATCGCAATGGCAGATGAGTATCATTACGACGAGCTGCTTCAGGAGGCACTCGAAAGAGCGTATCTCGTTGAACGTGAACGCAATCCGCGGCTGGCGTTGGAGTACTACGAGCGTAGCATGATGATGAAAGACTCTATCTTCAACGAGAACCAGCAGCAGCTCATCCGTGACTATCAGGTGCGCTATGCAACGGCTGAGAAGGAACATGCGCTGGAGCTGGAACAGGAGAAATCGAAACGTAACAGATTGTATATCATGGTGTTGACGATAATAGCACTATTGCTGTTCGTCATCGCTTTGATATGGTACAGGCTTGCGATGGTCAGGAAAAAACGCAACAAAGAGCTGGCACATCTTAACGAGACTAAGAGCCATCTGTTGTCGATCGTCTCGCACGACGTGAAGACGCCTGTTGGGGCTATGTGCCAGGTGTTACGTGGCATCACTGATGGCTACGAGACTATCATGGACACAGACAAGAAGGCCCAACTCATGGTGCTGCGTTCGTCGTCGGAGGCATTGAAAGACAGAATGGAGAACATTATACAATGGGTGAAACAGGAACTGGCAAATAGCGTAGTGATACCTAAACAATTTAATGTCAATGAGTTAGTTGTGGATTGCATCAAGACACAGGCGACATCGATAGGGGCAAAGTCACTGAAAGTCACAAACGATGTGCCGCATTATCTGACGGCTTACGACGACATGAATGTGGTGAGTCTGGTGCTGCAGAATCTGCTCGGTAACGCGGTGAAGTTCTCATATCCGAATGGCGAGATTGTCATCAAGGCGGAGCATAAAGGCGAAAGAATCTGGATCTCGGTGGCCGATAACGGCATGGGCATCAGCGAGAAGAAACTCGAGAAGATTTTCAATTTCATGACCTCGTCGGCGAAAGGCACTGGCGGAGAGACCGGCACTGGCATTGGCTTATTTGTGAGCAAACAGTTTGTCGACAAAATCGGTGGCGAGATCACCATCGAGAGCGCAAAAGACCAAGGCACGACAGTCAGTTTCAGTATTAAATACAAAATGTTGGAGAGATGATGGAAAAGATTGATAAAGAGATTCGAATACTTATTGTTGAGGATCAGCCCGTTTGCAGGCTCGGCATCCGCATGACGTTGGGCGGTTCCGACATCAAACACAGGATTCTGGCGGAATCCGAGAATGTGGCTCAGGCCGTTGATTTCCTAGAGAAACATGGCAAAGACATCGATCTGGTGTTGCTCGATTATGTGCTCCCCGACGGCACAGGCATGGATGTCATCGCTGCCGTGAAACGTCTTCATCTGGACGTTAAGATTGTGATACTCTCGGGTGAGGCGGGCGGCGCCATCCTCAAGCAGCTGATGGATGCCGGTGTCAACGGATTTATGAGTAAGAGCGTCAACCCGGAGGAGATCGCCGTGGTGCTCAACTCGGTGATGCAAGGTCACGACTACACCGGCGAGGGATTGATGCGCATCGAAGACGACCTGAAAGCCGATTATGAAACCATGAAAAGCCTTACGCGGCGCGAGATGGAACTCGTGACACTATGTGCTAACGGATTGAACGCCAAACAGATAGCAGAGGAGATGAACGTCACACCACACAGCGTAGAAAACATGAAGAGCACCGTGTTCGCCAAAGTGGGAGTGAAGTCGACCAACGAGCTAATCTTGTATGCCTTCAGAGTCGGATTGATCAGCTGATTGTTGATATCTTTTCAGAAATTGAGGAGTTTTCTCCTTATTTTATTTGTTTTTTTCAAGATATTTTTGCAGGTGATGAAATGTGAGAACATTTTTAATCATTTGAAAATTAAATCATTGAAAATCAAACAAATAAATCTTATAAAATGAAAAGAAAATCTTTACTGTTTTTATTAATTCTGGCTTTCGGACTGCCTTGGATGGCTAGTGCGCAGAAAACATTGCCGTATGAATACGGGTTTGAGAACCACGACTTGACAACCGAAGGGTGGACGATGCTGTCTTCATCGTTTAGTACAGGAATCGCTGCAAGCGGACATTCAGGCGAATGTGGATTTATGTTTTATAAAAGTCCTGATCCTCAATATCTTATATCGCCGGAATTGAGTGCCGCCACTAATGGATTGGCAGTTGAATTTTATTACAAAAGTAGTGCAGCAAGTTATCCAAAGCCTTTTAGGGTTGGTTACTCAACCACTGGAAATGGAGTTAACGACTTTACTTTTGGCGATGAAATAACGACTACCAATGGCCAATGGACGTTTTTTAGCCAGACTTTCGATCCAAATACGAAGTATATCGCCATAAAGTATGAATATAATGCTTCATACACCGGTCTGTATATTGATGACTTTAATTTTGAAGAGTATTCGGCTTATCCAAAACCGAAGAATTTGGTGCTGACAACTTATACTTCAAGTACCGCCACACTTGACTGGAGTGCTCGAACAGGTCAGGACCATTGGGATATATATTACACCACAAGCTCAACTGTTCCTAACGCAGGTACTACTCCTTCTGTCGCTAACACCGCAACCAAGCCTTACACCATTACGGGGCTGGAGTCGGGTGTCACATATCATGCCTATGTCCGTGGAAACTATAACAACGGTGAGCATTACAGCGACTGGAGCGATGTATGTGATTTTGAAGTAGGGTGTTACACTCCGACTATCAGCGGCAGTCAGGCGACGTGTAATCAGGTTTATTTTTCTTGGATCTCTGTTGGCGCTGAAACAGCATGGCAGGTGGCTTTTTCCGATCAGCAAGGCTTTGATCCTGATGATGTTACACCAGAAACAGTTACGACGCAATATTACATCAAGGAAAATCTGTCAACAGGCGTTACCTATTATGCCCGTGTCCGTGCCGTTTGTGGTGCTGGCGACTTCAGTGATTGGAGTGAAGAGGTGAGTATGACAACCGAGTGTTTTGCTCCTTCAAATTTGCGTGCGACCAGCGTTTCTCCGAGCACTGCCACTTTGATATGGCAGCGGGGAAGCAATGAATCACAATGGCAGATTTCTTATTCTACAACAGCGAATTTTGCACCGGAAAACGGCACTATAATCACTGTCAACACTAACCCATACACTTTGGAGGGTCTTACCACTAATACGCCATACTATGCTTATGTGCGCGCTGTTTGTGCTGAAACGATTTTCAGCGATTGGAGCTATATCTGCACCTTTGCCCCGAAATACGAACTCACAGTGAGCGACGATGAGACAAATTACAACATGTACGTTCCGTTTTACGGTTATTACGTGAGTTATGTCACAAAAAGCCAGTTTATCATCCCGGCATCGGCTTTGACTGATTTGTTGTATGCCAATATCAACAAGCTGACTTTCTATGCTGGTGTTGAGACGGCCAATTTCGGGAGCGCCACATTTGATATTCTCATCAGAGAATTGGATGGCGTGACGGTCTTTGAGAACTCGGCATTCTTCGATTGGTCGGAAATGACTTCTGTATATTCCGGCAGTCTCACAGTCGGCAACAACAAGATGGAGATCACTCTCAATAATCCTTATCAATATATGGGAGGCGATTTGCTGATCGGTTTTGACCAATCCAATCCTGGAAATGACGTTACCGTCTATTGGTACGGTGCTGCCACCACAGGATATAGCGCTTATGGTGGCATGGAAGCGCCTGCATACAGCTATTCAAGCTATAGCCGCTACCAATTCATCCCTAAAACCACCTTCAGCTACACGCCTGGCACGGCTCCGACATGCCTGAAGCCTATAGGTTTAAATATCAGCCAAGGTTCGGGCACCGCCACACTGACTTGGACCGCCGGTGATGACGAGACCAATTGGAATGTGCAGTATAAAACGGCTGCTGCCGCAGAATGGAGCGCTTCTATTCCTGTTGAAAACACCCCGACATGCACTTTGAACAACCTATTGGCAAATACAACATATCAGGTGCGTGTGCAGGCCGACTGCGGAAGCGGCGATGTAAGTAGCTGGCTGTCAGGAGGCTTCACCACTCCTTGTGGCCTTGCAAATATTCCTTATACACATGACTTTGACAGCGATGCAACGGGCTCAAGCGCCGGATTGCCACAATGCTGGACAAAAATCAACGATGCAGAAGATCCAAGTTACACCGACTATCCGTATGTGATGGGCAGCAATGCCCATTCCGATTACAATTGCTTGTTCTTTATGAGGCTATACAATTACACGGCATTGAACCAGATAGCTGTTTTGCCGGAGATGAATGCTGACGTCAGGATGCTGCAACTGTCGTTCTATGCGAAGTTGGGCAGTGGCACCAACGAACCATTGTCAGTGGGTGTCATGACTGACCCTGAAGACGCTTCAACTTTTGTAAAAATTGAGGATGTGACCATTGCTTCCAATGAATACGCGGAATACACAGTAAGTTTTGACACTTACGCGGGCTCTGGTCGTTTTATCGCTTTAAAATGCGAGAGAGCGAGCAGTTATAATCAAATCTATGTCGACGATATCGCATTGACTGCTAATAACATCTGTTTCGCGCCAGCTAATCCGCAATTCAGCGATATCACTGCACATTCTGCCGTTTTAACTTGGACTCCAGGCAGCGAGACTACATCTTGGCAAGTCCAATACAAGAAAACCGCCGACGCCGAATGGAGCGAGCCTGTCGCAGTAAGCGAAACACCTTCGTACAGCTTCAGCAACCTGCTGGCAAATACGACATACCAAGCACGGGTGCGCACAAACTGCGGCGGCGACAACTACAGCGACTGGGTAGAGTCCGATAACTTCACCACCGATTGCGGTTTCGTTGCCCTCCCTTATAGCCACGACTTCGACGATGACGCCACAGGCCACGTCGCCCCGACATGCTGGCATTTCAGCAATGGCACCTATCCATATATCTATGAAAGCAGTAGCGCCCATTCCGGCAACCATTATCTTCAGATAAAGAAAAACACCGACTATGCTGCCACATTGGTGCTGCCTGCAGTAGACACCGACGAGCATCCGATCAGTACCATGCAATTGACATTCTGGGCAAAAGCGGGTTCAAGCAGCTATTATTATGATTATCTGTATGCGGGTGTGATGACCGATCCGGATGACATGTCGACATTCCAATCGGTGATAGGCACTAGTACAAGTATTAGCAATTCTAACTACAAGCAATTCGAATTCTATTTCGACAACTGGACTGGCGAAGGCAATTATATCGCATTGCGTTATGGCGGTAGTGTCACTTACTATATCGACGACATCGAAATTTCTGTCGCCCCGACATGCCGCCAGCCTCTTGATCTGAGCACACAATATACCCATGCTCACGAAGCTGAGATAAGATGGAAGTCTCGCGACTTGAGTCAATGCAACTATCAGGTTTCATACAGCACCGACGAAACATTCAATCCTGAAAACGGTACCATCGTCGATGTGGAATTTGAGAATACATTGGTGAATGCGGGCACTCCATACAGATATTATTATTTGACTTGCCTCAATGCCAACACCACATATTATTATTACGTGCGTGCCAACTGCGGCAACGGCGACTACAGCGAGTGGAGCGACGATTATGCGAGCCTGACCACTGGCGAGGCTTGTCCGGCACCAGATATTTTCTATGCAAGCACCGTTAAAAACACTTATGCAGAACTTCGTTGGTATGGCGACATCGAAAGTGACTGGGACTTCCAATATAAGAAAACCTCAGATGCTGAATGGATTACACCAACTGAAATGGAATTTTTAAATGGCGAAGGCAGCGAGATCATTTTCCGACTTTCAGGTCTGGAGTCAGGTGTGGAATACCAATGCCGGATTCGTGAGCATTGCGGCATGAACTCTTGCCCAACAGTTGACGACGGCTACAGCGATTGGGTTTCGGAAACCTTTACTACAACCACAGGTTGCTCCGCTCCAGAACCATGGATGTGCCTGACACATATGGGGACTAGCGCCAAACTCGAATGGTACCAAACAGGCGAGGAGACACGCTGGCAGATTCGCTATAGGTTGTCGACCGAATACGAATATCCTGCTGAAAATATCGTCCTGACCGATGCAATGCCTGAGTCAAGAAAACAAAGATGGACCATCACAGGACTGCAGACCAATTCGATGTATTATTGGCAGGTGAGGGCATTTTGCGACTCAGAGCACCAAAGCGACTGGTCGGATGAGAGCTATTTCTTTACTGGCGGTGAGAAAATCACGGTCGATAAGAATCATCCATTTTTCGAAGACTTCGAAGGCACCTCGGGAATGCCTGACGGCTGGATGCGTTGCAACCAATATAATTACAACCTGGATTACTACTATCCATGGAGTTTCGCGCCCGCTGAAGGCCCGTCATGGGATGAACGCCCCGGCAACCACGGTATGTACAACAACAGCGATGATTATCATGGCAGCACCTCGGTTTTGACGCCTGAGATGCACATCGACGAGAACGCCTATTCTGCCAAACTTAGTTTCTGGGACTACTGCGACTATGGCCCAAGTGCCATCAGCGGCCAAAACATCAGCTATGGCTCCATGCAGGTCATGGTTTCGTCTGACCATGGCGAAAACTTCGATTATACCTGGTGGAGCTTCGGCCCGAAACGCTATTGGCATCAATTCTTTGTCGATTTGGATGAATATATCGGTAAGGATATTATTATCCGCTTCGACTATTGGTGGGCGAACAACAACCCGAATTTCGACTGGTATATTGACGATGTCAAAGTCCAGGTGTTCGACAATTCCTTCGGAAGCGGCTCTGGCATCACCTCTGGTGACTGGAATGACCCGGATATGTGGGGCAACGGCACGCCCGATGGTGATGACAATGTCATCATCAACGCTAATGTGAATATTCCTGAAGGCGTTGTGGCTGAGGCTAACCAGATTGTGATAAATACCGACACGATAAATACTGCTGGCAAAGCCCAGAAATTTGGCAAACTCACCATCGCCGACGGTGGCCAGCTTAAGGTGAACAATTCAGTGAAAGCTACCATGAAAAAATCAACAACTGCTTCAGTGGCAAAGACTTCCAACGCATGGTACGCGATATCTTCGCCAGTCGACAATATCGCTATCGAAGACTTTGTCATGGGCACACATAATGTATACCGATTCGATGAGCCTTCTGTGATGTGGCAGGAATACAGGAACGAGGACAATATCTTTGAAAACCTCACCAACGGACGAGGTTATCTCTATCGCTCGACAGCGGCCAACATCGAGTTTAATGGCGATATCAACGTGGGTGAGGTCTCATATCCGCTGTCATATGCCTGCACTGACAACCGTTTCAAAGGTTTTAACCTTATCGGAAACCCATATCCGCATAATATATATAAAGGTGTAAACGCTGCTATCCCGAACACCTGGCTCGAAGACGGCTTCTACACCCTTACGGAATCTGGCGCTTGGAGTGCCGGCATCGACAACACTACGGCTATCAAGCCAAACACTGGTATTTTGGTGCAAGCAAAAGCCAATGCCAACGGACAGAATCTCGTATTCACCGATACCGACCATCAAGGTCCGTCTGCAAAATCGGGCGACGACAATATCATGTTTATGGTCAAGAACTCCAAATACTCCGATGTGGCTTATGTGTTCTTCAAAGAGGGCAGGGGTCTCAACAAGATAGAGCATCGCAACGCCGACATCCCGATGGTTTACGTCATCAGCGACGGTGAGGACTTTGCCATAGCAGATATGAACGACAACACCAAACTCATAAACCTCGGTTTTGAGGCCAAGACAATGGGTCAATACACCATCAATCTGAAATATGAAGGCGACTTCAGCTACTTGCATCTCGTCGACAAACTCACAGGCAACGATATCGATATGCTTGTGGAAGACAGTTACACATTCATAGGCTCACTGGCCGACCGCCTCGACCGTTTTGTGCTGCGACTCGAATATGATGGAGGCCCTTCGACAAGCTCTGATATATTTGCCTACCAATCAGGCTGCGATATCATCGTCATCGGCGAGGGAACTCTTGAGGTTTACGACGTACTGGGACGTCTCGTCTCGACCCAACGTGTCAGCGGCGTTCAAACAATAGCCGCACCGCAAATGGGAGTTTATATTTTCAAATTGAATGGAAAGACTCAGAAAATGATCATCCGATAACAAACAGAATAAAATATACGAAATATGAAAAAGATATTATTCACAATCGCAATCATAATGGTAATGGCTTTGAGCGCTTACGCCCAGCGTGACGGCTTCTTCAATAATTATTATAACGATGTATATAATGATAGGATGACCGACCCCAACGAGATTGGACTGCTGATGCCAAACTCGACCATAGGCTCGGGTCTCAACGAGTCGGCGCCCATCGGCTCGGGACTTCTAATCCTGACGGCACTTGGCGCTGGCTACTTTGTAATAAAAAAGAATCGCTCTTAGAGCGATTCTTTTTTATTATTACCAATTCACTGCTTGCCTCACCAGCGGCATCGTCATGCATCGTGCACCGCCGCCGCCACGTGACAACTCGTTGCCTTCAAACGCGACGACACAGCGTTTGAAGTTGTCTGGGTTGAGTTTCCCTGATGCCACATCAGCAGCAGGAAGCACGTTGAATCCGTTCTTGTTCAAAGCCTCAATAGTGTTGTAGTTTCTAGCATATCCCAACACCTTGCCAGGGGCGAATGCGAAGAAGTTGGCTCCGCTGTGCCATTGCTCGCGTGGACCTGCATAATCATCGCCACCGCCGCAGAAAATAGGCTCGAGGTTCATTCCAAGTTTGCCTAATGCCTCTATGAGGTTCTTCTCTTCGGAGACTTTGGTGTAATCATGTCCGCAGACCTCGAAATGAACGGTCTTGAAATTGTCGCTCATGATCACAGGCTTATATGCCATGCAACGGTCTTTGTCGAGGAATGTGAATACCATGTCGAGGTGGATGAACGAGTCGGGCTCGAGTGGCAGTTGCTGCATGATAAGGTGACGCACACCCCCGAGACTTCTTAGGTGTTCCAACATTGCATCGATGCCTTCCTTGCTGGTTCTTGCCCCGCATCCGCTCAAAATTATGTCGTGACGTGCTATCTCGACGTCGCCACCTTCCACACGGCCGATGCCGTTCATAGCGTAACGCTCCACAGGATGGATGGCCTCCACGTCAATAATCGAGGAATGCTTGAAAATGGCATCCAAAATCATGGTCTCGCGGTCGCGGACATCGGTGGCCATCTTGCTGATCATCACGTTGTTGTACATCGTGAACGATGCATCGCGCATGAAGAACAGGTTAGGGATAGGAGGGAAGATATAACGCTCTTTCAATGACGGGTTGTCATAGCCTTCTATAAGCACTTTGGCAAGCTTCTCAACATCGAAACCGAGCAGCAACTCCTTGAGATACTGCAGGTTCTCCCTCTCGCAGATACGGCTGACGAGGCTTTCCCTTACGTCGTTTTTCTTTAAGATATCAACTAATAAATCCTTGAAATACAATACGTTGGTGACTTTTTTAAGACTTCCTTCGAAGTTCTTGTAGTTTTCCAACGCTTCACGCGAATTTAAAATGTCACTGAAAAGAAATTTGTGAGCGTTTTCCGGTGTCATGTGCTCGATTTCCGCACCCGGAGCATGCAGCATGACATAGTCTAATTTTCCAATCTCTGATTCAACACATGGTTTTATGCATCGAAAATAATCCATAAAGTAATTTTTAAAATTTCTGCAAAAATACTAAAAAATTCGAAACAAAAAATATTTCTATCGAACTTTTAACTCTAAACTTTAAAACTGCCTCTAAACTCTACACTCTAAACTCTCCACTAATAGAGCTCAATAAATTCGTAACCATTTCCCATAGCATCCAAAAACTTGATCAAATCAGTGGTTTTTATGACGCAAGTTCCCGTGTTGTCGTTCGGGTGAAAACTGATGTATTCACGGTCGAGTAAGTTCTTGTCAAGATACAGATAAACATGGTGCTCCTCGTCGTTGATGATGCCGAAAGGCGAGACGCTGCCCGGCTTCAGACCAAGGTATTTGTCCATCCTCGCCTCCGATGCGAAGCTGAGTTTTCCTTGTTTCAGGCGGTGCTCCAAGTCATGTATCGCCAGCTGATGCATGCAGTCGTAAATCACCAGATAATGGCGGTTTCCCTTGTGATTCCTGAAAAAGAGGTTCTTGCAGTGTGTCCACTCAAACTTTCCCCAATAGTTCAGTGCATCCTCAATGGTCGGCAATGCCGGATGAAATATCAGCTTGAATGGAATACCCAGCTCATTCAGCTTGTCGACGACTTTCTTCTGTCTTTCTGATAACTCGTGATCAACTTCAATCATAACCTCAAACTTTCCACTTTAAACTATAAAACTACTCTAAACTCTACACTTTAAACTCTCAACTATTTAAAGATTTCTTTAATTCCTCCGATGCTTCCCAACAGATTCGTTGCCTCGTATGGCAGGTACACTGTCTTGTTATCCTTGCCGCTTGTCATCTCCTTCAGTGTCTCGATGTACTTTGTCGCGAGCAGATACGATGCGGGGTCGGTCTTTGTCGCCTTGATGGCGTCGGCCACGAGTTGTATGGCTTTGGCCTCGGCTTCAGCCTGCATGATCTTGGCTTTTGCGATACCTTCAGCCTCAAGCAGAGTGGACTGTTTCACAGCCTCAGCCTTGTTGATGGCCGATGTCTTCTCGCCCTCAGAATTCAATATCGCCGACTGTTTCTCACCTTCAGCCTTCAAAATCTCGGCACGACGGTTGCGTTCCGCCTGCATCTGTTTCTCCATCGCCTGACGCACTGTCTCGGGAGGCGTAATATCTTGAAGTTCAACACGGTTTACCTTCACACCCCATTTGTTTGTGGCGTCGTCGAGCACCGTGCGCAACTTGGCGTTGATGGTGTCGCGCGATGTCAAAGTCTCGTCGAGTTCAAGCTCACCGATAACGTTACGAAGCGTAGTCTGTGTCAGCTTTTCTATAGCGTTCGGGAGGTTGTCGATTTCATACACCGACTTCACCGGGTCGACAATCTGGAAATACAGCAAAGCGTTGATTTCTGTAGTGACGTTATCTTTTGTGATGACGTTCTGTTTCGGGAAGTCGTAAACCTGTTCGCGAAGGTCGATTTTCGCTGTTTCGTTCATCCTTACCACCTGACGGCCCTGATAACCCTCGACAACTTTTCTTGTCGTGATGACTTTCGGACGGTCGATGATAGGCCAAATAATATTCAATCCGGCTGGCAGCACCTTATGGAACTTGCCGAGGCGTTCGATGACTCTCGTTTCTGACTGCGGGACCACCAGAAGTCCTGCCAAAGCGAAAATAACAACTATCGCTGCTAATACTATTACTACGTAAATCATGATTATAGTTTTTTAACGGTTAATATTATACTTTCGTAAGATTCAATTATCACTTTTTCCCCGACTTCTATGGCCGAGCCATTGAATGTCTGTGCTTTCCATTCGTCGCCGTCGATCTTCACACGGCCGAAACCGTTTTCCTCGATTTTTTCAGTCACCACGGCGGTCTTCCCGATGATGCTGTCCATGTTGGTCTTCACGCCGTTGTCGTTTGTCTTTTTGTCGAGATATTTCATCACAATAGGACGGATGAAAACGAACGCCAGGAACGTGCCGACGGCGAATGCCACCACTTGCCATGTGAGCGACAATTCGCATGCTGCGAGGATGGCGCCGAACACACAACCTACTGAAAAACAAGCGACTGCGAATCCACTGGTGAAGATCTCAATCACCACGAACAAAGCCGCTATCAATAACCAAATCTGCCAAATAGTCATAATGTTTTATTTTTAAGATTATCAATGTGCAAAGATACAAATCATTTTTCAAATTTCAAAATTTTTTGGAAACGGAGTCTCGAATTTTAAATCTTCGCCTGTTATCGGGTGGATGAAGCATAATTTATACGCGTGCAGGCCCAGTCTCCCTATCTTATCGTCACCATCGCCATATTTCGGGTCGCCGACAACCGGAAATCCTATGTCCTGAAGGTGAACACGAATCTGATTTTTGCGGCCTGTGTCCAACCTGAGTTCTACAAGCGAATATCCGCCCGACACTTTTATTAATTTATAATGTGTCACCGCGAACTTGCCTCCGTTGTCTGACTTGCTCGAATACGTCACAAATTGCGCGTTGTCCTTCAAATACGAGCTTATCGTGCCTTCTTTTTTCTTCATCTCGCCATGCACCAGCGCCACATAACGCCTGTCATATACCGTCTCTTTCCAGTTTTCCTCGAATTTTAACGCGATTTTCTTATCTTTTGCAAAAATCAGCAGGCCTGAAGTGTCCCTGTCCAGACGATGTACAGTGTGTGCGTGGCATTTCTGATGTGTCTTCTCAAGATATTGATTCAGAATGCTTTGCACCGTCTCGTCTTCCGGATTTGGCGAATGACATATTATTCCTGGTTTTTTGTCGACAACAAACAGGTACTGGTCTTCATAAACAATCTTAATCCATTGACTGTCAAAGCCATTGAGCTTGTGGTTCTTCCCTATTCTTACCTCCATGCCTGGAATGAGTTGGAAATTGTGCTGAGTCACGGTCTTTCCGTTGACAGCCACCGAATCGCCCGTAAGGATGTTTTTCGCTTTGGTGCGACTTATGCCGTCCATCTTCTTCATGATGAAGGGCAGGAGCTCATCAGCTTCCAACACCTTGAAAACCAATTCCTTAGATTTGCTATCGTTTTTATTTTGCATTGAAAAATTATTTTTTACAAAATTATTAAAATTTTTTGATTTAACAAACAAAAATGTCTAAATTTGCAGAAGAAAACGAATTAACTACTTTACTTTGATAATACTATGACTATCAACGAATTAAAAGATGTCGCGTCGCAAGTCAGACGTGATATTATCCGAATGGTTCATGGTTGTCAGTCGGGACATCCGGGCGGTTCGCTCGGCGCCACCGATATTGTGACGGCCTTGTATTTCGACCAGATGCACATCGACCCGAAGCATTTCACGATGGATGGGGCTGGAGAGGATATGTTTTTCCTTTCTAACGGCCACATCAGCCCGATGCTGTATAGCATCCTGGCGCGTCGCGGCTACTTCCCGGTGAAGGAACTGGCCACTTTCCGTCGTCTCGGCACACGTCTCCAGGGTCACCCGACCCCTGTTGAAGGTCTCCCGGGCATCCGCGTGGCAAGCGGCTCACTCGGCCAGGGATTGTCAGTGGCAGCCGGCGTGGCACAAGCTAAGAAACTCAACGGCGACAACAGCCTCGTGTTCTGCCTCATGGGCGACGGCGAACAGGAAGAGGGCCAGATCTGGGAAGCGGCGATGTACATCCCGGCCAAAAACGTCGACAACCTTGTGGCTATCATCGATTACAACAAGAAACAGATTGATGGTCCTACCGACGAAGTGATGAACCTCGGCGACCTCAAGGCAAAATACGAGTCATTCGGCTGGAAGGTGTACGAATGCAACGGCAATGATATGCAACAAATCGTTGATACTCTTAATGTTTCGCGTGCCAACGCCCACAAAGGCCAGTCTCAGATTATCCTCGCTCATACTGAGATGGGTATGGGCGTCGATTTCATGATGGGCACTCACAAATGGCACGGCACACCGCCTAACGACGAACAAGCCGCTAACGCATTATCACAATTAAAAGAAACTTTAGGTGACTATTAATTAACCACTCGTCATTCCGAGCGTAGTCGAGGAATCACAGCCATCTGAATCATTCAGAATTACAAAAAAAACAATGCCGGTGATTTCTCCATTCCGCTTCGCTTCAGTCGAAATGACGGGACAAGATATTGAATCATGAAAATAGAAGTTCAGAACTATAAAGATACAAGAAGCGGCTTCGGCGACGGTCTGCTCGAAGCCGGCAAACGCAACCCTAAGGTCGTCGGCCTCACCGCCGACCTCACAGGCTCACTCAAGATGGGCGACTTCGCCAAGGCATTCCCAGAGAGATTCTTCCAGGTCGGCATCGCTGAAGCCAACATGGTCGGATTGGCAGCAGGTCTCGCCATCGGCGGATATATTCCGTTCACTGGCACATTCGCCAACTTCTCATCGGCCCGTATCTACGACCAGATCCGTATGGTGGTGGCTTATTCCAACAAAAACGTGAAGATATGCGCCTCACATGCCGGTGTGACCCTTGGCGAGGACGGTGCAACACATCAGACTCTCGAAGACGTGGGCATGATGAAAATGTTGCCAAACATGACGGTTCTCGTCCCTTGCGACTACAATCAGACCAAGGCCGCAACCATCGCTGCCGCTGAGCATAACGGTCCTGTCTATCTGCGTTTCGGTCGTCCGAAAGTGGCTAACTTCACCCCAGCCGACGAGCCATTTATAATAGGTAAGGCCCAGATGATTCAGGAAGGCACCGATGTCTCAATCTTCGCCTGCGGTCATCTCGTATGGAAAGCTATCGAGGCACTCCCAATATTGAAGGAAATGGGAATCAACGCCGAACTTATCAACATCCACACTATCAAGCCGTTGGATGTCGAGGCAGTGTTGAAGTCAGTGGCTAAGACAGGTTGCGTCGTCACAGCTGAGGAGCATATGCGTAACGGTGGTCTCGGCGACAGTATCGCTCAGGTTTTGGCACTAAACAACCCGAAACCTATCGAGATGGTTGCCGTCGACGATGTCTTCGGCCAGAGTGGCACCCCTGACGAGCTGCTGAAACATTATCATCTCGACACCCCGGATATCGTTGAAGCAGTAAAAAAAGCAGTCGCTAGAAAGTAATTTTTAATGCCCTTTGCAGAAATACGACCTACCACAGGGTACTGTGAGTATTTCGAAAAGGGCATTAAAAATATAATAGAAACAAAAAAAGGACGCCACAAAACGTCCTTTTTTGATGTAGCGGGGATGAGAATTGAACTCATGACCTCCGGGTTATGAATCCGACGCTCTAACCAACTGAGCTACCCCGCCGTTTTCGGAGTGCAAAAATACACAACTTTTAAATACCTCCGACATTTTTTTTCATTTTTTTAAAAAATTTATTTTTCTTGTCACATATCAGAATTATTTGTATTTTTGTAGGTTGAAAAAATTAAAAATTATACGATATGAAAAAACTGTTTTTTGTTATCTGCGCGCTGTTTTTGATGGGCTCATTAGCATTTGCACAAAATGAAGATAAGGTGGACAATCAAAACGGCCCTGAAATCACTTTTAAGGAAACTAACCACGACTTTGGCGAGATCCAATACAAAGGCAACGGCTCTTATGAGTTCGTTTTTGTCAACACCGGCAACGAGCCTCTGATCCTTACACAGCCTAAATCATCATGCGGCTGCACAGTGCCGGAATGGCCAAAACAGCCAATACTTCCAGGCGAATCTAACGTCATCAAAGTGACTTACAAAAACACCGACCGTGCCGGTAACTTCAACAAATACGTCACAGTGTTTTCAAACGCTGTGGTCAACAAAGAGGTGAAACTGCACATCAAAGGTACTGTGCTCAACCCGCCAACCGATGCAGCTCCTCTGAAGATGGAATCAATCGGAGCACCAGTAAACAAGACAAAAGAATAAACCTACATTAAACCTAATTATATTTAAGAATATGCCTAAAATTTCTAAAAAAGGCCAATTTATGCCAGCTTCGCCAATCAGGAAGCTTGTTCCTTATTCAGACGAAGCAAAATCAAGAGGTATTCACGTCTATCACCTGAATATCGGTCAGCCTGATATCGCGACAACTCCGTACGCACTCGAAGCTGTCAAGAATTATGATGAAAAAGTCATCAAATATACCCATTCGGCAGGTACTCTTTCATATAGAAAGAAACTTTGCGAATATTATGACAGACTGAACATCAAAGTCACTCCAGATGACATTATCGTGACAAATGGCGCTTCGGAAGCCCTTTCAATCGCTTTCCAGACAATCATGGATCCAGACGATGAGATCGTCATCCCGGAACCATTCTACGCCAACTATAACGGCTTCGCACAGACAGCCGGCGTACGCGTACGTCCTATCTACTCAGAGATCAGCAACGGCTTCGCTCTGCCTCCAATCGAGGACTTCGAGAAGGCTATCACTGAGCATACAAAGGCTATCCTCATCTGCAACCCTAACAACCCAACAGGTTATCTGTATTCAGAAGAGGAGATGGAACGTCTGCGCCAGATTATTTTGAAATATGACCTTTATCTCATCTCTGACGAGGTTTACCGCGAGTTCTGCTATGACGGCTCAAAACATTATTCAGCAATGAGCCTCAAGGGTGTTGACGATAATGTCATCTTAATCGACTCAGTATCAAAGCGTTTCAGCGCATGCGGTATCCGCGTCGGTCGTATGGTGACACGTAACCGCGAGGTCATCAACACAGCAATGAAATTCGCCCAGGCACGTCTGTCGCCTCCTACATACGGTCAGGTGGCTGGCGAGGCAGCTCTCGACACACCATTGTCATACTTCGACGCCATCGTGGCCGAATATGTTAAACGTCGTGACGTGTGCGTGGAAGGCATCAACAAGATCCCGGGAGCTTACTGCCCAACACCCAAAGGCGCTTTCTATATCGTGGCACATCTCCCAATTGACGACTCCGACAAGTTCTGCAAGTGGTTGCTCACCGACTTCAACTATAACGGTAAGACAGTGATGCTCGCACCTGCAAGCGGTTTCTACTCAACAATCGGTCTCGGCCGTCAGGAAGTGCGCTTGAGCTACTGCCTCAACTGCGATGACCTTAAGGACGCCATGATGATACTCGGAAAAGCTCTCGAAGTGTATCCAGGTAAGAGAAATTATTAATAAATCAGATATTTAGCTCTGATTTTCAGATAGTTATCGATTCCGGTCTGCCACGATGAACGAATCTCATCCTCGGTAAGGCCGGAATTGATTTTTTGTTGCAAATCGCTAACACCAACCAGTTTTATGAAATAATTATTGAAGAATTTTTCATCGTTTTGTAACCGTTTCCTGGCGTTAAGAATCCACGAAAGATTCAGCTTTTGCTCGTTGTTGCGATAACGATGCGCATATTCCACAAGGTTAACCGTATCATTAATCTGCGGTAAGGTGTAAATCTGAAATGGCAGTTTGGTGCCACGACCCACACCCACATCAGTGCCCTCAAACAGACACAGAGAAGGGTAGAGGTATACCGATTCCCAGTTGGGCAGGTTCGGCGACGGCTTCACGGGTAGCTTGTAAATGGCATTCCTGTCATAGTTTCCAAGCGGAATGACCGTCAAGTCACACTGGATGCTGTCATTGAGCCATCGTTCGCCATTTACCATCAGAGCATATTCCCCGATTGTCAGACCGTAAACTATCGGTACACAATGCATTCCAACGAATGACTTGTTTTCGGGCTCAAGCACAGGACCATCGACATAGAATCCATTCGGATTGGGACGGTCGAGCACAATAATCGAGATGCCGTTCTCCGCTGCGGCTTCCATCACGTATGTCATCGTGGAGATGTAAGTGTAGAATCTGCAGCCCACATCTTGAAGGTCAAACAACAGAATATCAATGCCTTGCAGCTGCTCTGCAGTCGGTTTTTTGTTCTTTCCGTAAAGCGAAACGATGGCGATTCCAGTCTTCTCATCAACGCCCGATGCTACATGTTCCCCAGCTTCTGCGGTGCCCCGAAAGCCATGTTCCGGAGTGAAAATTTTGACAATATTTACGCCATTACTCAAAAGAGTATCAACGAGATGCGTGTCGTTGTCCATGATGCTACTCTGGTTGGCGACCACTCCGACAGCCTTGTTTTTCAGGCATGGCAGGTACAAATCCATCCTCGAAGCACCGGTGACAGCATCTTTTGCATCAAGAAGTTTAAGGTCTTGAGCGCTGATACTCAATGATATAGATATGATGATGGCAAATAAAGCCAAAATTTTTCTCAACATATTCGATATTTTTTTAATTTTGCAATGATAAGAAAAAAATGAACGCGGCCAGCTTCATATCCAAAAGAATTTTTTCGTTGTCGAAAGATAACCTCTCTTCGACAGTGATGCGCATTGCCGTGGCAAGCGTGGCTCTCGGAATCGCTATCATGTTGATTTCCATAGCTGTAGTGGTCGGTTTTAAAAATAAAATTAAGGATAAAGTTATTGGTTTTGTCGCCCCGATTCATATACAGGCACTGAATCAAAACGAGTCGATAGAGGAGACTCCGTTCATCTACGACAGCGTGCTCAATGCCCGTCTCAACAAGCCTTTCATCACTGAGATGCACAAAACCGCCAACAAAGCGGGCATCATCAAGACCGACGACGAGATTTTGGCAGTTGTACTGAAAGGTGTCGACGCTGATTATAATTGGAGCTATATCAATTCGTATCTTGTCGACGGAATAACACCGCAATATGTTGATAATGAACGCTCTAACGATGTGGTGATATCCAAAATCATCTCTCAAAAGATGAATCTTAACGTGGGCGACCCGGTGCGAATCTGGTTTGTCGACAATGACATGAAGGCGAGAGGCCGCAAATTCAACGTCGTCGGGGTCTACGAGACAGGCCTTCAAGAATGCGACGACCGCTTCCTATATTGCGATTTGAATCAGATCAGGAAACTTAACGGCTGGGATAACGGCGAGATTGGGCATCTCGAGATTTGGGTTGATAATCAAGAACTTATCAATGATTACAACGAGCAGATTTACTTCAGCATCCCGACAAATCTGGTATCGTATACCGCTATGGAGACCTACCCGCATATCTTCGACTGGCTCGAGTTGCAGGATATGAATGTGGTCATCATCATCGCTCTGATGCTTCTGGTTGCAGGTATCACTATTATCAGTATGTTGTTGATAATCATTCTTGAACGTACTTCGACAATAGGTCTTTTGAAGGCTATGGGAGCGTCAAACGGACTTATCAGAAGTATCTTCCTTAAACGTTCATGCCATATATTATTAATAGGTATGGTAATCGGAAATGTGATAGGTTTGGGACTCTGCCTGATTCAACAATATACCAATTTCATAACACTATCGCCGGAATCGTATTACCTTTCGGCGGTTCCTATCGAGCTGAATCCGTGGCATATCCTGATGCTCAACGTCGGCACATTCGTGCTTTGGGTGCTGATGCTGCTGTTGCCGACAATGCTGATAAACAATGTAAGACCTTCTAAATCAATAAGATTTGAATAATTAACCATATAAACATCATGATGGAAAATTATGTAATAGAACCTTTGAAAGGATACGGCGAATTCCAGTTCGGAATGTCGATTGATGAGGTTGTCGAGTCGTTGGGACAGCCTTCAAACCAAGAGGAAATCGAATCGGCCTATGATGACGGTAACCACATCATAGTGCTTGATTATGAGGACTTTGACCTCTCGATGTACTTCGAGGGCGACGCAGTGCAACGTCTCGCAAACTTCTACACCTACAACGAAAACAGTGTGCTTTTCGGCGCAAAAATCTTCGATCTGAACAAAGACCAGCTCATAGAACTCATGAAGGAAAACGGCTATGAGGACTTTGTCGAAGATAATGAAGACGGCGAATGCCTCACGTATGAAGAATTAAACCTCGACTTCTATTTCGATGACAATCAATTAGTTGAGGTGTTCTGGGAGTGCCAGCGTGGGTGATATTCCATGATGACCTGACGCAGGTATTCGTCTGAGATGTGAGTGTATATCTCAGTCGTCGTAATGCTCGAATGTCCCAGCATTTGCTGCACAGCACGCAGATCGGCACCGCCTTCGATGAGATGTGTGGCAAACGAATGGCGTAGCGTGTGCGGACTAATCGTCTTTTTGATTCCGGCTTGTTCGGCGAGTCGTTTCACCAACAGAAACACACTCTGGCGTGTCAGACTCGTGCCGCGTGCGCTGATGAACACCTTGTCGCTGAATTTTGGTTTGATATCCTGGTGCAGACGCTCGCCTTTGACGTAAAGCATCAGCTCATGCAAAGTTTTGTTTCCGATTGGCACCAATCTTTCTTTTGAGCCTTTGCCAAATACTTTTATAAACTCGTCTTTGGCATATACATCACTGATATTCAATGATATAACTTCCGAGACACGCAGTCCGCAGCCGTACATCACCTCGATGATGGCCTTGTTGCGGTGCCCAAACTGCTGACTCAGGTCGATGCAGTCCATCATACTCACAATCTCTTCATAACTAAGCACATCCGGAATATGACGGCCAATGGAAGGCGAGCTCACAAGCATGGTCGGGTCGGCCTCACAAATCTTTTCCTGCAAAAGGTATTTGAAAAAGCTCTTCAAACCCGACAAAATGCGTGCCTGCGACGATGCCGCAATACCCAAATCATAGAGCTTTGCAAAAAAATCCTCGATGTCGTGATGGGTGATTTCTGTTATCGAACATGACTTCTCGGAATCCTCCAGATACTGTCTAAACAATTCAATATCATGACAATACGCTTCAATGGTATTGTCCGACAACGACTGCTCAAGACGAAGATAATCGCTGAAATGCTTTATTAAATTTTTGTCCAATAACATTTTTAAAATTTATGCAAAAATACTAAAAAAAAATAATATTCTTAATGCTATTTACAGAAATACGACCTACCATAGGGTACTGTGAGTATTTCGAAAATGGCATTAAAATTCTTTCTTAACAATTACAACTTTTTTGTATCTTTGCAGGGAAAAATATTGAAAACATGAAGAAAGTTCATTTTATAGCAGTTGGCGGCAGCGCGATGCACAACCTCGCAATCGCCTTACACAGAAAGGGTTACGAAGTCACTGGTTCGGATGACGAGATCTTTGAGCCATCACGTACGCGTTTGGAAAAAGAAGGCATCCTGCCAAAGGAATTCGGCTGGCATCCTGAGCTTTTAGATGATTCCTATGAAGCTGTCATCCTTGGTATGCACGCCCGCATCGACAACCCGGAACTCGTTCGCGCTCAACAACTTGGACTGAAAATTTATTCATATCCTGAATATCTCTACGAACAAAGCAAAGACAAAATCCGCATCGTGATTGGCGGCAGTCACGGCAAGACGACGATAACCTCGATGATTCTGCATGTGATGAAACAGGCAGGCATCGAGACCGATTTCATGGTCGGGGCTCAGCTTGAAGGCTTCGACGTGATGGTGCGCCTCAGCGAGACCGCGAAATATATGGTGATTGAAGGCGACGAATATCTTACCTCGCCAATCGACCGCGTGCCGAAGTTCCATAAATATCATCCGCATATCGCAGTGATTTCAGGCATCGGCTGGGACCATGTCAACGTTTTCCCGACATTCGACAGCTACCTCGAACAGTTTAGAATCTTCGTGAAGACGATAGAAAAAGGTGGCTGCCTGATTTACGACGGCAACGACCCTGAAGCGGCAAAGATAGCAGCAAATGCTGACGTTCCGACATACGGCTACGAGATTCATCCGTATAAAACCGACGGCGACGACACAATCCTCATTATGCCTAACGGAAAAGAAGAGAAGGTACAGATCTTCGGCGAGCATAACATGAAGAATATCAACGCCGCACGTTATGTGGCGAAGCAGGTCGGCATCAGCGACGAGCAGTTTTATGAGGCTATCAAGACATTCAAAGGCGCTGCCAGAAGACTTGAATTATTGTTTGAAAACAAAGAAAAAGGCAACCTCGTGTTCCGTGACTTTGCCCATGCTCCGTCGAAGGTCTTGGCAACAGTGAAGGCTCTGAGAGAGCAATATGCCAATAAGAACTTATTGGTAGTCTTCGAGTTACACACCTACAGCAGCCTCAGCGAGGTCTTCATCGACCATTACGCACATTGCCTCGACAATTGCGACCGTGCAGTCGTCTTCTACGACCCACATGCTGTTGCCATCAAGAAACTCGAAATGATGACCGACGAACGCATCATTAAAGGCTTCCAACGCCCTGATTTGCAGGTGGTTCACTCAAAAGACGAACTTGTTAAGCTGCTTGAAAGTATTAAAAGAGAAAACATGGTCGGCGGCTTCATGAGCTCCGGCGATTTCAATGGGTTGACGACAGAGGATTTGAAGGGGTTGTTTTAAAACGGGAACACATGCATCCTGACCAAATGTCACATAGTGCTACAGGTACGACTAGCGGCATACGCATTCAGTATGTCAGCGACTTCTATCGCATCATGTATGATGGACATCGACTAACAGCAGATGAATTCAACAAGGAACATGAGCGTTGCCTCACATTCATCCAACAAGCCATTTCCGAGAGTGACGCTAAAAAAATTATCGTCCTCACGCATCATGTCCCCACACAATTATGCACGGCAGCAGAATTTCAGAACAGCACCATCAATGGTGCATTCACGGTTGAGTTGGCCACGTTTATTTCCAATAACCGCATTGATTACTGGATTTATGGACATTCGCATCGCAACATCAAAGTGCAAATAGGTGACACTCTTATATTGTCCAATCAATTGGGTTACATATCTCACAATGAACATCTGGTGAATGGATTTAACCCTTCGGCTATGATTGAGGTATAAAATGATAGATTGATTAATTTAAGAGACTATTGATAATAAACGTAAAAACTTTTTTTGATGAATTAGCTTTATTTTATGCTAATTTGTAATATTTTTACAAAAAAGTTAAAAATTTTTGTTATTGTATTAAAAATTTTATCTATTTTTGTAATCGAATTACAATATAAAGCAAAATAATCATGATACGAGAATTTTGGGTCGAAAATTTCCTTTCAATTAAGGAACGACAAACGTTAAACTTTGAAACAAAATTAAAAGAAGATGAATGGGCTTCAGTGGATATGGGAGGTGAAAAGCGTGTTAATAAATTAGCTGTGATTTATGGAGCCAATGCGTCTGGAAAATCAAACATTTTGATGGCGCTTTTAAATGTGTTTGAATTATTATTTTATCCTTGGGAAAACAAAACTGAGTTGGTTAAGACGCGACGACCTTTCGCTTTGTGTACTGACAAGCCCACTCAAATGCACGTTTCGTTTTATGCCAACCATATACGTTACGATTATACGGTTTCTTATACAGCAGAGCATATTATTAATGAAGTGATGGAGTGGTATCCTAATGGTTCCAAGTCACTCTTTTATGAACGAAGTTTTTTGTCAGATGATTCACAAGCCTCAATTAAATTTGGTCAAAGCTTGGGCTTGTCGGCAAAGACAAAAGATATATTTCTTCAAAACACGCTTAACAACCATACCGTACTTGCCTGTTTTGGCAAAAGATCATTTGAGGCGGATGCCAAACCGATTGCTAATCTGTATAATTGGTTATCTCGTTATATACATCAACTTGATAATCCACAATTTACTTTGGAAAAATCGCTAAAACAAGTATTAGACAATGCAGCAGCCAAGCAGTTCTACCTTCAGATGTTGGGAAAAGCCGATTTTAATATTGTTGACTTTCATGAGAATACAACACTGATGAAAGTTTTCTTTGACTGTAAAGCCGGACGCGACACCTTTGCACTCAGTTTAGACGAACAGTCTCAAGGAACAAAGAAGTTTTTGAGCAATTTGTCAACGCTTTATTCTGCAATTAAAAATCATCATATATATTTTATAGATGAAATTGATTCCGAGTTACACGATGATTTATTGCTTTATTTCTTGAATGTCTTTTTGATGAATACTAAAGAATCGCAATTGATTTTTACCAGTCAGGAGACATCATTGTTGAGTGAAGACTTGCTGAATGCACATCGTGATTTTGTGTTTTTTGCGGAGAAAAACCGAGAAGGTGCTTATTCAGAGTATACGCGTGCTGATGAATATGGGTTGCATAAGAATCTTTCATTATACAAATCATATCGGAATGGTCGTTTAGGAGCAATTCCACAATTAGGTTCACCAATATTGTATTTGGAAGATGAAGAAGATTAAAGATCCTATAGCAGTAATTGGTGAGGGATTGACGGAGTATTATTATCTCAACTCTTTGAAAGATGATTTCCGTCAAATCAATATTAAACCGAGCTATCCAAAGCATTCAACGGGTTTGGATTATCTTGAGCAAGAAATCGATAAGGCGATTGATGCTGGATATTCATTGATTATCTGTGTCATTGATATGGATAACAAGAAAAAGGGTGATGAGAAAGATAAATACATTAAGTTCAAGAATCGTTTACAAGGCGTTCATTATACAAAGAAACCTCGAACAAAATATGAAATACGGTTTGTCGAAAACGAACGCTGTACCGAAATCTTTTTCTTGTTTTATTTTGCATATACTACACGATGCTTCCAAAATCAGCCAGAATTACTTAAAGCATTGAACAAAAAATGTGTTTATGAGAAAACAGAAGAGTTTTTCAAAAAGCACTCGCTTCACCAATATTTTGAGAAAGAAGGCGGCGATTTTAAGAAAGCTTTGAGCAATGCGGCAAAATCAATGAAAGAAAAAGAGGAAACAGGAAGAGATTACACGTATTCTCAAATGGCAGAGCTGTTTGATGC
>JAGCPH010000044.1 GCA_017645275.1 Bacteroidales bacterium | reverse complement strand
TACACTTTGTATGACTATGCTATTTCACAGCAGATTTACACTGCTGACGAAATTGGTGTTGCCGGAACAATCGAAACACTCACTATGTGGCTGAAGAACAACTCTTCATACGCCCGTAACATTAATGTTTACATGACGGAAGTTGAGGCAACAGAATTCGCAAATAATACTGATTGGGTGAGCATGTCAGCAGACGACATGGTTGCTTCATTCACTATTGAAAATGCTTATAACGCTCCTATTGAGTTTGCGATTCCTCTCAGCACTCCTTTCGAGTACTCAGGCAATGACAACCTGGTGATTTGCTTCCAGGATGTTACAGGTGATTGGAGCAGCGGCTTGGGCGGTGTTGAAATGGATGCTGCTGGCAACCAAGCAATCTACGCTTATCGTGACGGTACTGTTTATGACCCATCAAATCCAGGTGTGAATGGCACTCTTCTTGCAAAGAAGAACGTTATCAGACTCAGCATTATGACTGGTGGTGGTGCACAAACAGCATTCTCAACAGTTCCTGATGTTCTCGACCTCGGATATCGTCCGAACGGCGCCTGGATGGCTCCATACGTGTTCAACCTGAAGAGCAACGTTGGCGCTGTCACAGTGAACGCATTGGATTTCAGCGGCAATTACTTCACATACAACGCTGAATTGCCGGCTACTGTTAGCGGAAGCAACCCACTCGAAGTTGCAGTGTCAACAGGCACAGCAGAGGCAGGTGAGGTGAACAGCACAATCACTGTCCTCTATAGCGGCAACAACAGAGACGCTGAACAGTTCGAAATTACAGCTACAGCATACGATCCTGTTGACGGCGACGTTTGGGAGAATGCTGTTGAGGTTGCCTCAATGCAAGAAAGAACTGATTATAATACAAACATGCCAGCTGGTATTTACCACAACTATGAACTCCCACAGGGTTCAGAAGCAGCTGACGCTGTTTATAAGATGACATTCGCAAACGATGTCCTCCTCTATGCAGGTGTTGAACATTCAGCAGATGGCGAGTTGGCTCTCTACACCGAAGGTTTCGAAGGTGTTGGCGGTCCATCAGTCGACAACAACTACGTATATGTTGGCCCAACAGTGAACCCAGGTCCACGCGCTTTGTGGTGGTACTATGACTACACTGGCACTAACACATGGTACGGCACCTCAGCCGGTGGCGGCTTCTACTTCGGCTACAAGATTTCAACTGACCTTATCGCAGCTAACGATCTCGCAGGTCTTACAATCACAACAGTTGAGGCAGCAGCACGTGAGGCTTATCCATACTACTGCTATATCATCGAAGGCGGTGCAGATCCATTCGAAGGTAATATGATTAGTATGGGTGCTATTGAAAACCCTGAAGCTTTGTATTTCTTCGATATCAACCTCGAAGTACCTGCTTACATCAGTGGTAACGATGACATCTGGGTTATCTTCTATTCAGACAGCCCATACGCTGCCTACTGCGGCCGTTATCCTGTCAGCACAGCCAATGGTAAGATTTGGACATGCAATCCTAACGCAACAACACCAGCATGGAGCAGCAACGTAAATTACACTCCTATTATTTATGCCCGTATGCTCGAGCTTCCTACAGGCCGTACAGCTACAATGGATCTCGCCAAGATGGAAGTTAAGAAAGGCAATGGCGTTGTAAGTGAAATCGCTGAGGTTGAAGGTAACGTGATGAACGTTGCTAAGGCTAACATGCGCAACCGCAATGAGGTTGTGATTGGCGATGGTACAGGTACAACCTACTACTTCCCAATTGACAACTACTTCAACTACTCCGTGACAGAGCAGATTTACACTGCTGCAGAGATTGGAACAGCTGGTACTATCAATGCCGTCAGTTTCTACTACAATTATGGCACAGCTTACACTGCTAATAATGTGACGATGTACATGAAGAACGTTGCACGTTCAGAATTTGCAACAACTGCCGACTGTGAGCCTCTCTCAGCAAGCGACGTGGTTTGGAGCGGTGCAATCGCCCCGACAGAAGCAGGCTGGTACACCTTTACGCTTAACACTCCATTTGAATACGATGGCACAAGCAACCTGCTGGTCGCATTCTATGATGGTACATCAGGGTATCCGGGAACTAGCTATACTTGGAGTCAGACTTCAACTGGTGACACTTATATGGCTTTGCGTTACTATAGCGACAGCACTAACCCCGATCCGTATAACCTCGCTTCATACACCGGTTCAAAGAGCTTTTACAACTATCGTGGCAACATTAAGATCGACATCACTCCTGCTGGTGGTGGTGGCGGAGACGATCCAACTCCATACGAGCCATACGTTCCTAGCTTCACAACTATGATCGACGGCATGTATGTCCCAGCAGGTACATACTATCTCGTAGCAGCATCAGACGTTGATGAGGCTGTTCTCAGCTATGCTATCGCTGATGTCCCAGCTCCAGAACCGGCAGTGATCATTTATCCAACTGATGGTGAGACAAATGTTGAGGCTCCATACCTCGCAGAATGGATCCTTGGTGACTACACAGAAGAGATGCAGGTTTTGGTTGGTACACAGTATCCTCCAACAACAGTGATGATTGACTGGACAGACTACCTCGTCGAGTCAGCATTCTTGATGGATCTCGAGCCTAACCAGGCATACTTCATGCAGGTTAACGCACGTAACGCCGCTGGCACAACAGAAAGCGAAATCGTTGCTTTCACAACACCTATCGACCCAGTTGAAGGTTTCGCAGTTGAAAACGACCAGCTCTATCCAGGTGAGGCAGCAGTGTTCACATGGGAAGCCAACCGTACTTTGATTGGTTACAACATCTACATGGATGGTGTGAAACTCAATGATACTCCTATCACAGAGAACACATATTCAGTTGAAGGTATTGAATACAACATGCCTACTGGTAATGACTTCACAGTCACAGCTGTTTACGGCGCAGGTGAGTCAGAACCATCAGAGCCTATCACTGTTTACATGACAGGTACAGGTTTCATCAGCGGTCACGTATATGACGCTCCTGAGTACGATCCAGAAGATCCAGATCAGTCACATCCAGTTGCAGGTATTCCTGTGACAGCAATTGTCTTAGACGAGTATCAGCAGATACATACTTATGAGTTTGTAACTGATGAGGAAGGCTTCTACACAGGTGATGTTCTCGCAGGTTTTTGTGTCATTGGTATCACCGAAGATAATGCAGTTGATTATGGCTATGCAGTCGCAACAATTGATGGTGCTTACGTGAATGTCGCTTATGAGGATGTTATTGAGGGTCTTGACATCTACACACATGAGTACTACTATCCTCTCAGCATGATTACAGCTACTGAGGAAGAGGACGACGTGTTGGTTGAGTGGTCATGGACTCCAGCTGAGATGATCGTTGACTTCGAGTCAGGCGACTTCTCACAGGCAGACTTCACATTGCCAGCACAGTATCCATGGGCTATCACAACAACTAACCCACATGAAGGCACATACTGCATGAAGTCAACATGCGAAGGCGTCGCAAGCGGTGTTTCTTCAATCGAGGCAACCGTTGAGGTTCCTTACTATGCAAAGATGGGCTTCTGGGTAAGAGTTTCTTCAGAAAGCAACTATGACAAGTTCCACTTCTACATTGACGGTGTTGAGCAGGGTCAGGCATTGAGCGGCCAGCTCGCATACCAGTACAAAGAGTACACAGTAGAAGCAGGTGTCCACACATACAAGTGGGAATATGCTAAAGACAGCTCAGTCAACAGCAACGACGACTGCGTCTATGTTGACGATATCACAATGTACATGCAGGATGTTCCACCACAACCAATCCCGGGTGCAACAGTTTACAACTTTGATGACGACACAATGATGGGTTGGACATCAATCGACGCTGACGGTGATGGCAATGGTTGGGTATCAAGTGCAAATCCTGGTATCTACCACAACAGTGGTGTAAGCCTCTCAGGTACAGGCCACAACGCATCAGAGGCATACGTGATTTCAGGTTCATATGCTAACCAGACAGGTCAAGCTTTGACACCAGATAACTACCTCGTTGCTCCTACAGCTATCTCAGCACAGGATGGTGCAGCTATCGAGTTCTATGCATGCGCACAGGATGCTAGCTACGCAGCTGAGCACTTCGGTGTTGCTGTTTCAACAACAACAGCTTCAGCAGGTGCATTCACAACTATCCAGGAGTGGACATTGACAGCCAAGTCAATGGGTACAGTCGATATGAGAAGCGACGTCCGCGGTACAAGAGATCAGGGTGCATGGTATATGTACACTGTTGACCTCAGCGCATATGCAGGCCAGGACATCTGGGTTGCTATCCGCCACTTCAACTGCACAGACATGTTCATCCTCAATGTTGATGACATCACATTAGGCGACGGTTCAGCTAAGGGCTTCGACCGTGCTGGTAACCGTTCACTCGTGAGCTACAACCTCTATCGTCGTAACAACATTGATGAAGCATCAGTGGAAGATCCTGAGTTGATTGCTGAAGGTCTTGATTCAGATGTCATGTCATATGTTGACAACGATTGGACAACACTTCCTTACGGTGAATGGCAGTGGGGTATCCAGGCCACATACGAAGGCTATGCTCCAGAGCCAGAGCGCTCACGCGAAACAGCAACATTCGGCTTTGAAGGTGGCTTAGAAGGCTGGACAGGCATCGTCGTCAACACAGACGGTGGCGAGTGGATCCACAGTGATGACAACCTCGGTGGTTATGACTACACAGAGCTCGCACACACTGGCACAGGCTTCGCAATGTGCTACTCATATGTTGACTATGTTGGCGCATACGATACAGATGCATATCTCGTATCACCTCAGAAGTACAGTGTTGATGCTAACTCATCAATTTCATTCTGGGCAGACAATGCTAACGACGACTATCCAGAGAGCTTCTCAGTATGTGTTTCAACAGCTGCTAACCCAACAGCATCAGACTTCACACAAGTTTGGTCAGGTGGTGCTAAGGGTACAGGCAACGGTGGCGCAGCAGTCCGTCGTTCAGACAACCGTTATGAGAACTGGCGTTCACACGAGATTAGCTTGGCAGATTACGCAGGCCAGGAGATCTGGATTGCATTCCACGATGTGAACTACGATATGTATGAGATCTGGATTGATGATGTTACAATCAACTACGCAGGTGGCGCTCCAGTTCCTCCAACACCAGGTCCAACAGGTAATGGCTTGTCAGATATTATTTGGTCAAATGTCCTCGACAAAGACATGATTTCAACAGTTACACTCAATGTGGTTTTGAACAACGGTCAGGCTCCAGTTGGTGCTGAAGTCGAGCTCACAGCTATTGACTTTGAGGAAGAGTACATCATGGACGAAACAGGTACAGTGGTGATCGAGCTCCGCAAGGGTGAATACATTGTCGAGGTTGAACTCGATGGTTACACACCATTTGACGGTGTCCTCGAAATCACTGAGGATGTTGAAGAATACACATTCGTACTTGATGAGATCATTGCTCCAGTTGCTGACTTCTACGTATCACCTACAGGCTGGGCTATGTGGGAAGGTGCTACACCAACTCCAGGTCCAACTCCAGGTCCAACTCCAGGTCCTACACCAGGTGAAGGCCAGTGGTACTTCTATGGCGATGAGACAATGTACACCGGTATTGGTGCTGGCGCAGCATTCTACTGGGCAGTTATGTTCCCAGCAGGTTCATACGAAGGCAACATGGTGACCAAGGTCGCTAACTACGGTGCACATGATGATATGTATGGTGCTAACGGTGCATTCAGCGGCACAGTAACTATCTACAACGATGGTACTACATCTCCAGCTAATGCTGTTGGTACAATGGATATCACAATGCCTGACACAGACGAACTCGTTGAGTTTGAATTTGCAGAGCCAGTGACTATCGATCCTACTAAGAACTTGTGGGTTGTATTCTACAATGCAACAAGTGCAGATTACGTAGCAAGCGCTTGCGTTGATGCTGGCGATCCTAACGGTCGTTGGGTGTCACTTGACGGTTCATCATGGATGGATCTTGCTAACGCTGGTGTTACAGGTGCTAACTGGATGATTAAAGTTTATGTTGCACAGGGTGCTAAGGGTGAGGTTGTAAGTATCCTCGATCCAATGCAGCAGATCAGCAACCCAGGCACATTGGCAATGGCTCCAGCAGCTAACCGCGCTCCATTGAGCTACAAGGTGTTCCTCGAGGGCGAGTTTGTTGGCGAGACAGTGTATCCATTCTTCCAGGTTCCTGTTGAGGGCTTGACAGAAGGTGAAGAATACACAGTGGCAGTTGCTCCTCTCTATGCAACAGGTATGGGTGAGACAATGTATGCAACATTCACATATGCAGCATGCAACAACTACAATGGTGCTACTAACTATGCAGCAGCAGTCAACGGTAACGATGTCACATTGACATGGACATTACCTGGCACACCAGGCCCAGGCCCAGGCCCAGGTCCACAACCAGGTCCAGAGGAGACATTCGACTTTGACGACAGCACACTCCAGGGTTGGACAACAATCGACGGTGGTTCACCATCAGGTTATGGTTGGCACTTAGGCTCAACAACACTTGGTACAGGCAATGGCCACAATGCTTCAGCTGACCTCGTGATTTCACAGAGCTACGACAACAACTATGGTGTTATCTATCCGAATAACTTCCTCATTTCACCTGCCAAGGCACAGTATGCACAGATTTCATTCTGGGCATGCGGTCAGGATGCAAGCTATGCAGCTGAACACTTCGGTGTTGCAGTTTCAACAGGCAGTGCTACAGCATCAGACTTCGTGATGGTGAACGAATGGACTATCGGTCAGAAGGGTGAAAGATATGAAGGCCCACGCGGTGCACGCGAACAGAGCACATGGACAGAGTACACAGCTGACCTCAGCGCATACGCAGGCCAGGAGATCTGGGTTGCTATCCGCCACTTCAACTGCTCAGACATGTTCTATCTCGATGTTGATGACATCACATTGACCGCATCAAGCAAGGGCAACCGCGCTATGTGGGATCTCGTAGACACAATGACTGGTACAAGCGCTGGTCAGCAGGCTGTTGCAACAGATGGTTCATTCATCTACACAGCAAGCTGGCAGTCAGCACCAACAGGTGGCTACACATTCTACAAGTATGACTTAAACGGCACATTTGTTGAAGGCTTCGACATTGCAGGTGCAACAGGTATCCGTGACCTCACATTTGATGGTGACTACTTCTATGGCACATCAGGTGGTACACAGATCTTCTGCCTTGACCTCGCCAACAAGACATTGGTCGGCACAATCAACTGCTCAGGTTTGACATCACGTCACATCGCATACGATCCTGAACGTGACGGCTTCTGGTCAGGCAACTGGTCAACATTGGCACTGTACAGCCGTACAGGTTCATTGATCCAGAGCGGTGCTGCTCCATCAAGCGCATACGGTTCGGCATACTACAAAGATGCAGACGGTGTTGAACACCTCTACTTGTTCTGCCAGCCAAACAGCGATTGCCAGGTTTACGACTACAACATTGCAACCAACACTATCAGCTCAAGCCCAGTGTTAGACTTCACGTCAACAACACCAGGTTGCACAGGTATTGCTGGTGGTTGCTTCATTGGCAACTATGACAACAAGCTTTGCTGGTTCGGTAACTCACAGCAGGATCCTAACCTCATTGGTATCTATGAGCTTGAAGGCACTCCAGGTCCAGGCCCAGGTCCACAACCAGTTCCAGGCGATGTCCTTGGCGTTATGATCTGGCGTGACGGTGAGCCTCTCACATATGCTCCATTGAATGCATCAACATTCACAGATGAAGCTGTTGAAGCAGGTGAACATGAGTATTGCATCAGAGTTGTCTACAGCGACTATGCAATGGCATGCGATCAGTGCGAGACAGTGACAGTGGGTGACACTCCTGCTTGCGATCCTGTGACCAACTTGACAGCTGAACTTTACAACTACCAAGGTAACGATGGCGCTTTGATCCAGTTCACAGAGCCAGCCGGTGCAACATCATACAAAGTGTATGTTGACGGTGAGTTGCTTGGTTCAATCTCAGCACAGCCTATCTTCATCAACTTCGAAGGTACACCTGACGGTAATTACGAGATCGGCATCGTGGCAGTTTACGCAAACTGCGAATCAGACATGGCAACCACAATGTTTGCTTGGGATGCTGTTGCTGAAAACGATGTTGTGAACGCAATCTATCCTAACCCAACAAGCAGCGACCTCCACATCAATGCTACAGCGATGACACACGTAACAGTGTACAACGCTATGGGTCAGATGGTCTATGATCAGGAAGTCAGCGGTGACGAATTGATCCTCAACATGGGTCAGTACGAGACCGGTGTCTACATGGTCAAGGTGACTACTGAGACAGGTAGCAGCGTGAAGAGAATCAACGTTGTTAAGTAACATTGGCTATTGGCCGTTGGCCATTAGCGAATAAGAAAATAAGGGCTCTCTGAAAAGAGGGCTCTTATTTTTTTGATTTGGCGTAAAAATCGGGGGGAAGGGGATTTTTTTTATAAAAAACAAAAAGGGACTGAAATTTTGGAAAATTTATGAAACGAGTAGGTTTTGTTGGGGGTGACGGAAATGTTAAAAAAATTTAGTTAAAATTTATTAACATTAAAAAAACATAGAAACTTCGGTTTGTGTATTGTAATTTGTTGGTTCCCAGATGATTATGGAGGTGTTGAAAGATTAGTCATTTTTCATACGACTAATTCTTGGGAGAGGGATTAACTTTGTATGTGACTAGTCAATAGTTATTAACTTAAATTATAATGTTATGGGAACTTTAAGAAATTCGGTACATTTGATTGGGCGGCCTGGGGCTGATCCTGAGATTAGGGTTTTTGGTGACGGCAAGAAGACTGCGCGATTTGCGTTAGCGACCAACGACAGGTATTACAACGACAAAAACGAGCTCGTTACAGACACTCAGTGGCACAATATTGTTGCGAGGGGTAAGACGGCTGAGGTTGTGGAGAAAATCGTCAGAAAGGGCCGTTTAATGGCTTTGGAGGGCAATTTGCGCACGAGGCAATATGAGGACAGGGATAAAAACAAGCGTTTTATCACGGAGATTTACATGGATGAGTTCATGCTCATTGACAGGATGAGCAGTGACGAGGACCAGAAGGCTGCTGAATAATGGATAAAAGGGGGCCGTCCACTAATGGACACCTGTTCATTTTTTTATTCCATCTCATCTTCATAAATTTGGTTTTACGATGCTCATAAAATTTTAAGTCATCATATAATTATGGTAAACACTGTTTCATAACATGCTGGTGCGGTCCCTTTTTTATAAAAAAACGGCTGATTAGAAAAAAATGACTATCTTTGTTGTTTGAAACAACAAAAAAAGTAGAGCGATGAAGATAGTCTTTTTGGAGCCTTTGGGTCTCACGGTGGAAGCCGTGGAGCGGGCTTGTGAACCTTTAAAGAAGCAAGGGCATGAGGTTGTGGTATATCCCGACAGGAAGCCTGAGTTGAACATTGAGCGCGCGTCGGGAGCCGATGTCGTGGTGGAGAGCAACATGCCATTGCGCAAGGATTTTCTGGATGCGTGCCCAAACCTGAAGATGCTTTCGATAGCATTCACGGGATTAGATCATATTGACATGGAGGAGTGTCGGCGTCGTGGCATAGTGGTGAAGAATGCGGCTGGGTATTCGACGGAGGCTGTGGCGGAGGAGACGATATGCATGATGATAGGGCTGTATCGCCATGTCATTGAGAATGATAAGATTACACGCAGCTGTAAAGGACCATCCATTGCGCCGGGTCGGGAGATTGCGGGCAAGACGGTAGGCATCATCGGGATGGGAGCCATAGGGCAGAGGACTGCGGCGTTGGCACAGGCATTTGGCTGCAAGGTGATAGCGTGGAACCGTACGCCGAGGCAGGTGGCGGGGGTCACATTTGTCGACAAGGAAACACTGCTCAAAGAATCAGACATTGTGGCACTGCACATCGCTTTGAACGACGAGACACGTAACTTCCTGACTGCCAAGGACTTTGCTCTGATGAAACCGACTGCTGTGGTGGTTAACGCTGCACGCGGTCCGGTGGTGAACACGTTGGATTTGGCGGAAGCGCTGAAGAAGGGCGTGATTGCCGGGGCTGCATGTGATGTTTATGATGGGGAGCCGCCACTTAATAGTGACAATCCATTACTTACGGCACCGAATACGATGCTGTTGCCTCATATTGGGTTTGCTACAAAGGAGGCGTTTATTCTAAGATTAGGGATTGTAATTAATAATATTGAAAATTTATTTTAGTTTGAAGTTTGAAGTTTGGAGTTTGAAGTTTTTTGGTTTATTTATGGTTAACTGATTATGGAAGATTTTGGAGGTTTTATTAGGGGAAAATGCATGGGCTTTTCTGTGGATATAGTTAACTTATATAAAAATTTGTCAGAAAATAAAAAAGAATATGTTCTTTCTAAACAAGTATTACGAAGTGGAACAAGTATAGGTGCAAATCTATTTGAAGCACAAAAAGGTATCAGCAAAAATGATTTTTTGGCAAAAATTTATATATCATTAAAAGAAGCTGCAGAAACTGAGTATTGGATAGAACTTTTACTAAAAACAAGTTATATATCTATTGAAGAATATAACAAATTGAACTCCAAATGTAAAGAGCTTGTAAGATTGCTTGATAGTATTACTAAAAAGATGAAACAATGATTTTGAGTTTGGAGTTGATGGAAGAATAATAACTTCAAACTGGCAACTTCACACTTCAAACTTTTACCTATTTGGTGATAACGATTCCGAGGTCGCGGTTGATGCGGTTACGGATGTCATCGAGGTGTTTCTTCTTTTTAAGGAGGATAAGCTGATCATCGGGGTCGGAGCATGATTGGAGCTCTTTGACGAGAGCGGTGCGGCGGTCTTCGATGACCATATCTTTGAAACGTAGGATGGACATGAGGACGGTCTTTTTGAGGACGTCGTTCTCTGTCTTGACCACTATACGGTGACGGCGCCAGTCGTCGAGGCGGTATTGGGTGCTGAGGAGGTCGGCGGCGAGACGGGCTACATCGTCGTCTTCGCTGGATATGAACTCCTGTGTTGTGGGCAGAATGCCTGTGTCGAGGCCACGGTCGAATGCGTCGAACACCTTTTTATGGGTGGGGTCGCGGAAGAGGAGGCCGTCGTTTTTGAGGTCATCGACGATGAGAGATGCTATCGTGGTGGTGTAGACGATGTCGTTGCCATCGTCGTCTTTGCCTTCCAGGTCAAGGGTTTCGGAGCCATGGGTGAGGAGGAGCTTCACGAGTTCCTGCTCTTGGTAGAAGCCGATTGGGATGGAGGGATTTTGAGGTTCCTCGACTGGTTGCTGTTGACTATAGGACTGGTAGGACTGATATGATAAGTAGGAGGTGTCCTGACCTGGGTCTAGGCCGAGTTGTTTGCGGTATTTGGCACGCAAAATTTTATTCAGCTCGTTCATCAAGGTTTGTTCGGCGACTTCGAGGGTGCGGCTACATTCTTTGATGTAGGTGGCACGATAGATAGGGTCGGGGATGACAGAGATTGTCTCAACGATGTCTTTGATGACCGAGGCCTTCTTGATAGGGTCGTTTTTGGCGTCTTTCAGAAGGAGGTTGGTCTTGAAGCTGATGAAATCTTTTGCGTTGTCGGCCAGGTACTTGGTGACATACTCGATAGGATTTTGCTGCACAAACGAGTCGGGGTCGTGTTCAGGTGGCAGCACCACGATACGGACGTTCATGCCTTCTTCGAGGACCATGTTGGTGCCACGGAGGGCGGCGTGAATACCTGCAGCGTCGCCGTCGTAGAGCATGGTGACGTTCTTGGTGTAGCGGCTAATCATACGTATCTGTTCGGTCGTCAGAGAGGTGCCCGAGCTTGCAACCACATTTTCGATGCCAGCCTGATGCATTGAGAGCACGTCGGCATAGCCTTCGACGAGGATACAGTTGTCGAGGCGGGAAATCTCGTTTCTGGCAAAGAAGATACCGTATAGTGTCTGACTCTTATTGTAAATCTCTGATTCAGGGGAGTTTACGTATTTTGCCTTAGTTTTTTCAGAGGTAAGAATACGTCCGCCGAAGCCTATGACTTTTCCGGTAAGGTTATGAATCGGGAAGATGACGCGTCCTTGATAGCGGTCGTAAAGACGGTTTTCGTAGCTTCCGGTGAGGCCTACTTTTATCAGAAGATCCTTGTCGTATCCGTTTTTTGTGGCGAATTCTGTGAAAGCGTTGCCGCTGTTGGGGCAATAACCCAGTTGGAAGCGGTTGATGATGGCGTCACGGAATCCGCGTTCACGGAAGTAGGCTAGACCGACTGACCGACCCTCGTCGGTGTTCAGCATGGTTTCGGAGAAATACTTTTGCGCGAAGCTGTTGATGTTGAACATACGTTCGCGTTCGTTCTGCGCCGCCATTTCTTCTGGTGTCTGCTCGCGTTCCTCAATCTTGATGCCGTATTTTTTGGCGAGATAGCGGAGAGCCTCGGGGTATGAGTAATGCTCATGTTCCATGATGAAACGCACTGAGTCGCCCGCTTTGCCGCAGCCGAAGCATTTAAAGATATTGCGGGCCGGGTTGACGTTGAACGAAGGCGTTTTTTCTTTATGGAAAGGGCACACTCCGATGAGGTTGGAGCCGCGTTTTTTGAGGGTCACAAACTCGTTGACGACGTCTTCGATGCGCGCCGTCTCAAGTATCTGGGCTATGGTATCGCGAGGTATCATATTGCCCAGATTAGAAGTCCACCTATGATTATGATGCCTGACACGACGAGGTCGATGAGGCAGAATCCCATGATATCCTTTGCGTTAAGCTTGGCTATTGCCAATGCTGGCAGTGCCCAGAACGGCTGGATGAGATTGGTCCATGCGTCGCCCCAAGCTATCGCCATGCCTGTGAGGCCGTGGTCGACGTTAAGAGCATCGCCTGCCGCGAACATGATTGGTGCCTGGATTGCCCAGTGACCGCCACCTGATGGCACGAACATGTTGAGAATTGCCGCGCAAAGGAAGGTATATATCGGATAAGTCGTTGACGTAGAGATGTTTACGAATGCCTCGCTCACCACGGTGCCGAGACATATTCCTGACTCGCCGACGCCGGTGATGATGCCCATGATGCCAGCGTAGAATGGGAACTGCAGCAATATCCCTGCTGCGCCGCCGACAGATTTCGCGAAAGCGCGGACGTAGGCGATAGGCGTTTTATGCAAGACGATGCCGAGGAAGAGGAATAGCAGGATCACTGAGCCGAGGTCGAAGGATTTTCCTTTCAGGAAGAGGCTGATTATCAAGTAGGAGAAGCCTAGGATTGATAATAGGATACTTAGGAAACGGCTGTATTCCAGTTTCATGGCGGGGGTTTTTTGAGACGCATGGCCATGCGTCTCTACGGCGTCGTCTTCGTGGAGGAGAGCAGGGTCGATGGTGACGATATTGTTGCCTTTCGGGTGCATCGCCGAGTTGATTGCCACTAGGGCTATGGTGACGAGTACCACCATGATGATGTTATGAGGGTCGAGGATGGTGTCGGTGATGGCTATTGTGTTGGTTATCACGCCGTTAGTATCTTTAACCAGCTCGTTGAGGTCGGATGCCATTTTGAGAGGTATTGAACCTGATATGCCTGCGTGCCATACCACAAAGCCGCTATAGGCTGAGGCTATGAGCAGTCGGTAGTCGACATTTTTGAGTTTTTTGGCAATCTCTTTGGCGAAGATGGCGCCCACGATGAGACCGAAACCCCAGTTGAGCCAGCATGCCACTGCGGATATGGCTGTGACGAGAGCTATAGCGCCTGCTGGTGTTTTCGGAAGAGAGGCCAACTTGCTGATACCTTTTTTGATAAAAGGAGCTGCTGCTAGGGTGGCGCCGGTTACGAGCACGAGAGCCATCTGCATGGAGAATCCGAGGAGGTTCCACACGCCGCCGCCCCAGTTGCTGACCACTTCGACTATGCTCTGGTGGCAGACCGGCATGGCGACCGCGATGGCGACAAAAGTGAGGATTATTGCAAAGATGAAGGGCTCAGGCAGATATTTCTGCATGAAATTGACACAACCGTTTATTATTTTGTGAAAAAGCTTCATTCTTTAACAAATTTCACTGTTTTTGTCAGTCCGTCGGCGTTTGTTATCTTCAGGAAATAAAGGCCTTTCTGGAGGTTTTCGACATTGATGGCATGTTCGCTCAGGCTTTCGCTGACGTATATCTCTTCGGAGTAGACCATTTGTCCTAAAGTGTTGAATAACAATATATTAGCTTCGCCGATATTATCTTGATAAAAGCGCATATTCACGACATCGGTTGCCGGATTTGGGAAGATGTCGTAGTTTAACACGTTGGCACTCAATTCGTTAACGCTGTAATTGGTGGCGATCTCGAGTTCCATTGTTACCGGGATGTGATCGGAGTTATTGTAGAGGGCGTCGGCCACTTCTTGTGAGACCTCGGTATTTGCCGGGCTGTTGATGCTTCTGTTGAAGCGTCGTCCGTCTTGTCCGAGTGCGTTATAGCTGCCATTTACGTATTGGATGCCGTCGCGGCCGCCATATATGCTTTCCGACATGAGGATGAAGTCGAAGCGGTCGTCCATTCCGCCTGAAGAATGGCAGTCGTCGTCAGAGTATTGATGTGTTGACTGTGTGTGATATGCGGCGAATGTGCCATTTCCGGTCCAGTTGCCCACGCCGTAAGGGTAGACAGGGTCGATAAAGTAAGCATCAGGATAGGCCGTACGATTTATAAGTGCTTGATATGCAGGCTCTGTTGACCGATAGAGGTTGAAGTCGCCCATGATGAGGACGTTACGGTCGCGGTAGTTGCTTTCGAGGTAACGCATGGTGTTTTCGGCCATTATCTTACGTTTCGCCTCGTCGTCGGAGCTTGAGCCGGCTTTGAGATGAGCGATGACGCAGGTTAGGACAATCTTGCCGGAGTCGTCGTTTTTGAATTTAAAGTCATAGACGTCGACTTCGCGGGTATTGGTTTGTGCCACAGAGTGTCCTACCAATGTGAGTTTCAATGAGTTATAGAAAACGCAATTGGTCAGCTTCGAGCCTGTGGTGTTAGAGCCGGGGCTTGTCATCCAGTAGTTTATTCCATCGATATTCAGGTTGTTGCGCACGAAGTCGTTAGGCAGGGTAGTGCTTCGGCCCATTTCGCAGACGGTGAGGATATCGGGGTAATAAGCTGTGAGTATGGTACGGATGTAGCCGTTTTTATCGGTTATATTGTTGTTTGTGGTGTTGCAATAGCCGGTGTTGTTGCCATAATTAAGCAGGTTGTACTGCATCACTTTCAGTGTTTCAGTTTGGGCTAAAGAGGCTGAAAATGATGCAATTAGCAACAATATAAACAATAATTTTTTCATAACTATTCGATACGTTTTAGCATTGATATTTCGGCAGAGGTAAGGAAACGCCAGTGGCCGCGAGGCAGGTTTTGTTTTGTGAGACCTGCGAGCATGGTACGGTCGAGTTTCACCACTTCATAGCCGAGGCTTTCGAAGATACGGCGCACGATATGGTTACGTCCTGAGTGTATCTCGACGCCCACTTCGCGCATTGTCATATCGTCTTCGACGTAGCTTATCTTATCGACCTCGATAGGGCCGTCTTCAAGCATGAGACCTTTCTGAATCTTCTCGAAGTCGCTTTCAGTCAGAGGCTTGTTGAGTGTGACGTGATACAGTTTTTTGACTTCGTGGCTTGGGTGTGTGAGTGTCTTGGCGAGTTCTCCGTCGTTAGTGAGGAGCAGCAGGCCAAGGGTGTTACGGTCGAGGCGGCCGACGGGGTAGATTCGTTCCTGGCATGCGCCTTCGACGAGGTCCATCACGGTGTGGCGCTCGTATGGGTCATCGGATGTGGTGATGACGCCTTTTGGCTTGTTTAACAAGACATAACGAAGTTTCTCGCGGTTGAGGGTCTGTCCGCCGTATACCACTTTATCAGATGTTTTGACTTTTGTGCCGAGTTCGGTGACCACTTCGCCGTTTACTGTCACAGCGCCAGCGAGGATGAGGTCGTCGGCTTCGCGGCGTGAGCAGATGCCAGAGTCGGCGAGATATTTGTTGAGGCGGATTTCGCCTGTTGCGCGTGGGCGGTCGAACTCAGGGTCTTTCTCACGGCGGTATCCGCGGCGGCCGCCACGTGGACGTTCCTCGTCGCGGTCAAAGCGTTTGCCGTAAGGCTTTCTTTCGATTCTTTCACCTCTTTTTTTATCGGGATAACGGGATTTCGAGTTATCGAAATTTCTTTCACCTTTTTCGCCGAAACTCTTTTTATCGCTATAGCGTGATTTCGGTTTATCGAAATTTCTTTCGCCACGTTCTTGATCGTCATCGCGACGACTGAAGCTTCTTTTTTCACCACTTTTTTTATCGGGATAACGAGATTTCGAGTTATCGAAATTTCTTTCGCCAAAAGAACTTCTTTCATGGCGTTCATTATCGCCTTCACGGCGAGCTTTTTCTCTTTCAAACTGCTCTAATCTCTCGTCACTGAATCTTCTGACTTCGGCAGTTTTTCTTCTGGCAACGTGCTGACGTTTGCCGTTTCTTTCTTCGTTATTCATTGTTAAAAAATAATTATATATTTGGGCTGCAAAATTACAAAATTTTTCTTTTCCTTTTAATTTTTTTCGAATTATCGAGATAAGGTTATAGCGATATAACATTTTTTAGTAATTTTGCAGAATTAAAAAATTAAAACTATGAAAAAGTTATCATTATTATTGATTATGCTGGTGGCGGCGATGGCTGTGAAGGCCCAAATAGCCACGAATATTTATTGGGTTAAGTTTACTGACAAGGCCAATTCACCTTATTCAATTGACCGTCCGGAGGAGTTTTTGAGTGAGAGAGCGTTGGAGAGAAGGGCTCGTTTGAATATTGCGGTCGATGAGTACGACATTCCTGTTAATCCTCAGTATTTACAGGCTGTTGCAGATTGCGGAGCGCAGCTTTTGAACCCTTCAAAATGGTTGAACGGAGTAACAGTTTACACTACAAGTCAGAGTGTTGTTAACGCCATCAACGCCTTGGAGTTTGTGGATGCGGTGAGAAACTGCCCTGATTTTCCTGAAGCCCAGCGCGACAAGGAGATTTGGCTTGCCAACGAGATGAAAGAGTCGAGCAAGCCTGTATTATACAGAGATTTCTATGGTGGTGCTCATGACCAGGTATTTCAGTTGAAAGTCAATGAGTTGCATGATATGGGATATAACGGCGAAGGTGTTGTTATAGCTGTGTTGGACGGTGGTTTTGTTGGCACAGAGGAGGCAGAATGTTTCGACAACATGCGTGCTGAAGGCCGTTTGCTTGGCGTCCGTGAATTTGTTTACGGTTCGACATCGGTGTATTCGCAGAGCACTCATGGAACTTCATGCTTGAGCACTATTGCTGCTTATGACCCGAACAACATGGTTGGAACTGCATACAAAGCTTCATTTTATCTGTTCCATACTGAAGACGGTAACGGAGAGAACATCGTCGAGGAGTTCAACTGGGTATCAGGTGCGGAACTCGCTGACAGTCTTGGTGTTGACATCTGCACGACCTCGTTAGGTTACATCGGTTTCGACATGCCGCAGTGGGATCATGCCTTCAGTGATTTCGATGGTCACACTGCTCCAATGACCATTGGTGCTGAGATTGCTGCAAGCCGAGGCATTATTTGCACAAATTCGGCAGGCAATGAAGGCGGTGGCACTTGTACCTTGGGAATCCCGGCAGATGCTGAGCATATCCTCACTGTGGGTGCTGTCAACGCATCAGGTCAGCGCGCCTCGTTCAGCTCGGTGGGCCCTACTTTTGACGGTCGTATCAAGCCGGATGTTATGGCGATGGGAGAAGACACATACGTCGCTTCAGGTTATGGAAGCTATTGGCCATATTACAATGGCAGCGGCACATCGTTCTCAAATCCGGTGTTGGCAGGTGCTGTGGCATGTCTGCGTCAGGCAAGACCAAATGCATCGGTGCAGGATATCTGCGACGCTTTGAGAGCGGCAGGTGACCACACAAACAACCCAGACAATCAATATGGCTATGGCATTCCGGACTTTGTGGCGGCTTTGAATATGATTGACGCTGTGGAAGAGGTGAGTTTGGGTGAGAATGAGATTGTGTGTGTGTATCCGAATCCAAGTAGAGGCAATGTGAAAGTTGTTATTAATGATGGGCAATTTGGTGTTAATGGGTTTAATGGGATTGTTTATGGGATGACGGGACAGGTGTTGTGCAATACCAATAATATCAATGAGTTAGAGGCTGTTTTGAATAGCTTGAGCTCAGGTATTTATCAGGTTAAAGTCGATACGGAGAAGGGCAGTCAGACTGTGAAGGTGGTGATTTGCAAATAATTTTTTCGAAAAACGTTTGATTTTTCAAAAATAATTCGTATCTTTGTAGATTGAAATTTTAAAACTATGGATTTAAATACAACATATCTCGGATTGAAGCTGAAGAATCCTATTGTGGTTGGCAGCTCGACATTTACTGGAACTGTTGACGGCATTGTGAATTGCGCAAAGGCAGGTGCCGGTGCGGTGGTATTGAAGTCGCTTTTTGAGGAGCAGATTTTGTCGGATATCAAGAAAGAAGAGAGTTACACCGATATTTATAATTCCAGCGTTGACGCGGATTTGTATATGAAGACTTTCCTTCGCGGAAATGAGATTGCGATTTACGAAAATCTCATCCGTGAGGCCAAGAAAGCCGTTGATATCCCGATTATTGCGAGCATCAACTGCGCTGACAAAGGTGAGTGGATGAGCTTCGCCAAAGAGCTTCAGGACGCTGGTGCCGACGCTCTCGAACTGAACATTGCAGTGTCGCCATTCGACAAGGATGTGCCATCGAAAAACATTGAAGATGAAGTGGTTAGCATCTTCAACGAGGTGAAGAAGACTGTGACGGTACCTGTTTCGGTGAAGCTTGGCAGTCATTTCACAAATATTGGCAATCTGGCGTTCAGATTGTCGATGGCAGGTGCTGCCGGACTGGTGCTTTTCAACCGTTTCTACAACCCGACGATTGACATAGAGCACATGAAAGTTGTCCCGGGTTCGGCATTATCCGTAGAAGAAGAGAACAGCGACACTTTGAGATGGATCTCGTTGCTGACAGCCCAGGGCATACCGTGCGACATGTCGGCTTCGACAGGTGTTCATTCGGCGGAAGACGTTGTGCGTCAGATACTTGCGGGTGCAGAGTCGGTGCAGGTGTGCAGCGTGTTGTATCGCAAGGGCGTGAACTATGTTGCTGATATGGTTAAAGGTCTCGAAGCTTGGATGACAAAGCATAACTTCAAGAGTATCAATGATTTCAAAGGCAAATGCGCAGCTGCGGCCGATGTGAAGGTCTTTGAGAGATTGCAATATTTGAGAAGAAATAACGATTTGAATTAATTGATTAACACTAAAACTTAATATATTATGGCTAAATATGTATGTGACGTCTGCGGTTATGAGTATGACCCGGCGGTTGGCGACCCGGACAACGGAATTCCGGCAGGAACACCATTTGACAAATTACCGGAAAGCTGGTCATGCCCGCTTTGTGGCGTCGGAAAAGAGCACTTTGAAATGAAGTAAATCGTCACAGACATGGATACCCAGTGCCTTTCCAAGATTGGATACGGTCTTTATGTCCTGACGACGAACTACGACAACATTGACAACGGATGCATCATCAACACGGTGCAGCAGGTGACGAGCAATCCGCTGCGTCTGTCGATTGTTGTGAACAAAAACAACTACACGCACGACCTTGTTTTGGACTCGTGCGTGTTCAATATCAATGTGTTGACTACGGAGACGCCGTTTTTCGTGTTCGAACACTTCGGTTTTCAGTCGGGAAGGAACGTAAACAAGTTTGCGGACTGCGAGCATGAACTGCGCGCCGTGAACAATGTGCTGTATCTGCCTAAACATATCAACGCCTATTTTGCCTGTCGTGTGGTGAAGTCGATGGACCTCGGCACACACACCATGTTTATAGCCGACGTGCTTGACGCAGTTAAGGTAAATGACAAAGAATCAGTGACTTACGAATATTATCAGAAGAATATCAAGCCAAATAAGGCGGTGACGAAGGGGTGTTGGGTATGTAAGGTATGCGGCTGGGTTTATGAGGGCGAGCAGTTGCCAGATGATATTGTGTGCCCGTTGTGCAAGCATGGAAAGGAAGATTTTGAATATGTGGAGGCGAGTTAAGTTAAAAGAGTGAAGTTAAAAGAGATTTTATGAATATAAAACTAGCAGAAAATATTTATTACGTCGGGGTGAATGACCGTCGGACGGAGATGTTTGAGAATCATATGGAGCTGCCTAATGGCGTTTCGTATAACTCGTATCTTATTGTGGATGAAAAGGTTGCGTTGATCGACCCGGTGGAGCCGGAGTTTATGGCGCAGTATATTTCCCAGATCAAGCGTATTCTTGGAGACAGGAAGGTGGATTACCTCATCGTGAACCATGACGAGCCTGACCACAGCGGCTCGGTGGGCGCGGTGTTGAGGGAGTGGCCTGAGGTGACGGTGGTTGGCAATGCCAAGACATTCGCACCTTTGGAGAATTTTTACGGACCTATTGCGAACAAGAAAATCGTGGCTGAAGGTGAGACGTTGAGCCTTGGCGGTCATACACTTCAGTTTTTCATGGCCCCGATGTGCCACTGGCCGGAGTCGATGGCGACATACGAGCAGACCTCGAAGATCATCTTCTCGAACGACGCTTTCGGAGGTTTTGGTGCCTTGAACGGAGGCATTTTCGACGACGAGGTGAACCTTGATTATTACGAAGCTGACATGCGCCGTTACTATGCGAATATCGTCGGAAAAGTGGCAATGATGGCATTGAAGACCATACAGAAAGTCAGCACGTTGGATATCAAGATGATAGCGCCGTCGCATGGTTTGATTTGGAGAAGCAACTTGCAGTGGGTCATCGACAGATACACTGCATGGAGCAAGCACGAGGCAAAGGAAGGCGTGGTCATCGTTTACGGCTCGATGTACGGCAACACAGGAAGGATGGCCGACATCGTGGCACGTGGAGTTGCAGAGGCTGGAGTGAAAGAGATTAAGGTTTACGATGTTTCAAAGACTGAGGAATCGTTTATCTTTGCAGATATCTGGCAATATAAAGGTGTGATTTTGGGCGCATGTTCGCATTACGGCAGCATCTTCCCGAACATGGTTGGACTGCTGCATGAGATTGGCGAATACAAGCCACAGAACAAGGTCTTCGGGTTGTTTGGCGGTGCATCGTGGAGTGGCGGCGGCCTCAAGACACTGAAAGAGAATGCCGAAAAGAACAACTGGAATATCGTGGGTGAACCGGTGGAGGTGAAAGGAGCGCCGATTAGGGAAGAAGACATTGAAAAGCTATATAACCTCGGTTTGGAGATTGGGAAAGCGATAGTTTAGAGTGTAGAGTTGAGAGTGTAGAGTTGAGAGTAGTTTTAGAGTTTAAAGTATTGAAGTTTTAAAGTTTAATAGATTAAAGATTATGATAGAATTACAGAAATTACCTTATGAGATGGACGCTTTGGAGCCACATATCTCAAAGACGACATTGGAGTTTCACTATGGCAAGCATCATGCTGGCTATGTGACGAATCTGAACAAGCTCATAGCGGGCACTCCTTTTGAAAACAAGACTCTTGAGGAGATCGTGAAGGGCTCGCAGGGTGGCATGTTCAACAACGCGGCGCAGGTGTGGAACCACACATTTTATTGGAACTGTATGACGCCGAACCCGAAGAAGACTGCTCCTGAAGGCAAGCTGATGGACGCCATCGTGCGTGATTTCGGCAGCTTTGAGGCGTTTAAAGAGAAATTCATCAACGCATGTGTGACGTTGTTCGGCTCAGGCTGGGCATGGCTCGTCTCGAATAAAGGCAAACTCGAGATTGTGCAGACCAGCAATGCGGCGACACCGTTGACAACCGATGCAAAGGCGTTGTTGGTGTGCGACGTGTGGGAGCATGCCTATTACATCGACAGACAGAACGCCCGCGCCAGTTACGTCAATGAATTTTGGAGCTTGATAAATTGGAACTTTGTTGAAAGCAATTTTTAGTTGCTTTCAACAGTTTTCAATTCCTTATAATATATCTGCGGGATATCCTCGCGGTAGTCTTTGCTGTAGTAATCAGCAGGTTTAAGCAATTTTCCGAACACAAAATCCTGGATGAGCACGAATTCGTTGCCCTCGCTGAGCAGTGCGTACTGGTGGTCAGGGTCGGTGAGGTCGTCGAAGATATCGGGATTGTTGACCGCATTGGGGTCGTAGTCAAACATATCGGCGTTAGGCAGCAGGCTGAATGTGGTGACGCTGCGGACGGTGCCGTCTTTCGTCGTGAGTATCAGTCTTTGCTGGAAAGGCGAGTTGATGATAGAGTCGCGGCGGGCAGGGTCCACATCGTTGAGGAAAGCCTCAAAACGCACGTCTTTGAATTCCATGAGGAGTGTCAGCACTTTGTTGTCGCTATATTCCACTGTCTCGCCGTCGAGGCGTTGCATCTCATATTGAGCGCGACCGATAGTGTTGATAATGAAGCTGTTATGGACATCACCGTTGATTTCTAATTTTACTGACTGGATGTTATCCATAGGCTCGGCGAAGATATGATGGTCGCGCCAGTCGATGAGGTTGGCCGAGAAACGCGAGCTGATGGAGCCGTTGAGGGCAGGGATGTAGGCTATATACACCTTGTTGTCGCCTTCGTTGAGGACGTATGTGCCGACATTATCCTGGGTGACGCCGCCAACGTAATAAACCTTGCTCAAAGTCTCGTGGTAGAACAGTTTTACGATGTTGAAGAGGTTGATTCGAGGCATCATCTGATATACTTCGACCTTGGTGTTGGTCGATGCCATCTGGGTGACGACGTTGCCGGTTTTCTTTACTGAGACAGGCTTGATATGCAGTCGGTTGATGGTGTAAAGCATCTGGTCGACCAAGTTCTGGTTGGCGACATATTCGCTGTTGACGGTCCAGCCGGTGCCGTTGCGTTGCAAAAGCACCTGGTTGCCGCTTTTGTCGGCGAAGAAGAGCTTGGTGATGGAGGCGGTGTCGTAAACGACAAAGTTGACGGTAGCTTCCTGAATCTTCTCGTTATTGCTGAAGATTTTGGTGATCTTTTTCACTACGCTCTGATGATAATAGTCGAAGTTATGGTTCTTCTGGTATATGCCGTTGCCGATTATTATGCCAAGAATCGCAATGAGGATGATGACGATGGTTATAGTAGTTTTATTTTTCATATTTCTTTTTTCTTAAAAATGCCAAAACAATTCCTAAAACTATCATGATGGCGCTCGGGAGCACCACGTTGATGAGTTGCCATTTGATAGGGCTGCTGTTGACTTTATTCATGTCGAGCAGGCGGATCTTGAGCTCGCGTGTGCGTACGTTGAGAAGTCCTTCGCCTTCAAGGAGATACGACACGGCGTTTTCGATAAACTGTTTGTTTCCGTAGGTGTTGTTGGTGTATTGGTCGTAGCCCAGTGGCAGTGGCTGTCCGACGCGTTTGTTGTTTTTCTTGGCGTAGTCGAGTTGTGCCAGCTGGTTGCGGATGATGTCGCCGTCGGCTATGACAATCATTGAGTTAGGCTCGCTCTGGGTCTTGAAACCTATCTCTTTGGCGTCGATGAGTGATGCCGGCATGCGGTTTTCGAACAGAGAGGTGAAACGTCCATTGAGGAGGAACGCCGTCGGCATGCCTTTTTGCGGGAACATGGAGGCGTTTGGGCGCTCGTTAAGGATGTCGAGCGAGATATACACTGGGGCGCTGGAGACCTTGGTATAATCTGATGTCTTCAGCAGTGGTATCTTCTGGATCTCGGGTGCTGACGTGGTAGGTTCTAGTGAGCTCACGAAGTCGGCTTTCACTGCCTCGAGGTTACGCACTATAGGATGTTCGGAGGCGGCTCCGAGGAGCGGGAAGTAATACCATGGCAGCAATATGCTCTGGAGGCTCGCGCCTTCGCCTGTGACCAGTCCAATCTGGGCGCAAGGATATGCCAATAGCAGGTTGCGGTTGATCTTCACGCCATATTTGAACAGCTGGTCGTCGAGGTTGAGGTTGAGTGCCAGACCCATTGTCGACTCAGCGTTCTGGAGGCTGTCCATGTCGGCGTTGACGGCGTCGAGGAGCCACATCACCTTGCCGCCGTACATGATATATTGGTCGATGATGAACTTATCCTTTTCTGAAAACGCCTCGGTAGGTTTCGCCATGATGACGGCATCGAAAGCTGGCTTGATAATGATGTTGCTGTCAGCATCTAAGTCTCTGCGCATCAATGAGTTAAGCTGCTCGTTGAGCGTGGTCCTCTTGATGTTGTATTTCTTTGAAAGAGTGTTTGCTATGTCGTAGACCTCGAGGTCGGCGAGCTCGCCATGTCCGTCGACGAAAGCGATGGTCTTACGGTTGACCGTGGAGATGTCTTTGATGGCGCTAATGAGCTTATATTCAAGGTCTTGCGCCGAGTTGTTGAGCACGGTCTCCTGGCTTTGTCCCGACTCGCCTGACAGCAGGTCGATGCCCATCTCGTTTTCGTGGTAGCTCATGATGATGCCGGGCCATATCATGATTTGCGACATGCCGTTGTTGGTTTGGACGGTCTCGGTATAGTAGTTAAGGCCGCTTCTCCAGAGGATTTTGTATGTCTCTTGGCGCTCGGCTTGGTCGTTGCTTTCCGAAGGGTTAATAAATTCATAATCAATGAATTTGGAGTAGGCACGGAACTCGTCGAGCATCTCTTTAGTCTCTTTGCGGAGCTTTTTGAAGCCTGCAGGGAAGTCGCCTTCGAGGTAGACGCGGAAATAGACGTAGTCGTCGAGGTTTTTCAAGATATCTTTCGAGGTATCTGAAAGGGTATAGCGTTTCTCGGAGGTGAGGTCGAAACGGGTGTAGACATAAGAACCTGTGATATTGGCTAATACAATGATTATCAATGTGGTAATCAAAGACTTTGCCTCATGGCGTTTGTTGTTTTTTCTGCTTGCCAGTGATGATTTTGTCAGACACAGGAACAATGCTATGATGGCGAGGAAATACAGCAGGTCGCGGGTGTCGATGACGCCTCGGCTCATGGAGCTGTAGTGTGCCGCCATGCCCAGTTGTTGGATAAACAGGTCGATTTTTCCGAAGAGGGAGAGCGAGTAGATGAACTCGAACCCAATGTAGAGAAAACCGCATAGGAACACCGAGAGGATGAACGCAAGTATCTGATTATTAGTGACAGAGCTGCAGAACACGCCTATCGAGACGAATGCCGCGCTGAGGAAGAATAGTCCTATGTAGGAGCCCCAGATGCCGCCGTGGTCGACGTTGCCTGCCGGCATGGCGAGGTGCGACACTGTGAGGTAATAGATGAGTGTGGGGATGAGTGCCAGCAACACGAGGGTGACGCCGGCGAGGTATTTAGCGCCCACTATCTGCCAGTCGGAGAGCGGCTTGGTGAGCAGCATCTCGATGGTGCCGGTGCGTCGTTCTTCGGCGAAGAAACGCATGGTGACGGCGGGCACGAGGAACAGAAACACCCACGGAGCGAGGATGAACAGTCCGTCGAGGTTGGCGTAGCCGTACGACATGATGTTGAAGTCACTCTTAAACACCCACAGGAACAGTCCGGTGATGAGGAGGAACACCACCACCACCATGATGCCGATAAGTGAGCTCAGGAAGTTGTTTATCTCTTTCTTAAAAAGCGCGTACATAGTCAAAAATTATGATCATTCACCTTCGTAAGTCACGGCGCTGTCAAGGCGGTAACCTTTGATAAGCTCACGTCCGTTGAGGTCGACGAGTTCCACGAGGACACAAACGCCTGCCACCACGCCGCCGAGTTTTTCAACCAGCTTGATGATGCATTCAACGGAGCCACCTGATGCAAGAAGGTCGTCGACGATGAGGACGCGTGTGCCTGGTTTTATGCTGTTGGCAAGAATCTCCATCTCAGCGTCGCCATATTCAAGATGATATTTTTGCGATATGGTTATGCCTGGCAGCTTGCCTTTCTTACGAACAAGCACTAAAGACTTATGCATGTTGTAGGCCATTGGAGCTGCGAAGATGAAGCCACGCGACTCGGCACCTGCTATGATGTCAAAGTCGAGGTCTTTCTCCATGTCGCACATGGTGTCGATGGCGAGTTTCAAGCCGTCGGCGTCGCCTACCAGCGAGGTGATATCGCGAAACTGAATTCCTTTTATCGGGAAATCAGGCACAGTACGAATATAATCTTTGATAGTTTTCATACCTTTCTTAAAATTTTATGCAAAAATACTAATAAATTTGATGTGAGATAAGAATATTTTTTTTATAAATTTGCAAGTAGATATTTTTTTGGCAAAAAATGGTTAAAAAACGACTTGTTTTACTGCTGATATGCCTGTTTTCGGCGGCATTTCTGAATGCTCAGGAGGCTCGGAAACACGCTATCTCCGCTGATTTGTCGGCGCAGGGACTTGTCGGGTTTAACAACACCTACAGATGGTACGAAGGTGCTGATTTGAAAGGTGTTTTGCATATCGACAACAATGATTTTTACCTTAATTTGGAGGCACTTACGCCGAAAGTGTATTCGGTGGGTTTGAGTGTAAGGCCAGGTATCGAGCTGTGCCGCAATGGCTTAGGGTATCTCGATGTGTCGGTGAATTCGAGGTTTTTCGGTAAATATAAGATTTACGAATTCGTTTATTCGGCTAGTTTGGGCTTTAGGATGCGTCATTTCGACGTACAACTGGGCTTGTTTACGAAAATCATCGACGATTTCAACAGCAGTTGGGATGTGGTGGAAAGCAGAATCAAGGAGCCTTTTAACGTTTTGTATAAGTTGAGAATCAGCATTATGGGGTTCGACAACCCGTGGGATATCTATCTGACAGGCGCCAATTTCAATGAGTTTGAATACGAGAGGATGTGGGAGCCGTTGTTCAGTCTTGGCGGGAGATGGAATTTCAAAGGACGGTGGAGCGCAGTGGCGGAAGGCACGCTGAAGCCGGCGGGGATGTTTCATGGGGATGTGAGGTTTTATGAGGCGGTGCTGAGAATTGGAGTAGTGTATAAATTATGAGAAAACGTAAACATACAATGAGATTCCTCGCTGCGCTCGGAATGACAGCGGTTTTCGGCGTGGCAGTGGCATTGACATCATGCACAAAGCGTGATTTGATGGGTGTTTTCATGTCATTCGACGAGACGCCCAACGATCGGTTTGCGGAGTCGATGGAGTATAACAGCTATCATGGCTACGACGTGATCACGGGGATGCCTAACACTTATCGTGTGTATGCGATGAGCGACGTGCATGTGGAAGGCTCTACGCATAATCTTGACAGGTATGTGGCTGATTATCTGGCAGATACGACGGCGGCACCATTCTCGTTGTGCCTCGGTGATCTGATTTACGGAAAGAACGGTTTCGTCAAGTTTTGTGAGCATGTGAAGCCTGTGACCGATGCCGAACGCAAGATTTATTACACCGTGGGCAACCATGACCTGTATTTCGGACAGTGGAACGACTTCTATACGAGATTCGGCGCGTCGACGTATTGGTTTGAGGTTCAGACGGTTGGAGGTTATAAAGATCTGTTTATCGCCCTTGATTCGGGGAGCGGCACACTTGGTTTGGACCAAAGAGATTGGCTTGAAGATCTGCTGAAAAGCAAACATAATCAGGGATATAGGAATATCATAGTGTTTACACACACACATTTCTTCAGGACGAACAACGTGAACGGGACAACCAGCAGTTTCAGCATGGAGGAGACCTACGATCTGGCGGATTTGTTTGACAGATATGACGTTAGGCTGGTGGTGCAGGGACATTCGCATCATAGGGATTACAGGATGTTTAAAAGTGTGGGGTATCTGAGATTAGGCGCGTTGAAAGAAAGTTCGGATGATCCGTGTTATGTGAAATTAAAAATAGGAAACACTCTTGATTATCAATTCATTCAAATATATTAATTATGAAATCAAACGGTAACTATGACTGGAAATTCTCGACTGTAGGCGGTGTCACGAGGGTGTGCATCGAGTCGGGAAACGACATCCTGCACTTGGATGAGCTTGACAGAAAACTCTGGACGGCATTGAGCTGCCCATTGAAAGACCTTGAGATTGACGAAAAGACCATGACCATGCTCGACACTAACGGTGACGGCAAGATCCACATCGAGGAGGTCGTGGCGGCTTCGAAATGGCTCACCGCGGTCATCAACGACCCTGAATTGCTGCTGACACGCTCGAGCGTGCTGCCATTCACGGCATTCAACACAAGCAACGAGGAAGGCTTGCATTTGCTTGAGACAGCAAAGCAAATCCTTGAGAATCTCGGACTTGAGAAGAGCGAGATCTCGGTAGCTGACGTTTCGGACAGCATCGCTATTTTTGCAAAGACAAAATTCAACGGCGACGGCATCATCACTGAGAACTCGGCTGACGACGAGTCTTTGAAGGCTTTGATAAAGACTATCATCGACTGCATGGGCAGCGTGACCGACAGAAGCGGTGACCCGGGTATCGACACAGATAAGATAGAGGCGTTCTACACTGCTTTGGCCGACTTCAAGGCATGGAAAGAGGCTGGCGATGCCGACAAAGCCAACGTGTTCCCATATGGCGACGACACAGCAGCTGCATTGGCAGCTTGCATGGCAGTGAAAGACAAAATTGACGACTTCTTCATGCGCTGCAAACTCGCATCGTTCAACACCGACAGTGCGGCTGTCTTGGACGTGTCATCAGCAAAGATTGGCGAGATAAGCGGCAACAACCTGGCTGCAAGCGTCGAAGAGATTGCAACATATCCGTTGGCAAAAGTCAACGCTGAGCACAGGCTGCCATTGGGCAACGAGGTGAACCCGGCATGGGCTGGCGCTATCGCAAACCTTAAGAAACTCGTCATCGACAAAGAGTTTAAGAATGCAGAGTATATCACTGAGGAACAATGGGTTAGCATGATGGCTAAGTTCGGTGCCTACAACGCCTGGATGGGTGCCAAGGCAGGTGCCGCAGTGGAAGGCTTAGGCTACGACGCAGTGGTGAAAGCTCTCGAAGAGAACAAGAAAGAAGCATTGCTCGAGCTCGTGGCACAAGACAAGGCATTGGAAGCCAAGTCGAACGCCATCGACCAGGTTGACAAGTTGTTACATTACTACAGAGACTTCTACACATTGCTCACTAACTTCGTGACATTCAGTGATTTCTATTCACCTGAGAAGAAGGCTATCTTCCAGGCTGGAACGCTGTATATCGACGAGCGTGCTTGCGACCTCTGCTTGAAAGTGCATGACATGGGCGCACACAACACAATGGCGGCATACAGTAACATGTACATTTTGTACTGCGACTGCACTTGCAAGAGCAAGCCTGGCACCATGACCATTGCCGCTGTTGTGACTGACGGTGACGTTGGCGACATCGTGGTTGGAAAACATGCCGTGTTCTACGACAGAGACGGTCTCGGCTGGAACGCCACAGTGACAAAGATTGTTGACAATCCTATCAGTATCCGTCAGGCATTCTGGTCACCTTACCGCAAGATGGCTAAGTCGGTGGAAGACATGATCAACAAACGTGCCGCCGAGAAAGACGCCAAGGTGATGGCCGATGCCAACTCAAAGATTGACAACGCCAACCTCCCGACTGACGCTTCGAAACCTGCAGAAGCACCGAAGCCGCCGTTCGATATCGCCAAATTCGCCGGTATCTTCGCCGCGATAGGCTTGGCAATAGGCTTGGTGGGAGCTGCTATTGGCGGCTTGTTTGAATGGCTTGGAATGCATTGGTACAACATCGTGATTTTCTTTGCTATCATCATCTTGATTATCTCAGGTCCTAGCATGATCATGGCATGGCTGAAGTTGAGAAAACGTAACCTTGCGCCAGTTTTGAACGCCAACGGCTGGGCATTGAACCAGAGAATCCTCGTGAACACCAAGTTCGGCGCCACATTGACAGGCATCGCGAAGTATCCGATTGTTAAGACTAAAGACCCGTATACAATGAAGGCTCCATGGTGGAAGAAGATGTTGAGATGGCTGTTCTTGCTCATCTGCCTCTGTGTGGCGGTGTATTTCATACTGCCGAAGGATATGAGGCCATTCAAGAGCTGCTGCCAGAAAGCTGAGGTGGAGCAGGTGGTTGAAGAGACAGCGGAGTAGCAGAATAATAGTTTATAAGAATGCCGTGGGGGATGCCTGCGGCATTTTTTGTGTTGCCAAATGGCAAGAAATCTTGAAAAAAACTAACAGAATCTTTCTTTTATAATGGAAAATGATTATTTTTGCATCAGAAATATTTTTAATATGGCAAAAATAAAGGAAATACAGGAAGAACCTTTGGAAAAACAGCTTTGGAAGGCGGCGGACAAATTACGTAAGAACATAGATGCGGCTGAATACAAGCACGTTGTGTTGGGTCTCATCTTTTTGAGATACATATCGGTCTCGTTTGAACAGTTGTATGATGAATTGGTGAAGCAACAGGCCGAGGGTGCCGATCCCGAAGACCGCGAGGAATATGCTGCCGAAAATGTGTTCTACGTCCCGGCAAATGCGCGGTGGAGCTATTTGGTGGCACAAGCCAAAAGTCCGCAAATCGGTAAGTATATTGATGATGCGATGGATGAGATTGAGCGTGAGAACAAGTCGTTGAAAGGCGTGCTGCCTAAAGTCTTTTCCCGTCCCAACCTCGACCCGACCAGTTTGGGCGAATTGATAGACCTGATTGGCAATTCAACCTTGCAGAACACCAGCACCAAGAGTGCCGACCTGCTTGGTCATGTCTTTGAGTATTTCCTCGGTGAGTTTGCCTTGGCCGAAGGCAAGAAGGGCGGACAATTCTACACGCCGCGCAGTGTTGTGGAATTGTTGGTGAATATGCTGGAACCGTATGAAGGCCGTGTGCTTGACCCCTGCTGTGGTTCGGGCGGCATGTTTGTGCAGAGTGAAAAATTTGTGAAGGAGCATCAGGGACGGATTGAGAATATCTCAGTCTATGGGCAAGAGAGCAACCAAACCACTTGGCGACTGTGCAAGATGAATCTTGCTATCCGTGGCATTGACGCTTCGCAGGTGAAGTGGAACACCGAAGGTTCGTTCCTCAACGATGCGCACCGCGATGTGAAAGCTGACTTCGTGATGGCAAATCCGCCGTTCAACGACAGCGACTGGAGTGGCGACCAGCTGCGCAACGATGCACGCTGGCAGTACGGAGTACCGCCTGCAGGAAACGCCAACTTTGCATGGATTCAGCATTTTATCTATCACCTTGCCCCAAGCGGACAAGCAGGCTTTGTGCTGGCAAAAGGCTCGCTAACATCAAAAACAGGCGGCGAAGGTGAAATCCGTAAGGCATTGATTGACAAAGGATTGATTGCCTGCATTGTGAACCTCCCTGCCAAGTTGTTCTTGAACACGCAGATTCCGGCTTGTCTGTGGTTTGTGACACGCAACTGCAGCAAACGTGCTGGCGAAATATTGTTTATTGATGCCCGCAACAAAGGCCACCTCATCAACCGCCGCACCCGCGAACTCTCGGAAGAAGATATTCAAGAAATTGCACGGACTTATCATTTGTGGAGAGAAGAATCCACCGATTACCAAGATATTGCAGGTTTCTGCGCTTCGGTGCCCGTAAGCCGCGTGGCGGAACTGGACTATGTGCTTACGCCTGGTCGTTATGTGGGCTTGCCGGAAGAGGAAGACGACTTCAACTTTGCTGAGTGTTTCACCGCCTTGAAAGCCGAGTTTGAGGAGCAATTGAAAGAAGAAGAGAGATTAAATAAATTGATTTTGGAGAATTTGGGGAAGATAAAAATTGACTAGTTAATAATAGGTCTTATGGAAGAGAATGCTAAATTTGATAAAAAGTCCTTGAAATATATTCTTGGAAAGAGTGCGGATTTTGGTGAACTTGCTAAGGATTGTGTGGCTTTTGCAAATAGTCATGGAGGATATTTGGCAATAGGTATAGAAGACAATGCGGACTTGCCTGATGCAAATCAAACAATACCTGAGAATTTGCCAGAAAAGGTGATGAAAAGAATAAACGAACTAACTATAAATGTTGCAGTTTGTCCAGAAATAATTACCGCAGACAACGGTGGACAATATATTAAATTGCGCGTTTTCCCATCTATTTCAGCTATTGCCAGCACAACGAAAGGACTCTATTTAATTCGAGACAACGATTCAAGCAGAGCATTACAACCAGATGAACTGGGCAGGTTGATTACAGATAAACCGGCATATTGTTGGGAAACTAAAGTTTCACAAAAAATATATTGGCAAAATGCTGACATACAAAAGCTACAGGACTTTATTTCTGATATTAAAAAATCAGACAGGGTGTCATCATTTGTAAGAGAAAAGACCGAAGAGGAAACACTTGCATATTATCAGATGATAGACGATGAAGGCTTCTTGACAAATTTAGGTGTGCTTTGGATTGGAAAACCAGAACAAAGAGCCAGATTACTTTACTCTCCTGTAGTTCAATATATTAAGTATGATACTGAAGAAGAAAAAGTTGACAAGAAAGTTTGGGATGATTACAGAATGAATCCTAAAGAACTGCTTATGTCAATTTGGGAGTCAATACCCGACTGGAAAGAGTATAATGAGGTATCAGAAGGATTGTGGAGAAAAGAAATACCTGTTTATGACGAAAAGGTTGTAAGAGAATTACTATGTAATGCTATTGTTCATCGTCCATATACCACACGTGGTGATATATTTATAAAGGTATATTCAGATAAGATGGTTATTACTAATCCTGGAACGCTACCTATAGGAGTTACAGTTAATAATATCCTTCAGAAATCTGAAAAGCGCAATATTCATTTGGCAAAAGTATTTTACGATTTGCATTTGATGGAAGCTGAAGGTTCGGGATATGACCTTATCTATCAAACATTGCTTACATCTGGAAAAAGTAAACCAAAGGTTTATGAAGGTGATGACTTTGTTGAAGTTACCGTTTTTAGGAAATTTATCACAAAAGAAGCTTCAAGGATATGCGATTATATTTCTGCAAATTATAAAATTAGCCAAAAGGCTTATATTGCTTTGGGCGTTATTCTTCAACAAAAAACCATTTCTGCATCTGATCTGTCGAAAGAACTGCAATTGCCCGAGGGTAGCAGGTTGCGACCTTATGTTGATTCTCTTATTGCCAATCGTATTATTAATTCCAGAGGTTCGGGTAGAGGAGTAAAATATGGTATTAACCCTGAGTTTGTGGCAAATACAAAAATGCAGTTTTCAACTACATTGAAAACAATAGAGCCATACCGATTGAAAGCGTTAGTACTTGAGGACTTGAAGTTTCATCCAAATAGTTTATTGTCGGAAATGGCTTTGCGATTGCCAGATGTTGAATATTCTGAGTTGGAAAAAATGGTTCGTACAATGGCCAAGAATAATGAAATTAAGCCTATTGGTGGTCGTAAGTTTAGAAGATATGCACTAAATGATAATTCTTTTCTTGAAAAAGGTGGCAGAAAATGACGTATTTTAAGAAAGATGAAAGAAAAGAAAGAAGTTAAGTTGTTGATTATAAATAAGTTGTTTTCTTTTTCAATGCAAGAAAAGATGTATAGTTTCATAAGAAAAGAAATGTTATGAGTGACTGGAAAGAATACATAATAATTATAATATCTGTTGCGACTCTTGTTGTTGCCATTGCTGCGTATGTGGTTGCAAAGCGTTCCTATAAAAATGCAAAAGAGAGCGAGAAAAGAAATATTTTAAATCAGATTGCAAGCAAAGAAGCGCAATTGAAATCTTCGGAATGGCTGATGATGCATATGGCAACTAATGATGCTATGATTCAGAGAGAAATGCTTAAGGCTGAAATTGAACAATTAAAAGAACAATTGAAAGATGAGCGAGTGGAAAGAATATAAGTTGGGAGAAATTGCGGTAGTTAAAGGAGGTAAACGTCTTCCCAAAGGGGAATTATTAGTTGATTATGAAACACCGCACCCATATATCAGAGTAACAGATATTGTGAATAAATGGATACATAAAAAAGGGTTAATGTATGTTACTTCAGAAATCCAAAAGACAATATCTCGTTATACAGTTAATTATGGAGATGTTATATTGTCTATAGTTGGAAGTATTGGTTTCGTTGCTCGTATTGGATATGATATAGATGGTGCAAATCTTACAGAAAACTGTGTGAAAATTGTCACAAATAAGGATGTAATTGACGATGATTATCTTTACTATTATTTAAAATCTTCTATTGGACAAGAAGAGATTAATAAAAGAAATGTTGGCGCAGTACAACCAAAATTACCGATATATAACATTAATGATATTATAATCACTCTTCCTTCATTAGAAATCCAACACAGCATTGCTTCCATTCTATCTTCCCTGGACGACAAAATTGACCTTCTGTATCGCGAGAACGCCACCCTCGAAGCCATGGCCTAAACGCTGTTCAGGCAGTGGTTTGTGGTGGAGGCAAAGGAGGAGTGGGAGGAAGGAAAGTTGGGGGATATTCTTTCAGTTAAAGGAGGAACAACTCCAAGTACAAAAGAACCAATTTATTGGGATGGTGATATTGCTTGGACTTCTCCGAGAGATGTAACTACTCTTAATGGATTGTACTTATTTGATACAGAAAAGAAAATAACCCCAAAAGGACTTGAACAAATTAGTTCGGGGTTATTGCCAGAGGGAACATTGTTGATGTCATCACGAGCACCTGTTGGAGTGTTGGCATTTGCTGAAATCCCTTTGGCCATCAATCAAGGATACATTGCAATAATGGATGATAAAGGCTATTCAAAAGAGTTTATCTATTTGTGGCTGAAAGCAAATATGGATTTAGTTCATAGTTATTCCAACGGGTCAACTTTTATGGAAATAAGCAAGTCGGCTTTCAAGTCACTTGATTTGCAGGTTCCTCCAAAAAGTGAGGTGGAAGAATTTGTCGGCAAGGTCAAACCCTATTTTGAAAAGATTAGAGTAAACGAAATCCAAATCCAAACTCTCATTCAGTCTCGCGATGGGTTGCTGCCTAAATTAATGTCTAACGAAATAAATATTTGAATTATGGAAGAAAATAAAACAGTTTACCATGATCCTTCTGAATATATTAGGAACCTACAACAATTATTAGTTTCTGACAAAAAACGTATCGGGTTCCTTTTTGGCGCAGGGACTTCTCTTGTTAAAAATCTTGATACGAAAAAATCCTATGTGCCAGCCATACATGAAATGACTAAAAATATTGTTGACGGCATTGTCGAGGAGAAAAGAAAAAAAGCTGTTGCAGAAATCCAATCAGAGATAAAAGGAGAGAATAAAACTTTTACAATAGAAACTTTGTTGTCGAAACTTGAATTAAAGAAGCAGGTTGTTGGCAATGGGAAAATAAACGATTTGGACATAAATGAGTTTGATACATTCATTAAAGATATCAAGAAACAAATACACACTATTGTTTCGGTGCAGGATAAAGTTGATTGCACGAAACTTATTCATACGACTTTTGCTGAATGGATACAAAAGGCAGATAGAAAATCTGCAGTTGAGATTTTCACAACAAACTATGATTATTTATTTGAAGTTGCATTTGAATATATCAGCCTTCCTTATTATGATGGCTTCACTGGCAGTTACAAACCATTTTTTGATGGTCAATCTGTAGACGACATTTGTTATATGCCTAAACAGACAAAACTATGGAAGATCCATGGCTCATTGGGTTGGCATTATGATGATAAAATAGGGAAAGTGATTCGTACTCAACCGAATGAAACAGATATTCTCATTTACCCTTCTACCTTAAAATATGACCAATCACGAAAACAACCATATACCGCATTGGGAGATAGATTGTCAAATTTCATTAAACAAGATGACACAGTTCTCATTATTTGCGGCTATTCATTTGGTGATGAGCACATCAACGAACGTATAAATACGGCATTGTCTATGAATCCGTTGGGACATGTATATGTACTTCTATATGATATTTCTTGGGATAAAGATGAAGCTGGAAAAGACGTAAAAAATTATTCGTTTTCCGAAGACACAGCTTTGGCAAAAATGGCTATTTCTAATAGTAAGATTTCTGTTTTTGCTTCTCGTTCTGCCGTTATTGGAGGTGTATATGGGAATTGGAAATTAAAAAGGGAACCGGATAAAGATGATTCAATAAATATTGATAAATACTTTGACGAAGATGCTTGTGCTAGCACAGAGGATAAAAAAGGAAAGGAAATAACTCAATCATGGACGGGGGAAGGAGAATTGATTATTCCTGACTTTTCGAAATTTGTTGCTTTTCTCAAAAGTATGATTATTTCAAAATAATAGAGATATGGATAATAAACAAACTGAAATTGGTGAAATAATCAGCGTAAGTGGGAATACTGTTTCTGTACAGTTGTATGACACAATCAAATCCAATATGCCAGTCATTAATGGTATTGTCTATAGGATTGGTCAGATTGGCTCTTTTTTGAAAGTGCCTTTAGGATATGCCAATTTATATGGTATTGTTACGCAAATTGGAGCTTCTGCTATTCCTGAAAGACTTCGTATTGAGGAGGAGGATTTGGATTTTTCAAAATGGAGCAACCAACAGTTCTTAACTATAGCATTAATTGGAGAACAAATAGGTAGGAAGTTTGAAAGAGGAGTTTTTCAATCGCCTACCACTGGTGATAAAGTCCATCTGGTTACCATTGAGGATTTGAATGTCATTTATGGTGGGTACAATGAATTGAACTCAATAGATGTTGGTAATATTAGTATATCAGAAAGCTTAAATGCAAAGATTGATTTAAATAAATTGGTGTCAAGACATTGTGCTATTTTAGGTTCAACAGGAAGTGGAAAATCTAACGCTGTTGGTGTGTTGCTAAAATCGATTGCAGATAAAGGATTTAAAAGTTCAAGGATTTTAGTAATAGATCCACACGGCGAGTATAATAGTGTTTTGAAAACTCAAAGTACCGTTTATAAAATACGTGCTGATATTGAAAAAGGTGAAAAAGAGTTAAATGTTCCATTTTGGGCGTTACCATTCAATGAGTTGATGAGCATTTTTTCGGGAAATCTAACAGATCAAAATAGAGAATACTTTAGAAATAAATTAGTGGAAGCAAAAATTAAAGCTGCCAAAGAAAACGATATAACGATTGAAGAAGAGTTGATAACCCAAGATACTCCAATTCCATTTAGTCTAAAGCAATTATGGTTTGAATTAGATGACTTTGAAAGACAGACATACCGAGAAAGAGGAAAGCCTGAAACAATTACAGGTAAAGAACAGGAAGGTGATGCTGAGAAATTAATTTCAAATATTTATCAACCAGCTGCAGCTGGCGGCGGTTCTCCATTTTTGAATAATCAGGCAAAGGGAATACTGGGCTTTTTGGATAGTATTCGATTAAAACTAAAAGATTCAACGTATGATTTTTTATTCTCCCCTGAAAAATACTCCCCAGATTTGAAAGGTAAGGTGGAAAACGACCTAAGCAACTTGTTATTTGAATGGGTGGGAAGTGAAAAGCCCATTACAATTCTAGATTTGTCGGGAATTCCGAATGACGTAATGTCTTCAATATCAGGAACTCTATTAAAAATCATATACGATGCATTGTTTTGGGGGCAAGATTTGCCTAACGGTGGCAAGGAACAACCGTTATTAATAGTGTTAGAAGAAGCGCACAATTATTTGAAAGCTGGAGAAAAATCCATTTCGTCAAGGACAGTGCAGACCATAGCAAAAGAAGGGCGTAAGTATGGAGTTGGTTTGGCCTTGGTGACACAAAGACCGTCAGAGTTAGATGAAACAGTACTTAGTCAGTGTGGAACAATAATTGCTTTGCGTATGAATAATGCCAAAGATAGGAGTTTTATTCGGGCAGCTATTCAAGATGAATTGCAAACAATGGTGGATTTATTGCCAAGTTTGAGGACAGGTGAGGGTATTATTTCGGGAGAAGGAGTGAGAATCCCTTCACGTGTTCAGTTTTATAAACTGTCAGATGCTCCGAAAGGTTCCGATCCTAATGTTTCGGAAAAATGGAGTAAAGAAAAAACAATAGAATTAGATACTTACAAACAATTATTAGATAATTGGAGAAATCAAAGAATTATTAATCACACTAAAAAAGTAGAATAATATGGAATATCCGGAAATGCATCCAGTTAGTTCATCCAATGTTGCTGAACTTGGCTATGACGAAGCCAATGAAATCGTTTATGTAAGATTCCTTAATGGGTCACTTTATAGATACAGTAATGTACCTATAATGGAGTATGAAGCACTGGACAATGCCCCGTCAATTGGGTCTTATTTGAATCGTAATTTCAAGAATGTATATCCTTATGAAAGGATAGAATAATTGCTCTTTTTGTTTTCCAAATCGATAAGAACAGCATTCTTCTAGATAGCCAAATCTATAGAATTTGATTATTTTTGCACCTTGGAATAACGAAACGGATAACTCGTAAGAACCAACGAATGTCACAAAATAAAGATACATATAACGGCTACAAACCACCATTCACACTGTCGACACAGGCGATGGGGATGATTGCGGATATCTCTGCTCAGATGGAGAGGTTCGCTATCCGTATGGAGCAGACATAAACGGTTGTTGGAAATAAAACAAAAATTTTTCCGTGGCAAAATGTTTGTATTTCAAAAATTATTTGTAATTTTGCCACGGATATGAAAAGGGTAAATATTTGATAAACAATAAAAATTTAAAATTGTATGAAATCTGTTATTGGTAAAAATCTAAAATCTTTGCGTGTGGCAAACGGCTATAATCAGGAAAATGTAGCCGAGTTTATGGGCATTAATCGTTCCACTTATTCGAATTATGAAAGTGGAGACCGAGAAGCTCCATTGGATGTTCTTGAAAAAGCGGCATTGTTGTTTGGGTGCGACCTCAGTCTGTTTTTTGAAGAAGACCAAAATGCGCTCAAAGGCATGCTTGCATGTGCTTTCCGTGCCGACAATCTCAATATTGACGATATGAAAGAGGTTGCCGACTTCAAGAATATTGTTTTGAATTATATGAAAATGGAAAGACTTCTTGAAGAATGAAAAAGCTTGATTTTGAAACAGCCGAGAACCTTGCGGCAAAAATGCGCAGCGAACATCTGCGTATCTCGAGCAGCGAACCTGTCAACACAGAGACAGTCCTTCGCCAGCTTAATATATTGACAGTTTTTCGTCCGCTGTCGGATAATATTTTTGGATTGTCGCTCATAACTCCTGACAAGAAAAACAGGTTTATGCTTGTGAATAGCAAGGTGACGCCAGGAGCCCAGCATTTTACCATCGCACATGAACTGTATCATCTTTATTTTGATGAAAATCCACAACCGCATTTTTATAACCCGCTTTTTACTGAACCTTCAGAACGTTCCGCCAATATGTTCGCTTCAGCGTTGCTGATGCCTAAAGAAGGTGTGATGAATGTCATTCCTGCGGAAGAGTTGAAGAAAAAAGAAGTTAGCATCGACACTATTCTTCGTTTGGAGAATCTTTACGGCATTTCACATACAACAATGGCTCTGCGTTTGAAAGAATTACATGTTATCGGTCCGGAATATGCTGATGAATTGAAGAGCCTTAGCATAACAAAAGAAGCGGCTTTGCGGGGTTACGATGACAAATTATATAGAAAAGGTGATGGCGAACGGCTTGTAATCGGTGATTTTGGTTCAAAAGCAAGGAAGTTGTTTGAAGAAGAAAAAATATCCGAAGGGCATTATCTCGAACTGCTAAATGTTATAGGGTATGGAAAAAGTAAAGATAGTGCTGGATGCTGATGTGTTGATTCATTTTTGCGAAGCGGAGCGTTTAAGCATGCTTCCAGAAATCTTGCCTGAATTTGAGCATGTGATTCTTGATGTGGTGTATAAAGAAGTGTTTCCTATTCAAAATCAGTTGGATAATCAGATAAGATTGTTGAAAAATATTAAAATGGAAGCGTTTAGCCCTTCTGGTGAAATGTTATTTGAATATGCCAAGCTTTCTAAAACGAGGGGCAAAGGTGAAAGTGCCTGCATGTCATACTGCCGTTTCACCAATAATGTGATAGGAAGTAGTAATATCAGAGATATTAAAGATTATTGCAAACAAAACAGAATCACATATTTGACAACGCTCGACTTCTTGTATTATGCATATAAACGTGGTATAATGACAGAGGATGATTGCAAAAAATTTGTTGAAGATGTGCAAGCAAATGGTAGTAAGTTGCCAAATATAGATATAACAAAATACATACCGGAAAATCTTATATAATATGCCCCCACTCCACGAATCCGATATAGAGCAGATGCTCATAGAACTGCTGAAAGCCAAAGGCTATCAGTACCTATATGGTCCCGACATTGCGCCCGACAGTGAGAATCCGATGCGATTGAGCTTTGAGGATGTGGTGCTTTACTTCAAGTTGGAGAAGGCGGTGAAGAGACTCAATCCTTCTTTGCCTTGGCTGGTTCAGGAAGCGGCGATAAAAACGGTGATGCATCTGGACTCGCCGGATATGCTTGTCAACAATGAGACGTTTCATCGGATGCTAACCGAGGGTATCCCGGTGGTAATAACCAAAGACGGCGTGGAGCGAGGCGAAAGAGTGTGGCTTATCGATTTCAACGACCCATGGAACAACGAGTTTACGGTGGTCAACCAGTTCACTATAATTGAAAATGGTCATAACCGCCGTCCGGATGTGGTTTTGTTTGTAAACGGTCTGCCATTGGTCATTTTCGAACTGAAAAATGCCGCCGACGAGAACGCCACATTGCAAGGCGCCTATCGTCAGATTGAAACATACAAACAGCAGATTCCGTCACTGTTTACATACAATGCGCTAGTGGTCATTTCCGATGGTCTGGAAACACGTGCAGGCTCGCTTTCGGCAGGATTCAGCCGTTTCACGGCATGGAAGAGCGAAGATGGCGAGAACATTGCTTCAAATCTGGTGAGCGAACTTGAGGTGTTGGTCAATGGTATGCTCCGAAAAGACACATTACTCGACCTGATCCAATCATTCACGGTCTTTGAGAAGCAGAAGCAAGAAGATTTGAAAACAGGTCTGACCACGATTAAGACCGTCAAGAAGATAGCCGCCTATCACCAGTATTACGCGGTTAATAAGGCCGTGGAATCGACTATTCGGGCCACGGGTATCAACACGAAGAACATGGTCGCCGAATCGCCCGCACACTATGGGCTCAAAACGGTGGAGGAACAGACGGAAGGCGACCATCGCGCCGGAGTCGTATGGCACACGCAAGGCAGCGGCAAATCGCTGACAATGGTGTTCTACACGGGCAAAATCGTGAAGCGACTCAACAATCCGACCGTCGTTGTCATCACCGACCGTAACGATTTGGACGATCAGCTTTTCGACACTTTCACAGGTGCCAAACAACTGCTCCGGCAGACACCCGTCCAGGCAGAGAGCCGTGAGCATCTGAAGAAACTCTTGTCGGTGCAGTCGGGCGGCGTGATTTTCACCACCATTCAGAAATTCCAGCCCGAATCGGGCAATGTTTACGACACGCTCACGGACCGCAGCAATGTCATCGTGATTGCTGACGAGGCGCACCGCACACAATATGGTTTCAAAGCCAAGACTGTTGACGTGAAGAATGAAGCCGATGAGGTTATCGGTTCTGAGATAAAATACGGCTTTGCCAAATATCTGCGTGACGCTTTGCCCAATGCCACATATCTCGGTTTTACAGGCACTCCGATTGAATTGACGGATAAAAACACTCCGGCAGTTTTTGGAAATTATATCGATGTTTACGATATTGCGCAAGCCGTTGAAGACGGTGCCACGGTGCGAATTTTCTATGAAAGCCGTCTCGCTAAGGTCGAATTAAGCGAAGAAGGTCGTCAGTTGGTGCAAGATCTTGATAAAGAGCTGGAAACTGATAACATGAACGATGTCCAAAAGGCCAAGGCAAAATGGACACAATTGGAAGCGTTGATTGGAAGTCCCAATCGTTTGAAAAACATAGCCAAAGATATTGTCACGCATTTTGAGGAGCGTCAGAAGGTATTTGAGGGAAAGGCGATGATTGTTGCGATGAGCCGTCGTATTGCTGCCGAATTGTACGATGAAATCATCAAATTGCGTCCCGAATGGCATTCTGATGACTTGGCAAAAGGCGCTGTAAAAGTCGTGATGACCTCATCTGCTTCCGATGGGCCGAACATTTCCAAGCATCATACCACGAAAGAGCAGCGCCGTGCTTTGGCCGAACGTATGAAAGACCCCGACGATGAGCTGAAACTCGTTATTGTTCGTGACATGTGGCTGACTGGCTTCGATGTGCCTTGTCTGCACACTTTGTACATCGACAAACCGATGCAAGGACATAACCTGATGCAGGCAATTGCCCGTGTGAACCGAGTCTATAAAGACAAACCGGGTGGCTTAGTCGTTGATTATCTTGGTATTGCAGCAGATTTAAAGAAAGCTTTGTCGTTCTATTCCGATTCTGGAGGGAGGGGCGAACCGACTCAACAACAGGAACAAGCAGTAGCTTTGATGCAGGAGAAGTTGGAAGTGGTACAGCAGATGTTTTTCGGGTTTGACTATAAACAATATTTCACCGCAAACACTTCTGGCAAGCTTTCTTGGATTTTGAAAGCGGAGGATTTCATTCTGGGCTTGGACGATGGCAAGAAGCGTTTTGTCAACGAAGTGACGGCTTTGGGTAAAGCGTTTGCATTGGCGATTCCGCAAGATTCTGCTATGGATGTGAAAGACGAAGTGGCATTTTTCCAAGCAGTGAAAGCGCGTCTCTGCAAGTTCGACCAGACAAGTTCTGGACGTACAGATGAAGAAATCGAAACAACAATTCGTCAAGTTATTGACAAGGCTTTGGTTTCTGAAAAAGTTATTGATTTGTTTGATGCCGCAGGCATTAAAAAGCCGGATATTTCCATTCTTTCAGAGGAATTCTTGATGGAATTGAAAGATATGGAGCATAAAAACATAGCTTTGGAGGTTCTCAAGAAATTATTGGAAGATGAGATAAAAGTCAGAGCGAAATTCAATGTTGTTGAAGGTAGGACTCTGATGGAGATGTTGGATAATTCCATAACCCGTTATCACAACAAAATCATCACCGCGGCTGAAGTCATCGATGAACTTATCAAATTGAGCAAAACTATCGTTGAAAAGGACAAAGAAGCCGAAAATATAGGGTTGACAACATACGAGTATGCGTTTTATTCAGCTGTTGCCGACAACGAAAGTGCCAAAGAACTGATGGGTAAGGATAAACTTCGTGAATTGGCTGTTGTTTTAACTGAAACTATCCGTAAAAACTCCACTATCGACTGGACAATCAAAGAAAATGTAAGAGCAAAAATGAAAGTGGCAGTAAAACGTTTGTTACGCAAATACGGTTATCCACCCGATATGCAGCAGCTTGCCACTGAAACGGTGTTGAAACAAGCCGAACGTATTGCTGAAGAAATAATAAATGAAGAAAACAACAAAAATTTACTATGACTAAATCTATCTACCTTGCCGGAGGCTGCTTTTGGGGCACCGAGCATTATTTTAAGATGATTGAGGGCGTGGTCGGGACTAAAGTCGGCTATGCCAACAGTATTAAGGAAAACCCGACGTATAAGGAGGTGTGCAGCGGCGCGACTAAGGCTGCCGAGACCGTCATGGTGGAGTACGACCCAACGAAAATCGACCTTGAGTTCCTGCTCGACATGTATTTCCATGCCATCGACCCGACGAGCGTCAACCAGCAGGGACACGACGTGGGGCTGCAATATAGGACGGGTATATATTACACTGATATCGATGATTTACAGACGATTAACAAGGTGATGGCGGAACAGCAATCCAAAATCGAGGGCAAAATCGCCGTCGAGGTGATGCCGTTGCAGAATTTCTACACAGCCGAGGATTATCATCAGGATTATCTGGAGAAAAACCCCGATGGATACTGTCATCTGCCGCTAGAGTTATTTGAATTTGCTAGGAAAGCGTCGCGCAAAATCTCTTCATGATCAAATGCCAGTTTTGGCAGATTTTTTATTGAAAACCACTGTGCTTTGGCGGCATCGTCCTGTCCTTTGACGGGGAGGGGTTTGTCAACCAAGGCGAGATATGCCACCGTGATGGTGCGTCCTCGCGGGTCACGATCGACCTTGGAGTAGGCGCCAATCTGTTTTATTTCGTTGACTTTTAATCCTGTCTCCTCTTCGAGTTCGCGGATGGCGCATTGTTCGGTGGTCTCGTCCATGTTCATGAAGCCACCCGGAAACGCCCAGCAGCCCTTGAAAGGCTCGTGTCCGCGCTCTATGAGCAGTACCTTCGGGTCGTTTTCTCTTGTCATCACGATGCAGTCGGCGGTGACAGCAGGACGGGGATATTCGTAAGTGTAAGCCATTTTTCGATAAATTTCAAAGTACAAAAATAGTGTTTTTATTTAAAAAATGTGTATTTTTGCACCGAAATTTATTCAATATGAAAAAGCTTTTTACTCTCTTCCTTGCTTGTTTTATAGCATGGGAAATCACTGCGCAAACTAGCGATCATACGAAATTTGTCAATCCATTTATTGGCACTCAGACCGACGAGACGGGTGCGCTCAGCGGGAGTACTTTCCCGGGCGCGACCATGCCACAAGGCATGGTTCAACTCAGTCCTGAGACTGAGCTCATGGTGACATGGGACCCTTGCTCGGGCTACGATTACAATAAAGATGTGATTTACGGCTTCACACATACGCATCTGAGCGGCACAGGATGTACCGATTTGATAGATGTCAGCTTAATGCCGATGAGCTCGGAGGTGACACCCGAACAGCTTTCAAAAGCCGATTTCGGGCAGCATTACAGCCATGAGAATGAGTCGGCAAGACCAGGTTATTATCAGGTGTTTCTGCAGGAAAGCGGCGTGAATGTAGAGGTTTCGGCAACGACACGCACAGGAATACATCGTTACACATTCCCGGAAGGACAGCCTCAGACGGTGGTGCTCGACCTCGACAGAGGCACTTATCGTGGCGACGCATATTATTCAGGCAGAAGGAGTTACGATGTGATTCAGGCGCAGATACGCATCGTCGATGATAATACCATCGAAGGCTATCGCGTCATCACTGGATGGGCGAAAATGAGAAAAGTTTATTTCAGAGCAGAGTTTTCGAAGCCGATTGCAAGACATCTTTTGATGAACGGCAAACTCAACGTCGGCAACAGCGACGTGGTGAATGGCAGGACTTTGCGTGCAGCCTTGGATTTCAACCCTAAAGACGGTAACGAATTGATTGTCAAGGTGGCAATATCGCCTGTCGACAACGACGGAGCACGTAAGAACATGCTTGCCGAGGCTCAGAGCTGGGATTTCGACGAATATGTGAAAAACGCCCACGACGTTTGGCAAAAGGAGCTCAGCCGCATCGATATCGAGGGTACCGACGAGCAGAAAACCATATTCTACACCGGACTTTACCATGTCTTGATGCAGCCTAACACGATGAGCGATGTCGACGGACGTTATATGGACACTAACTTTGAAATCAAGCAGATGCCTGAGGGGCAGACATATCACAGCACGTTCAGCTTGTGGGACACTTTCCGCGCCGCGCATCCGCTTTACACCCTCATCGACCCGAAAAATGCTGCACAGTTTGTAAACGACATGGTTTTGCATCATAAAACATACGGATATCTCCCGATTTGGGACCTCTGGGGTCAGGACAACTACTGCATGATTGGCAACCATGCCATCCCGGTTTTGGCCGATGCCATTTTGGCGGAAATTCCAGGAATTGATGTGGAAGAGGCATATCAGGCGATGGTGGAGAGCAGCACAAGGAGCCATTACAACTCGCCTTTCGAGATTTGGGAGAAATATGGTTATATGCCGCAAACGCTTCAGAATGAGAGTGTTAGCATTACCATGGAGCAGGCTTTCGACGATGCTTGCGTGGCTTTGGTGGCCAAAAAATTAGGTAAGGATGAAGATTACGAGCGTTTTTATCGTCGCTCGATGTTTTATAAAAACTTGTTCGACCAGGAGACTGGTTTCTTCCGTCCGAAAGACGAGAACGGCAACTGGATAGAGGGTTTCGACCCGCTTTCATACGAGCAGCCCTGCTTTGTGGAGGGCAACGCCTGGCAGTATATGTGGTTTGTGCCGCAGGATCCGCAAGGCTTAATGGACCTCTTTGGAGGCAAAAAAGGATTCTTAACCAAGCTAGACGAGAACTTCACTTTGACCGCGACTTCTGGCGAGGTGAACGGCAACGCCAGTGGCTTCATCGGTCAGTATGCGCACGGAAACGAGCCGAGCCATCACACCGTGTATCTATATAATTTCGCTGGAAAGCCTGAACGCACGCAGGATCTGGTGGAGCAGGTGAGGAGCGAGTTTTACCGTGCCACGCCATGCGGCTATGCCGGCAACGACGACTGCGGACAGATGTCGGCATGGTACATCTTTTCTTCATTGGGATTCTATCCGTTCCACGCCGGTTCAGCCGAATATGTCATCGGGACACCTTTATTCAAAAAGGCTGTTTTGCATCTTGAAAACGGCAACGATTTTGTGATTTCGGCTCCTAACAAGACCGCGAAGCGCATCCATGTGAAGAGCGTGAAACTCAACGGCAAGGCGATAACAGATTACAAGATTTCTCATAAGGATATCATGGAAGGCGGCACGCTGGAATTTAGAATGAAATAATTAACATCGAAAAACACGAATCACACGAATTTTTTACCTGTAATTATTCGTTAGATTAGTGAAATTTGTGTTCAAAATTGATACTTTCCGCTACCTAAAGTCTTGACTTTATAGCCCTTTTTTGTTGGAATCCACACCTCGGCTTCGGTGTTGGCGGGGATTGTTATGTGCCATTCAAAGCGATTTCCATCGCGTTTCCAGTTGCTCTCAATGAGGCCGCTAACGGAGGTGTAGGAGCAGTTTACAAAGTCCAGACCTTCGATAGGATAGGGCTTCAGCTGGATCTTTTTGTAGCCGGGTTCGAGGGCTCGGATGCCACCGAGGTATTCATATTCCCAGAGGATGAGGTCGCCGAGGAGCATCACGTGGTTGGCGGAGTTCATCGAAGGGTCGGCGGTGTTGCCGTTCCACAGCTCCCAGATGGTGGTGGCGCCGTTGCGGACCATGTAGCCCCATGAAGGGTAGGTGTCGTTGGTGGCGATTTTCAATGCGAGGTCGGCGCGACCGTAGTCGGTGAGGGTGCGCATCAGGAATTGTATGCCGACGACACCAGTCGAGACATGGCTGTCGTGAAGGTCTTCTGTGCGGTTGACGATGTTTTCGAACACGTCGTTTTCATGACCTTCGGGCACCATCCCGAAATAAAGAGGCAGGATGTTGGCGGTGACAGTGTTGTTGTCGTAACGCCACGTCTGATGGTTAAGATAAAGGGCATTATAAGCCTCTGTTGAAGCAGAAATCTCATTTTTGAAATACTCGGCATCATCAGTAAGACCTAATAACTCGGCGAATTTTGCCATTTTTCCGGAAAGGTAGCAGTAATATGGCGTGGCGATGACCATTTTGCGGGTTCGGCGGTCACGGTCGCGCGAGTGGATGAGCTCGGGTGACTCAGGCGGCATACACCAATCGCCATATTGGTCGCGGTACATGATGCCGTCGATCATGTATTTGTCTTTCATGAATTCGAGCCATTTTTTCATGGCTGGATAATGCTCGCGTATGGGCTTGTCGTCGCCGAAACGGGTGTAAATCATGTCGGCCACGGTGAGGAAAGCGCCCGGCCATGTCATGCTGTTGGTATAGTTGCGCCAATAAGGCGGAAACACGTCGCTGATGCAGCCGTTTTCAAGTTGGCAGTCTTCTCCGTCGACGAGCCACTTGGAGTAAAGGCTATGATTGTCAAAGATATAACTCTCACCGAAGCAGCCTGTGGCACGGTCGCCGGTCCAGCCCATGCGCTCGTCACGCTGCGGACAGTCGGTGGGCATTGAGCGGTAGTTGCCTCGGATGCCCCAATAGGCGTTGCGGTAGACGGCGTTGAGGATCTCGTTGGAGGTTTCGAAGGTGCCGGTGGTTTGCATTTCGTCATAAAAGACAAGACCACGGAAATTTGTCGGGTTCGGGATGTCTCTGAGGCCTTGGATTGCAACGTAACGGAAACCGTGGTACGTAAACATAGGTTTCCATTGTAGAGACGCGCCATGGCACGTCTTTACAATATAATGATCTGTGGCCTCGGCACCGCGCAGGTTCCTGACATCCAATGTGCTGTCGGGATAGAGGTTTTCAGCGAAGCGCAAGGTGATGGTGTCGCCTGGTTGCTGGCCGTCGAGGTTTATTTGCAGCACACCGACCATATTTTGGCCCATGTCGAGTATCCAAGCGTCATCTTTTTTAAAAATAGAAACAGGGGTGAGCGAGTCCTGGATTTTAATGTTTGGATTCGGTTGTGGGGTTAATGTGCCATTTGGGGCGGTTACAAATTCTGCTTGAAGCCAAGAATTGTCGTTATAATTCGGCAGTGTCCAGTCACCTAATTCATAGTTTTCGTCGTATGTCTCGCCGTCGTATTCGTTGGAGGTGCGGATGGGTCCTCGGTTGGTGATTTTCCATGATTCGTCGCTGACAATCAGTTGTTTACGGCCATCGGCGAGGGTTATTTCAAGTTGCAAAATCATCCTCGGCGTGCCAAAATGGAGCACATTGTCGGTGAAGTCGTAATCAGGATTCTGGGCGTTATATCTCATCGCTGTAAAACGCCCGCCGGCAAGTGTCACACCGATGGCATTGTTACCGTTACGGAGCATCTCCGTGACATCGTAAGTGCTGAAATACACTCGTTTGCGGTAATCAGACAAGGCAGGTTTCAGAAGCTCATCGGGGGCGACTTCGATACCATTAATATATGCGCTGTATTGTCCGAGACCGCTCACATAAAGGCGTGCCTCGGCGATGTTTTCGGGCAAATTGAATTCTTTTCGCAGGTATCGGGCTGCAATTCTGGTTTTTCCGACAAGCACGTCGTCGTCAAATTCATGTCCAATCCACTTCGCCTTCCAATCGCTTGAATTTAAAAGACTTATCTCAAACGATTTTATTTCGCTTTCAACAGATACTGTCTTGTTTTTTTCGTAAGAAAGGGTGGCAAAAACCTTCCAAAACACCTTGTCGCGGCTTTGGAGAGGCTTGCCTTCGTAAGGGATATAAAGCATCTTATCGGAAAGCACCTCGCCAGAATCCCAGAGGTCGCCGTGGCCTTCGAGAAGTCCGTTTTCAGTTGAAGCAGCGATGATTCGATAGCTGATCTGCTTCACATTTTGGGCATCCGACTCGAAGTTCCAACTGAAACGCGGCTCGTAAGTGTCGAGGGTCTTTATCTCGAAATGCCTGTTTTTGCTGCATGATGCGAGTAGCGTTGCGGCCAATAATATGTGAAACAGATGTCTCATTGTCAAGAAACTATTTTCTTTCGCGGATGCTTACTGCAAATCCTCCGCACGGGGCCATTTTCATCTTCAAAACGGTCTTCGAAGTCACCTTTTTCTTGGTTATGGTGTACGATTGCGGGTTGTAACCCTCGTCAGGCAATCCGCTGGCGTCTTTTCCGTCGGCGTAAATGATAGCGTCGTAGGTCTTGCCTTTTTCAAGAAAATCCAGTTTTATCTTGACCTCACGGGCGTTTTCGTCGGTGATGCCGCCGATGTACCAAACGTCGCGTGGTTCTGTTAGAGACGCACGGCCGTGCGTCTTTACAGAATCTGGAATGGCATACACATATCGTGCAGCGCCCGAAATCACTCCTTTTTTGCCATCAGCAAGTTCACCGACACCATCGGCGGCCTTGTTAAGGGTCGAGATCTTAGGTTTTCTTGCTGTGACGATATATGCGCCGGGTTCCGCTTCAAGATAAATCGTTGTGTCCCAGTCGACGGCCACATCTTTTATAAATTGGAAAGCGTCCATGAATTGTTCATAGTGCTCAGGGAAGTCGGCGGCCATCTGAAGAGGGGAGTAGAAGGTGACGTATAGTCCCAGCTGGTTGCAGATGGTGTGCCGCATCTTGTCGCCTTTGTCCCAGCTGACAATTTGCTCCATGTCGGTGACGAAAATGCCAGGGGTGTAGTCCATCGGACCGCCTTGCAGACGTGTGAACGGCAATATTGTGGTGTGTCCAGGTTTAATACGGCCTCTGAACTCGGTGCCCATCGCGCTCTCGTTGCCAATCATGTTGGGCCAGGTGCGGCATAAGCCTGTAGGGCGCACCGCCTCATGCGAGTTGACCATGATATGGTGTTTGGCCGCCTCCACGATGGCGTAGTGGTAGTGGTTGTTGATGGGCTGGCTGTAATGGCCTTCGCCGAAAGGTATGATGGTGCCCACATAGCCGCCTTTCACAGCATCGTAGCCGTATTCGTTCATCAAGGTGTATGCTTTCTCCATCCAGCGCTCGTAGTTTTGTGTGGAAGCCGAGCTCTCGTGGTGCATGATGAGACGAATTCCTTTCTCATGTGCGTATTGGTTCAACGCTGGCAGGTCGAAATCGGGATAAGGGGTGATGAAGTCGAAGACGAAGTCTTTCTGCTTGGCGTACCAGTCTTCCCAGCCTATGTTCCAGCCCTCAATCAATAATGCGTCGAAGCCGTTTTCGGCTGCAAAGTCGATGTAACGGCGCACGTTGGCGTTGTTGGCGCCATGAAAACCATGTGGCGTGGCGTGTTCATAGTCGGTCTCGCCGAGTTTCACCGAAGGGAAGTCGTTGGTGTACGACCAGGCGCTCTTTCCGGATATCATCTCCCACCAAACGCCCATGTATTTCACTGGGTGAATCCAGCTGACATCTTCAATGGCGCAAGGGTCGTTGAGGTTCAAAATCAGGCGTGAGGCGAGCACGTCGGTGGCTTTCTCGCATACCATCACAGTGCGCCAAGGGGTGTGGCAAGGTGCCTGCAGACGGCCTTTATAGCCTGTAGCGTCAGGACATAAAAATGCTCTGAAAACTAGTTTAGAGTTTAGAGTTGAGAGTTTAGAGTAGTTGTCAAGTGTAGAGTTTTTAAGTTCAGAGTTTTCAGTTTCAAGGAGTTCGAGATGCATTGTAGGGTAATCCAAAGTTGCGGCTTCATGAATATTTATGTACAAGCCGTCGTCGGTCTTCATCTGGAGGGCGGTCTGCACGCCGGTCTTCGAGAACGCCGTCCATGGCCAGCCGCCGCCTTCGTGGCTCTTGTCGAACAGCTCGCGAATCTGTGAGAGACGCGACTCGGTGTAGTTGTATTCCTGAGTGTCGAGGTCACCCGGAATCCACCAGGCGGTATGGTCGCCGGTCATCGCAAACTCGGTGAGCTCTTCCTTGATCCAGAAATAAACCAGGGCGTTTTCCATCGGGAACTCGTAGCGGAAGCCCAGGCCGTCGTCGTAGAGTCTGAATCTTATCTGCATCACCGTGGCTTTTTTTTCGGTGGAGTGGTCCATGCTCTCGACCGAGCCAACAGGCTGTTCGAGCGTTACGAGCATCTCGTTGTAATGGTTGCGGATGTGGCTTTCCTCGCCCCAGACTGGCTCCCAGACCTCGTCGAAGGTGCTGCGTTCCACGTCTTTAAGCACGAAGGCATGTTCCAGGTCGTCGCGCCATTCGAGGGTGAAACCCATCTTAGAAGGAAGCACCACTGGCTTGCCGTCCCTATTTAACATATAATAAGGTGTGCCGTCGTTGAGTTCGAACTGAAGCTCGAGTTTTCCGTCGGGACTCTGCAGTTTTTCCTGCGCGAAAGCCGTCTGCCAAGCCGCAAACAGCATCAAAATTGCGATAAAAACAGATTTTTTCATATTGAAATTTTTACTTTCCGCAAAGATATGAAAATTTTTGTATTTTTGTGCAGTCAAATTAAAATCAATAGAAAGATATGAAAAAGTTTTTTCTGATACTGCTTATTGCATGCCTCTTTGGAAGCGCGCAGGCACAGCGTCGCGATATGCCAAAAAATGAAGTCAAGGTGTCGCTTCTGTCTATTTTTAGCGGCTCGACAAAAGTCACTTACGAGCGCTTGGTGCGTGATTATCAGAGTGTTGAGTTTACGTTTGGTATCATAGGCTTGGGCGTCGACATGCTGAAAGACAGCGACCCGAAAGGTACGGCATGGCGGATTGCTTACAAGTTCATTCTTCCTGACAAACGCAACGCCAACAACCAAATGTGCGGTTTTTATATCAAACCTGAATTATGCTATTCCTCTTATAGTTATAACTATACCGCCGTCGAAAGACTTGATGTCGACCGTTTTGCCTTGATGGGTGTGGCGGGCTACGACCTGGTGTGGGACTGGTTCGTTTTTGATGTCTATTGCGGACTGGGTTTTGGCTTTGGCGAGAGCAATCATAGCAACTATCACCATGGTTTTATAGGCTGGAGTGCCGACAGTCCGACCGCTTTTACGGCCGGTTTTAGGGTCGGAGCGGCCTTTTAAACGAATTTTTTGAAAAATTTTTTCGTTCGTTCTTCCCTGTATTTATTGGGATTTCCGAAAATTGCTAAAATTTTTTTGAAATTTTTTTAAATTTTTTGTGGTTTATATTATAAACTTGTTTATCTTTGCAACGTCAATTGACAGTTAAAATTAACCATTTAAAATTTAAAGACATGGAAAACAACGAACAAAAAAATGAAATGACGGCTCAGCAGAGCTTGAACATCATCAGCGAAATGATCAACGACAGCCGTCGCACAATCCTTCAAAGCAGCGCAAAACACTTCATCTTGTGGGGCAGCCTGCTCATCTTTGTGTCACTGGTAGTTTATGGACTTTGGCAATCATCTGGCAGTCCGGTTTGGAATGTCGTATGGTTTGTGATGCCTGCCCTTGGCTTCCCGATTGTGAGGATTCTCGACAGAAAAGACTCCGACATCCCGCAGAGCAAGATCAACATGAACATCGGTCTGATTTGGCTCACCTACTGCATCTTCGCGGTGTGCATCAGCGTTATCGCGATGTTATGGGTGCCGATGAACCTTACATTGGTTCTTGTGGTGATTTTTGGATTTGCGCAGTGCGTCTCAGGATTTATCCTTAAAAACTGGACTATCATCGTCAGCGGGTTCATCCTTGGTATCGGTGGTGCAGTGGCGGCTTCGTTGCTGTTTGGCCCCGAGCAGCTGCTCATCTTCACCATTGGCGGCATCATGCTTGTTGTAACAGGACTTATTATCAAATCTCAATACAAATAGCCATGTTACCGAAACTTGACCCATTGCTTCATTCCGAGCTGCGGCTGGCGGTGATGTCGATACTGGCCGGCGTTGAGGATGCTGATTTCACATACCTCAAGAAGCAGACCGGAGCCACATCGGGCAACCTCAGCGTACAGATCGACAAGCTCAGTGCGGCCGGCTATATCACGGTCGACAAGGGCTTCAAAGGAAAGGTGCCATGCACAACTTGTAAAATCACCTCCGCGGGCCTCGACGCCTTCGAGAAATATGTGAATGCGTTAAAAGAGTATTTGATTTAGAATTATTGTTAAACATTAAAAATGTGGGACAGGGACTTCGGTTTCTGTCCCACTGTTTTTTTTCTTGCCAATTTTAAGAAAAAGTTCGTACCTTTGCATTGTTCAAAACAACGGCAACATTTATAACTAACTTTATAATGAAAACAAGATTCAAAAAGAATGCTAAGGTTTTTGACATTGTAATCACTGCCCTGGCAGGAATGGTTTCGGTGGGCGTGATGCTCTATGCAGTGTTTCATTTCGGACTGAAAGAGTCATGGCCGGAGCTAGTGCTCAACATGTTTTACATCGCCTGTCTGGTGATGATTTGGCGATATTTCTTCAACAAAATTGATTCACACAAGTTCAACTACTGGTGCTCTGTATTTGTGGGCATCACGGTGTTGCTGCGCGACATACTCTTTGCGCCGCCGTTAGCTTATCGCTCATTGCATTTGATATGCATCACATTGTCGGTGCTACTGCTATGCATGCTCACCTACTTCTATGCCCGAAAAGACTGGAAAAGCTACACAAAGCGCAACTTGTGGGCAATCTGTATCATCGACATGCTCATCGCCGCACTATACAACTACGACATATTCATTGAGCCTATCAACGAATACACCGATTATATGCTTACCGAAATCTGGATCCGTCCGACCATCACTTACGGCCTTGTGGCCTGCTTCGTGACGGAGGCGGAAGAATAACGTTGGCATCTATCGCCACGCATTTGCAACTCTCTCAAACAAGGCGGGAATGTAGGCATAGCCTCGATTTGAGCTTCCCAACCTCACAATGATGAGGTTCTTACGCGGGTTCACATAAAGCGTCTGCTGAAAGATGCCCAGCGCAAAATAGCCTGGATAGCGTGTCAGATAGTAGTTGTTGTAACTGAGGTTGTACCAATTGTAATGGTATCCGAAGTTGGTGACATCATATCTGGTCGAGCTCACTATCCAGTCCTCGCTGACGATGCGTTTGCCGTCCCACATGCCTTTGTTGAGGTAAAGACGGCCAATCTTCGCCAGATCCATGATATTCATAGTGACACCTCCGAAGGTGTGCGCCATGTCGTGTTTCTTGCTGTCGATGATGACCAGCGCAGCCGAATTCATGCCAAGAGGCTGCCACACCTTCTCGCTGAGATATTCTGCATAACTCTTGCCAGAGGCGCGCTCGATGACCATGCCGAGAATCGCCGGTGTCATGCTCTCATAACGGTACTGTGTGCCTGGCTTGCAACGGAATTTCAGACTCTTGACCTGCTTGCGGATGTTGTGTCCGTAGTTCAGCTTCGCCATCGCGTTGAGCATCTTCAAGTCTTTCAATGATGTGAACTCATAAACGTCGTCGAAGTCGAGGCCACTGCGCATGTCGAGCAGATGACGGATTGTTAGCTCCTGCCACATCGGATCTTCTTCTTTAAGCTCCGGCAGATAGTCGGTGACAGGGTCATCGACGCTGTGGATGTATCCGTCGTCGATGGCGATGCCGCACAGCAGCGACGTTATCGATTTCGTGATAGAGAAGATGGTAGCCATGTGGTCGGCGGAGTAGTCGCCCAAATATTTCTCATAAACGATGCTGTCGTTGTGGATGATGAGCACCGCCTGGTTGTCGCCTTTGGTTTCAATCACCTCGCTGAAGGTCTGGTTGTCGCCGAAAGGCTGGTTGTTCAGGAAATGCAGGGTGTCGAGCCATACTGCATGTTTCCCGACAGGGAAATGAAACGCCATGCCGCCGTTGGCAATGGTGTCGACCTGGCGTTTTTTGTAGCTGTATACGGTAGGGCCGTCCTTGCCGTCAGTCTTTAATGCCCTGAAGATAGAGCACGACGATACCGCCAGCGCGCATACGGCCAGCATAATGAAATGACGTAGCTTCATCGTCTGACGGATTTTTTTAGTTCAAAACCTCAGCCAGCTTAGCCTCAAGTTCCTCGCCACGAAGGCCTTTTGCAATCATAATGCCGTTCTGGTCATAGAGGAAATTGCTCGGGATGTAAACCACAGCATAGTTATTGCCTACTTCACCAGCAGCGTCGCGCACCTGGATGTACGGCAGAGCGTCTTCTTCGACAGCTTGCAGCCATGCAGCCTCGTTTCTGTCGACACTTATGCCGACTATCTCCAAGCCTTTGTCGTGATATTTCTCGTAAGCGGCCTTTACGACAGGGTTTTCATGACGGCATGGTCCGCACCACGATGCCCAGAAGTCAATCATCACGACCTTGTTGTTTTTGATGAGTTCGGCAAGGTTCACATCTTTACCATCAACGGTCTGCAAAGTGAAGTCGATAAACGGCTGACCGAGCTCCACACGCTGGTTGTTTGCGATAAACTCGACGACATTGTCTCTGTATGGTGACTCGTTGGTGAGCAAGTCGGCAAACTCTATCACCTCTGCCAGCTCGAGGTCGTATTTCATATCGTCGAGGATGTAATGAGCCACATAGCTGTCGGCATGGTTATTGATAAAGTCTTTCTTACAGTCGATATTTTCATGGTAGATGACCAAAAACTGTGCGTTGAGTTCCTCATATCTCACGCTGTCGTCAGCGTCGTATGCGGCGTTAATCTCCTTTTCGAGAGCAAGTCCTGGCTCATTGATTTTTGCAAGAGCCATCTGATACTCGTTGAAAGCATTCTGTGTGGCACCACCTGTCGCTTCGATATGTATAAAGTCGTCGATGTCGCCAGTAACCGTAACATCTTGATTTTCAGGGAACATCATAAAGAAATCACGTGACCCTTTGAGTTTCAGGATGTAAAGTGCGTATGGCTCGTCGAAATTGACGTTGAAAACGGCTTTGTTGTCGGCGAAGACCACGGTGTCGAGAATAATCGGCGTGTTGCCGTCAAGGGTCTTGATGAGGATAGCCTGTTCGCCGTCCGAATTGTCAAGGTTCATAGTCACCTTGAACTGTTTTGCTTTGTTGCAGCCGCTTAAAATCATCAGCGCCGCGAAGAGAGATAATAAGATTTTTTTCATGGTTTTAATATTTTAAATGGTTTTATTGCACTCTTTGATGAAATCCAAGAACAGCGGATGCGGATTCAGCACCGTGCTCGAATATTCCGGATGGAACTGTGTGCCGATGTACCAGCGAAGGGTAGGAATCTCGACGATCTCCACCAGTCCGCTCTCTGGGTTGGTGCCCACGCACATCATGCCGTTTTTCTCGTATTCGTCTTTGTATTTGTTGTTGAATTCATAACGATGGCGGTGACGCTCGCTGATCTTCGGCATCCCGTAGATGCCAGCCACCTTGCTGCCTTTGCGCAGCTCGCATCCGTACGCGCCCAGACGCATGGTGCCGCCCATGTTGGTGATGTTTTTCTGGTCTTCCATCATGTCGATTACGTTGTGAGGTGTCTTGGCGTCCATCTCGCTTGAGTTGGCGTCGCTGTAGCCCAACACGTCACGGGCGAACTCGATGACCATCATCTGCATGCCGAGACAGATGCCGAACGCTGGCATGTCGTGGGTTCTGGCATGTTCCAATGCTATGATTTTGCCCTCGATGCCACGCTGGCCGAAGCCCGGACAAACAAGAATTCCGGCCACATTGGCCAGCTTCTCCGCCACATTGGCCTTGGTGATGTTCTCGCTGTTGATGAAGTCGATTTTCACCTTGACATGGTTGTATATTCCCGCCAATATCAGGCTCTCGCGGATGCTCTTGTAAGCGTCCTGGAGGTCGTATTTGCCTACCAATCCGATATGTAATTCTTTTGTTGCGCCATGCTGTAGCTCGAGGAAATGGTGCCACGATTCCATCTTAGGCATTTCGCCCACCGGCACGCCGAATTTTCTTAACAAAGCCGCGTCAAGTCCCTGCCGCTGCATGTTGACAGGCACCTCATAGATGCTCGGGAGGTCTTCGCTCTGCACCACACATTCGAGGTCGACGTTACAGAACGACGCCACCTTTTGACGGATGCCGTCGGAGAGGTGTTTCTCGGTGCGCAACACGAGCACATCGGGCTGGATTCCTGCACCTTGCAGCTCTTTCACCGAGTGTTGCGTCGGCTTGGTCTTGAGCTCGTCAGCAGCCCTCAGATACGGCACAAAGGTGAGATGCACACATGCCGCGCGGTTGCCGAGTTCCCATTTCAGCTGGCGTATAGCCTCAAGGAATGGCGCCGACTCGATGTCGCCTATGGTGCCGCCGATTTCCGAGATCACGAAGTCGACCTCGTCGTTGTGCTGTAAAATGCGGTGTTTTATCTCGTCGGTGATATGAGGCACCACCTGAATGGTCTTGCCCAAATAGTCGCCGCGACGCTCTTTGTCGATGACGGCTTTGTAAATCTTGCCCGTCGTCACCGAGTTGGCTTGCGTGGTGCGGATGCCTGTGAAACGCTCATAGTGTCCGAGGTCGAGGTCGGTCTCCATGCCATCTACCGTCACGTAGCACTCGCCGTGCTCGTATGGGTTGAGCGTCCCAGGGTCGATGTTGATGTAAGGGTCGAATTTCTGAATGGTGATGCTATATCCGCGAGCCTGTAAAAGCTTGCCGATGCTGGCTGAGATAATGCCTTTTCCTAAAGAGGAGACCACGCCTCCGGTAACAAATATGTATCTTGTCATGGATTATAAGTTTTAAGGCGCAAAAATAATAAAATAATATATAAAAAACCACGAATAATAAAAATAATATATCTCCTCTGGAACGCTATCATCAGCGACAAAATGTCAACAGAAGATGGTTCCAGAGGAGCCTGTATATTATTGATTGTCGGCAAACTGCTCGAAGCGTGCAGGCTACAAACAGTGCCTGCTCTTTGTTTTTTTTCTGCAGCCAGCCAGAATCAGCATCGATAAAGCCGCTAACAACATCTTTTTTATGGTTTTTTATTGAGTTTTACAATGATGTCGTCGAGTATCTTAAACATCTCTGGTGCCGTTTCAGGCTGGAAGCTCTTGCAGATGACGGCTTTGCCAACGGTATATGGCACTTCTGCCAGACTGTCTTGAAGCTCATAGCCTTTCTTTGTCAGCGTGACAATCATCTGACGGGCGTCTTTCGAGCCTCTGGTGCGTGTCAGTATGCCTTCCTTTTCCATACGCTGCAGAAGCGGCGTGATGGTGTTGGTCTCCAGAAACAGCCGTTTGGCGATGTCGTTCACGGGCTGGGCGTCCTTCTCCCACAGCACCAGCAGCACGAGATACTGCGGGTATGTCAGCTCGTGCTCAGAGAGCAACGGGTGATAAGCCTGTGTGAGAAGGCGCGAAGCGGTGTACAGCCTGAAACAGAGTTGGTTGTCTAACGAAAACTCTGGTCTCATCCGAGCATTTCTTTTACGTCGTTCTCAAAATCTGCAGGCTCGGTGGTCGGAGCATAACGTTTGACAGTGTTGCCGTCACGTGAGATGAGGAACTTGGTGAAATTCCACATGATGTCACCTTTTTCCTTAGCGCTCTTGCTGATGGTCTTGAACATGGTGTGTGCAGCCTTCGCCTTCAGGCCTTTGTATTCCTCATCGGGAGCCTGCGACTTCAGGAATTTGAAGATAGGGTCGGCATTCTCACCGTTGACGTCGATCTTCTTCATCAACGGGAACGTCACGCCGTGGTTGATGCGGCAGAACTCCGCTATCTCCTCGTCTGAGCCAGGCTCCTGATGCGCGAACTGGTCGCATGGGAAGCCGAGGATGACCAATCCCTGGTCTTTGTATTTCTGATAAAGCGCCTCCAAACCATCGTATTGTGGAGTGAAACCGCACTTCGAGGCGGTGTTTACAATCATCAGGACCTTGCCTTCATATTGGCTGAAGTCCATCTCTAAACCTCTGTTGTTTAGAGCTTTATAGTCGAATATCTTTGTCATGATTACATTTGTTTAATCAACCAATTCTGATAACCTATCTTCTCAATGAGGTTGAGCTGTGTCTCGCTCCAGTACATGTCTTCCTCCTCGTCTTTGAGGTATTCCTTCATAATGTCGAAGGTGGTGATGTCTTCGCAGATGTCGTTCATGCATTTGCGTAATAACTCGATGCCGTTGACCGAAACCTCATGGTCGAATTTGATGTATTCGCAAGGCTCGCTGATGAGCTTGCTCTCAGGACGTGTCTCGTGTTTCAGCTCGCCGCCGAGGTCGAGGATACGGCCGATGAACTTGTCAACCCAGCCCATCTCCTCGTCGTGATGGCCCATGTACTTCTCGCCGAGTTTCTCAAAGCCCTGGTCGGCAAAGACCTTACCCTGAAGTTTGTGTCCAAAAGCCTGATTTGACAAATTTGTTACAAAAAATTGTAATGCGTTGATTGATTTCTCTTTGTTCATAATTTTAATATTTTTATTGTTAAACAGTTGTTTATATCGTTTGCGATGCAAAATTACAAAATATTTATATATCGTGTACGATATTTTTAAAAAAATTTTCATTATTACAAAAAGGCATTGTAAATCAGCGGGTTAACAATGCTGTTTTCTATCGTGCCGGTGATGGCTTTCAGCAAGAATCGTGTGGTGAAAGCCGTATGGCGGAATTTTTGTTGTTTTGGCACGATGCCTATGTCATCAATGTCAAAGCGATTATTAGTGATTTCTTCATTTTTTATTTCTCGCAAAGATACGAAAAATTCTCTTTTCCGGCACCGACTTCAAAATCATACATCACGATGCCGAGGTCGAGTTTGGCATAACCGATGAGCGAGAAACGGCTTTTAGCCTCCACCTTGTTGCCTTCGTGAAGCACGAATTTGAATTTCTGTTGGTTGACGGCTGTCGGGGCGAGCATGGCGGCTTCCATACCTTGGCGGAACCACTCCGGCATGGTGCCGTTCACCTCGGCATAGTCTTCGATAGGTCTCAGCTTATGCTGCACACCTTGGTTGGCGCCGTAGCCTAAGGCGATGACGCAAAACAGTTTCTCGCCTTCAAACACATGATAGGCGTCGGGTTGTTTGCTGAACGAGAGTCCCACCCAGCAGGTGTTCAGACCGAGCATCTGGGCGCGTATCACCACCTTCTCGCCGTAATAGCCGAGCTTGACGTCGTCGCCTCTCTTTCCAACCACTGCGATGTAATTGCTCACGCCGCTGAACTTGCCGTATTTTGCCATGCCGCTGGCAAAAGCCTTAGGCTCGTTGACGACAAGCTGAAGATGTGTGCCACCTTCACGGTTGCATCCTCTGATGAAGTCGTTTAATTCTTCGATGATTTTTTCCTCGATGGGTTTTTCGAGATATTGCCGCACTGAATGGCGAGCAATGATAGCTTCTTTTTCTGTCATAGTATTATATTTTTATTGATTTTTTTAATTCAAACTGCTTCTTTTAACATAGCTTCCACCTCTTCACGATGCTCGAACAGGGCGCAGCCGCCCGAGTGTTCGCCGCCCACCAGATGCACCTCGCGCAGCTTGCGGAAGAGCGGCGACGCGAGTGCTCCTTTGACACCGATATCTATGACGTTTCTGTCGCTGAAAGGTGAGAACGGACAAGGCTCGGCGCTGCCATCGGGACCGATGTGGAAGAAACCGCGACCAGCCGCCAGACAGCCTCCCAGATGTTGCTCGTCGCCAGGGAACGAGATGATGATGACGTCGTGATACCGCTCGCGCTGATGTGCCTGCACAGCCTCCATCTTATCCATGTCGGCCTCCCCGAAGGCGAGATACTCGGTGCCCGGCTCCGTCGGGACGTACTCGACATATACTATGAGCTTGCATCCGAGGTCGCGAAGGTTGTCGACAAAAGCGTCGGAGGTCACAAGGTCGAAGTTCTCCGTCGTGACAGTGATGCTCGTCCCGAAGAACAAATCCTCGTTGTGCAGCATCTCCACCGACTGCATGGCGCGTTTGTACATGCCCTTGCCACGACGCTCGTCGGTAGAGTGTTCCATGCCCTCGATGCTGATGACAGGTATCATATTAAGGTGTTTCTTTAAAAACTCGATATACGAATGTCCTATCAGCGTGCCGTTGGTGAAGATGGGGAAAACCATATCCTTCACATTAGCCACCTCCTCGAGGATGTCTCTGCGCATCATGGGCTCGCCACCGGCAAGCAGCGCGAAGTTCACTCCCATCGACGCCGCCTCCTCAAAGATTGACCTCCACTCCATGGGCGTCAGCGTCTTCTTCTGCTCCTCCTGACTGTCGGCCGCGATGCCGTTGGCGCGGGCGTAACATCCCTTGCAATGCAAGTTGCAGGTGGTGGCAATCGAGCATATCAAAAACGGAGGCACATCAATGCCTTCTTTCTTCTTGACAGCCGCGCGTTTTTTCTCCGACTTCAAAAAAGTGTTCTGCAGCCGCCACACCGTTTTAGCCTCCCACGGATTGCTCAGCACGTTGCGATAAGCCTTCGTCATTATACGCCTAATAGCGTCGCTCATATATGTCGCCAGATTCATAATAATACAAATTTAAATTATATCGTTTGCGATGCAAAATTACAAATAATTTTTATATCGTGTACGATATTTTTAAAAAAATTAAAAAAATTTTGATTTAGACTTCTTTTTTGGCGTCTGGCACGGCGAAGATAACCGTCAAAACCCCAGCAATACCTGCTATCGGCACGATAATTAATGCCACCAAGTCTTTGGGTATAAAAATATGGTAAGCAGCACCATAGCCGTCATGATGCTGCTATCTCTTGCTTGTGGAAACGTTTACTGAAAAAAATTATTTCTTCAGCACCTTTTTAATCTTTGTTTCACCTCTGTTTGTCGTTATACGAAGCAGATACATGCCTGATGGAAGACCGTCGATTGAGACTTCTGTAAGGCTCTCATTGTCGGCCACTTTCATCAGCACACACTGCCCCAGAGTGTTAAACAGCTCCACTTGTTGCAAGTTGTTGCCGTTTACGAACATCCTGTCGGTGGCAGGATTCGGATACACTGCGAGGCTCTCCTCAAACGGGTTGTCGTCGACACCATCGTCGAAGAAGTGGACGTGGAACGTCAGCTGTGGGCCGTTTTCCTGAATGTCGGTGATTTCGAAGCTCACTTCGGGAGTGCCGTCGGTGAGATACGGATGCGGGTTGGTATCCGGTCCGAACGAGGTGCGGCCGGTGGCGTGACTGAAGTGCGCGTTGTTGATGTTGCCGTTCTGTATGTCGCTGCTGCTTCCCGGACGGAAAATCCAGTATTGGTTGGCTATTTTGTCGTTGTCAAAAAAGGCATTGGCAAACATCCCGTTATAGTCGAGGGTCACTGTGTCGTTCCAGCGTGCGATGATGAGACCCGTTCCAGGGATGTCTTCGTCAAAGAGGTCGGCGCGGTTACGATATTCTAAAACGAACCACTGTGTCGAATCAATCGCCGATTTTATGTAATAGCAGTTCTGCGATTGGCTTGAGCCGACGCTGTTAAGGGTGTAATCGCCGCTTTCGGTTATCTCTATCGGCTCGTCGCACACATGCAGAATCTTGTTTTTATAAATCGCTGCGGTATGATTGGTGCCGTAGTTGTAGCACATCATATCCCAGGAGCCCGCTGGCGAAACATTGGTGTAATTGATATAATGATAAAGGTCGGGCAGGTTGAGCGAATGACCCATCTCATGTCGGAAGACGTGTGCTGTGAAGTAGGTCGGAGCGCCTTCAAACTCAAGGTTAAACGTGTTTGGACGTATGCCGTTAACAACCACCGGATGGTCGATGGAGTCGTGTGGGAAATACTCCATGTGAGGCCAGAGTATCGATGCCCATTCGCCGGTGCCGCCCTTCACCACGAAACTCACATTGTCGATATAACCGTCACCGTCACCATCGAGGACAACGTCGTCGTCGACGAGATGGTTTGTGTTGACATAGTCGAATGCGCGTGCCAGAAGCTCAGCCTCACGACGGCAGATGCCCATAAATGGAAGCTCTCCCTGATAGCCTATCGGGTTCGAAGGACTGTATGGCTCAAAATATCCACGTGGCATCTCATCCTGATAAGAGACAATCTGGTTGTTCTGTATGTTGTTGGTGTATACAGTGTTATAATTGATATGACCGTAGGTCATGGTGTTGTAAAAATTGGCGACACTGAGATAGCCGGGTGTCTTACCGTTGAACATGGTGTCGATTGAAGGAAACGAAAGAGTGATCTCGGCATCATCGGCAAAACGCATGAAAATCACGAGGTTGGTAAGGTCTCTGTCAACAATCTGCGCACTCATCATAAGAGGCGAGAAGCTTATTATCAAGGCGATTAATTTTATAAAGAAGTGTCTCATTTTTTTATTTTTTTTGCAAAAATAATGTTTTTTTTACATCGAAATACACAAAAAACACAAAAAAAAGGATGCCGCTTTTTCAAACGACATCCTTTCTAAAATCCTTAGAACTTAAAACTTTAAACTTTAAAACTACTCTAAACTCTAAACTTTAAACTCTAAACTCTAAACTATTATTTCACTTCTTCAAAGTCAACATCCGTGACATCTGGATCTGAGCCTCCATTATTTCCGCCGTTTCCTGGATTCTGTGGGCCCTGCTGGCCACCGAATGGGCCTTGTTGACCGCCCTGAGGACCGCCGGCGTTCTTGTACATCTCCTCTGATGCCTTCTGCCAGATGGCGTTCATCTCTGCCATAGCGGCGTCGATGCCCGCGATGTCCTGTGCCTTGTGGGCTGTCTTCAGCTTCTCGAGAGCGCTCTCGATCTCGGCTTTCTTGTCAGCCGGCAGCTTGTCGCCGTATTCCTTGAGCTGTTTCTCGGTGTTGAAGATGGTGGCGTCGGCAGCGTTGATCTTGTCAATACGCTCGCGTTCTTTCTTATCTGCGTCGGCATTGGCCTCAGCTTCTGCCTTCATCCTCTTGATTTCGTCGTCGCTCAAGCCTGACGATGCCTCGATACGGATGCTCTGGCTCTTGCCAGTGGCTTTATCCTTTGCGCTCACGTTCAAGATACCGTTGGCGTCGATATCGAATGTCACTTCAATCTGCGGGACACCTCTTGGCGCTGGCGGGATGTTGTCGAGGTTGAAACGACCGATGGTCTTGTTCTGGTTGGCCATTGGACGCTCGCCCTGCAACACGTGGATCTCCACCGATGGCTGGTTGTCGACAGCTGTCGAGAACACCTCCGATTTCTTGAACGGGATGGTGGTGTTGCTCTCGATGAGCTTTGTCATCACGCCGCCGAGGGTCTCGATACCGAGTGACAACGGTGTCACATCAAGCAACAGCACGTCTTTCACCTCGCCTGTCAAAACGCCGCCCTGGATTGAAGCGCCGATAGCGACCACCTCGTCTGGGTTCACGCCCTTTGAAGGCTCTTTCTTGAAGAAGTCACGCACTATGTTCTGGATGGCAGGGATACGTGTCGAACCGCCCACCAAGATGACGTCGTCGATGTCGCTCACGCTCAAGCCAGCGTCTGCCAAAGCCTTGCGGCATGGGTCGATAGTAGCCTGGATGAGGTCGTCGCACAACTGCTCGAACTTGGCTCTTGAGAGCTTGCGCACCAAGTGTTTTGGTCCGGCCTGTGTGGCTGTGATATATGGCAGGTTGATCTCTGTCTCAGTCGAAGCCGAAAGTTCAATTTTTGCCTTCTCAGCTGCCTCTTTCAATCTCTGCAACGACATAGGGTCTTTGCGGAGGTCGATGTTTTCGTCTTTCATAAACTCTTCAGCGAGCCAGTTGATGATTCTCTCATCGAAGTCATCGCCGCCGAGGTGGGTGTTACCGTTGGTCGATTTCACCTCAAACACACCGTCGCCGAGTTCCAAAATTGAGATATCGAATGTACCGCCGCCGAGGTCGTACACTGCAACCTTTACATCACTCTTCTTTTTGTCCAAGCCGTATGCCAAAGCTGCCGCTGTAGGCTCGTTGATGATACGACGCACGTTCAAACCTGCAATCTCGCCAGCCTCTTTAGTTGCCTGACGCTGTGAGTCGCTGAAGTATGCCGGCACTGTGATGACGGCCTCTGTGACAGGCTGTCCGAGGTAGTCCTCAGCGGTCTTCTTCATCTTCTGAAGCACCATTGCCGAGATCTCCTGTGGTGTGTAGAGCTTGCCGTCGATGTCGATACGAGGTGTGTTGTTGGCACCTTTAACTACTTTATAAGGTACGCGGCTGATCTCGCTCTGCATCTTGTCGTAAGTCTCACCCATGAAACGTTTGATAGAGTAAACGGTTCTCAACGGGTTTGTGATAGCCTGACGCTTTGCCGGCTCGCCAACCTTGCGCTCGCCGTTGTCGGTGAACGCCACGATTGAAGGGGTGGTGCGGTGGCCTTCGCTGTTCTGGATGACCACTGGCTCATTGCCTTCCATCACTGAAACGCATGAGTTGGTTGTTCCTAAGTCTATACCAATAATTTTTGACATAATTTTAATCTCCTATTTTTAATTACACTTTTTTGTCATTTTCTGACAAGGCCGTGCAAAAATTATGCCAAAACTAAAACGACTGACAAAATGTCACCCTCGCTATCTGTTCGGGTCGTAAATAAAGTGGTATTCAGGGAATTTTTCTATGATCTTTTTCCTCGTCCTTTCGGAAATGGTGACGTGTAAACTCTTCGTGATGCGCGACGACACAATGCCCATGCCGTTTTCCACATTGGTGTAGTTAGGCACGTCCTGTATCGCACTCGAAGAATTGGTGATCAGATAGTAGTTGTATAAGTCTTTGCCGATAGCCGAGACGTCGAACTCAAACTTCTCAAACCAGCGTTTTACACCGGCCGGACTGTTGTTTTTAAGATAAGTGTCGTATTCTAAAAACGTGAACAGCGCCGACGGGGTGTATGTCACAAAATAATATGGCAGGTTGGTGCTGGTGTTGTACAGGTCTTCCTCTCTTCCCGAACCCAAAGGCCATGTCATGACAAGATGGGCGGTGTCGGTGGCACCCGGCTGAAGCTCGGCATAATGGAAATAACCTGTCACCTCGAAATACGATGCCGTCGACTTGAATGGCGCCACCGGCACTCTCCATTCCACAGTGGCAGTACTCGCTGTCACGTCAGTGAAAGTGATAGGCATCGTAGATGTCGGCTTCTGGAAAGAGAAGCTGTTGATGGTGCCCACCTTGGCGTAAATCTTCACGTTGTCGGCCTTCCTCACGACATCAATCTCATATTCTTCGCCTTCAATAAGTTTTTTGGCAACATAATAATAGGTCTGATAACAACCCGAATAAAACACAGAGGTTGGATCGTATGGAACCCATTTCGAAATGGTGTCGAGCGTCAAAGTCTGGGTGGCGTTGCTGCCCTGGAATTTTCCTGTAAAGGTCACCTCAATCTCGTCATAAGTGTAGTTGCTGACAGCGTAATTTGGTGCCAACTCGTTGACATTTCCAATAAAACTTCTTGTGATTTTGAAGAAATTGGTGTCGGCATTGGTGTCAAGCATGCCGTAAACGATAGTCGTCTCACCTTCATCGCTGTAAAGGTTAACCTTGTTGCTGCAAGAGCTCAAAATCAGCGCAGCTATAGCAAAAAGAGTATATATCAGTCTTTTCATGGTCAAAATTTATTTTTCATTTCGAAAATTTTCCCTCCGTCATTTCGACCGAAGTGGAGAAATCTCATTCAAATTTGCAAAGATACAATATTTTTATATAATTTTGCAAAAAATTTGAAAAATTATGTATTTATCTCATAACGCTTCTTTGGTAACGACCCACGTCCTCCAGGAGATGAAGAACAAAGGTGAGAAGATCGCGATGCTTACTGCATACGATTACACAATGGCTAAGATTCTCGACCAGTCGAATATCGATGTGATTCTTGTTGGCGACAGTGCCTCCAACGTGATGGAAGGTCATCCTACCACATTGCCTATCACCCTCAACGAGATGATAATCTACGGCGCCTCGGTGGTGCGTGCCGTGTCGCATGCCATGGTGGTGGTTGACATGCCTTTTGGAACGTATCAGGGCAACTCGAAGATAGCTCTCGAGTCGGCTATCCGCATCATGAAAGAGACCGGCGCCAATGCCGTGAAGATGGAAGGCGGCCGCGAGATCATCGAGTCGGTTGAGCGTATCCTCTGCGCCGGCATCCCGGTGATGGGACACCTCGGACTGACACCACAGAGCATCAACAAGTTCGGCACCTATGTGGTGCGCGCCAAAGACGAATATGAGGCTAACAAACTGCGTGAAGACGCCCTACTCCTTCAGGAAAAAGGCGTGTTCAGCATAGTTTTAGAAAAGATCCCGGCAGCACTGGCGACAGAGGTGTCACAGTCACTCAAGATCCCGACCATCGGCATTGGCGCCGGCAACGGCTGCGACGGACAGGTGCTCGTCTTGCAAGATATGCTCGGCCTATCAAACGACTTCTCACCGCGCTTCCTGCGCCGATACAACAACCTCTACACCAGCATCAAAGACTCCGTCCACGCATATATTAATGATGTAAAGGAAGTCACATTTCCAAATGAGTCCGAGCAATACTAAATCTGACAAGGATAACGCATGCGTTATCACAACGGGTTTTGATTATACATCCCGTAAGGACAAGGCATGCCTTGTCCAAAGGATACTTTACGAGGACAATCACTTGATAATAGTGAACAAATTGCCGAGTGAGATCGTCCAAGGTGACAAAACCGGCGACGTGTGCCTTCTCGACGACGTGAAGGCATACATCAAAGAGACGAAAAACAAGCCCGGTGAGGTGTTTGCGGGTCTCGTACACCGTCTCGACCGCCCAGTCAGTGGAGCGGTGATTTTTGCAAGAACAAGCAAGGCACTCAGTCGCATGACGACCATGGTGAAAGACCGTAACTTCCACAAGACTTATCTCGCCATCGTGAAAAACCGTCCTCCTAAAGACGCCGACGAACTCAACGATTACATGGTGAAAAACGAAGATCAAAATAAGTCGTACATAGTGAAAGAGGGGACAAGCGGAGCGAAACTCGCAACCCTGCGCTATCGCGTGGTAGGAAAATCCGACAATTACTATCTCCTTGAAATAGAATTACTTACAGGTCGCCATCATCAGATACGTTGCCAGCTGGCACATATCGGCTGTCCCATCAAAGGCGACCTGAAATACGGCTATCCCCGCTCCAACCCCGATGCCTCGATATGCCTCCATTCCTACAAAATCACCTTCGAGCACCCGACCCTGAAAACCCAGATGACAGTCACCGCCCCGATGCCAAGCGGCATGCCGTGGGATGCTTTTAGTCTTTAGTCTTTAGTTTTTAGTTGTTAGTACTAAAGTCTAAAGACTAAAAACTAAAGACTAATAACTACTCCATGAGGTTGCTGCAAAAATTCAACCTCCTCGTCACTCAACTCAAACAGATTGTCTCGTACAATCAGAAACTGCATTCCCGGCTTGAAAACCAGTTTCCAAGGGAACTCTTCAAGCAGGTTGCCTTCGCAGTTGAGCTCGATAAGCGACTGCATATCCGACATGTCGGGCATCGAAATAAGCTTGTTGTAACCGACTCCGAGGCGCTCCAAAGAATCCATTTCAACAATCCAATCGGGAATTGTCAAAATTTTGTTATGGTGGATGTAAAAATAAGTCAGATTCTTCAGATTTCGCAGCGTATCAGGAATGGCATCAATCTCATTATAAGAAAGATACAGATATTGTAAATTATCGAAATTACCAACAAAATCAGGGATTTCCTTGATATGATTCTTATAAAAATCGAGATGCTGCAAATTTTCAAAACCTGCAATCTCTTCGGGAATCGTCACAAATTCATTTTCATAAAAAATGAGGTGATGCACCTGTTTCAGATCGGCAAACGAAGCCGGAAGCGAGCTCAACTTATTTTTACCCAAATTGAGATTTGTGCATTGCAAAATACCAATGTTTTCAGGCAATTTCTCGATATTATTGCCTCCAATCGACAGCTTTTTTACTTTCGAAGCGTGCCTGACGTCTGACTCGGTTAGTTTTAATCGGTTATGATTCAAATCCAGGCTCCGCAGACTGTCGAGTTGCGCTATGAAACGAGGGATATGTTTGATTCTATTATGCTCTAAATCAAGGTGTTCGAGGTTTTTGCAATTTTTGATGCTCCGCGGAATACGCTTAAAATTATTGTCAAAGAGTTTTATCGATTCAATCTTGTTGCCTCTCGGAAACTTTATTCTTCTCAAACCACACTGCTCGATGATAACGTTGCGCAAGCTGTCTGATGTCAACAATTTTTTGTCGATTTTCCTGATGTTTACGTTGGTTATCATCAGTGTGCCGTTTTCAATTTCCGGTGAAAATGAAGAACTGGCAGAATGCTGAGTGCCGCAAGAAAAGAGCAGCATCAAAGTCAGAAAGAGGATTGCTATTTTAATGTAGAGTCTCATGATGGTATCGTCATTTCGACCGACCGAAGGGAGTGGAGAAATCACCGCCTGACAATTTCTGCAGGATTCATTTGCCGGTGATTTCTCGATTCCGCTTCGCTTCACTCGAAATGACTAGTTGCGTGTTTATTTCTTCACAAAAGTGATGCTCTCAATTCCGATGTCTTCCTTGAAATCGTCAAATACGACAACTATTTCGTTGTCATTTCTTATATAGGTATAAGGAGGCTGGTTCTCTCCTCCCAATGTACTGCCATCAGTATTCTTTGGGGAGATTGCGCCCATACCGGTGTTCTCATTTCCTTCATACACATACTTGAAATCAAGTCCGACTTCTGAGAACTGCACCACGGGTTCTTTGCCCTTTTCCTGTGAAGTGAGCTTCATCACAAATAGTCCGTCATCGTTGTTATAGAAGTCCATAGTCATTTCCATGATGTATTTTACGCCGTCCTTGGTACCTTTGCCTATGCCTTTCCACTTGGTTCCTGAAAGGGCAGTTATAGTGTTTTCATTGCCGCTAATTTTGAAATAGAAAGGAAGCGTATATTGCACTCTGACAGGTTCGCCATCCTGCATGCCAGGATTCCATTTTGGCATAGCTTTGACAACTCTAACTGCTTCTTCATCAATTTCTTTGCATAATCCACGCAGTACTTTAATGTCAGAGATGCTACCGTCTTTATCAATTACAAAGTTTACATATACCCTACCTTCGATGCCTTTTTCCTTTGCCGATTCAGGATATTTCACGTTTTTTCGGATGAAATCGAACATTGCGTTCGTTCCGCCAGGATATTCAGGCATTACATCAGCAAACATCACTACGTCACTTTCTGGTATATCATAACCATCCATAGGGAATTCTCCTGTTATTACGTCTTTTATGTATTTAAGGTCAAACGGCTTGCCATCGATGGTGAC
>JAGCPH010000043.1 GCA_017645275.1 Bacteroidales bacterium | reverse complement strand
GGTACTTACATCAAGAGTATCTACATCTCAAGTACAATGAGTCCGGGTGTTCAAGTGGACGTCAAATCAGTAGCCATCTAAACCCTTAAATAAGTATTGACATGAGAAAAGAAGATAAAAATGTTATCATAGACTCGATAGTGGACCAGTTGACAGCATGTCCTAATTTCTACTTGACAGACATCGAGGCATTGAACGCCGAGAAGACAAGCCAGTTGAGAAGACAGTGCTTCAACAGCCAGGTCAAGCTTGTTGTGGTGAAGAACGCATTACTGAAGAAAGCCATGCAGAAGACAGGTAAGGATTATGGTGATCTTTACAACGTCTGCAAGGGCACGACAGCAATGATGTTGTCAGAGAATGGCAACGCCCCTGCAAAGCTTATCAAGAAGTTCCGCAAGACCAGCGACAAGCCGATTTTGAAAGGTGCTTACATTGAGGAGTGTGTGTACACAGGTGACAACATGCTTGACACATTGTGCAGCATCAAGTCGAAGAACGAACTCATCGCCGACATCGTGGCATTGCTCCAGTCACCAGCCAAGAACGTCATCAGCGCTCTTCAGAGTGGCGGCAACAAGCTCAGCGGCATAGTGAAGACCTTATCCGAGAGACCGGAATAATACAGAATGATTATCATTCACAAAAAAGAATTAAAGAAAATAAAAAGAATTGTATAACAAATAAAATCTTAAAAAAATGGCAGATTTAAAAGCTTTTGCTGAACAATTAGTGAACCTTACAGTGAAAGAGGTTAATGAACTCGCAACAATCTTGAAAGAAGAATACGGCATTGAACCAGCCGCAGCAGCAGTTGCAGTAGCAGCTCCAGCAGCAGGTGGCGAAGCAGCCGCAGCAGCAGAAGAGAAGACCTCATTCGACGTTATCCTCAAATCAGCCGGCGCACAGAAGCTCGCAGTTGTGAAGCTCGTTAAGGACTTAGCAAGCCTCGGACTGAAAGAAGCTAAAGACTTAGTTGACGCTGCTCCTAAAGCTGTTAAAGAAGGCGTGAGCAAAGAAGAAGCTAATGCACTCAAGACCCAACTCGAGGCCGCTGGTGCAGAAGTCGAAATAAAATAAGTTTATTTCCTGCTACAACAGGCATAAATACCTCAGCCCCTCCATATAGACGGGGGTTGAGGTTTGTGCCTATATTGTGTTGTATTCCGCCGTCTATATATTATAATAGCTTTAAATAACAATTAAAACATAAACACTTTGGCAGACATTAAATTAGATAGAATCAGTTTCGCGTCAATCAAGAAGCCTTTCGACTATCCTGATTTTCTGGACATCCAGCTCAAGTCGTTCCGCGACTTCTTCCAGTTGGAGACCAATCCTGACAATCGTAAGAACGAAGGCCTGTACAAGGTTTTTGCGGAGAACTTCCCAATCACCGACGCACGAAACAACTTTGTACTCGAGTTTCTCGACTACTACATCGATGCCCCGCAGTATACAATCGCTGAATGTATCGAACGCGGCTTGAGCTATTGCGTCAGACTCAAAGCTAAACTGAAACTCTCATGCAACGACGAGGAGCATGAAGATTTCGAGACTGTCGTTCAGGACGTGTATTTGGGCTTGATACCGTATATGACACCACAGGGTACTTTCGTCATAAACGGCGCAGAACGTGTTGTTGTTTCACAGTTACACCGTTCTCCGGGCGTTTTCTTCGGATCAAGCGTGCACACCAACGGCACTACGCTTTACTCAGCGCGTATCATCCCATTCAAGGGTTCCTGGATGGAATTCTCGACCGACATCAGCAATGTGATGTATGCCTACATCGACCGTAAGAAGAAATTGCCTATCACAACCTTGCTCCGCGCCATCGGCTATGAGACCGACAAGGACATCCTCGACATTTTCAACCTCGCCGAGGAAGTGAAGGTGACAAAGAGCGGTTTGAAACGTGTAGTGGGCCGCAGACTCGCAGCAAAAGTGTTACATTCCTGGCTTGAAGACTTCATCAACGAAGAGACAGGCGAGGTGGTGACAATCGAGCGTAACGAAATCATCATCGAACGCGGTGTCACACTCGAAAATGAGCATATCGACAAGATCATCGAAAAAGGCGTGAAGACAATCCTTCTCGACCGCGAAGAGATCAACACCAACGATTATGCCATCATTTTCAATACATTACAAAAAGATACAACCAACTCGGAGAAAGACGCTGTCGAGTATATCTACCGCCAGCTCCGCAACGCTGAACCGCCAGATGAGGAAACAGCGCGCGACATCATCAGAAAGTTGTTCTTCTCCGACAAGCGTTATGACCTTGGCGAAGTGGGCCGTTACCGCATCAACCGCAAGCTCGGCCTCAACATCCCTGAGGATGTCAAGGTTTTGACAAATGAAGATATAATCGCTATCATCAAATACTTGATCGAGCTTTCAAATCAGAAAGCTGAGGTTGATGATATCGACCACTTGAGCAACCGTCGTATCCGTACCGTGGGCGAGCAGCTTTACGCACAGTTCGGCGTGGGTCTTGCACGTATGGCAAGAACCATCCGCGAGCGTATGAACGTCCGTGACAACGAGTCATTCACTCCAACCGACTTGATTAATGCCAAGACATTGTCATCGGTGATCAACTCGTTCTTCGGCACCAACCAGCTGTCACAGTTCATGGATCAGACCAACCCGTTGTCAGAGCTGACACACAAGCGTCGTATCTCTGCTTTGGGTCCTGGCGGTATCTCACGTGACCGTGCAGGTTTCGAGGTGCGTGACGTTCACTACACACACTACGGACGTCTGTGTACAATCGAGACACCTGAAGGTCCTAACATCGGTCTTATCTCGTCACTCTGCGTGTTCGCAAAGATCAACAACCTCGGATTCATCGAGACACCTTACCGTGAGGTTAAAGACGGTAACGTCGACTTCATCAATCCGCCGGTTTATCTGACAGCAGAAGAGGAAGACAACAAGATCATCGCACAGGCTTGCACAGGCATGGACGACGAGGGTCACATCACAGAAGAGATGCTGAAGGCACGTTATGTGGCTGACTATCCTATCGTCACCCCAGACCAGCTCGACCTCATCGACGTGGCACCTAACCAGATGTCATCAGTGGCTGCCTCGTTGATTCCGTTCTTGGAGCACGACGACGCTAACCGTGCTTTGATGGGTTCGAACATGATGCGTCAGGCTGTGCCGTTGATGGCTCCTGAGGCTCCTATCGTCGGAACAGGCATCGAGCATTACGTGGCAAGAGACTCACGTACTCTTATCGAGGCTGAAGGCGAAGGCGAAGTCATCTACGTCGACTCGACGAAGATCACCATCAAGTACGACAGAACCGACAAGGAACGTCTGGTGAGCTTCGATGATGATGTTAAGACATATAACCTTATTAAATATATAAGAACAAACCAGAGCACAAGCATCAACCAGAAGCCTATCGTAAGAAAAGGCCAGAAGGTGACCAAGGGTCAGATCCTCACCGAGGGTTATGCTACACAGGGTGGCGACCTCGCATTGGGCCGCAACTTGAAGGTTGCATTCATGCCTTGGAAGGGTTACAACTACGAGGATGCTATCGTGATTTCTGAGAAGATCGTCAAGGAAGACCTCTTCACCTCAATCCACATCGAGGAATTCACCCTTGAGGTGCGTGACACTAAACGTGGTTTGGAAGAGTTGACCAACGACATCCCGAACGTCAGTGCAGACGCCACCAAGGATTTGGACGAGAACGGTTTGATCCGTGTCGGTGCCGACGTGAAAGAGGGTGATATATTAATAGGTAAGATCACGCCTAAGGGCGAGACCGACCCGACACCAGAGGAGAAGCTGCTCCGCGCCATCTTCGGCGACAAGGCAGGCGATGTGAAGAACGCATCACTCAAGGCAGGTCCTTCGATGAAGGGTGTCGTCATCGGCAAACGCTTGTTCTCACGCGTGGTCAAAGACCGTAAGGCAAAATCGAAAGACAAAGACATCATTGCGGAGATCGACGCCGAATGCCAGAAAGAGCTCGACGCGTTGAAACAGCGCATGATGGAGAAGCTCATGTCGATGCTCAACGGCCGCACATCTACTGGTGTTTACAACAACTTCAAGGAGATGATCATCCCTAAGAAGGTGAAGTTCACGCAGAAGGCATTGTTGGCTATCGATTATATGAACGTGAATCCTACCAAGTGGACTACCGATCCTGAGATTAACGACTGCATCGTGAAGTTGGTGCACAACTACAACCTCAAGTGCAAGGAAATCAACGGTATCTACAGCCGTAAGAAGAACGTGGCAAGCGTTGGCGACGAGTTGCCGAACGGTATCGTCCAGATGGCCAAGGTTTACGTGGCACAGAAACGTAAGCTTAACATCGGTGATAAGATGGCAGGTCGTCACGGTAACAAGGGTATCGTTTCAAGAATCGTCCGTGAAGAGGACATGCCGTTCCTTGAGGACGGAACACCGGTCGACATCGTGTTGAACCCGTTGGGTGTGCCTTCACGTATGAACTTGGGTCAGATTTACGAGACAGTGCTCGGTTGGGCAGGTCACGAGCTCGGACTGAAGTTCGCCACACCTATCTTCGACGGTGCCACATTGGACGAGATCAACGAATACATGAAGAAGGCTGGTCTGCCAGAGAATGGTAGGGTTCAGCTTTACGATGGTGAGACAGGCGAGCCGTTCGACCAGCAGGCTACAGTGGGTTACATCTACATGTTGAAGCTGCACCACATGGTCGACGACAAGATGCACGCCCGTTCAATAGGACCATACTCATTGATCACGCAGCAGCCTCTCGGTGGTAAAGCACAGTTTGGTGGTCAGCGTTTCGGTGAAATGGAGGTCTGGGCTCTCGAAGCATTCGGCGCAAGCAACGTGCTTCAGGAGATCTTGACAGTGAAGTCAGACGATGTGGTCGGACGTGCCAAGGCATACGAGTCAATCGTCAAGGGCGAGAACATGCCTACACCAGGTATTCCTGAGTCATTCAATGTTTTGGTACACGAATTACGCGGACTTGGACTTGAAATTACGTTTGAATAAAAAAAGCTCTAAATATTTTGTAATCTATGGCTTTAACTAAGAATAACACAATAAACAGCAACTTTTCAAAGATTACCATCAGCTTGGCATCGCCGGAAAGCATCTCCGACCGTTCATACGGCGAGGTGTTGAAGCCGGAGACAATAAACTACCGCACTTACAAACCTGAGCGCGACGGTTTATTCTGCGAGAGAATCTTTGGACCTGTGAAAGACTGGGAATGCCACTGCGGTAAGTACAAACGCATCCGTTACAAGAACATCGTTTGCGACCGTTGCGGTGTGGAAGTTACAGAGAAGAAAGTCAGACGTGAGCGTACTGGCCATATCCAGTTGGTGGTGCCGGTGGCGCATATCTGGTATTTCCGCTCGCTTCCTAACAAAATCGGAGCTTTGCTTGGTTTACCGACCAAGAAACTCGACAGCATCATCTACTATGAGCGCTATGTCGTCGTTCAACCGGGAATCATGGCCGAACAAGGCATCAACAAGCTCGACATGCTTTCTGAAGAGGAATATCTCGACATCTTAGAGAGAATCCCGATTGAAAACCAGCTGCTTCCTGAGAGCGATCCTAACAAGTTCATCGCCAAGATGGGAGCTGAGGCTATCTATGATTTGTTGGTTCAGATCGACCTTGAGAAAGAAGCCGGCGAGCTTCGCGACAAGGCACATAAAGAGACATCACAGCAGCGTAAGGCTGACGCCTTGAAGCGTTTGCAGGTGTTTGAGGCGTTCCGTGAGGCTAACAAACACGTCGAAAACCGTCCGGAATGGATGATCTTGAAGGTTATCCCTGTCATCCCACCGGAGTTGAGACCGTTGGTGCCGCTCGATGGCGGACGTTTCGCTACATCCGACTTGAACGACCTCTACCGCCGTGTCATCATCCGTAACAACCGTCTGAAAAAACTCATCGAGATTAAGGCGCCGGATGTGATTATGCGTAATGAGAAACGTATGCTTCAGGAGGCTGTCGACTCATTGCTCGACAACTCACGTAAGTCAAGCGCAGTGAAGACTGACTCGAACCGTCCGCTTAAGTCATTGAGCGACAGCTTGAAAGGTAAGCAAGGACGTTTCCGTCAGAACTTGCTCGGTAAACGTGTCGACTACTCAGGCCGTTCGGTTATCGTGGTCGGTCCGGATTTGAACATGAACGAATGCGGTCTTCCAAAAGACATGGCAGCTGAGCTTTACAAACCGTTCGTCATCCGTAAGATGATTGAAAGAGGTATCGTGAAGACAGTGAAGTCGGCAAAGAAGATTGTCGACCGTAAAGACCCTGTCGTATGGGACATCCTCGAGAATATCTTGAAAGGACACCCGATTCTGTTGAACCGTGCTCCTACATTGCACCGTTTGGGTATCCAGGCGTTCCAGCCGAAACTCGTCGAAGGTAAGGCTATCCGCTTGCACCCGTTGGTATGTACGGCTTTCAACGCTGACTTCGATGGTGACCAGATGGCTGTGCACTTGCCATTGGGCAATGCCGCTATCCTTGAGGCCCAGATTTTGATGCTTGCATCACACAACATCCTTAACCCTGCCAATGGAGCTCCTATCACAGTGCCATCACAAGACATGGTTTTGGGTCTGTATTATATCACAAAACCGCGTAAGAGCACTCCAGACCATATCGTCAAAGGTGAAGGTAAAAAATTCTATTCAGCAGAAGAGGTTATCATCGCCTACAACGAGAAGAAGGTCGACATGCACGCCATCATCTACGTGAAGGTGCCGGTCCGTAAGGAAGACGGCTCTATCGTCGAGGAGATGGTGGAGACAACAGTGGGTCGTGTCAAATTCAACCAGGTTGTTCCTGCAGGATTTGGCTACATCAACAGACTGTTGAACAAGAAGGCTTTGCGCGACATCATCGGTGACATGGTGAAACTCCTTGGTACAGCTGTCACAACCAAGTTCTTGGACGATATCAAGAACATGGGTTACTACATGGCTTACAAAGGCGGCTTGTCGTTCAACCTCGGCAACGTTTTGATTCCTTCAGTGAAAGAGGAGTTGATCAAGGAAGCCAACGAGGAAGTGAACGCCATCCGTGAGGAATACAACATGGGTTTCATCACAGGCAACGAACGTTACAACAAGATTATCGATATTTGGGGACACGTCGTCACCAAGTTGACCGACGAGGTTATGAAGCTGTTGCCTCAGGACGACCAGGGATTCAACCCAGTGTACATGATGCTAGATTCAGGAGCTCGTGGTAGTAAGGAGCAGATTCGTCAGCTTTGCGGTATGAGAGGTTTGATGGCAAAACCGCAGAAATCGACAGCAGCCGGTGGTGCTGAGATTATCGAGAACCCAATTCTTTCTAACTTCAAGGAAGGTTTGTCGGTGCTTGAGTACTTTATCTCAACCCACGGTGCTCGTAAAGGTTTGGCCGATACCGCTTTGAAGACCGCTGACGCTGGTTATTTGACCCGTCGTTTGGTCGACGTTGCACACGATGTGATCATCACAGAGAAAGACTGCGGCACCTTGAGAGGTTTGTCGATTGGCGCTTTGAAACGTGGTAAGGAGATCGTCGAGTCGTTGTACGACCGTATCCTCGGCCGTGTGGCTTTGCACGACATCTTCCATCCTCAGACAGGCGAGTTGCTCTGCAATGGCGGTGACGAAATCACTGAAGACATCGCTAAGAGAATCTGCGACTCACCGTTGAAAGACCAGACAATCGAGATTCGTTCCGTGTTGACATGCGAGTCGAAGAAGGGTGTCTGTGCCAACTGCTACGGACGTAACCTTTCATCAGGCAAGCTCGTCCAGCGTGGTGAGGCTGTGGGTGTCATCGCTGCACAGTCAATCGGTGAGCCTGGTACACAGTTGACACTGCGTACATTCCACCAAGGTGGTACTGCTTCGAGCACATCAGAAGATTCAATGATCAAGGCTGACTATAGCGGTAAGCTTATTATCAACGACTTACGTGCTGTCGACTATGAAGATGGCGATGGCAACAAGTATCAGGTCGTGGTGAGCCGTGCATCAGAGATGAAGATTTTGGACCACAACACAGGTGTGGCTCTCGTTACAGAGAACATCCCTTACGGTTCGAAACTGTACATCCCTGCTGGCAGTGACGTCAACCAGGGCGATATCATCTGCGAATGGGATAAGTACAACTCATTGATCATTTCAGAATACGACGGTAAGATCCGTTTCGACAACATCGTCGAGAACGTCACCTTCCGTAACGAATCTGATGAGCAGACAGGTTACAACGAGCGTGTTATCATCGAAGGACGTAAGTTCTCGAAGAACCCTTCAATCGCTATTTTGGACAAGAACGGCGAGGTCATCAAATCGTACGACTTGCCAGTTGGCGCACACGTCATGGTTGAAGACAACACCGACATCAAGGCTGGTGATGTCATGACCAAGAAGCCGCGTGCTACTGGAGGTTTGGGCGATATCACCGGTGGTCTTCCACGTGTTACAGAGCTCTTTGAGGCACGTAACTCGTCAGAGCCGGCTATCATCTCCGAAATCGACGGTGAGGTATCGTTTGAGAAGAAGCTCGTGCGTGGTAACCGTGTTGTGGTTGTCACATCGAAGACAGGCGAGGTGAAGAAGTACCTCATCCCGACAACTAAGGAGGTTCTCGCATCAGAGAACGACTACGTGAAGGCTGGTCAGCCGTTGTCAGAGGGTGCTATCACACCTGCTAATATCTTGGCTATTGAAGGACCTATGAAGGTTCAGGAATATATCGTGAACAATGTTCAGGAAGTGTATCGTTCACAGGGTGTTACCATCAACGGTAAGCACTTTGAGGTCATCGTTCGTCAGATGATGCGTAAGGTTGAAATCGACGATCCAGGTGACACAAGATACCTTGAGGGCGAGCTCGTGAACAAGATCACGTTCCAGGAGACTAACGACGACATCTTCGGCAAGGTCGTGGTGACCGACGCCGGTGATTCGGAGACGCTGTATGTGGGTCAGATCATCTCGGCAAGAAAGTTGCGTGATGAGAACTCGACCTTGAAACGTCGCGATATGAAGCTCGTGGAGGCCCGCGATGCACAGCCGGCAACGGCACACCAGGTGCTTCAGGGTATCACACGCGCCGCTTTGCAGACCGACAGTTTCATCTCAGCTGCGTCATTCCAGGAGACCACAAAGGTTCTTACACAGGCCGCCATCAGTGCGAAGACCGATTACCTCGAAGGTATGAAGGAAAATGTCATTGTGGGTCACAAGATCCCTGCAGGTACAGGTCTGCGCGAGTACGACGATCTTATCGTCGGCGCGAAGGCAGATTTGCAGCCTGAGGTGGTGGAAGCAGAGCCTGTTGAGGCGTAAAAGACACTAGTCTTTAGACCTTAGACATTAGTAGAGACGCACGGCCGTGCGTCTCTACATTTTAAAAATCATTAAATAATTAATCATTATGGAAAACAACAACAAGAAACAGTTGAATATCGATTTGCCGGAATCAGTGGCTGACGGCGTGTATTCAAATCTGGCAATCATCAGTCATTCGCCCACAGAGTTTGTGGTCGATTTCGCACAGATCGCGCCTGCCATGCAGAAGGCCAAGGTGCGCTCGAGAGTCATCATGACACCTCAGAACGCAAAGAGATTGTATCGCGCATTGGCTGACAACCTGCAGAAATATGAGCAGAACTTCGGTCCGATAAAAGATGTGAACGACACGATGCCATTCACGATGAACGGGTCGGCAGGGGAGGCTTAAAATAAAAAAGCTCGGCGATAGCCGAGCTTTTTTGTTTTATATGAACTCAAGTTTATCTTGTGTCGTGTTCTTTTCGCAGTAGTGGCAATGCAGTTTGATGTTGCCTTCGGCGTCTTTGATTACCGTGAACTTGGTCGGGACGTCGTGCTCCTTGTTGGTGACACAGTTAGGGTTGAAGCATTTTACAATGTGCTCGATGCTTTCAGGGAGTGTAACTGTCTGTTTCTTAATGACTTCGAAATCCTTGATCTCGATAATTGAAGCTGTTGGGGCTACAAGACCGATTTTGTTATAGTCTTCAGGCTCGAAATACTTGTCGGAAACCTTGATGAAGCCTTTTTTGCCGTATTTCTTGCTTTCGACGTTGATGCCGAAGTAAACAGGACTGCTGACTTTGTCGAGTCCAAGGATCTTAACAACTTGGAACACTTTGTCGGCAGGGATATGGTCGATAACTGTACCGTTTTCGATGGCGGATACAATCAGTTCTTTTCTTTTTTCCATGATTCTTTTGATTTAAAGATTTAAGATTTAAAGATTTAAAATTTTCTGACTCTTAATTTTGAATTTTAAATTTTAAACTTTGAATTATTTTAATCCGAGAATAGTGGCAATCAGGGCCTCACGTGCGTAGACTCCGTTCTGTGCCTGCTGGAAGTAGTAGGCCTTAGGATTGGCATCGACATCCACATGGATTTCGTTAACACGCGGAAGCGGGTGAAGCACGCGGCAGTTTGGCTTCGAATTGGCCAGCATTGCGTTGCGCAACACGTAGGAATTCTTCACCTTTTCGTATTCTTCAGGATCTGGGAAGCGTTCGCGCTGGATACGTGTCATGTATATGATATCTGAATGCGGGATGGCTTCTTCGAGCTCTGTATATTGATGATATTCAAGATGTTTGTCTTTGATATGCTGTTTTACCACGCTCGGGAGCTTAAGCTCGACAGGGGAGACGAGGTTGAACTTGGCGTTGAAGTTGCACATGGCTTCTACGAGGCTGTGCACTGTGCGTCCGTATTTGAGGTCGCCCACGAGGGTAATCTCGAGGTTCTCCAGTGTGCCTTGGGTTTTGCGGATGCTGTAGAGGTCGAGCATACACTGTGTAGGGTGCTGGTTGGCACCATCGCCTGCGTTGATGACCGGCACTTTCGACACTTCTGATGCGAAGCGGGCTGAGCCTTCTATAGGGTTACGCATGACGATGAGGTCGGCATAGCTTGCCACCATGGTGATGGTGTCGGCGAGCGATTCACCTTTCTGAACGCTGGTGCCTGCGGTGCTGCTGAAACCGATCACGTTGCCGCCGAGCAACTGGATAGCTGTCTCAAAGCTGAGGCGTGTACGTGTCGATGGTTCAAAGAAGAGCGAAGCGATGATACGTCCGTTGAGGAGGTTCTGATGTGGATTGCGCTCAAAATCCTCGGCTATGTCCAAGACATGGCAAATTTCCTCAGGCGTATAGTCGCTGATCGAAATAAGACTGCGATTTTTCAGGGATATTGACATTGTTGTAGGGGTTTTATGTTAAATTTCGGGATGCAAATATACGTCATATTTTTCATTTGTCAATAAAAAAATTGTTAAAAATTTTTAACATTTTGTGCAAAATTTTGAACTAAATCTAAATAAAATTCATGAATTAATTCCTTGACATGTAAGAAAAATCACTATATTTTTGCAGAGTTGTTTAACGCAAAAGACATGAAGGGTATGATACTAAAAACAATTTTATGAAGCCTGCGGTTATGGCACTAGGAAACTGCGGGCGGTTACTATTTGAAATAATTTGTGCTTAGTAAAATCAAAATTTATTAATTATAACATCTGATTTATGAAACGAAATGTTTTTTTAAAGTGTTTTTTGATGATAAGCGTGATCGGAATATTGTTTTATTTCGTTGCATGCAAGAAAAATATTGTTACACCTATTAATAATATAACCCCGGCTACAATTGAAGATCCGAATTATACGGCCGAGGCGAAGTTGATTGTCGGAAAAATCAATAGGTTTAGATCGCAACTGGTTAATAAGGAATACCTTACAAAAGGTGATTCATATGTGTCAGTCGACAGCGTGGTATGGAATGTGGAGGCTTTGTTCAACGCAACATACACGTTTCCGGAAAGAAAATATAAGGAGACGGTAAAGCAGGATGTGGAGTTGTTTGTCGAAACCAACGCTGACGATGAGGTTTTGATGAGCGCTGAAGCGACTTTGTATGAAGAAATTGTCGCTGCGGTAAGGCTGGCATATGCTAATGACGGAATCGTTTATGACAAGTCGCTTATGGCAGTGGATATTGAGAAAGGCGACAAAAACGGCAATGTCGTCATCCTCATTGCGCATGTTGTTTCGGGCAGAGTCGATAGTAGTAATAATGTCAAGGATCCTGTTGAAGGTCCGTTCGGTCCTGGCGATTGCTGGTATTTTGGAGAGTATGGAGGCACTTGTGATGACCCGTCGGAGTTCGGTGACGCTGCTGAGGCTATCGAAGATTCTATCAACTATTATTTTAGAGGTTCAGGAGTTCATGACTCGGGCTATCGGGCTTTAAATCATAGTATTGTCAGAGTTTTTCTAGAAGGAAACGAATATGTCGATGCAAATGGCGATTATTACACCTATTTTTATAGTCTGGATGGCAATACACCATATTATCTTGACCATGACATGCTGAATTATTATTACAACCGGGAAATGGCGCTGATATTGAATGTCGTTCCGTCTGCCCCTGAATTTCAAAGCTTGTGGCCGTCGTATCCTGCGTTTTTGGAGGTCGATATCAGTGGACTGATAGGAATTGTCGGAAATCAGAGCTGTGCGTATCATCGAAATGCGATAACGTATTGCAGTCAAGTTTTGATACCATCACCGGTGATGCCTTTACCGATTGATTTGTTGTAATTTAAAACAAATGTCATCATGATAAAATTCTTGATTTTGACATTGTGTCTATTATCAGTCAGATTACAGGCACAGCAGTGGATGATAGAATATCCAGCTGAAGGTGAGGCCTTATTGATGGGCGGTTGCTGTAACGGCGATGGTAATTATGTGTTTGGTGTAGATGGCACTGATGCCTACGCCATGTATATAGATGTTGACGGAGATTACGTCACAAATCGTTTTTGCTATGATTACAAGTCGGAACTGTGCAGTGCTGTAAGCCTGGACAACGGAAACGCTTTTGTTGTGGGCATCAAAGGAGGTACTTTGGACAATCAGGTGTATGACTCATTGTGGATTGTTGTCATGAATTCAGACTTGGATGTTGTAGAGGAACACAGTTATCCTGTTGAAACACCATATAAAACGTGGACGAACGATATTTATCTGGACTTCAACAATGCTGGTGATGTGATTGTTTTGGCCGATGTTTCTGAAAAGGATTATCCATTGGTGACGAATGGGGTTTATGTCGTATTGAGATGTGATGTGGATGGCAATGTGCTTGACAGTCAATACTTTCCTGATGGACATGGACCTGGTGGGGCGAGACCTACCGGCATTATCAGGGTGCCTGACAGCGATATGATGATGCTTCTTGGTAAAGCATTCTATGCCAGTGGCGTTCATAGCATAGCGTATATTGATGGCGATTTGAATCTAGTCGCGACCTATCCGATACCTTGGATGGAAAGAGTGTGGAATTATACGGATTATTGGAAGGATGATGGACATTTCCTGATGGCCTCGCAGACAAGTATATATAATAATGATGATTCTTATTATGCGGCAGTGTTTGAAGTGGATACAGAGGGACATTATGTTGACACTCTGGTGTATGACAGAGCTGATACCGCTGATTATACCGCTCAGTTCGGGAGTATGGCTTATTTTAATGATGAGACTATTTATATCACAACATATTGGGAAAGCGGATTAAATGAGGTACCGAACGACGTGGTGATGCTTTTGATGGATAGGAATCTGAATTTGCTTGGAGTGAAAAAATTGGTATGCGATAATGTGAAGATAAGACCGTTACATTGTCAGGTTACTCCTGATGGCGGCTGTCTGGTTTATGGCAAGAGTAAGAAAGGTGCAGATGTGAATTTGATTATTGTATGGAAATTGATGCCTTGTGATTTCGTTATGCCATGGACACTGACAGAGATGGCGGAGGTCTCGCAAACCACCGATGTATATCCTAATCCTGTGTCGGATTATCTGAATATTGTTTTGCAATGTAATGATAATCAGAATGTTAGGGTTGGTATTAGCGATGTATGGGGAAGGAAGTATTTTGAACGCAAGTTTCATAGCTGCGATAGTGTGTTGAGGATTGACGTATCGACACTTGATAGCGGGGTTTACGTGTATGAAGTGGAAAAAGACGGCATGAACAGTATGAAAGGAAAATTTGAAAAGTATTGATTTTTAACATTTAATGAGTTTATTTATGAAAACACGTATATTGACAATAATAACATTTTTATTTGTTGCAAACAGTATTGTTTTAGCACAAGAAAAGGGTGGTTGTGACTTGTGCGGACCATCGGGAACAACCCAGAACCAGGCCAAAGGAAACTATTCTATTACTGCAGGCATGAACAATGTCACTCAAGGAGCGTACTCGGTCGCTCTTGGATTGGGCAACAAAACAGTTGGTGCAAGCTCATTCGCACTTGGAAAGTTCGTGAGAGCTAATGCCACCAACGCTTTCGTTATCGGGTGTGGCACTGATAACACCGATACTAAGGCGTTGATTAACAGTTATTCTGGGACACTCATGATCGGCTTCAACAGTAAATATCCGACATTATTTATTGGCTCATCGAACGGCGCCACAGCGACAGGTAGAGTAGGCATCGGCAATGTCACAAGCCCTCAGGCTAAGCTGCACATGTTGTCGGATTCTAACGAGGATGCCGGTTTGATATTGGAGACGTCAAACAAATCAACGAAAAAGGCTTATCTGCAGTTTTATGATGCGAATCATAAGATTGAGGTATCGAAAAACGGCATGAATATCTCTTCGGCCAACGATTTGCTTGATATCAACGCCCGTGCTATAACTATGATGGGAAAAGTCGGCATCAACACCAATAACAACTATTCTGGAGACTACGACTACACTCTGGCTGTCAATGGAGGCATTCTGACGAGTGAAGTCTACGTCAAAGAGGTGGATGAATGGCATGATTATGTGTTTGCCGACGACTATAATCTGATTCCTTTGGACGTTCTCGAAACATATATTAATGACCAAAAACACTTGCCCGACATACCTTCAGAGAACGAGGTAGCAGATAAGGGATATAATATGGTTGATATGGACGGTATCCTTTTGAAAAAAATTGAGGAATTGACATTGTATGCTATTGATTTACAACGGCAATTGCGCGAACAACAGGAAATTATAACCAAGCTTCAGGAAGCACAGCAATAGTTGGTTTTTAAATATTAGAGCTATGAAAACGAAATATTTTTTAGTATTTCTTGTGCTACTATTGTCTCAAATTTCGAACAATTATACTGTTGCACAACGATGTCTGTCGTTTGATTACGATCGAGATGGCAACCGTATCAGCAGATTTGTACAAATTAATTGTATTGAAATGAAAGATTATGCAGAAGTGGAAGAAAAACAAGTGGTTACGGATATTACGATATATCCGAATCCCACTGATGGTTGTTTCAAAATCATAATGCCGGAAGGTGTTGGCAAAGAGCACCTATATTGCCTTATTTATGATTTGAATGGTGTCCTGATTAATGAAAATAGTCTGTCTGAAGAAACCGATGTCTACATTGGGGATAAGCCCAATGGCGTGTATCTTTTGAAGATTATAAACGGTGACGAGACGTATTCGAGGATTATTGTAAAACATTAAATCTGTATGTTATGAAAAGGAAAATATTTTTATTTGCATCGTTATTGGTGTTTTCAATTACGTATGGACAACAATATGAACAGTCAGATTTTGTGTTGGCAGAGGTGATTCCTGAAAGCAGTAATGTTATTTACAAGGCTGTGAAATCTATCAGGCTTATCGATGGATTTCGCTGTGATCCTGGTAAAAATAAGTCGGTAATGCTGTCTATCGACAGGTTTTTAGTTTGCGCACCAACTGAAGGTCTCCTGGGCGGACCTCCTATGTCGGGGTGCGATGGCGTGGTCGGAGCCTTGCCGGGTGAGCTGAATATCAGCGACTTCGGTGGGGCTATATATTCGATCCCGATTCAGATGCCGCAAGGTATTGGCTCCATTACTCCAAATATTGCAGTGACATATAATAGTCAGGCAAGTAATGGATTGCTCGGATGGGGTTGGGACTTGTCTGGGCTTTCTTCCATTGTCAGAGTGGGGCAGACTTTGTATCATGATGACAACGAAACGGCGATAAACTTTGTTGATGACCGCTATATGCTTGACGGTAAGCGACTTATGCTATGTAGCGGCACTTACGGAGGAAATGGCGCGATTTACAAGACCGAAATCGATGAGATGTGCAAAATTGTCTCTAATTCAACAGGTTACAACGGACCATCGAAATTTGTCGTTTATAAAAAAGACGGCACCATTTGGGAGTATGGCGGCACTGCTGATTCGCGTATCGAACCGCAAAACCGTAACGATGTGGTCCTGACATGGCTCGTCAACAAGATGTCAGATCGTGACGGGAACTATATGGTGTTCAATTACATTGAAAACCAAAGCGAAGGGGAGTGGTATCTAAACAGCATTGAATACACATTGAATGAAAATGCTGGCGTCAACACTATGTATAAAGTGGAATTAGTGTATAACAACAGATCTGATGTTGAGTTTAGCTATGAATATTCGAATATCGTTCAGCACAAGAAAATTCTTAAAGAGATTATGATTAAAAACATGATGACAGGAACGGTATTATATGATTATTCGTTTAATTATCTGGAACCGGACGTCTATGAAGACAGTCAGAGCTTTTTGTACTATCGACTGCAGAGAATTGGCCTGACGGCTAATGGCCTGAAACTCAATCCGACAGTGATATCGTGGAATAGTAAGAAAAAGCACTATCCCGACAAGTTTGAATCGTATACATTGAGCAAAGACGTGTTTAATAAAGTGCCTTTTGTGGGTGATTTCAATGGTGATGGTTATACGGATGTGGCTTTGGTGCCTTACAAAATAGGCTCGTCATATCAGACTGACGTCACGGTGACGTTGTATTTGAATAATGGCGACGGCACATTTGACAGCACTCCATTTTTTATGTTTGATTTGGACAAAACACTTGAATGGCTTTATGTTGCCGACATAAACGGCGACGGATTAGATGATCTGGTTCCTTATTTTGTTAATGATGATGCAAAAGATTGGAAATCAAAGATTTATGCATATATTAACACTGGCGGCACTTTCCAATATGTCGGATATAAGATTAGTGAGAAGTATTTCATACCTTATTCTGGTGATTTTTGTCATGAAAGAAAAACAAACTTCTATTTGATGTATATGCCTAATGCCAACGGCTCAGTACGTGCTCCGGAAATTTTTTATTTTGATGACAATCAGGTGTTTGTCCAAAGTCTGGGTCAGCAGGCCGTACTTGGCGTCGCGGATCATGTTCTTGTCGCTGACTTTGATTCTGACGGATGCTCGGAACTGTTGGCGTTGCATAATGATTATTCGATAGTTGCGAAAATCACGAAAGAAAACGGACAGTATGTGTTCAATAATTTGTATACAGATTACAATTTCAATGCCGATGACTTTCTGTTTGCTGGCGATTTCAATGGCGACGGCCATCTCGATGTGTTGAAATACGACAATCAGACTTATTGGAAAGTCGCTTATTCTGATGGCGACAGATTGTTGGCACCAGAACCTTGTTTGGGCAACAATCTGTTGAATGGATTGGCACTGGCACCTCAGGATTATTACTATTGCTCATTGCAGAATCTTTCGATGCCCACAGAAACTATCCGAACTGCTGATTTTGACGGTGACGGCAAGACCGATGTGGCAGTATTTAAAAACACTGGCGGTAATTATTATGTGACAATTGGTTTTAAAATGTATAAAAAAGCAGACAATACTTATGGCTTTGGTGATATTAAACGTTTTTATTTGAGTATCAACAACTCACATCAGTATGTGCACGTCGGCAACTTTCTTGGACGTGAAAATGCCAGTATTTTGGGGTCAGTCAGAGGTAATCCATATAATAATGAGATTCCCAAGATTGTTTCGCTTTTCCCGCAATCAGCTAAATACAGTGTCGAGCGCATCACCGACGGATTGGGCAATGCCAGAGGCTTTAAATACCAATATCTGATGCCAAACAATTCTGATTTATCATATGATTATGATCTACAATGGATAAGCAATAATGTTAGAACTGTTACATTGCCTGTCAGAGCGTTATGTGTCGACACTGTTTTTTCAGTTAATAATAATCCCAATGTAACAAAATATTCGTATAGTAATATGCTGTATAATAACAAAGGTAGAGGATTCATGGGGTTTGTGACAAAGGAATGTGAATGCTTTATTAACAATGTGTTATGCGCTACAGAATTGTATGGGAAAGACACTGATATGGTTGGTGCGTATAATGTTTTATTACCGAAATTGTATCTGAAGAGCAATTCAAATAATCAAATAGTTGAGGCTGATAATTTCTCATATAAAATTTATAAATGTGTTCAGAATAACAAAGTTATGATGCCTCTTTTGGCATGTAAGACAACGGTGTGTTATGATAACGACAAATCGGGTGTAGTGCTGAAAACAGATGTTGAAAATATTGATTATCAGACTGATATGTCGGGTGATTATTATTCAAATACCGTTAATGTGGCAAGGCTTGTTTCTGGAACCGATGCGACGTATACTGGTAATGATGCGGAAGCATGTATGTATTGGGAAAAAGCTGAATATGTATATAATAACAAGGTGGAAGATTGGGCCGTCTCTCGTCCGCAAAGTATTGTGAAGTCACAACATTACGATGATAATGAGATAGTCGGAAATACCGAACTGTACGAATATTCCAATACCAATCCGTTCCAATTCACAAGAATCGTGTCGCTGCCCAACGTAGATATGAATTACGATGACCCGCTGAAAATAGTGGCTGAATACTCGTATGATAAGATGGGGCATACCACCATGCAATCGCTGACGACACCATCGTCAAAAAGCCAGAAAGTGACACACCTGAACTACTCACAAGACCTCAATTATCGCTTTCCGACAACATCTATCAATGAGAAAGGATGGGCTTTTGACTTTACTTACGATAATAATTATGGTATGTTGAATTCAACTGTGGATTATAATCATTTTGAAACTCAAATAGCGTCTGATCCCTTTGAAATTACTGTGGAAAACGTTATGCCTGGTGATATTAAGATTGTCAAAACAAAACGATGGGCCAATGGTAATGAGTACGCACCAAACAACGCCATGTATTATTGTTGGGAGAAAACGTCTGGCTCAGCGGAAATGCTGGTATTTTACAGCAAAAACGGAACAAAAGTCCGTGAAGTGACATTCGGACTGTATGGAGAGCCTGTTTATACCGATTTTTCTTATGATGACAGAGGAAATATAGTGTCAGAGTCAAAGCCTTACAAGCCAGGTGACGACGTACATTGGTTTTATTTTGTGTACGACAATAACAATAGGCTCGTTGAGGAGATTTTTCCTAACGATTTGACACAAACATACAGCTATAATCAGCTGCAAACTACGATAAGTAGCGTTTCGCCAGAGGGTTTGACACGTACTGTCGTTGAAACAATGAATCCAATGGGCTGGCGTACGCAAGTCGTTGATATTGGCGGAAATGCAATTGAGTATGAGTATTATAGCGATGGAAAACTAAAGAGCGTAATGATTGGTAACAATAAAGCGACAAAAGTGGAATATGAATACGACAATTTGCGTAATATTTCAAGGATGACTGACCCTTCGTGTGGCATGGTGTCGTATGAATATAACGCTTTCGGAGAGCTTGTCAGCACTACAAATCCGAAACAATGTGTCACGATTTTTGACTATGACGAACTTGGCAATGTGCTGACTCGTTCCGAATCGGATGCCAAGGGTGCAAATACTGTTGTAACTCAATGGATTTATGAGGACAAGAAAGGTCAAATGGGAATGCTGTCGCAAATAATCTACGGACAATCGCATACTGTGTCTTATGATTATGACGATCTGTTGAGGGTTGTCAATGTTAGTGAAACGATAAAAGGTTCCACTTATTCGACCAATTACACCTATGATAACGCCAATAGGGAAGAGACTGTAACATATCCGAGCGGTCTCACTGTTCAAAAAAGGTATACTAACAGCGGATTGTACAAGTCGATGGTTAATCTTGCCGACAACAAGACACTTTGGCAGACTGAATCAGCCGATGCGATGGGCTATATCACTGATTATCAAGTTGGTAACGGTTTAAAGACTCATCGGGATTATGATGCAAAATCGAATCTTTTGAGCGGTATCCAGACTTTTACAGATGATGTGGCTTATCAGAATCAAAAGTATTCATATGATGCGTTCGGAAACCTCGTGAGCCGTAGTAAATTCAATGGAAACGTAAAAACAGAGAACTTCGTGTATGATGAATTCAACAGGTTGACTGAGATCAGGATGAACAACCAGATTACAGGCACTATGGCGTATGACGAATATGGTAATATTTTGTCAAAAACCATTGATAATCAGGATATTTTCTATGATGCTCAATATAATTCAGGCAATCCGTATGCAATCACAAAAGCGAAATCCGGCTTTGATGAATTGACAGGTTTGAATCAATTAATAAAATATACCGTTTTTGATAAGATGTCAAAAGTTAATTACGGAAATAATTCATTGTCAATTGATTATGGGTTTGATCACGAAAGGATTTACTCTGAAGAGATTGTAGATAATGTCAAAAAAGATAAGGTGTATGCTGGTGATTGTGAATATGTTATAATCAACGGGAAGCTTACTGTTTACACATTTTTGAAAGGTCCTATGGGCGTATTTGCGGTGTGTCGTACAAATGAAAAAGGTGAGACCTCGATAATGTATGTCCACAAAGATCATCTGAACTCATGGTGCCTGATTACAGATGAAAAGGGTGAAATCGTCCAAAATGTCAGCTTCGACGCATGGGGCAATCCTCGTGATGGTGAGAAATGGTCGGAAAGATACGATGGCGAGTTGATGTGTGATAGAGGCTTCACTGGCCATGAACAACTCTTGGCTTTCGGAATCGTTAATATGAACGGTCGCGCTTACGATCCGTTGATGTCGATGATGATGAGTCCCGATAATTACATCCAAAATCCTGATTTCTCACAAAACTACAATAGGTACAGCTATTGCTACAACAATCCGCTGTCGTATTGCGACCCTTCAGGTGAATGGGTCGAATGGCTGTTGTGGGGAGTGTTTCAAGGTGCTATGAATCTGATCAACAATTGTGATGATATTGACAGTTTCGAAGAAGGAGCTTTGACGTTTGGCGCTGGTTTTGTAAGCGGCTGTCTTTCAATAGGTTTGTCGGAGTGTTCATGGGTTATTCAAGTTGTGGGTAATGTGGCTGGCTCAACTCTGAAATCGGGCGTTAACTATGTCGTGGATAAGAATGATAATAAAAATCATATCGACTGGAGCGTCATAAAAAGCGACGGCTTTAAGACGGAGATGATGTATTCTCTTGGATCTAATCTGGCAAAATCGGTACTTAATGCCTATATTGAAGCTCCTACTGATGATAACGAAGAAGGTGTGACTTTGGCGACCAAACTATGCAAAAACAAGGTGGATAGGATGCTCCTTGAAACCTCGACTGCTAAAATCGCAGGCAATTTGTTCGCCGGCAAAAAAGTATTTGATGGTTTTAACTGTAGAAACTGGAACGAATTTGTCCCGTATGCCCGATGTATCGCCAATATAATGTGGGACGGGCTGCAGTTTGAAGGGGGCTCTGCTACATTGAATGAAGTGTGTGGTCAGATAATGAATATTGATTTTTCTGGCAATATGCAAAAATTTAGCAAAAGCATGAATACCTGTTATAGCCGTTTGCATTCTTTATTTTTTAAAACTAGTTAATAATTGGCGTTTTTTTACTATCTTTGCACCCAAATTTTAACGCACTAGTAATATGTTGGAACTGATTTTGAAACAACTCTTTATCGACTCCTTCAAGAAGCTCTACGGGCAGGAGCCTAACGCACAGCAAGTGAGCTTCCAGAAGACACGTCCCGAATTTGAAGGCGACGTCACCATCGTCGTGTTCCCGTTTACCAAACTGGCAGGAAAAGCTCCGGAGGCCCTGGCCAACGAACTCGGAACCGAGATGATGAACGAAAGCCCGTTCATAGCTAAATACAATGTGGTGAAAGGTTTCCTTAACCTCCTCATCGCTGACAGCTATTGGATCGACTTTATGCAGAAAAATCATCTGAATGAGCATTTCGGACGAAAAGAGGTGACAGGAAAACCAGTGGTGGTGGAATATTCCTCACCAAACACCAACAAACCTTTGCACCTTGGTCATATCCGCAACAACCTGCTGGGTTGGAGCGTGTCGGCAATCCTGGAAGCCAATGGCGAGAACGTGGTAAGAGTGAACCTCGTGAACGACCGCGGCATACATATCTGCAAGAGCATGATAGCCTGGCAGAAGTGGGGCAACGGTTGCACACCGCAATCGACAGGGAAGAAGGGTGACCATTTGATCGGTGATTTTTATGTGATGTTTGACAAGCATTTTAAGGAAGAAGTGAAGAGCCTGCTGCCAGCCAACTACGACGAACTCAGCGATGATGACAAAGAGAAGGCTAAAGCAGAGGCCGAAAACGCTTCTCCGCTGATGCAGGAAACACGCGAGATGCTCCGTAAATGGGAAGCCGGCGACAAGGAAGTGCGTCAACTTTGGGAGATGATGAACAACTGGGTGTATGAAGGCTTCGATGTGACCTACAAACGCCTCGGCGTGTCGTTCGATAAGATCTACTACGAGTCGCAGACATATCTGCTGGGTAAGAGCACGGTGATGGAAGGCCTGAAAAAAGGCGTACTGTATCAACGCGACGACAACTCGGTATGGTGTGACCTCCGCGATGAGGGTCTCGACGAGAAGCTGCTGCTCCGTCGCGACGGAACCTCCGTTTACATGACTCAAGACCTCGGAACCGCTCAATTGCGTTATGACGAGTACCATCCGAAGAAACTGATATATGTGGTCGGCAATGAACAGAACTATCATTTCGACGTTCTGAAACGCGTCCTCGTACGTCTGGGGTTCGAATGGGGTAACGACATTGAACACCTTTCCTACGGTATGGTTGAGCTGCCAAGCGGTAAGATGAAGTCGAGAGAAGGTACAGTGGTCGATGCCGACGATCTGATGGACGAGATGGTGGCAACGGCCAGAAGCGTGTCGGAAGAATTGGGAAAAGCTCACGGATTAAGTGACGAAGAGGCTAACAAACTCTATGATATGATTGGACTCGGCGCTCTGAAGTACTTCATCCTGAAAGTCGACCCGAAGAAGACGATGCTCTTCGACCCGAAAGAATCAATAGACTTCAACGGCAACACCGGTTCGTTTATCCAATACACTCACGCGCGTATCTGCTCGGTGCTGCGTAAGGCTGCCGAAGCTGGTATATCAGTAGACAATAATATCGTTGTAAAAGATATTTTGCCGAATGAGAAACCGCTGCTGACAAACATCCATGCTTGGCCTGCAGTGCTCGAACAAGCAGCTGTCAACCGCAGTCCGGCCATGATAGCCAACTACATCTACGACCTCTGCAAGGGCTTCAACCAGTTCTATCAGGAATGCAGTATCCTGAAGGAACAGGACGAGCAACGCAGGATGTTCCGTTTGCAGCTGGCGGCAATGACTGCCCGTTTGCTGCGTAATGCAGGCGAACTACTCGGCATGCAGATGCCTGAGCGTATGTAAAGATATGTGGTATGAACGTTTTTTATTTACCCGACGCTAAAAATGGAATGGTCTCCTTCCCTGAGGAGGAATCAAAACACTGTGTCAAGGTTCTGAGGATGCAGGTGGGGGACCGTTTCTGCGTCACCGACGGCCAAGGTTCGTTGTATGACGCGGAGCTGGTGGAGGCACATCCCAAACGCGCGGTGGCATGCCTCTCAAACCAACGTCCAGGGTATGATAACAGAGCGTTCAGAATAGAAATAGCTATAGCGCCCACCAAACTCAACGAGCGCACAGAATGGTTCCTGGAAAAAGCCACCGAGATAGGCATCGACAAGGTGCAACTGTTTGCATCATATCACTCCGAACGCCGCGTGGCCAATGTGGAACGCTTCCGTAAGGTGATGATAGCCGCCATGAAACAGTCGATAAAATCGAAACTACCTGATATTGAAGATGTTATCGATTTCAACAAGCTGGTTAAACAACCTTTCGACGGACAAAAATTCATAGCCTGGATCGACGATGATGTGACGGAACTGCTATGCGATAAGTACCGGAAAGGTAGTAACGCCTTGATACTTATCGGTCCTGAAGGTGACTTTAGCCCCGAGGAGGTGCAGCTGGCAAAAGACAACGGCTTCATCCCGGTGAGCCTGGGAGATGCCCGACTAAGGACAGAGACGGCAGCGGTAGTGGCTTGCCATACAGTGAATCTGATAAACCAAATGACAAAATGATGAAAAGATGGCTTGTAACCGTGTTTATGTGTCTGACGATGAGCGCTTTAGCCCAACAGACACAGATAGCGCTTCTGAAATACAGAGGCGGCGGCGACTGGTATGCCAACCCCACATCATTGCCTAATCTGGTGAAGTTCTGCAACCAGGAGCTGCACACCGACCTCAACCCCGACATTGCGACGGTGGAGGTGGGGAGTCCTGATATCTTCAACTACCCGTTTGTGCACATGACAGGGCACGGTAACGTGAGCTTCGACAAGGCGGAGTGCGAAAACCTGCGTAACTACCTGCTGGCGGGCGGCTTCCTGCATATCGACGACAACTACGGACTTAAGGATTTCATCATGCCCCAGATGCAGAAAGTGTTTCCTGAACTGGAATGGGTCGAACTGCCATATTCGCATCAGATATTTAAAGAACCATACGAGTTTCCAAACGGATTGCCGAAGATTCACGAACATGACCTCAAGACGCCACAAGCGTTCGGGCTAATCTATGAAGGACGCCTGGTGTGCCTCTTCACTTATGAATGTGACCTCGGCGACGGCTGGGAAGACCAAAGAGTGCATAAAGACTCCGATGAAGTGCGACAAAAAGCGTTGAAAATGGGTGCAAATATTTTGCAATACGTTTTTACGAAATGAAAAGATGTCCAAACTGTAACAAAATCATAACAGGACGGACAGACAAGGTTTTTTGCGACGACAAGTGTAGAAACAATTTCTATTACAAATTCAACAGCGAACAAAAAACATTTATCCGTTCCGTCAACAAGAAACTACTGAAAAACCGCGGGATAATGAGGGCAATCAACCCTTCGGGGCGAACCTCTGTGCCTAAACATTATCTTGAGGAACAAGGCTTCGACTTCAGCTTTTTTACGGGAATCCATATAACGAAAAAAGGCAGGCCTTACTACCTCGTCTATGACCAGGCGTTCAGCTTCGACGATGACGACCGCGTCAGTTTAGTGGTTTTCTATAATGAAACTCAAGCCGTCGTAGGCTAACATCATGTTTGACGGCAAAGTCTTATTGACATCCGCAGCCTTGCCCATGGTATGGCTGATGTGGGTGAACCAAACTTTCTTGACATTCAGACGCTGGGCTATCTCTATGGCCTCGGGTAAGCTTATATGCGAGTAGTGCTTCTCTTTGCGCAACGCCTCGATGATGAGGTATTCAACACCTTCGAGTCTGCGCATGCTCTCTTCGGAGATGTAATGGAAGTCGGTGACGTAGGCAAAGTTGCCGATACGGAAGGCGTAGCATAACATCTTAAGGTGCAGCAATGGTATCGGTTCGATGGTCAACTCATTGATAATGATTGGTTTGCCATCTTCAATATCGATGAGATTATATGTCGGGGCGCCAGGGTAAAGCTTGCTTTTCTCGACGAAAGCGTACGAATACTCGCGTTTGATTTCCTCCTGCGCCTCAGGTGACGCATAAATAGGCATCGAGATGTTCTGAAGGAAATTAAACGAACGCACGTCGTCGAGTCCGCCGATATGGTCCTTGTGCTGGTGTGTGATAAGAATCGCGTCGAGGTGTTGCACGTTCTCGCGTAGCATCTGCTGACGGAAGTCAGGACCTGCATCCACACAGATGGTGGTCTGCTCCGTCTGTATTAGAATAGACGTGCGCAGACGCTTGTCGCGAGGGTCGGTCGAACGGCAAACGTCGCAGTTACAACCGATTACAGGAACACCCTGCGATGTGCCGCAACCTAAAATCGTTATTTTCATCATGTTCAAAAAAATCGATGCAAAGATAATAAAATAATTCGTATCTTTGCAAGTTTTTAGGTATATCAAATTGATAGACTGGAAAAAAGATGAAAAATAACCCGTTAATAGGTACAGGAGTTGCACTGATAACTCCGTTTAACGATGATTATTCCGTTGATTATCAGTCGTTAAGGAATATCGTCGACTTTACTTTGCAGAATGGTGCCGACTTCCTCGTGGCTCTCGGAACTACCTCGGAGGCTCCAACGATGAATGCCGAAGAGAAGGCAAAAGTGACAAAAACCATCATCGAGACGGCCAACGGTCGCTGTCCGATACTCCTCGGCATGGGCGGAAACAACACTTCTGCTCTTATCGATAGCATTAGAAATCAGGACTTTACAGGAATTGACGGCATTTTGAGCGTCGTTCCTTATTATAACAAACCCAACCAGCGTGGCATGAAGGCGCATTTTCTGCATGTTGCCGACGTATCGCCGGTGCCGGTGGTGCTTTACAACGTGCCGGGCAGGGTGGGAGTGAACCTCCAAGCGGCCACGACGGTGGAACTTGCCAAGCATCCTAACATCATCGCGGTGAAGGAAGCGTCGGGCAATCTGCAGCAGATTATGGAGATTCTGCGCGACAAACCGTCAGATTTCACTGTGCTTTCTGGCGACGACGGCATTACCCAGCCGATGATGGCACTGGGCGCAAAAGGAGTCATCTCGGTGGCTGCCAACGGCTACCCGCAACCGTTCTGCAAGATGGTTCACCTGATGCTCGAAGACAAAGAGAAAGAAGCTCTTCCTTTGCATTATAAGATGCTGAAAATGAACGGCTTGATCTTCGCCGACGGCAACCCTGCAGGTATAAAAGCTCTCATGGCTCATGAGGGATTGTGCAAGAACGTGCTCCGCCTGCCATTGGTGCCAGTGAGCGATAATGTACGCCAAGATATTGAAAATGAATACGATAACAATTTGAAATAATATTTAAAATTTAATGCATCAATGAAAAACAAATTATTCTTAATCATCTGCTTGCTTTTGTCTTTAGGACTGACAGCACAGGAGCGTTACTTTACTTTTGAACTCAAAGGTAACGACAATCTTCAGAAAATCGCTCATACGATTTCGGTTGACCGCGTCGACGGAAACGTCGTCACAGCTTACGCAAACAACAAGGAATTCGCTGAATTCCAGAAGATGGGATACGAAATCACACTGCTGACACCTCCATCAATGATGTTCGAGGCCGAGATGTGGGACGGCAACAACCGCGCTGCCTATGACTGGGACCAGTACCCGACATACGAGGCTTACGAAGCAATGATGTATCAGTTTGCCACTGACCATCCTGACAAATGCGAGATCATCGAACTAGGCACTCTCCCGAGCAATCGCAAGATATTGATTGCACATATCAACAACGGCTCAGGTGCAGGCAAACCTAAGTTCTTATATACCTCAACCATCCACGGTGATGAGACAACAGGATGGATGCTCATGCTCCGAATGATTGACTATATCCTTGAAAATCCTACACTTCCGGAATGTGCAAACGTGTTGGAAAACATCGACCTCTATGTCGGTCCTAACACCAACCCTGACGGTACATACCATGGCGGTAACAACACTGTGAACGGTGCTACACGTGCCAATGGCAACGGTATCGACATGAACCGTAACTACGCCGACCCTCATGAAGGCCCACACCCTGACGGAAATGCATATCAGCAAGAGACAGAATGGTTTATGCAGTTTGCACAGGACAACAACTTCGTGATGGCTGCTAACTACCACGGTGGTGCTGAGGTTATGAATTATCCTTGGGACAACACATACACCCTTCACGCTGATGACGCTTGGTACCAGCTCATTTCGCACGAATATGCCGACCTTTGCCATACTGTCAGCTCAAGCTACATGACAGATTACAACAATGGTATTACCAATGGTGCTTCATGGTATATGATTGGCGGTGGCCGTCAGGACTATATGAACGGTTATGCCAAATGCCGCGAGTTGACAATCGAGTGCTCAAACACTAAATGTCCTTCAGCAAGCCAGATGCCTAACTTCTGGAATATCAATAAGAACTCACTGTTCGCATTCATGAATCAGGTGCTCAACGGTATCCATGGCACAGTGGTCGATGCAGAGTCGAAGGCTCCTATAGGTGGCGCAACAATCACTTTGGTGGGTCACGACGATCAGTATTCAACAGTGTCGACACAGCTTCCTGGCGGTGACTTCCATCGTCCGGTGAAGGCTGGAACTTACACTGTAAGAATCACCAAGAATGGCTATGAGGCTTACGAGACACAGGTGACAGTGGCTGATAATGAAGCGATTACAGTTGAGGCTCAGATGGTCGCTCTCGAAGGCATCGTCGCCGACTTCACAGTCGATGCAACAGGCATCAACGTCGGAGGCACAGTGCATTTCACCGACAACTCATGGGGTGCACAGCTCGTGAGCTGGGAATGGGAGTTTGAAGGCGGCACACCTGCAACTTCAACAGAGATTAACCCAACCGTGACATACAACACTGCCGGCACTTATGGCGTGCGTCTCACCGTGACCAATGCCGATGGCGAGTCAGACACCAAATATGCCCCGAACTTGATCAATGTTGTCAGCGCTTTCAACATGCATGACGGCGAGGAGCATACATGTGGCGCTATGTTCTACGACAACGGCGGTCCAAACGCTCCATACACAAGCAATCTTAATATGGTTTTGACCATCTATCCTGATACTGAAGGCGGTATCATCCAAGTTGAATTCCAGTCATTTAACATGGAAAGCAACTATGATTTCCTTTATATCTACGACGGCACCTCAACTTCTGCGACACAGATTGGCCAGTATTCAGGAAGCGACAGCCCGGGAGTGGTCACTGCAACCAATGCGGCTGGCGCTTTGACATTCAGATGCACATCCGACAGCAGCGTCACCAGAGACGGCTGGGAGGCTTACGTGCATTGCCTCGGTGTTTCATATCCGTTGGAAGTTACAGCTACAGCAGATTTTGATACTATCTACGTGGGCGAGACCAACCGTTTGTATGCCAGCGCGACAGGCGGCTCAGAGACATACACTTACACTTGGACTCCAGCTACAAACCTCGACAACCCGTCATCACAAACCCCGGTGTTCACAGCAACTGAAATAGGCGAATACACCTACACCGTGACAGTCAGCGACGGCTCACAGTCAGCTACCGCATCAGTGTCGTTTGTGGTCATCAATGAGGATAATGTTGGGGAAATCAACGCAAACAGCGTGGTCTTATACCCGAACCCGGCATCGACAACAGTCAATATCGAAGGCATCGGTAACTACACCAATCTCAACGTGATGATTGTGAATATTCAGGGACAGATTGTGAGAGAGGTTGATAACGCATTGGAAATCAATGTTTCTGATATCGATTCAGGCATTTATTTCATAAAAATTGACTGCGACGGACAACAATATCTCAAGAAATTTGTTATTAAATAAAAAATAATAAATAAGATAGCTAAAAAAAGCGTAATTTTGCAGCATGCTTAGAAATAGGGTTTTCTTAACGGTAATGATTTGTTTGCTGGGATGCGTATCCTGCAGTAAATACAACAAATTGCTCAAGGGGACGGACAACGAGGCGAAGTACGAGGCCGCGTTGAAGTATTACGAAAAAGAGGATTATGACCGCACCTTGCAGCTTTTCGATGTGATGCAGGCGTATTACCGCAACAAGCCTGAGGGTGAGAATATCGCTTACCTCACTGCCGAATGTTATTTCAAAAAGAAAGACTATTATATCGCTAGCAGCTACTACAAACGTTTCGTGACGCGTTATCCGTTGTCGAGAAGAGCCGAGGAAGCCATGTACAAGAGCGCCATCTGCTATTACAATATGTCGCCTAAGATGACTCTTGACCAGTCGGACACCTACACAGCCCTCAAGGAATTCCAGAACTACGTGGATCTGTATCCTAACAGCGAGCGCGTGCCTGATGTGAACGGCAAGATGGACACGTTGCGTACGAAACTCGAAGAGAAAGAATACGACATCTGCCGACTCTATTTCAAGATGGAAGAGTATCAGGCGGCAATAACAAGTTACGAGGCCTATCTTAAGGATTATCCTAACACAAAATACCGTGAGGAGATTCTTAACAATATGGTTATCAATTACTATCGTTATGCTGAAAACAGCGTCAGGGCGAAACAGCGTGAGCGTTACGAGCTGGCTCTGGAGAAATACAACACCCTTTGCTACGTGTATCCCGACAGCGAATACATCGCGAAACTGGAGCCTACAGTGAAGAAAATCAGAGAGAAATTGGAAAATTATAAAATCAAATAGATAAAAATGATAGATTTCAGAAAAGTTAAGGCGGAAACAACCGCTATCACACGTCAGAAAGACCAGTTCTACGTTGGAACAGGTAATATTTACGAAACAGTGGCAATCCTTTCGAAGAGAGCCAACCAGATAGCGACTGAAGAGAAACAGGAACTCAACAAGAAGATCGAGGAGTTCGCTTCACAGAACGACTCATTGGAGGAGGTTTTCGAGAACAAGGAGCAGATCGAAGTGGCCAAGTTCTACGAGAAGCTGCCAAAGCCGACCCTTATCGCCATCGAGGAGTTCCTCAACGACGAGCTTTACTATCGCAATCCTAACAAGAAAAACGAGGGTGACTTCTAAACAATGCTCACTGGAAAGAAAATCCTGATAGGAATCACGGGAAGCATCGCCGCCTATAAGATACCGCTTCTGGTGCGTCTGCTCAAGAAAGAAGGCGCCGAGGTACAGGTCGTGATGACTGATGCGGCAAAAGACTTCGTTACACCACTCACGCTCTCGACGTTGAGTGGTTTGCCCGTCTTATCGAAAGGCTTCGACCCCGAGACAGGCAAGTGGAACAGCCACGTGGAGCTGGGTCTGTGGGCCGACCTCTTCGTGATAGCTCCCGCATCGGCCAACAGCATAGCCAAGATGGCAGCTGGCATAGCCGACAACTACCTGCTTACCGTCTGTCTGTCGGCGAAATGCCCGATAATGTTCGCTCCTGCGATGGACCTCGACATGTACAAACATCAGGCCACACAGGACAATATCCGTACTCTCATCAGCCGCGGATACCGTTTCATCGCGCCGTCGTCGGGCGAGCTGGCGTCGGGACTGTGCGGCGAGGGTAGGATGGAGGAGCCACAGGAGATTTTCAACCGCATCAAGGAGTTTTTCCAGAAGAAACAGCGTTTCGCAGGCAAGAAAGTGCTAGTGACAGCAGGCCCCACATACGAGGCTATCGACCCTGTGCGTTTCATCGGCAACCATAGCTCTGGCCTCATGGGCATCGAGGTTGCACGCGCTTTCGCCGACCAAGGTGCCGAGGTGACACTCGTGCTCGGCCCGTCAGCAATACGTCCGGAGAGAGCCAACATACAAGTCGTGCCGGTGACTTCAGCAAAAGAGATGTTCGACGCTACGACAGCGGCATTCAAACGTACCGATATAGCTGTGCTGAGCGCCGCAGTGGCCGATTTTCGTCCGGAAGTGACTGCCAATCAGAAGATTAAGAAAGATCCGAACAGCGACGAGATGATACTCAAGCTCGTGAAGACTGACGACATTCTGAAGACTCTCGGACAGAACAAGACCGATAAACAGATGCTCGTGGGATTCGCCCTCGAGACGGAAAACGGTATTGAAAACGCCAAGAAAAAGTTGCACACCAAGAATATCGACATGATTGTGCTTAACATCATGAACGAGGCAGGCGTGGGATTCAAGACAAAGACCAACAAAGTGAGCATCATCACTAAAGATGACAAAGTCATCGATTTTGAACTCAAACCGAAAAACGAGGTGGCAAACGACATCTTGAACGTTGTGTATCAATCACTTGAAAAATAGCATTATGAAAAAAATATTTCTCGCGATATTGTTTGTTTTCTGTGTGTTTGCTGGTAAAGTGAACGCCCAGGAACTCAATTTTACCGTGCAAATCAACACCGCACAGGTGTCGGGCACCGACCAGCGTATCTATGAGTCTCTGAAGGAAAGCATTATGACCTTCATGAATCAACGAATCTGGACCAACATCAAGTTCGAGGAGAATGAACGCATCGAAGGTTCGCTTGTGCTGGTGGTGAAAAACCGCGACGGTAACAATATCGATGGAGAAATGAACGTGGCATTGCGCCGCCCAGTGTACAAATCGAGCTACAACACACCTCTTTTGAATATCGTCGACAATGATATATCCATCTCATATATCGATGGTCAGCCGCTCGATTTCAATGAGAATTCATTCACGTCAAACCTGACGCATATACTTGCGTTTTACGGTTATTACTGCCTCGGAATCTATCTCGACACCTTCGGGATGAATGGCGGCGACGACATGTTCAATATGTGCTCCCAGATCGTCACACAGGCGCAAAACGCTGCTGAAGGCGGCTGGAAGGCATTCGACAGCTACCGCAACCGTTACTGGCTGCTCGACAGCTACACCAACCCGGCATACCGTCCGCTGCGTCAGTATATGTATGAGTATCACCGACTTGGACTCGACGTGATGGGCAGCGGCAAGATCGACAACGGTCGTACAGCCATAACAAAATCACTCGACTACGTAAAAACAGCTTACAACGCCAAGTCGAACCTGTATTTTATCCAGATTTTGAATGACACCAAACGCGAGGAGTGGAAAAGCATCTATTCCGACGGCCCAATGCAGGAGAAGACCAAGGCTATCAACATCTTGCGCGAAGTCGACCCGGCACACGCCGAAGAATATGAAGAAGTGCTGAACTCAAAACCAAGATTTTAACTGAAATGTTAAAACATCTCACTATCAGTAATTATGCGTTAATCGACTCATTATCAATATCTTTTGATGATGGGTTTAGCGTTATTACCGGTGAGACGGGAGCAGGAAAATCGATTCTGCTCGGCGCTTTGGGTTTCGTGCTCGGCAATCGTACCGATACAAGTATCATGCTTGACGAATCAAAAAAATGTGCAGTAGAAGCTATATTTGTCGTTGATAATGAACGTTTTAAGCCTTTTTTTGAGGAAAACGACCTCGATTTTGACGAGGAACTGATACTGAGACGCGAGCTGTCGCCCACAAAAAAGTCGAGAGCTTTCATCAACGACACCCCAGTGACCGCACAACAGCTGAAAGAGCTGGGTAATCAATTGGTTGACATACATTCACAGCACGACTCCCTGCTTCTGACCAATGCCGACTTTCAACTTGAGATAATCGACAATGCTGCCGACAACAATGCGTTACTGGCTGAATATCAAGGAGTTTACCATAGATTTGTGGCGTTAAGAAACGAGTTGAAATCGCTGAGAGAGATGGCTCAGAAAAACGTGGCAGAGAACGATTTTCTCTCATTCCAGCTCGATGAGTTGTTGAAAGCCGACCTGCAAGACGGTGAATATGAGGAAGTTAGCCAGCGTTTGGAGCTGTTGGAGAACGCAGAAGAGGTAAAAACGTTGTTGGCCCAGTCGACCAACCTGCTGAAAGATTCAGAAGTTTCAATCCTCGACCAGTTGAACGAGCTGAAGTCGAATGTGGAACGGCTCAAACGGTATATTCCTGAGGCAGAGCAGTATCTCGAGCGCCTCGAATCGACAAAGATTGAGCTCAAAGATATCGCACAAGACATTGATTCACTGCAAGATAGCACACAGTTTGACGCTGAATCACTGAATGAGCTTCAGGAGCGTTTCGACCTGCTGCAGCGCCTGATGATGAAACATCATGTGAATGATTACGCTGATTTGCTGAAGATTCGCGAAGATCTGCAACAAAAAGTCGGAGCTTTTGCCAATATCGACGAGTTGATTGCCAAAAAAGAAAATGAGGTTAGGAAATGCGAGAAAGAACTTTCGCAACTCGCTGATAATCTGTCTGATAGACGCAAAAAGGTGAAGCTTTCCTTTGAGAAGTCAGTTACTGATATTATCCGCCAGCTGAAGATGCCTCACGGTGTTTTTGAGGTCGAGATAACGGAGTTCTCTGATAAATCAGAGTATTCTGAGAAAGGATGGGATAAGATATGCTTCCTCTTCTCAGCAAACAAGGGCGTGAAACCCGAAGATATGTCCCGTGTTGCGTCAGGTGGCGAATTATCACGTCTGATGTTGGCTATCAAGGCGGTGGCGGCCGAAAGCAACTACATCCCGACTTTGATTTTCGATGAGATCGACACTGGCGTTTCAGGCGAGGTGGCATCGAAACTGGGCGACATCATGCATAAAATGGGGGATAGCCTGCAGATTGTGTCCATCACGCATCTTCCGCAGATTGCGTCAAAAGCCAAAAATCATTTCTTTGTCTACAAAGACGAAGACAACGAAAAAACACGTTCATGCATCAGACAACTGTCTCACGATGAACGTGTTACTGAGATCGCTAAAATGCTTTCCAATGATAAAATAACCCCGGAAGCTATCCGAGCTGCCGAGGTTATTCTTACTATCTGAAGATATCCTTTTCTTTAAGTTTCTTCACTGTCCCGAACGGCTCAAGAGCCTTCATGTCGATTTGTTTGCCGTTGCCCGACATCATGATGACAATCGGACGGTTCTTCACGAATTCTTCATAAAATGCCTGAACATCTTGAAATTCAGTCTTTCTGATGATGTTGGTGATGTCGACTCTCGGGTCGTTACTGTAACCCTGCTCAATCCATGAGCCTACGGTGCTCGGGATGTTGCGGAATGTCACGTAGTTGGAGGCGCGCGACAAAATCAAAGCGTCTTTCGAGGCGTTGAATTTCTCCAAGCGTGTCGGCATGTCGGTGATGAGGCCGCGCAAGGTGGTGATGCCTTCAACAGTCTTGTCGGACTGCGTTCCGAGGTATGTGAACAGGTAGCCTGGCTTTCTGTTTTTAGCATCGTAGCTGAAGTAGCCGTAAGCTGTGTAACCCAGTGAGCGGAACTCTCTAATCTCTTGGAACACAATTGAATACATGTCGGTGCCGAAGTATTTGTTGAACACCTGAGCAACGGCTTTTTGATGCTCGTCGAGGGTTGCACTTGGCACATGCATGTAGATGTTGCTCTGACGGAACTTCTTATTTGAAGCCATAAATATCTGATTATCAGTGAATTGAGTTTCTGTCAAGAACTTCTTCTCGGCTTTTATTGCATCGTCTTTGATGAATCCATGTTTAGCCAAAGCTTTTATAACCTCTTGATTTTCATTGTTTCCAACGAAATAGATGCTGCCGCCGTAGTTGAACACCTCGCTCACCTCGTTGAGGAGCTCGTCGCCAGTGCGTTTCTTCCATTGCTTGAGAGGAGTCTTTCTCAAATAGGAAGAATTGTCGCCGTATAATGCATAGTCATAGACGGCCTCACCCCATGTCGAAGCGTCTTCTCTCATGCTCTTGTCTTCCATCTTCTCGTTATCGATCAAGATGTCTTTCTTGCTCTCGTCGTTGGCTGGAGTGAAATATTTCTCTTCGCAAAGAGCTAAAATCTGGTCTAAATCTTTCTCAAAGCCACTGATGTGTAAGATTGTATGCGATGAAACCGCACTCATATACACTGAGGCGCCTATCTTCTGGAAAGCGAGGCTCAGCTCTTCGAAACTTCTTGATTGTGAAGCCTGTAAGTCCTGATAGCTGATGGCTCTGCCGAGGTCAGGGTCGTCGATGGTGCCATGGTTGTATTCAACATCCAAAGTGAAGATGTCGTTGTAAGGGTTTTTTGCCGAGAACAAGGTGAAGCAGTCGTTAGCCTTGGTGATCTCTACGTCTTTGCCGAATTGGATGACCTGCGGTTTGACTTCAGGAACCTGTTTCGCTTCGATCATCATTGCGAAATCTGACTTGGCGTCGGTGTTCTTGGCCTCGATCGCCTTCCAGTTAGGCTTGTCGACCTTGTCTTTTGCAGGGAAGCCCATCTTCGAGCGGATGTCGAGGAAGTCTTCGGTGAAATATTTGTTGGCCATCTTCACCACTTCTTCCTTGGTGAGCTTCTTGATGCGTTCTGTCTCAGCGAGATATTCGTCATAAGTCATGCCGCGCATCTCGAGTTCGAGGAAGAGATTCGACAGGCTGCCCAAGCTCTCGGTCTCACGCATACGGTCCTGTAACATGTTGACGCGGATAGCCTCAAAGAGCTCGTCGCTGAACTCACCGTTTTTGAGTTTCTCAAGAGATGCGAAAACGATATTCTCGGCTTTCTCGTGTGACTGACCGATGAGATTCGGGACGTAGATGATGATGTTGGCGCCGTGGTCTTCGAGTGAGAGTGGCATGAGCATGGCGGCCATGATATTACCGTCTATCATCTCTTTGTCCATGATGCCTGTCTCGCCGTTGCTGAAGATGCTGCATGCTATCGAAAGCGGCAGATAGTCAGGGTCGGAGATTTTGACGCCTCTCCATGCCAAGATACCCATCTTGACAGGGGTCAGTCGCACATTCTGGATGGTCTGGCCTTTGAATTCAGGCAGTTTGTATTCCGGCTGTGCAGGAATCTCGCCGCTGCGCCATGTGCCGAATTTCTCAGCCACCATAGGCTCGATCTCGTCGATGTTGAAGTCACCAACGAGGATGAGCGTCATGTTGTTGGCAACGTAATATGTGTTGAAGAACTCACGCATCTTGCTGGTCTGAGGGTTCTTCAGATGCTCTGTCAAGCCGATGATAGGACGGCCGTAAGGATGCTCGCCGAAGATCTCTTTGAACATATATTCCTGTGCCGCGTTGATAGGCTCGTCGCCGTACATGTTTTTCTCTTCGTACACGGTCTCAAGCTCGCTCTGGAAGAGACGGAACACCGGGTAACGGAAACGCTCAGCATACACGTCCATCCATTTCTCGATCTGGTTGGCAGGGAAGGCGTTGAAATACATAGTCTGATCGTAGGCTGTACCTGCATTCAAGCCAGTGCCTCCCATCTTTGTCAATATGACATCGACTTCGTTAGGGATGGCGTAGTCGGTAGATGCGATTGATAAATCGTTGATTTTCTGTTGGATAGCTGCGCGTGCCTCGACATCGGTTGTCTCATGCAGCTTGTCGTACATTATGTCGATGCTGTCTAGATACACCTTCTCGGCTTCCCAGTTTATGGTTCCAATCTTGTCGGTGCCCTTGAACATGATATGCTCGAAATAGTGGGCCATACCGGTGGCATCGACAGGGTCGTTTTTGCTGCCGGCGTGCACATAAACCGCGCCGTAAGCCTTAGGAGTGCTGTGGTCTTCGCACATCACCACCTTTAATCCGTTGTCAAGATAAGTGGTCTTGACTTTTAATTGAGCGTGTAATGCATTGACGCTCAATAAAATGACTAATGATAATAATAGTTTTTTCATTTTATTATAAATTAATTTGATGCAAATTTAGTGTTTTTTGGGTCGCCTACGGCGAGAAATCCCACAAAATCTATTTTAAAATCTTTCAAAATTTTCTACGTAGAACATTTTGTTTGATTTTTTAAAAGATTTTGTGAGATTTCTGCCCTTTAGGGCACCGGTTTGAATCGTACTAATTCGTCGAAAGTAATTCCATAAAGTTCCATTTTCTTAAAGAACTCAGGAATGTCATTCTCAATAAACTCCTTTTTCTGCTCTTCGAGAATCATCTCGCGGGCGTTCTCGCAAACGTAAAAGCCGATGCCACGCTTTGTAGCGATGATGCCCTTGTTCTGCAGGCGTTCGAACGATCTCATCACCGTGTTAGGGTTCACCCCTAGCTCGATTCCAAGCTCGCGTACCGACATCAGCCTCTCGCCGCTTCGGAACTCGCCGCTCAGAATGCGCTCGTAGATGTGGTCGCAAATCTGCAGATATATCGGCTTATTTTTATTAAAATCCATCATAATCAATACTTTTGAGTCTTAATTTTGTAATAAGTGAGCCACAGCATCACAACTGAAACAACGGCTGAGAAAATGAGTGATGCATTTATCATGGTGCCAATCATACGTGTGATGATGTATGCGGCATTTTCCTCGTTCATATATCCGAACCAGTGAGCAATCTGTTCTTCATGATTTGCAACGTAATTGACCATTATAATCATGAAAATGATGAATAAAAGGATCAGAATACCAATCATTTTACCGGTTTTATGCTTTTTGAATACCATATTGCCGAACATGAAAATCGATGACAAGGCTAAAATGCTCAAGAGTCGTGAAATGATCATAACTGTCGGTGACATGCAATTCAGGAGTAATGCACAATCTTCATCACCCATCATAGCTTTATGTCTCAACGCGTCTCTTAACTGTGACAGATTGTCGAAATAATCGGCAATTGCGAAACCTTCGTATGGTCCGCCAAGAACCGACAAAACCGAGTCGATGGCAAGTGCACCAGCCAAATATATAATAGGTGCGACTATGACGCAGTAAAACACCATGCTGATGAATTTTTCGAGCGATGATGCCGGCATCATGGCGTATCCTATGCCTTGACGGCTGTCGTTGCAATACTTGTAAAGTCTTGCCGGTGCCATGATTAAAAGGATTGTGCCCAGCGTGCTGATGATGCTGATACGTGAGTATGGGTCGATATGGTCATGACCTGGTGTCAGGCTGCTGAAGAGCCAAATTACCAACGGAATTGACCATAAAATTATAAGAGCCAAGCCGAGATTCTGTGCGAAACTGGCGCCATCATGTTTGATGACCTTTACTAATCTGTTGAAATCTAATGTGTTGTTCATTTCATTAAGTTTTTGATTTGTTCTTTATTCTTCATTACCGCATTGAACAGAGCCTCGATGTTGACGTTGCTCTCTTCGTTGTTCACGTTGCGCATCACATTGATGTAGCCGCCCGGCAGCATCTCGGTGTAGAAGGCGTTGTCGAGTCTCTCTGGACCGTATTCGAAGAAAATCTTTTCAGTAATCTTCGAGAAGCTGGCGTTGAGCAGCACGTCGTCGCGGTCGAGGATGACGATAGGGTCGATGAGGTTCTCCACGTCCTTCACCTGGTGTGTCGAGATGATGACGGTGGTCTCGTCGCTGCAATATTGTGAAATCACCTTGCGGAACAAGGCTTTCGAAGGGATGTCGAGGCCGTTGGTCGGCTCGTCGAGGAACAGATAGTCGGTCTTTAGCGACATGGCGCAGGCGAGGAGGGCTTTTTTCTTCTGGCCGTGCGACAACTCGTTGAATTTCTTTGCTAAATCGACTTCAAGCTCTTTCATCAGCTTATTGAAAAGGTCGAAATCGTAACGAGGGTAGAAGACGCCTGTTTTCTGGATGAACTTCTCAGGTGTGGTGTCCTCGGTGATCACTTCCTCAGGCAGGAAATACACGTTTTGGAGGAATTCCGGCTGACGCATCGATGGCGTGAATCCGTCGACGGTGATCTCGCCGTATTGTGGCTGCTGCAGACCGCATATTAATTTTAATAAGGTGGTCTTGCCAACGCCGTTCTCGCCCAAGAGTCCGTAGATATTGCCCTTTTCGAACTCGAGGCTGATTCTTCTGAAGACTTGCGTGTTTTTGTACGCAAAATCTAAGTTATTGATTTTAATCATGTTATGTAATATTTGTTGTTAATTTTATGCTGTACTAGTCATCTAATACACTGCAAAAATACAACAATTTTTTTACATAGCAAGAAAAAAATGAAAAATTTTTAAATTTTTTTCAGTTCGAGTGAAAAGAATAATATCCCCCTTGTCATTTCGAGCGAAACGAAGTGGAGTCGAGAAATCTCATAAAAATTCATTTTAATTCAAAAAAATATCTTAATTTTGTAGTTTCTATTTTTATACATTAAATCTCAAATAATAGATGAAGCGACTATACATTTTTTTACTTCTTCTGTTCGACGTTGCTGCCACTTTAAAGGCTCAGGCACCGTCGGGGTATTACGATAGTGCAAATGGCCTTACCGGCAATGACTTAAGAGCAGCTCTACACAACATAATTAAGAATGATGAGCATGTGTCATATACACCAGGTATATGGAACGCATATCAGACCACTGACTTACAGACCGGAACGAATTATATTTGGGATATCTATTCCGATTTTAATTTCACATACAGTACAAACCAATGTGGTAGTTATCAAGGTGAAGGTGACTGCTATAATCGTGAGCATCTATGGGCGCAGTCGTGGACAAACAGCGACGCTACAGAGCAGACAGACCTTCATCATATATATCCTACGGACGGATATGTAAACCAGCAACGTGGTAATTATGCTTTTGGCGAGGTTAATAATGCCACTTGGACGTCACATAATGGAAGTAAACTTGGTAGTTGCAAGACATCTTTAGGTTATTCTGGAACTGTATTTGAACCAATTGACGAGTATAAAGGCGATATCGCCCGTGCCTTGATGTATGTGAGCGTGCGTTATTACGGACAAGACGATAATTGGAAATCTGATCAGTCAATGACCGATAAGTCGAACATTAAGCAATGGGCTATTGAGATGTTGCTCAAATGGCATCATAATGACCCTGTTTCAGAGAAAGAAATAGCCCGAAACAACGCCGTCTATGGTATTCAGCACAACCGCAATCCTTTTGTTGACAGCCCAAATTATGCCGATATGATTTGGGATCCGAACTGGTCGAGCAGCTATCAGATTATCGCTTCGGCAGATCCTGCTGTTGGCGGCTCGGTTAGCGTGACATACGATTTCAATGAAAGTGCTTCTATCGACTTCTCAGCTCAGGGATATTCAGATGCGACAGCTATTAGCAGCGCCACATTGGATTCAAATGTCGGTGTTACATTCAACAAAGGCACAAACAACAACGCGCCAACATATTATACTAATGGCTCGGCTATCAGATGCTACGGCGGCAATAATTTTACTGTCAGCACCGCTTTGGGTAGTATTACTAACATCGTGTTGACCTATGGCTCAAGCGACGGCAGCAACACAATTACCACCGATGTCGGCTCATTCAGTAATAAAACATGGACGGGTGACGCCACTTCGGTGACATTCACAATCGGCGGCACGTCGGGCAATCGCCGACTCAAAGGCATATCAGTCACTTATTCAGATGCGGGCGGTCCTGAGCAACAAGTTACTGCTCCTGCTGGTGCAATAGCCACACTGACAGCAACGCCTAACATCGGTTATACTTTCGTGAATTGGACAAAAGACAACGCTGAGGTGACAAAGAATCCTACTTACAGTTTCACGGTGGATGCAGCCGGCACATACGTCGCCAATTTCCAGCTTCAGTCATTCGAGATCGCTACTATAGCTAATCCTTCTTATGGCGGAATAGCCTATATCGGAGAGATTCCACCGTCAAGTGTAACTAAATCAATTGATTTCTCGGCTCAAGGTTACGAGAATGGAGCTGTGGTAAGCAACGCTGATTTGGATGAAAATATAGGTATTACGTTCAATCAAGGCACTAACAGTAGCAATGCGCCGAAGTATTACGATGGAGGTGAAGCTATTAGATGCTATGGCGGTAATAATTTTGTTGTCAGTCGTAAAACTGGTTCAAATGCAACAATCACTTCAATAGTTTTAACGTTCGGATCAGGAGAGGATAGCAATACAATTACCACTAATACGGGTACTTTTAACACAAATACATGGACTGGTAATAGCTCATCGGTGACATTTACAATTGGTGGAACTAAAGGCAATCGCAGAATCCACGCCATGTCGGTGACATATTCAACTGGCAGCGGCACCCCAATAACCGTAACCACATTTAATTACGGTGAAACCGCTTCATTGACAGCAGTTCCTAACGACGGTTACTTCTTCACAAACTGGACCGAAAACAACACAAATACCGTTGTCTCAACCGATGCTTCCTGCGAAGTGACTGTGACAGAAGATATGACATATCAGGCTAACTTCATTCCTGCAACAATTAGTGAAAACACCACAATCCAATCACTGACGATGGGCGAGAGCAAGACACTTACCATCAATTCTGGTGTGACACTCACTGTTATTGAAATAATTACACAAGCTTCGGATGCCACAATACTCATCAAAGACGGCACAAACGGCATGGGTCAGCTTGTCAACAGCACCGCAAACATCGATGCAACTGTCGAAAAGAACATCACCGCATGGACTACGACTCCGTCGAAAAGCGGCTGGCATGCCATCTCAACACCTGTCAATAACGTGGCTTTTGCTGATGTGACGAATCTGAGAAGCTCCGATTATAATGTTTATCGGCTCAACGAGACCAACCTTACATGGGAAAACTGCAACTACAACAGTAATGTTTTCTCATCGTTTGACAATGGCCACGGCTACATTTATCGTAAAGGCGACAGCCAAACGATAGCGTTTAATGGTGATTTGAACGCAACCGATGTGACTTATCCGTTGACTTACACCTCGTCGACAACCAAAGGCTTCCACCTTATCGGAAACCCTTATCCGCATAATATATATAAAGGTGATGGCGCAGCAATACCTAACACATATCTCGAAGAGGGCTTCTACACCATAACATCTGCCGGCGGATTTGTACCTGGAATTGACGAAACAACACCAATAGCTCCATGTGAGGCTATTTTGGTCCAGGCTTTGAATACTGTCACAGATGAAGATCTGATAATTACCAAGACCACTGCGACAGGGGCAAAGAGGGATTTTGACGACAACATCATGTTTGCCGTGTCTAACAGCAATTACGAGGACGTGGCATACGCCGTGTTTAAGAAAGGCCACGGATTGAACAAGATTGAACATCGCAACGAGGATATCCAGATGCTATACGTCCAGCAAAATGGAGAAGATTTCGCCATCGCCAATATCGATGAAAATGTCCAGATGTTTAACCTCAACTTCCGTGCTGCCACGACAGGCAAATACACCCTGAAGGTTAAACCGACCGGCGATTTCAGATATTTGCATCTTATCGACAATCTCACAGGATATGATATCGACTTGCTCCTTGACGATGAGTATTCGTTTATAGCTTCATTGAAGGACAAGGAAAACCGTTTTATCGTGAAATTCCGTAGAGATGATGCCTGCATCGCTTCCAACGACGAGATTTTCGCATATCAAAATGGCAATGAAATAGTGGTCGACGGAGAAGGCGAGCTTCAAATCTTTGATGTTACGGGGCGTTTGATCATTACACGACACGTTAATGGTGTGGATAGTTTTGAAAAACCATATCAATCAGGCGTTTATATTTTGCGGATGATCGGTGAAGAAATTAGGATTCAGAAAATCATTGTTAAATAATTGAAAGGGGAGGAAAAAAGATGAAAAAGATATATTTGACATTGGCACTGGTTTTTGCGATGAGTCTTAATATGTTTGCCCAGCGCAGCGATGATTTCTTCAATGATTATTATAACGATCCATACAATAGATTAGATGATAACCCGAATAGTTGGTTGATTCTGCCTGCCGGAGACCTCGGCTCAAACCTTAACGAACCCGCGGCGCCACTCGGCAACGGACTGCTTGTCCTGACCGCCATTGGCCTAGGATACGTTATCAAAAAACGCAAAAAATAAAAAATGTAGAGACGAGCAATGCTCGTCTCTACGTCTATAAACCATAAACGGTAAACAGTAAACTATTTCTTAATACTCAGTATCACTCCCAGCGCCACACCCAACGCTGCTGCAAACAACACCTGGTAAGTGCCAGGCAATAAGAATGTTATGGTGTGTGCCGGATACCAGAACAGCGGTATCGTCTTCTTGAAAACGAAGCCGTACTGAATGTTCCAGTTTATCTTTTCGGCTAAGGTCTGCTGGATGTTGAGCGGACTGCTGAAGAAGCATGCCAGCGAGCCGCCCGTCTCAGCGATGTGGATGTCGGTGATCTTGTGGAATGTCATGAAAACCGGCGCAAACAGGGTGTTCATCAGCACGCTGACGCACAACGCCACGAAGAACTTGCCCCATGTGAGTGGTGCGCCTGTCAACGGGTTGCCGAAGAACCATTTTGCGGCTTTTCCGTCGAAATGGAAGCCTTTGTCAAGCAGAACCACCGTTCCGGTCTTGAAAATCGTCATGGCAGAGGCGATAACCACACCCAGAACGCCCCATAAGAGCATCTTCGGGAGGAGTCCGAAGCCTTTTTTCAGGTAAACGCCTTCTCTGATTCTCAACGAGAGCATCTCGCCGAATGTTCCCAAAATCGCGAACTTGAAGAAACTCATCAGAAGTCCGTGGTTGTTGGTGTTACGGATAAACCAGTCCCAGGCTCCCGGGATAAAAGCGAAGCCGCAGATGACCGCGGCTATCGCTATGATTGTGATATAATCTGACTTTTTCATTATTTCTCAATTCTTATACGTGCGTCGACTGCCACCACATTCTTCGGGTTGCCAAGCAACGGGTTGAGGTCCATTTCGGCAATCTCAGGAGCTGCCATCACCAATGCCGCCACTCTTGCAATCTGCTCGGCATAGACATCGACGTTGACTGGCTGCTGACCGCGAACGCCTTGCAAAATCTTGTATCCACGGAGCCTGGTGAGAGCCTCTTTAGCCTCGTCTGCGCTGATTGGCACCAATGAGCTCTGGACGTCTTTCAACACCTCGATGAAGATGCCGCCCAAGCCGAAGAACACCTGATGACCGAACTTCTTGTCACGGATTGCGCCGATGTAAACCTCAGTACCGTCAAGCATCGGGTACATCTCAACTGCGTAAGTGTCTTTGATGGCCATCAAACGGTCGAACTCCTTGCTGACGGTCTCGATGTCGCGCACATTCAAGGTTACGCCGCCCACATCTGACTTGTGGACTGGTCCCACGACCTTCATCACAAGCGGATAACCCACCTGGTTTGCGAAGTCTAATGCCTGCTGTTTCTTGTCGACGACGCGAATCTGCTTCTGTGCGATGCCTGCTGCGTCGAGCAGTTCGTAAATCTTATCTGGACCGATATAGCCGTTCTCACAGCTGTCGATGCACTTGCGGATGCGGGCTGTGTCGATCTTAGGCATCTCCACGTTTTCTGGCTGTGGCTTCGGAGTGTTGTAAACCTTGCAGATGGCGTTGCCAAGCACACATTCCTCCGGGAAGTTGATGCGGCCTTTTGCAATGAAGTCCTCGATTTCGCTCTTCACGTTGATGATTGAAGGCAGGACAGGGAAGATAGGCTTCTTGCAGGTCTTCATCTTCTGGTCGAGGAGGTCATAAACCTCTTTGTTGCTGAACAATCCCGGTGAGCCGAAGATGACCACTGAGAAGTCGATATCGGTGTATTCGTTTTCTACTGTGTCGATGATATATCCGAGCTGCTCGGCTGTTCCTGTAGCGAGGAAGTCGATAGGGTTGCCCACCGATGAGCCTGCGAAAAGCTTCTCAAGCAATGCCGGGCTTGCCGGATGTTCTTTCAATGATGGCACTTCCATGCCGCCGTTCGACAAAACGTCGGTAAGCATCACGGCCGGACCGCCTGCGTGTGTGATTACGGCGCAGCGTTTGCCTTTGATTTCTGGGTGCATGAACACGCCGCACACTGTCGTCAATTCCTGACGGTTCTGGCAGCGCACTATGCCTGCTTTACGGAACAATGCGTCGACCACGGCGTCGTTGGTAGCGAGAGCGCCAGTGTGTGACGACGCTGCGCGGCTGCCTGCTGCCGAGCCACCTGACTTGATAGCTGCGATATGGCATCCTTTGTTGATGAGGCTGCGTGAGTGTTTGAGCAGTCTCTGTGGGTCACCAATCTTTTCCATGTAAAGCATGATAACGTGGCTCGACTTCACTGGGTCGAAGGTCTCGTCGAGGTGCTCCAGCACGTCCTCAATGCCGAGCTGGGCGCTATTGCCCACTGCCCACACGCTGTTGAACTTCAGTCCGTTGCTCATGCCGTATTCCTTGATGAACACTGCAGTCGCGCCTGAGCCTGTGATGAAGTCGACACCTTTCGGGTCGAGTGTCGGGATAGGGGTGTCGAAGCATCCTGCGTAGTTCACGTTGAGGAAGCCGGTGCAGTTAGGACCTATCAGGCTGCCGCCGACGCTGTTGATGGTGTCGACGATATGTTTCTCGATAGCAGCGCCCTCAGCGTTCTCCTCCGAGAATCCCGCACTGATGATGATGAAGCCTTTGCAGCCTTTCTCTTTTGCCAAAACATCGACGGTCTGGGCGCAGAACTTGGCGGCGATGCACAGGATGGCGCATTCCACCTGCGGCAGTTCACTGACGTTGGCATAGCATTTCACGCCTTGCACCTCGGTCTCTTTCGGGTTCACCGCATAGACAGGGCCTCTGAACGGGCTCTCAAGCAGGTTTTTCAAAGCTTTTCCACCAGGTTTGTGGATGTCTGACGACGCACCGCACACCACGATGCTCTTCGGATTTAAAAGTTCTCTTGCGATCATATATCTTAATTTTTAATTTGTCTCAAATTTTCTGCAAAAATACGGAATTTTCTCGGATTTTTATAATTAATTTTTAATTATGTATAACTATGAACTTTCAACTCTAAACTTGAAAACTACTCTAAACTCTACACTCTAAACTCTCAACTTTTAGGCACAATAAACTTAATCGCCTGCATCTTATCCTCCACCACAATCCGTTCTCCTTTCAGAATCTCGCCGTCGAGCGATACACAGAATCCTTTTCCGCCTTCGATAACGACTTGTTTCGCTCGCCGATAGACGATATATTGGGCGAATTTGGGGTTGTCGAGATGCGTCCCGTTGGTATAGTCTTTTTTCAATAATGCAAATTTCAATCTTGAAACCGGCTTGATGAGACACACCTCCAGCAATCCGTCTTCGTTCGATGAGCGTGGCGCGCATTGGTAGCTTCCGCCCACGTATCGGCCGTTGGCAATGGTGCAGAGGCATATCTTGCCATCGTTGAGCTTTTCGCCGTCGGCATAAACGGTGCATTTTGTGCGCATTCCAGTGAAGAAAGCCTTAAGCACCGCGATAGGGTAGCACATCTTTCCTCCGATGACGGGGTAGCGGCGAATCTTGTTCATCGTCTTAGCCACGACGGAATCCAGCCCGAAATGCGTGGCGTTTAAGGCAAATCTGTCGTTCACCTGCATGATGTCGACCTTCGTCTCGGTGCCGTGCATGGCATTCTCGACGTTTCGAAACATCTGTAAATCACCGTAATACTTGATATAGTCGTTGCCGCTGCCGTAAGCCAACACCGCCATGCTGGCATTCGGATAACCGTAGATGCCGCTCGCCACCTTGTTGATGGTGCCGTCGCCGCCGCAAGCGTAAAACCGTACCTCCTCGTCGGGATGAGCCTCGAGATATTCCTTTATCTGACTGATGTTGTCTTTTGCTGAATTAGGTGTAAATATCTCATAGTCAATAACTTCGCTCTCATTCGCAATCGCATTTTTTACCTCGTCGAGGCATGAATGCTCGCCGGCGACAGTATTAACGATGAAAATATGCTTCATTGTTATTCCCAAATTTTTGCAAAATTAGGAAATAATCTTAAAAAACCAAATCAAATTTTAAATTTTAAATCTTGAATTTTAAATCTTAAATCCCGATTACCGCGTATGTTACGACTTTCCCGTCTCTTTTTATCGCGAAAAGCCACTCGTCGTCTACCTTTTTGCGATAGATGCGCAGCACGTCGCCTTCCAAACTCTCTGCCTCGTAATGGATTTCTAACTCCTTGATTGTCATGGATTCCAGATCCTTTACGGAAAACGAGTCGAGCACCATCATGCAGTAACGAGTGTTGTTGGTGTGATGCGAGAGGTCGATGTCACAGGCGCGGACGGTCTTTTCGTATACGAAGTCGTCTTCGGTGAAGTCGTCTTTGAACTTTTTGAATGTCGGATCTACAGCTTTCTCTGTAATGAATTGAATGTCAGGGTATTGTATGCTGTCGGTCTTACGCAAGCGGCGTGTGTCCTTGTCGAGGATAACCCATTCCGCCACGGCGTTGACAGCAGGCTCGTTGTTGTTTTTCAATATCTGATACGAACGGAAACACTTCAGCACTTCTGGTGCCGACGGCCATGTCTTGAGGATGACGTCGTCATGGTCGCGCACCACGTCGAGGAACTGGAATTTTATGCGGCGCACCACCCAGAAGGCGTTATCGCGTTTCGCCAGTGTCGGCAGGTCGATCGCGAGCATCATGGCGTTGGCGTCGGCGAGCTCCTCAAACAGAAGCTGCATCATATATGGACTCAGCCTGTTCACGCTGTCGCAATAGCTCGACCAGACCTTGAAATTCTTTGAATAGTGATTGTTTTCCATTCTTTTAATTTTTTTATGGGTCGCCTTCGGCTCAAAATCTTACAAAATTTATTTTAAAATCTTTCAAAATATTCTACGAAGAACATTTTGTTTGATTTTTTAAAAGATTTTGTAAGATTTCTGCCCTTTAGGGCACCGATTAAATCCTGCGTTGTCTTATAGCCTCAAACGTTACAATAGCCGTGGTGACGCTTACATTCAGCGAGTCCGCGATGCCGTTCATCGGGATGATGATGTTCTGGTCGGCGGCGTCGACCCACTGCTGCGAGATGCCTGTCGCCTCCGTTCCCATCACTATCGCCGACGCCTTTCTGAAGTCAGCATCGAGGTAGTCGATTGAAGCTTTCAAATATGTGCAATATATCGTTATCTTATTGTCTTTCAGCCATTTGATGCATTCTTCCGACGAGCAGGCGAACAGCGGTACCGAGAATATGCATCCCACGCTGGCACGGATGGCGTTGGGGTTGTACAAATCCGTTCTCGGGTCGGCGATGATGACGGCATCCACACCGGCGGCGTCGGCGGTGCGCAGCACCGCCCCGAGGTTTCCCGGCTTCTCCACGGTCTCGAGCACTATGATGAGCGGGTTCTTTTTCTTTGGCTTAAACGCTTGTAAATCAGCATATTTTGGTATGGCGACCGCCAACAAGCCATCGCTGCCCTCACGATAGGCTATCTTCTCGAAGATGTCGAGGGAAACCTCCTCGACCGAGCGCGCCGTTATCCCGGCACCTTCTTTTGCAAGGTCCGGACACATAAATAACGTGTCAATCTCAAATCCGCTCGCCACGGCGCGCTCGATCTCACGCCGACCCTCGATGAGGATGCGGTTCTGCTCACGGCGCTCCGAAGCCTTCTCTAACTTGATGATATTCTTGATCTTAGGATTTGTCTTGCTCGTAATCATGACTAAGCCTCCTTTTTTCTGATTTGAGAGAACACCAGGCCGACGACAACCAAAATGATGCCTAGAATCTTATTGCTCGACAGTGCCTCAATTCCTAATATGAAACTGAAAATGCCAGTAAACACTGGGATAAGGTTGCTGTATACGTTTGCTCTCGACGCGCCGAGTTTGCTGAATGCGAACGCCCACAACGAATAGGCGACGGCACTGCAAAGCACACCGAGACATACCAGCGGCACGATGTATTCGCTGATGTTTCCAAAGTTCGACGGCTCAAACTGCTCCATGATGATGGTCATCGGGAGGAAATAAATCATTCCGACGATGTTCTGCATCCATGTGATTGTCAACGGTTTATACAGTTTTGTCAGCTTTGCCAATGAGATGGAATAGCCGACCGCCACTATCACCGCGCAGAACAAAAATATTACACCTTTAGTTGAAGCAACGAACTCTAAGTCTTTGTTTATCAGCATTATCATAACACCGACAAACGACACTATGAAGCCCAAAATGTTCATCGGCGAGAGCTTCTCTTTTAGAAAAATCGTCGCTGCCACAGGCGTCACCAGCGGAATCATGGCGATGATGGC